>NZ_JBKFAO010000003.1:0-556992 GCF_053345695.1 Paenibacillus sp. D51F | reverse complement strand
CGGCATCGGGCTGGGCACCGTTCACGAATGGATCTGTACTGACCAAGGACGGTGTCAACGGGGACTGGTATCTGCATATACAAGCTCAGGACACGGCCGGCAATACGGTAAACTCCGTGTCGAATCGCTTCAGACTGGACCACACGGGACCGTCGATGAACATTACGATGACGACTGCCGGTACGAAGCCCTACCTGGACAACACGTGGACGAATCAGAACGTCACCGTGAGCGCAGTCGTCCCGGATGTTAGCAACGGAGCTTTGATCACGTATTCGCTCGATGGAGGAGCAACATGGAGCGGCTATACCGCCCCTATCGTGTTGGATAATGACGGTGTTTACCCGCTGTTATTCAAGGCTGTCGATTCGGCGGGCAACGAAACGGTTGAACAGCGCACGGTGAAGATCAGCACAAGCGGGTTGAGGCTGACGCCGACGCTGACGAAAGCAGACGGAAGCGTCTATACGAGCGGCGTGTGGACGAACGGGAGCGTCTCCGTGAGCGTCTTCGCGGAAGCAGGCTTAAGCGGAATTTCTGCGCTTACCTATTCTTTGGACGGAGGCTCGGCACAAGCTTATACGAACCGGACTCCGATACCGTTCGCTCACGAAGGAACGCATCCGATCACGTTCAATGTAACCGATACGGCTGGCAATACCTTATCGGCTCTGCTGGCGGTGAACATCGACCTGACGGCTCCTTCCGTCAGCCTCAGCGCGAATGGCAGCGAGACATGGGCGAATGCCGCCTCGACATCCGTGACGGTAACCGACAGCGGCGGCAGCGGCATTGATGTCTCCACTCTGCAATATGTATGGTCAGCGGATACGACGGTTCCGGCATCGGGCTGGACACCGTTCACGAATGGATCTGTACTGACCAAGGACGGTGTCAACGGGGACTGGTATCTGCATATACAAGCTCAGGACACGGCCGGCAATACGGTAAACTCCGTGTCGAATCGCTTCAGACTGGACAACACGCCGCGTCCAGGCACATCCGGCGGCAATACGACCATTCAGCCCATTGCCTCTCCTGTGCCAAATATCACGCTAAATCCGGACGGCGGGATCACGCTTCATGTCGATCCGGCGGAAATCGTGAAGGAAACGTTGCCAGACGGTACGGTTATCGAGAAAGTGATTATCCCGGAAAATGTGTTGAATTCAATTTTGGAAAAGCTGAAAGAAGCCGGCATGCGGATCGTAACGATCGAAATTAATGACACGGAGCAGGCCGTACAGGTGCAGCTCCCGGCTGCTTTGAATGCGGCCATAACCAAGTCTTTTCCCGATGCGATCATTAATGTGAAAGTGAACGGCTCAAGCTTTCAGCTGCGGGTCAGCGTCCTCGATCTGGATAGTCTGGCGAAACGTCTCGGCGTGCAGGTAAAGGACCTGAAAGTGAATGTCATCCTGAAACAAGCAGACGATCAGCTCAAAAAGGAAATCGAACAAATCGGCGCCTCTCAAAGGTTCAAGCTATTCGGCAATGTGATCGATTTCAAAGTGACCGTTGAAGCGAACGGTCAAACGCTGGAAATCCGTGATTTCGGCGGCACCTATATGGCCCGGGCGATTGTGCTGGACGAAGATGCTGCGGATCATAACCTGATAGCCGTTCTTTATGATCCAGCGACAAAAACCGTCTCTTTCGTCCCCTCTCTTCTGGCATCAAGAGCGGACGGCAAACGGGAAGTCGTCATGAACGTGCCGCACAACAGTATATACACCGTTATTGACGTACAAGGAAGGACATTTGCCGACCTGAGCGGGCACTGGTCAAAGGGAGACGTAGAATTGCTGGCGTCGAAGCTGATCGTACAAGGCGTAGCCGACAGCCGTTTCGCCCCTACCGCAAGTGTCACGCGGGCCGAGTTTACCGCTCTACTTGTTCGCGCGCTGGGGTTGTCCACGGATCCAAGCGCAATCAACTCCCGATTCACGGATGTAGCTGCTGATGCATGGTACGCGGCTGCGGTAGAAGCAGCAGTGAAGGCCGGGTTGGCAAGCGGCATCGCTTCGGATCGGTTTGCTCCGAATGACCAGATTACCCGCGAGCAGATGGCGGTCATGATCGCCAGAGCGTCAACGCTCGCAGGCAACCAAGCAGGCGCGGTGGATCAACAAGGGACACCTTCGGGTCAAGCAGATCAAAAGCTTGCCAAGTTCGCGGATTACTCATCGATATCCTACTGGGCGCAGGCAGCAGTTGACCAAATTGCGGGTGCAGGCATTATCGAGGGGATGGACAACGGAAACTTTGCGCCATCGGAATATGCGACCCGGGCACAGGCGGCTGTCATGCTGAAACGGTTCCTGAACTACGTCGGGTTTATCAATTAAGAAAAGGAATCTTTAAGCTTGTTGCAATAAACGCTTCAGTTGATATATTGAACAAGGGGGCTGTCATTAATGACAGCCCCCTTGTTTATTTCGATTAGTTGCCGCCTACACGCGCAAGCTCGCGCATATTGGCTTCAAAAGCTGCCAGAAGAGCATGCTCGCCCTCCAGGCCGCCTTCCTCTTCCGCTATGCGGATCTGCTCCAGCATGCGCTTGTAATCCTTCGGAATGACGCGGACGAAGCTGTTCAGAGACTGCTCCCAGTCCGCGAGCAGGCGCTCGCCTACGGCGCTGCCGGTGTACGAGACATGGGCTTCGATCAGGGAGCGGAGCTCCGCGATGTCTTCCTCGGCCTCGACTCTCTCCAGCAGGACCATCTCCAGGTTCACTTGCTTGTAGAAGGTGCGCTGCTCATCGAGCACATACGCCACGCCGCCTGACATGCCGGCCGCGAAGTTCCGTCCCGTGCCCCCCAGCACGACGACGCGTCCGCCTGTCATGTATTCGCATCCGTGGTCGCCTGTACCCTCGACAACGACCTTCACGCCGCTGTTCCTTACCGCGAAGCGCTCTCCGGCGATGCCGCGGATGTAAGCCTCGCCGCCGGTAGCGCCGTAGAAGGCGGTGTTGCCGATGATGACGTTATCCTCCGCCTTGAAGGTCGCCTTCGGCGATGGAGCGACGATGATCTTGCCGCCCGAGAGGCCTTTGCCGACGTAGTCGTTGGAATCCCCTTCGAGCGTAAGCGTAATGCCCTTCGGCACGAACGCGCCGAAGCTCTGGCCGGCAGAGCCGGTGAAGCGAAGGCTGATCGTGTCTTCCGGCAGCCCCTTGGCTCCGTAGCGGCGGGTGACCTCGCTGCCCAGTATCGTGCCGATGACGCGGTTCGTGTTGCCGACCTGGAACGAGGCTTGCACCCGCTCGCCGCGCTCAAGCGCCGGCGCCGCAGCCGGCAGCAGGCTCTGCATGTCGAGCGTCTCTTCGAGCCCGTGGTTCTGCTGCTGCACGTTGTGGCGGGATGCGCCATGAGGCACTTCCGGGATATGCAGGAGCGGCGTCAGATCGATGCCGCGCAGCTTGTAATGATGGATCAGTTCCTTGGACTCCAGCAGATCCACGCGGCCGACCATTTCATTGACCGTGCGGAAGCCGAGCTCCGCCATGTACTCGCGCATTTCCTGGGCGACGAACGTCATGTAGTTCACGACATGGGACGGATCGCCCATGAACTTGCTGCGCAGCTCCGGATTCTGCGTCGCGACGCCGACCGGGCATGTATCCAGCTGGCAGACGCGCATCATGACGCAGCCGAGCACGACGAGCGGAGCGGTCGAGAAGCCGAACTCCTCGGCGCCCAGCAGAGCGGCGATCGCGAGGTCGCGGCCGTTCATGATCTTGCCGTCGGTCTCCACGACGACGCGGTCGCGCAGGTTGTTGAGCATGAGCGTCTGATGCGTCTCGGCAAGTCCGAGCTCCCATGGCAGGCCCGCGTGGCGCATGGAGTTCATCGGAGAAGCTCCCGTGCCTCCGTCATAACCGCTGACGAGAATGACGTCCGCGCGGCCCTTGGCGACGCCGGCCGCGATCGTGCCGACGCCGACCTCGGATACGAGCTTGACGTTGATGCGGGCGCGCGGGTTGGCGTTCTTGAGATCATGGATCAGCTCCGCAAGATCCTCGATGGAGTAGATGTCATGATGCGGCGGCGGCGAGATGAGGCCGACGCCTGGAGTGGAGCCGCGAACCTCGGCGACCCAAGGATAGACCTTGCGTCCCGGAAGCTGTCCGCCCTCGCCCGGCTTGGCGCCCTGCGCCATCTTGATCTGGATCTCGTCGGCGTTGACCAGGTAGTTGCTCGTGACGCCGAAGCGGCCCGAAGCGACCTGCTTGATGGCGCTCCGCCGGGAATCGCCGTTGGCATCCGGAATGAAGCGTGCCGGATCCTCGCCGCCCTCGCCCGTATTGGACTTGCCGCCGATGCGGTTCATCGCGATGGCCAGGCTCTCATGCGCTTCCTTGCTGATGGAGCCGAAGGACATCGCGCCGGATTTGAAGCGGCTCATGATCTTCTCCACGGAATCGACTTCCTCGAGCGGCACCGGGGTACGGTCCTTCTTGAAGTCGAGCAGCGAGCGCAGCGTCAGGAACTTGCGGTCCTCGCCCTGCACGAGCTCCGAGAACTTCTTGTACAGCTTGTAGTCGTTCGAGCGGGAAGCCATCTGCAGCGTATGGATCGTCTGCGGGCTGAACAGATGGTCCTCCCCGTCCTTGCGCCACTGGTACTCGCCGCCGGAGTCGAGCTCCTTCTCGGCGCCTTCCTGCTCGGCGTAGGCGCGGTTGTGGTGCTTCAGCGTCTCCTCGGCGATGATGTCCAGGCCGATGCCGCCGATGCGCGACGGCGTCCAGGTGAAGTACTTGTCGACGAGGTCTTCCTTCAGGCCGACCGCCTCGAAGATCTGGGCTCCGCGGTAGGATTGGATCGTGGAAATGCCCATCTTGGACAAAATCTTCAGAACGCCCTTGGTGGCGGCCTTGATGAAGTTCTTCACGGCCTTCTCATGCGTGACGCCGCGCAGCATGCCCTGGCGGATCATGTCGTCGAGCGTCTCGAACGCCAGGTACGGATTGATCGCGCTCACGCCGTAGCCGAGCAGCAGCGCGAAGTGGTGCACCTCGCGCGGCTCGCCGGATTCCAGCAGGAGGCTGACGCGGGTCCGCGTTTCGTTGCGGATGAGATGGTGATGCAGGCAAGACACCGCGAGCAGCGCCGGAATCGGGCAATTGTCGCGATCCGAGCCGAAGTCGGACAAAATGAGGACGTTGTGGCCCTTGGCGATGACGCGGTCAGCCGCCTCGCACATCGTGTCCAGCGCCTTGCGCAGTCCTTCCTCTCCGCCGTCGGCCGGGAAGAAGATCGGCAGCGTGATGGACTTGAAGCCCGGGCGGCGCACATGGCGCAGCTTGGCGAAGTCCTCGTTGGAGAGGATAGGCGAATCCAGACGGATCTGGCGAGCGCTCTCCGGCTCCGGCTTCAGCAGGTTGCGTTCCGGACCGAGCGAGGTGCCGGTCGCCGTGATGATCTCCTCGCGGATGGCGTCGATCGGCGGATTGGTGACCTGGGCGAACAATTGCTTGAAGTAATTGTAGAGACGCTGCGGACGTTCGGACAGGACGGCCAGCGGTGCGTCGTAGCCCATCGAGCCGATCGGCTCCACGCCGCTCGAAGCCATCGGCTCCAGAACCTTGCGCAGATCCTCGAACGTATAGCCGAACGATTGCTGGCGCTGCTGCACCGTCGCATGCTCGAGCTCCGGCAGCTCCGGGGCATCCGGCAGATCGGCGAGGCTGATGAGATTCTCGTCGAGCCATTCGCGGTACGGGTTCTCCGCAATAATGCCCGCCTTGACCTCTTCGTCGGATATGATCCGGCCTTCCTTGGTGTCGACGAGCAGCATGCGGCCTGGACGAAGGCGGTCCTTGTAAAGGATATTCTCCGGCTCGACGTGCACGGTGCCCGCTTCGGAGCCGAGGATGATGACATCGTCCTTGGTCACATAGTAGCGTGCCGGGCGAAGGCCGTTGCGGTCGAGGATCGCTCCGATCTGCGTGCCGTCCGTGAACCCCATCGCGGCAGGGCCGTCCCACGGCTCCATCAGGCAGCTGTGGTATTCGTAGAACGCTTTTTTGTCGTCGCTCATGTCCTCGTGGTTGGACCAAGGCTCCGGCACCATCATCATCGCCGCATGCGGCAGGGATCTGCCGGCCAGGTACAGGAACTCCAGCGTATTGTCGAACATCGCCGTATCGGAGCCGTCCGGATTGATGATCGGCTTGATCTTGTCCAGATCCTCTCCGAACAGCTCGGAGGCGAACAGCGACTGGCGGGCATGCATCCAGTTGACGTTGCCGCGCAGCGTGTTGATCTCGCCGTTGTGGATCAGGTAGCGGTACGGGTGGGCGCGCTCCCAGCTCGGGAACGTGTTCGTGCTGAAGCGGGAATGGACGAGCGCAAGCGCCGTCTCCATCGCTTCGTCATTGAGCTCCACATAGAAGGAGCGGACCTGCTCCGTCGTCAGCATGCCTTTGTACACGATCTTCTTGCTGGAGAGGGACGGGAAATAGAACATGTCTCCGCCTTCTTCGCCGGCATAGCGGATCGCCAGCTCGGCGCGCTTGCGGATCACATAGAGCTTGCGCTCGAATGCCAGCTCTTCCGAGAGCTCCGCGCTGCGCGCGATGAACACCTGGCGGACGAAAGGCATCGCCTTGCGGGCCGATTCTCCGAGCTTCCTGTCGTCGGTCGGCACGGTGCGCCAGCCGATCAGCGACTGGCCTTCCTCGGCGATGATGGACTCCAGCTTGTTCTCAAGCCGTTCCCGCACGGACGGGTCCTGCGGCAGGAAGAGCATGCCGACCGCATAAGCGCCTTCAGCCGGGAGCTGGATGCCTTGGGCGGACAGCTCGCGCTTGAAGAAGCCGTGCGGGATCTGCAGCAGGATGCCTGCGCCGTCGCCGGTGTTGGGCTCGCTGCCCTGGCCGCCGCGGTGTTCCATGTTCTCCAGGACGGTAAGCGCCTGGCGTATGATGGTATGGGACGGTACTCCCTTGATGTTCGCCACAAATCCCATGCCGCAAGCGTCTTTTTCGAACTGCGGATCGTAGAGGCCTTGTTTCGGCGGCAATCCAGTCATTTTCCTGTTCATCGGATGCAACCTTTCTGTCGGAGGATAGATATAAGAACGGACAGCAGGCAGAAGATCCTCCGTATACGGTTCGGATGAAGGCGGCCGAAATGTATAAAAATGCATACGAATTCATATTCAAGCTTGGCTGTCCAGTTGTTAACTTGGCAGAAATAATCGGTCACGGCATGGAGCTCAGGAAGCGGAAATACACTCCGGAAACGATAGTTATTCGTTGATTTTATCATCCTGAACGGGGCATATCAATGTAATTCTTTTTATAAACCTGATTATTAATATCGTTCATTATCGCCCGAACGCCTTGTCAGGCAAGGGTTTGGGAGCGCCAGGCGGCCGCTTTTGCACAGTACAGCGTCGATTCTGCATTCATCGTATCACATCGCCGGTCCAGTTGGGTACAACAAGTTTGAGGCAAGCCGTTCCCTCCCAATAACATCACTTGGAATGTTAACTCTGAGTAAACAAAGACATGTATAGACATGCAAATTGTCCGAATCGACGCCCTTTTGCGACAAATGAAAACGCTCTACCCTGACGCAGCCGCGAATGAAGACCATTTTTATTCGCTTTATGCATTTGGATGGAGATGGAAAAAAACCTTCCGCCGCATAAGGCGAAAGGCTTCGCAGAAAAGGAGATTCATTCCCGCTGAAAAATCGGCTGGGCCGCTTCCTAAAGACTGTAGTCCTTCGCCACATCCTGCAGCGTCTCCCGCGCGCGGGCCGACCAGCGCTCCAGACGCTCCAGCTCGCCGAGCGAGAGGCGCACCGCTGCAGCCAGCGAATCCTTGTAATCCGGAATCTCGCTTCCCGGGAACGGCTCCATGTCGCGGTGCAGGACGAGCGCTTTCTCCCGGTGCGACAAGGCGCGGCGCTCATGGAACATCGGCACGTCCGGATCGTAGGGATGATGAAGGTCTCCCTGGTCGGGATGGCGCAGCACGGCCAGCGTCTCGACTACGCAGCGAGGCGATCCGGTCTCGGCCACCCTGCCGGCGTAGGTTCCCGTTTTGTACGTGAATCGGACCAGATCTCCCTCGGAGACCGGCTGGCGTTGTTCGTTCATTTGAAATTATCCTTCCTTATATAGGGTTTCTGGATGGCGTCAAAGGCGGCTTTAGCGGTTCGATCCGTCATGCCAAGAATATCGGAGAATCGGGGCTGGATGCAACTCCCAACTCCAATGCTTGTCTTTCCTACCGCGCTCGTCGTAATATTGGGATAGAGAAAAGTAGGTGAGTGCATGCGCAAGAAAAGGGTGCTGTTGCTCTCAGAGGGGTTCGGATCCGGCCATACGCAAGCGGCTTACGCGCTCGCTGCCGGACTCAGGCAGCTGTCTCCGGATGTCCAGACCCGGGTGCTCGAGCTGGGTAAATTCCTTAATCCGGTCTTGGCCCCGCTGATCATGTCCGCATACCGCAAAACCGTAGGCAAGCAGCCTAAGCTGGTCGGCATGATGTACCGCACCAATTATAAGCGTTCCTTCAACCGGTTCACGCAGCTGGCCATTCACCGGATCTTCTACACGCAGACCGAGCAGGTCATCCAGCAGCTCAAGCCGGAGATCATCGTCTGCACGCATCCGGGTCCCAATGCGGCTGTCGCACGGCTCAAAAGGCTCGGACTCGATGTGCCTTTATATACGCTGATCACCGATTATGACGCCCATGGCACCTGGGCCAGCCCGGAAGTGAACCATTATCTGGTCTCTACGCCCGTCGTCAAGCGCAAGCTCATGGAGCGGGGAATCCCGCCCGCCCGAATCGAGGTCACCGGAATACCGGTCCATCCCCAGTTCTGGCAAGCCCAGAATCAAGCGGAAGCCCAGCGGGAGCTTGGACTCAAGATCATGCCGACCGTCCTGGTCATGGGCGGCGGATGGGGCCTGATGGAAGAAGAAGACGAGATCGTCACGTACATGACGAGATGGCGCGAGGAAGTCCAGCTGATCTTCTGTACGGGTACGAACGGAAAATCCCGCGAAGCCATGCTGGAGGATCCCCGCTTCGTCCATCCCAACATCCGCGTGCTCGGCTTCACGAAGGAGATATCCAAGCTCATGGACGCCTCCGATCTGCTCGTGACCAAGCCGGGAGGCATGACCTGCACCGAAGGCATGAGCAAAGGCATCCCGATGCTCTTCCACAAGCCGATACCCGGCCAGGAGGAAGAGAATCTGGAGTACTTCATCCGCAGCGGCTTCGGGGAGATGCTTCAATCGTCCGGCACGATCGACAAGTGGTTCCGGATGATCCAGCAGCCCTACAGCTCCGGCGAGTACAGGCAGACTCTCATGAGCAAGCGCAACCAGCAGTACGATCCCCTGGAATGCCCGACTGCCGTCTTGCGGCTGATGCATTGACGGCTCCGGCTTTCTGCTGGAACATTAGCTGCACACGCTCCGGCTTTCTGCCGGAACATTAGCTGCACACCGTTCCGGCTTGCTGCCGGAACATTGCTGCACACGCTTCGGCTTTCTGCCGGAACATTGCTACACACGCTCCGGCTTTCTGCCGGAACATTGCTGCACACCGTTCCTGCTTGCTGCCGGAACATTAGCTGCACACGCTCCGGCTTTCTGCCGGAACATGACTACACACGCCTCCCGCTGCGGCGGAGAGGCTCACCTGAGGAGATGAGCGCATGGATAGCAAAGCGTTGGATGGAAAAACAGTCATTGTCAGGCTCGAAATTGAGAGCGGTACCAATTTCAGCTCCGTCGTATCGGCGATCGAAGCCGCAGGCGGCGACGTGATCGCCATCGACGTCATTTCGACGAGCAAGGGCAGCACGACTCGCGACTTGACGGTCAAGGTCAAAGACACCGGAACGACGGAGAGGCTCGGCAAATCGCTCGGCCTGATCAACGGAATCCGCGTGATCAACACCTCCGACCGCACCTTCCTGCTCCATCTTGGCGGCAAAATCACCATCCAGCCGAAGACGCCGATCCAAAACCGCGACGACCTGTCGAGGGTGTACACGCCGGAAGTCGCCCGCGTCTGCACGGCTATCCACGAGGATCCTTCCAAAGCGTTCTCTCTGACGATCAAGCGCAACACGGTCGCCGTCGTCTCCGACGGAAGCGCCGTGCTCGGCCTCGGCAACATCGGTCCCGAAGCGGCCATGCCGGTCATGGAGGGCAAGGCGATGCTGTTCAAGCAATTCGCCGACGTCGACGCCTTCCCGATCTGCCTGGACACGCAGGATACGGAAGAAATCATCGCCGCGGTCAAAGCCATCGCGCCAGGCTTCGGCGGCATCAACCTGGAGGACATATCCGCTCCTCGCTGCTTCGAGATCGAAGAGCGGCTGCGCGAAGAGTTGAACATTCCGGTCTTCCACGATGACCAGCACGGCACTGCTGTCGTCCTGTACGCAGGGCTGCTCAATGCCCTGCGCCTGACGGGCAAACGGATCGAGGACGCCAAGATCGTCGTCTGCGGCATCGGCGCGGCAGGAACGGCATGCACCAAGATGCTGCTGGCCGGCGGAGCCCGCAACGTGCTCGGCGTCGACCGCGAAGGCATTCTGACTGCGGACAAGGAGTACGCCCATCCGATGTGGAACTGGTACGCCGGCAACACCAATCCGGATCGCGTCAGCGGCGGACTGTCCGAAGCGATTGCCGGAGCGGATGTGTTCATCGGCCTGTCGGCCGGCGGCATCCTCAAGCGCCATATGGTCCAGACGATGAACGAGCAGCCGATCGTGTTCGCGATGGCCAATCCGGAGCCGGAGATTCGTCCGGAGGAAGCGGAGGACATCGTCGCCGTCTTCGCGACGGGCCGCTCCGACTACCCGAACCAGATCAACAACGTCCTGTGCTTCCCTGGCATCTTCCGCGGCGCTCTCGATTGCCGTGCATATACGATCAACGAAGAGATGAAGCTTGCCGCAGCCGAAGCGATCGCCTCCACGGTAGGCGAAGACGAGCTGAGCCGCAGCTACATCATCCCGAGCGTGTTCAACGCCAAGGTCGTCGAGGAAGTCCGCCGCCGCGTCGTCCAGGCGGCACGCGCCAGCGGCGTTGCCCGCCGGAATCCGAAGGACGCTCTGTAAGTCATACCAAATCCCTGCTAGGCCGGACGGAAGGTTGTCCAGCCCAGCGGGGCTTCGTCGGTTCAGTGGAGATAGCCGATTAGGCGGAATTAGACGATTTTTTCGGCTTATTCTGCCCGGGGGCTCCGATTGAGCGGAATTAGACGATTTTTTCGCCTATCTTCGCTCGGGGGCTCCCGATTGGGCGGAATTAGACGATTTTTTCGGCTTATTCTACCCGGGGGCTCCCGATTGGGCGGAATTAGACGATTTTTTCGGCTTATTCTGCCCGGGGGCTCCCGATTGAGCGGAATTAGACGATTTTTTCGGCTTATTCTGCCCGGGGGCCCCGATTGGGCGGAATTAGACGATTTTTTCGCCTATCTCTGCTCGGGGGCTCCCGATTGGGCAGATAAAAACAAGCAGGGCGCCACCCCATGGGATGGCGCCCTGCTTGTTCGTTTAGACAGCGCTGCCGCCGAAGAGGAAGCGGAACTGCCAGTTGGAAGAAGGAGATACCGTCGTGACTTGCACGCCCCCGGATTCCTTGGAGTAAGTCTGCAGGATCTTGTTGTCCCCGAGATAGATGCCTACATGGGTAATGATGGACGAATCCAAAGGACCGGAGCTGCTCACCTTGGTCCCGGACGACACGAAGAACATGAGATCCCCTCTCTTGAGGGAGTTCCAGTCCGTCGTATAGGCGCCTCGATCCAACACATATTGCCCTTGTCCCCTGGAATCGACCGGCAGCTGCAGGCTGAGCGCGTCCAGGAAAGTTTGCCGGACAAAGTCCGAACAGTCGAACGTTGACGTATCGCTGCGGCTGGAGCCGTACTCGTAAGGCGTTCCCAGGTACTTGAGCCCGGCATTGATGGCAGCCTCTATTTGCTCGGAGGCCTGCGGGCTCAAGTTTGTCCCGGTCGATGGTGGGGAAGGCTGCGGCGTCGGTGCAGGCGTCGGTGTCGGGACCGATGGCTGCGTGCTTGGAGCGGCGGCGCCGGGGAGCGTTCCCGTAACGGAAATATATTTGGAATCAGAGCTGACGTAGCCCGTGACACCGGCCGCATCCTTGACCATGTACCAGTAGCCGTTCGGCACCGCTGTCACCTGGAGCGACTCCCCGCTCTTCAGGTTGCGGATTTGGTCGTAGGACGACGACGGTCCCTTGCGAAGCGTCACGGCGGCAACAGCAACGGCGTTTGGAGCGAATGCCGCGCTGCTCGTTACGGCTGCGGCTGCGGTGCTGACGCTGCCTGCTCCGGCGGCGCTGCTGACGCTGCCCGCTCCTGCGGCGCTGCTGACGCTGCCCGCTCCTGCGGCGCTGCTGACGCTGCCCGCTCCGGCAGCGGTGCTGACGCTGCCCGCTCCTGCGGCGGTGCTGACGCTGCCCGCTCCGGCGGCGGTGCTGCCGCTGGCCGTTCCGGCTGCGGCGCTGCCGCTGCCTGCTCCGGCTGCGGTGCTGCCGCTGCCCGCTCCGGCGGCGGTGCTGACGCTGCCTGCTCCGGCGGCGGTGCTGCCGCTGCTGCCCGTTCCGGCGGCGGTGCTGCCGCTGCCCGTTCCGGCTGCGGTGCTGCCGCTTTTAACGCCAGGCAACGTTCCTGTTACGGTTATGTATTTGGCATCCGAACTTACGTAGCCCGTTTTGCCGCTGGCATCCACGATCTGATACCAGTACGAGCTGGGAATCGATTTGACCTCAATCAGCTCGTCCTTTTTCAAATACCTGACCAAGGTGCTCGCCGTGGATGGGCCGACGCGCAGCGCTACCGACGAAGCGGCTGTCGCGTTGCTCGCGAATTTGCTGCTTGCAGCAGCGGCGGCCGGCTTGCCGGCGGAAGCGTCGGTTGCAGCTTCGGCAGCCGCTGCGTCCAACATCGTAATGTAGGAGCTGGAAGCGGACACATAACCGACCGTGCCGGACTTGTCCTGCACCTTGAGCCAGTAGTTGTCCACTCGCTGCAGGACGGATATCTGCTCCCCCTTCGAAAGAGTGCGGAGAACCTTGCCTGCTGTAGCCGGTTCGGCGCGCAGGTTCACGTTGCCCTGCGTCTGGGCTTTCTGCGTCGCCGCCAGCGCGGCGGGCGGAGCGGCAAGGCCCAGCGTCAAGCTTGCGGCCAGAACGGCGGCTGCCAATGATTTGTTCATGCGTCGATCACGACCCCCTTCATCTGTCAAATGTCGATTGTCTAATCAGGACCCGGCCTCGCCAACCATCCAAGCGGATAGCAACAGCAGGCCGACTAGCATGCCAGCTTCAGTACAGCAAAAATAGACAAACCTGTATCTGATCTATCGGCAAATGAAGGGAGGAACTTTAGCTGCCTCTGCCATCTATTGTAGAATCTTGTCCGCAAAAGGAACATCGTACCTTGTTCCCAAAAATAGCCTGATCAGTCCCCGCACACGGCGGATAAGACCCATTTCGGTCCAGATCTCGGTATGCTCGTCCTCTCGCGATTAAGCTCCATTTCGGTCCTTGTTTCCGGCATGTCCACCCTCTCTACCCCATTAAGCTCCATTTCGGTCCTTGTTACCGGCATGTCCACCCTCTCCACGCCCATTAAGCTCCATTTCGGTCCTTGTTTCCGGCATGTCCACCCTTTCCACGCCCATTAAGCTCCATTTCGGTCCTTGTTTCCGGCATGTCCACCCTCTCCACGCCCATTAAGCTCCATTTCAGGCCTTGTTTCCGGCTAGTCCACCCTCTCCACACCCATTAAGCTCCATTTCAGGCCTTATTTCCGGCATGTCCACCCTCTCCACGCCCATTAAGCTCCATTTCGGTCCTTGTTTCCGACATGTCCACCCTCTCCACGCCCATTAAGCTCCATTTCAGGCCTTATTTCCGGCATGTCCACCTCTCCACGGCCAATAAGCTCCCTTCCCATCCCTATTTCCGGCATGAGAACCTACAGGAACAGCTTGCTGCGCCGAAGACGGGCACCATCTGGCAGAAAGCCCGCCACACACACTCCCCAAACAAAAATAGACCCCCGAGGAACTCGCTCCTCAGGGGTCTTTCCTTGCCATATCGAGAGCGGAAGCCGTTCACGCCGGCTCGTAAGGCTCGACATGCACATGAACGCTCATGATATTGTGCTTGCGCTCCATCCGGGTCTCGATCTCGTCGCTGATCCGATGGCTTTCCACCAGCGTAAGCCGGGAATCCACCAGCACGATGACATCGACCAGGACGTGGCTGCCATGCACGCGAGCCTTGAGATCCTTGATCGACTTCACGCCGTCCACCTTCTCGATCGAGGACCGGAGCGTCAGCAGCTCGCTGTCGTCGAAACCGTCCGTAAGGGCATGCGTCGAGCTGTAAAAGATCTCCCATGCCGTCTTGCAGATGATGACGCCGACGGCGATCGCCGCCAGCGGGTCGAGCCAAGCCCAGCCCAGCGCCGCACCCCCGATGCCGACGGCGGCGCCGATGCTGACGAGGGCATCGGACAGATTGTCCTTCGCCGCCGCATTCAAGGCGCTGCTGTTGATCTGCCGGGACAGCCTGCGGTTGTAGATGTAGACGCCGTACATGATGACGGCGGACGCGACGGCTACTGCCGCCGACAAGGCATTAGGCGGCTCTGCTGCGCTTCGGAACAAGGACTTGACCGAATTGATCAGCACCTGC
This sequence comes from Paenibacillus sp. D51F, assembly GCF_053345695.1. Lineage (NCBI taxonomy): Bacteria > Bacillati > Bacillota > Bacilli > Caryophanales > Paenibacillaceae > Paenibacillus > Paenibacillus sp. D51F. The sequence goes on along the minus strand of NZ_JBKFAO010000003.1, from coordinate 542,265 downwards.
AGGCCGACCGTCGCCATGATGAAGGAAGCGATCAGCGAGGCGATCGTCTCCGCCCGGAAGTGGCCGTAGGGGTGGTCCTTGTCCGGCGGCTTCTGCGAGATTCGCAGGCCGATCAGCACGGCGAAGGAAGCCACGATATCGGTCAAGTTGTTGTAGCCGTCCGCGGAGAGCGCCTTCGACGCGAAGTAGTATCCGGCGATGATCTTGGCGGCGGACAGAACGAGATACGCGGCAATGCTGACCCAAGCGCCCCTTTCTCCCTTGCGGATATCGGCATACTGCTGTTCGGTAGACACGAATGGTTTTGCCCCTCTCCTCGCGATACGCCCATGATACGCGCTCCGGCTCCTGTGGGCCTAGAGAAACATTGTTGTTCAAGGCCTTTCTTTTGTCGAAACAAACCGCTGCCCATGCCGTATCCAACGCTGATAGCATACCCTGAATTTTCCTTTTTCAATCGCATTAGCATCGCATTCGCATCGCATTCGCATCGCATTCGCATCGCATTCGCATCGCCTCCGCATCGCCTTCGCATCGCCTTCGCATCGCCTCCGCATCGCCTGCGCATCGCCTCTGCATCGCCAGATCGGCAAAAAGACCGCCTGGCCCACCAGGCCAAGCGGTCGTAAGCCAACCATAGATGAATCGGCTGGATGCGAGGGCGTCACTCTGCAAGGACAAACAGTCCGAACCGTTCCGGCACATGGAACCACGGCTTGCCGGTCGGGCTCCAAGCCTGCAGCTCGGGCTCTCTTCCAGGCGCATGGTCGATCCGGTAGGCATTGACTCTCCACTTCAAGCCTTTGCGGAGCGGGGAGCGGAATTCGGCAGCCGGCAAAAACAGCTCATACGCCCTGTTCCCCTCTGCGGGCGTCTCCACCTTCACGGCGAGGCCGTCCGCATTCCAGCCGGTGTCGGCCTGAATCCCTTGCGGCTTGCCGCTGCCGTCATTGGAGATCCGGGCGTCGAAGACGATTCCCCGCGGGCTGACCTCCAGCTCCATGTATTCTCTGCCATCGCCTTCTTCGTCGATGAACAGCTCCACGACGTCCTGCTCGTATAGAGGCTCGTCCCGCCGGGTGAAATCGGAAAGGATAAAGGAATCCTCGCAAGCAAAGCGCACGAGCAGCCCCTGATCGTTCCAGCAAGCCCGCATCGATGTCTTTTCCAGGACAGTCCCTCCCGTCACCGTGTCGCGGAGCCCGACAGCCGGAACTCCGGACCAGTCGGCCTGCGGCATTGCGTTGCGGAGCGGATCGTCCATGGACGCTTCTCCTCCATCATAAGGGAATCCGAACTCCCGGTACGGACATTCGTATGCGGGCAAGGAAACCTGATCCATTCTGTCGGCCGCTTCGCCTACGCCCATGCGCCCAGCTCCTTCCCGCAGGAAGCGCAGCGGCGGGCGTCGAGCGTGTTCTCGGTCTTGCAGCTGCCGCACAGCACCCGGACCTCGCCCTCCAGCTGAAGAGAATCACCGGCGGCCACCTGGGGGAAGCCATGCCCGCAGCCGGTACAGACGCCGGCCCCGAGCTCCACCTCGCGTCCGCAGGACGGGCAGGCTTTGACCGTCTTCAGCATGCGGATCTTCTCCTGCAGTCCGGCGATGTCATGCTCCATCGTCACGATGCCTTGGCACAAGCTGAACGCTGCCTCATGCGAGGAGGCGATATCCTCTCTGCGGTAAGCTTCGTAGACCGCGTCTCCGATCGCTTTCTTCTGCTTGCCGATGTCCCGCTGCTTCAGGACGATCAGCGATTTCAGCCTGGCGATCTCCATCGTCTGCTGCGCCGCCTTGGCCGCTTCCGCGGCTCCCTGCTTCATTTTATCGAATAACGACATCTTCATCTCTCCCCGCTGCAAGCTTCGGAAGCCCGCCGCAATTTCTTCTTCAAGGCTACACCAAGCCCGCTTGTCCGTTCAACCATCCGTCCCTCTTCCCCGCTCCCCTGGCTTGCAATATCTGGGCGGAACCATGACAAATGTCACCCTCTGTCATTACGCCTGTGACTGCTAAGCCCATTGCCGCAGCGGGTATAATGGAATCTCCAAGACTGTTCCACTTCAGCCACATTCAGGAGGTTTCGGGATGTCTCCATTAAAACAATTGCGCCAAATGATAGCGCCCTACGAAAAATCGGATTCCGCCGCCAGCGTCTGGCAGCTGCTCAACACGCTGCCCCCTCTGGCCTTGCTCTGGTACGCCGCCTATCTCAGCTTGAACGTCTCCTATGCGCTGACGGTGCTGTTCAGCGCCGCCGCCGCCGGCTTCGTCATCCGCAGCTTCATCATCTTCCATGACTGCTGCCACGGATCGTTCTTCAAAAGCAAGCGCGCCAACAATCTGCTGGGATATCTGCTCGGAGTGCTGACCATGTTCCCGTATGAACAATGGAAACATGCCCACAATATCCATCATGCGGGCAGCGGCAATCTCGAGAAGCGCGGCATCGGCGATATGTGGATCCTGACCGTGCAGGAGTATGCCGAGGCATCCCGCTGGCGCAAGCTGAGCTACCGGATCTACCGCCATCCGCTCGTGCTGTTCGGACTCGGGCCGATCGTCCTGATCCTCTTCGCCTACCGCTTCAACGAGAAGGGCGCACGCCGCAAGGAGCGGCTGAACACGTACGCGACCAATGCCGGCATCGTCGTTCTCTACGCGCTGCTCGCATGGGCAGCCGGCTGGCAGTCGTTCCTGCTCGTGCAGCTGCCGATCTTCTGGATCTCCGGCGCCGCCGGCATATGGCTGTTCTATGTGCAGCATCAGTTCGAGGACTCTTACTTCGAGCATGATCCGGAATGGGAATACCTCAAGGCTGCCGTCGACGGCAGCTCGTACTACAAGCTCCCGGCCTGGCTGCAGTGGCTGACCGGCAACATCGGCTTCCACCATGTCCATCATCTCAGCCCGCGCATTCCGAACTACCGCCTCCAAGGCGCCCATGAAGCGGCTCCGTCGCTGCAGCATGCGACGACCATCACGCTCCGCACCAGCCTGAAGTCGCTGCGCTTCAACCTCTGGGACGACGTGAACAGAAGCTTTGTCTCCTTCCGGGACGGCAAGCGGCTGATCGCTCAGCGGCCGGATGGCGGCATCGAGGGCAAGCATCAGTCGGAGCTCCGCCCCTTCCCTGTCGCCCGCCCTGCTGCGGCGCCGGTCAAAGCAAGAACCGGAACCAGCGGGAAATAAGCCCATTATGCTACACTGGTAGCATCAGGATTTCACGCAAGGAGCGGCATCGATGCAGAAATGGTACCGAATCTTTCCCCGCAGCTCGGGATTCAGCTTGTATGTATGGCTGGCATTCATCATCCTGCCGTTCTATTTCATCTTCCGGTTCCCCGACACCCGTCATATGCTGTTCGGCGGGTTTCTCGTCGCTCTGTTCTTCCTGTGCTTCCAGCTGACCTCTTCCGACAGAGGCTGGAAGCTCTATACGGGCATCTCCATCCAGATGGCCGTGTCGGCTGCGATGACGATCTACTTCCATTACCCGTACTTCAGCTTCTTTCTGGCCGTATTCATCGGCAATACGAGAAGCTGGGCGGGTTTTCTCAGCCTGTACATCGTCCACCTGGTCGTCACGCTCGGTACCGCCTATGCGGGGTTCGCGATCGGCAACGAATTCTTCCTCTCCCAGTGGCCCTTTGTCCTTGTCTGCCTGATCGGCGTGGCGGTGCTTCCATTCAACCGCTACAATACGCTCAAGCAGGTCAAGCTGCAGGGGCAGCTGGAGGATGCCAACCGCCGGATCGCGGATCTGCTCGTCCACGAGGAGAGGCAGCGCATCGCGCTCGATCTGCATGACACGCTTGGCCAGCAGCTGTCGCTGATCCGCCTCAAAAGCGATCTCGCCGGCAAGCTGCTGGACAAGGACCCGGAGCGGGCGCGCGGCGAGATGGCCGACGTGCATCAGACGGCGCGGATCGCCCTGCAGGAAGTCAGGGAGATGGTCTCCCATATGCGCGGCGCGCGGCTCGAGGACGAGATCCAGCGGGTGCGGCAGATTCTCGGCGCGGCGGAGATTTCCTTCGAGATGGAGGGAGATCCCCGCTTGGCTCATACGTCGAGGCTCACGGAGAACGTGCTGAGCATGTGCATCAAGGAAGCCGTCACCAATGTCGTCAAGCACAGCCACGCCGCCTCCTGCTTCCTCTCCATCACCCAGCTCCCGGAGCTGCTCATCGTCAAGGTCAAGGATGACGGCAAGGGGATCCGGAACGTGCGAAAGCTCGAGCGCGGCAATGGACTGCAAGGAATGAAGGAACGGCTGGAATTCCTCAACGGAACGTTGGAAATATCCGGCGTGCCGGGGACGGAAATTACGATGACCGTTCCGCATAACGTCAGCCGGGTGGAGAAGGAGGTGGAAGCATGATACGGATCGTCATCGCCGAGGATCAGAGGCTGCTGCTTAGCGCGCTGGGATCGCTGATCGACCTCGAGGAAGACATGCAGGTCGTCGGCCAGGCCGGCAACGGCCAGATCGCGGTCGAGCTGGTGCGTCAGCACAAGCCCGATGTCTGCATCATGGATATCGAGATGCCCGTCATGAACGGGCTCGAAGCGGCCGAACTGCTGAAGGGCGACGGCTGCAAGGTGATTATCCTGACCACCTTCGCCCGAACGGGATTTTTCGAGCGAGCGCTCAAGGCAGGCGTCCAGGGCTATCTGCTCAAGGACAGCTCCAGCGACGAGCTGGCCGACTCCATCCGCAGCGTCATGGCAGGCAGGCGGCTGTATGCTCCCGAGCTAGTCGACGAGGTGTACAATACGGAAGAGAATCCTCTTACCGAACGCGAACGGGAAGTGATGGAGCTCGTCGCCGTAGGCAAGAACACCAAGGACATCGCCAAGGAGCTCTTCCTATCCAGCGGCACGGTGCGCAACTACATCTCCGTCATTCTCGACAAGCTCGGCGTCAGCAACCGGATCGAGGCCATCTCCAGGTTCAAGGAGAAAGGCTGGTTCAAATGAAAAAGACGATTTCCTCCAGGCAGCGGACTGCGGAGAAATCGTCTTTTTTCCATTGCGGCCTATAGGGGCTGCCCTTTTTGAACCGTTCGCTCCTCAGCCCCACAAAGCCACGGTCACGATAGCCGCCGCCATGACCGATGATCCGGCGAAAGCCTTGGCTTTCCTTGAGCAGCAGCACGCCGAAGATGGCGGCTAAGACCGTTCCGCATTCACGAATCGGCGAAATGAGTCCGATCGGAGCGTAAGGAATCGCCAGCAGGAACAGCAGATAGGAGCCCGGGCTCAGCACGGCGCCGGCCAGCGTCTGCTTCCAGCGTCCGCTCCACTCTGCGCGCAGCTTGCCTTTGCGCAGCGCGGCGGGAGTCAAGGCGGCCATGACGCCAAGATTGCCGATCGCCAGAAGCGACAGCGCGGACAGATGCTGCAGGTTGAATTTGTCCATGGTGACGTAGCCGGCCGTGCACAGGCCGACGCCGAGCGCAAGCAGGACGGGACGCATGGCGGCCCGCTTGCCGGGAGCCGGCCCTCCAAGCTCATTTCTGCTGTTGCCACATCATGCCCGAACGGCCGAAAGCCTGAGCACGTCCCCCGCCCTGGCATCGAATCGGTACCGTCCGTCTTCGAAACTGAATTTCTTGGACAGGCCGTCGCCGTCCACGGCCGCCAGCTCCCCGCCATGCCGGATGAAGAAGCTTCCGCCATGCGTGAAGCGCAGCTCGGCCTCGGTCAGCCTCCCTTCCGCCCACGACAGATCGCATTCCGCTCCGCCTCTGGCGCGCAGCCCCGTCACACGTCCCTCCGGCCACTCCGGCGGCAGCGCCGGCAGCAGCTTCAGCTCGCCGCCATGGGACTGCAGGAGCATCTCGGCGACGCCGGCCGTGCCGCCGAAGTTGGCGTCGATCTGGAACGGCGGGTGATCGCCGAACAGATTGGGATGGACCGCATGGCGCAGCAGCTCCATCAGATGCTCATGCGCCTCGCCGCCTTCGCCCAGCCGGGCCCAGAAGTTGAGAATCCACGCCCGGCTCCAGCCGGTATGGCCGCCGCCATGGGCGAGCCGGCTCTCCAGTGTCTTCCGGGCGGCCTGGGCGAGCTGCGGCGTCCGCTCCGGCGTAATCTGCTCGCCGGGATGAAGCGCGAACAGATGGGAGATATGCCGGTGGCCGGGCTCCGGCTCCCCGTATTCCTCCGACCATTCCAGCAGCTGTCCGCGGCTGCCGATCTCCGGCTCGGGCAGCCGGCGGCGCGCCGCCGCCAGCTTATCGGCGAGCTCCGCGTCCACGCCGAGCACATCCGCCGCTTCCTCGCAGGCCGAGAACAGCGCATGGAGTATCTGCGAGTCCATGGACGGACCGATGCACAGCGCGCCCCGGTTGCCGTTAGGGAGCTCGTACGTATTTTCCGGCGATACGGAAGGTCCGGTGACGAGCCTGCCGCGGCCGTCCTCAAGCAGCGTGTCAAGGAAGAAGCGCGCCGCGTCCTTCAGCATGGGATAGGCCCGATCCTCCAGGAACCGGCGATCCGGCTGATAGCGGTAATGCTCCCACAGATGCAGGGAGAGCCAGGCGCCTCCCGTCGGCCAGATGACCGCGGGCACCCAGACTCCGACAATGCCGGTATCTCCCCACATATTGGTCGCGTGATGGGCGACGAACCCCTCGGCTCCGTACATTTCCCGTGCCGTGACGGTGCCGTTTTCGCGAAGGCGGTCGAGCAGATCGAAAACGGGCTCGTGGGTTTCCGCAAGATTGCAAACCTCGGCCGGCCAATAATTCATCTGCAGATTGATATTGAGGTGGAAGTCGCTCTCCCACGGCGGGGTGAAGCTTTCGTTCCAGATGCCCTGCAGGTTCGCCGGCAGCGATCCCGGGCGCGAGCTCGAGAGCAGCAGGTATCTGCCGTAGAGGAAAAAGAGGCGGACCAATCCGGGATCGCCTCCTCCTTCCCGCAGCAGCCGCAGCCGGACATCGGTCGGCAGAGAGTCAAGATTCTGACCGGACTCCAGTCCCGGTACGGATTCCTGTCCCGGCTCGGATTCGTGTATCCGGCCCGGCCCCTGTCCTTGGACGGACTTTCCATGCGATTCCGTTTGCTGATCCGCGGAGGACTCTCTCGCATTAAAGCGCTCCTGTCCCTGAACGGACTCCTGCCCGCGAGCAGACTCATGCCCCCTGCCCGATAAGTGTCCCGCATCCGTCCCTGCTCCCAGCTCCAGCGTTACGCGGTCGTACAAGGCCCGATGGGCGTGCAGATGCCGCTCCCGGATCTCGTCATAGCCCGCTTCCAGCGCCGCCTGCACCCGTGCCAGGCTCTCCGCCAGCGGATCCTCGCTGCGGAAGGTCGTGGCCGCTGCGATGTACAGCGTCGCCGAATCCGCTCCGTCGATGAGGATGACATCGCCGAGCAGGCGGCAGCTGCCGCCCTCTGCTTCCGCCCGCAGCACGGCGGCGTAGCGGACGCCGTCCGGCCCGCATTGTCCCTCCATGGCGACGCCCCTCTCCAGCTGCGTCATGCGGCCTTCGAACGGACGGCGCGTCATGCCCGCTCGCAAGGACAAGCCGCCAGGCTCGCTTCCCTCGATCCGGACCGCGATCACGGCATGCGGCTCGCTCGCAAAGACGGTCCGGGTGCGCTCCACGGCTCCCCAGCCGAAGCGGGTTACAGCTGCCGCCTCATCCAGGCGCAGCTCGCGAATATAGCGCTCTGCAGCCGCAGGCTCGCCGGGGAAACGGATAAGCAGCTCGCCCAGAGTCTGGTAGGGAGCGAGATGGCCGGACTGCGTCATCACGGCCGTCATTGCCAGCTCCTCCGCCTGCTCCGGCTCGCCTGTCAGCAGCAGCTCGCGGATGCGAGGCAGCTGCTCCGCCGCGTCCGGGCTTGATCCGATTCCCGGTCCGCCATACCAGAGGGAATCCTCGTTGAGCTGGATCCGCTCCTCGCCGAGCCGGCCGAACACCATCGCTCCGAGCCGGCCGCTGCCGATCGGGAGAGCTTCGGTCCACGGACCCGCAGGGGTTTCATACCAGAGCGCATCCCGCGAGGCGGGCGTCAGCTTCTCTCCGTTTGTCCGAACCGCTGTCTTGCCTTGAACTTGTTCCGTCGTCATGATTTCAAAGACTCCTTTATCCGGTAGTGACGCATCCCGTCTGCAGCAAATCCCGCGTATGGGGCTCAGGAGTAGCTGACCGAGAACTGATTGCAGGTGAACGCTGTATTCGGAGATGAAGTGATCTCGAAGCCGAACTGCACGCGGTTCACGATTTCATTGCCCATCCAGCCCTTGCCCTTGATCCAGTTCAGCACGGCGAGCACATCGACCGTTCCGGAGCTCGTGTTGCTGGTGCGGACGAACGAGAAGACGTCGTTGGATCCGTTGCTGCCCTTGTAGACGTTCCATGTATGGCCGCCGACGCTCACGTTCGTATAGGCCGCGACAGGATTGCCATTGGCGTCCCAGGAGCCTGCGATCGGGCCGACCGCGCCGGATTTGTTCATCCAGAGCATGATTTCATGGGCGTAGTTGCCCGTCCAGATGTCATAATCGGACGAATAGCTCGAGCCGCTGCCAGGAACCGTTACGTTGAACGAGCTGGTGAGGCTTTTGAGGGAGCCGAGCGCAATGCCGATATCCTTGGTGCTGTTGGGGTAGGACTTCACGCCCCCGGTGGACGGCTGGTTCGAGGTTACGCCCCAGTTGCTGTAGGAATTGGCCCAGATCGTCTGGGCGCCGGCGCGGCTGCCCCATACATTGTTGTAGACGATATAGCCGCCGTTGCTCCAGTTGCCGAATTTATCAGATGAAGTCCAGGCAGCCGCATAAACCGCAGAAGCAAAAGCAAAGACGCATAAGGCGGCGATGATAATAGACGAAAGCAGCCGTTTCGTTTTGTTCATGATTTATTCCTCCGTTTCGAATTGGGATGGACCAGAAAACGGATAAGCATGAAGACACGCAAATGCCTGACGGAAATCCGCTTGTTAAAGGCATCACCTCCAGGGATTGAATCTATCGGTGCAACGCGGCGGTTCGCGCTGAAACCTTGACGCTGCGCCGTCCACACAACCTTCGCCTAGACTCAGCAAGAAGGAGATAATCAGTTTGTAAGCGCTACCATATCTAGGCAAAATAGATTGTAGCATTCTCCCTGTACAAGAGGTACCCTCTGAATCCGCTCAAAAAAACCCTCCAAATCAGACATGAGGCTGTCTTCTTGGAAGGGACGGCACGGACGGCTTTCATGCCTCAGGACAGGACTCTGACACATCATGGAGGCAGCGCTCAAATGACTTTCGCGCATCATCGAGGCAGCACTCAAAGGAATTCCGCCCATCTTCGAGGCAGCACTCAAAGGAATTCCGCCCATCGTCGAGGCAGCGCTCAAAGGAATTCCGCCCATCTTCGAGGCAGCACTTTAATAAAGTTCGCACATCATGGGCAGCGCTCTAATGACTTCACCTCAGAGACAGCATTTTTCCTAATGCTGACAACGGGCTGTCAGGAAAAAGATGTATGCTGGTATCAGTACAATCCAAATGCAATTCCATCCAACCCTGTACGATCAAAGGAGGATTTCCCATGTCGAAACCATTGCCTTCCGTATCTCTGCGGCCCTATGCAAAGGATGATTCCTACCTGCTTCAGCTTGCCAACGCCCCCGACATGACCCGCTATATCGGAGGACCGGAGACCGAGGAGAAGGTTGTTGCGCGGCATGAGCGCTATTTGGCTCTGCAGCATCACGCCACCGACCGGATGTTCACCATCGTCCTTCCGGATGGCACCCGGGCAGGCTGCATCGGCTGCTGGGAGCATGTATGGAACGGGCAGAGCGTCTATGAGATGGGCTGGTTCACTCTCCCGGCCCTTCAGGGACAGGGGATCGGAACGGCTGCGCTCAAAGCCGCCGTCGCGTTTGCAGCCTCGGAAAGAAAATTCAGCCATGCATGCGCGTTCCCCTCCGTGCTCAATCTGCCGTCCAATGCGATTTGCCGGAAAGCCGGCTTCGATCTCGTCGGCGAATGCCGATTCGAGTATCCCAAAGGGAGCTTCATGACCTGCAATGAATGGCGTGTGAAGCTGTGGAACGACTGATCTGGTCCTCGGAATCGAACGCTTGGCCCCCTCCTTCCAGACGACAACCAAGACGGAAGGATCGGAAGCCTGCGTTTTCTCCAGACACAAGCATTACCCGGGAAATAGTCCCTTGGCCCTTAGCGATTCGACATGAAAATCATCGGTTCGCGCGCGGCATCAAGACGTCCCATGAGCTTCAGCATGGTGGACTCCGATATCGCGACACAGCCGGCCGTCGGCTTCGAGGAGCTTCTCCATAGATGGAGGAAGATCGCGCTTCCTTTGCCGGCGACGACGGGATGTGTATTGTACTCGATCACCATGGCGTAGCGGTACAGCGGCTGCTTGAGCCGCTCGAAGGAATTCCACAGACGCGAAGGATCGCCTTCCGTACGGATCCAGCGGTTGTAATCCCGTGATTCGGGATCGTCGATCCAATAGTCCGAGCTGTCCGTAATCGTATAGGGCATCTTCAGCCCTGGCGGCTTTACGGAACTGCCAAAGGCTTTGCCCAGCTTGAACAAGCCTTCGGGAGTTTTGCCGTCCCCCTCCTTCTGCTTGCCCATGCCTTCGCGGCCGATCACGGCCGGCGCCTCGCCGAGCGTGCGGATCCAGCGTCCGCCCTGCTTTTCCCACAAAGCCAGCTTCGCCTTGAAGCCCGAGGAAGCTGCTGCCACGACAACGACCTGCATGGAGCCCTGCTCATCCGCTTGAGCTTGCCACTGGGCGTTCCGAGCCGCCGCCCGCCCTCCTCCCAGCAGCGAGATGCCGATGCAGCAAGCCGTGACCCATAAGAACGGTTTCTTCGACATTCCCCTCTCTCCCTTCGATAAGCTCTTATTCACCTATGTAACCTCTAACGGCTTCATTCAAAAAAGTTCCTCAGGAGGGCAAGCCGGCGAGGGAGCCATCGGTATTCCTTTTCTGGAGCGCGGGCGAGCCTGCAAAAAAAGCCGGATTCCCTTTTGAAGGGAATCCGGCATGAAAGACAAGCAGCCGACGAAAGAAGTTGTGTCTCTGGCACATTGTGTCTCTGGCACATTGTGTGTCTGGCACGTTCTGTGTCTGGCACGTTGTGTTTTCCAGCTTGTTGTTTTTCTAGCCTGTTGTGTCTCTCGCATGTTGTGTCTTCATCTCATGCCCAATCGTCTATCTGCATCTCCCTGTCGTAAGTGTACCGGACCTGCATGTGTCTTGCGCTGCGTGTCTGATGTACGGGTGAATATATTCCAGGGTGCGTCCCATGTACTGTACTGCTATCCGGTCATCTTGCACAGATCGTCTTCCGTTGCGTCAGTCCCCCCGTCCGCCGTAGCGGACCAGCATGCCGATTCCGTCCGAGAACAGCTTGCGGTAGGTCAGCACGCCGAGCAGCATGCTCGTGACCGCGGCCGAGCTGGTGAAAGCGAAGACGATCAGAATCTGGTAGCGGACGGCTTCCACCGGATCCGCGCCGGCGATGATCATGCCGGTCATCATGCCTGGAAGCTGGACGAGGCCGACGGTCTTCATGCCGTCGATCGTCGGAATCATGCTGTAGCGGACGGCGCGCTTCAGCGTTCCTTGAGCCGCCTGGCGCGGAGAAGCGCCGAGAGCAAGCAGCGTCTCGATCTCGCCGCGCGAGGACTCCGACTCCCGCATCAGCTGCGTCAGGAAGAGCCCGCCGGCGACCATCGCATTGCCGATCGTCATTCCGCTGAGCGGAATGATATAGCGGGGAGTAGGCTCGATAATGCCGAGCAGCAGCAGAATGCCCATCATCAGCAGCTCCGTGGCGAGCAGCGCGGCGGCAATTCTCCAGAAGATGCCGGGAATGCCCTTGCCCTTGTCCGAGGCGTTGCGGGCGGCAACGATGATCATGACCGCGATGATGGCGGCCAGCAGCCAATGGCTGCGGCTTTCGAATACAGCCTGGAGCACGTAGCCGACTGCCAGCAGCTGCACCGCCGCGCGGATCGTTCCGACGGCGATGCCTTTCTCGAGGCCGAGCTTTTGCCAATAAGAGATGAACATGGCGATCATGATGAACAGAACCGTAAAGGCCAGCGCCGTATAAGACATCAGCTTTCCTCAGCCCCGCTTTCCCCAGGCTCGTCCAGCGATGGCCCCTTGCCCAGATACTCCAGCGCCTCGGGGGTTCCCGGACGGGAGAAGAACCGGCCGGTATCGGCATCCTCCAGAATCGTATTCCTCGCCATGAACCAGATTCGGCTGCTCACCCGGGCTGCCTGTTCCTGGTCATGGGAAATCCACAGCATGCCGGTTCCATGCTCCGATCCCCATCTCGACAGCAGCTTCTCGATGGACATCGCGCTGCCATGATCGAGAGAAGCCGTAATCTCATCCAGCAGCAGGAAATGCGGCTTGAGCAGAAGCGAGCGGATCAAGGACATCCTTTGCTTCTCTCCTCCGGACAGCTCCGATGCGTCCTTGCCGGGATCGATCTCTCCAAGCCCCGCTTCATCCAGCAAGGCATAGGCCTGTTCGCGCTGAAATGGCAGCCCGTGCAGCGCGCTTGGGGCGGCCAGATTACATTCGACGCTGCCCGGCAGCATCACCGGGGTCTGGGACACGTACGCGACCTGCCTGCGCCACAGCCGCGGCTCCATATCGGCGCAGAACTTCCCGTCGAGCGCGACGGAGCCGGAATCCGCCTGCTCAAGCAGCGAAAGGATCCGCAGCAGCGTGCTCTTCCCCTGTCCCGAACGTCCAAGCACGACGACTGTTTCCCCGCTGGATACCGACCCGCTGACTTCTTGGAACAACATCCGCCTGCCTCCGTCAGCCTTCTTCGCGGGGAGGCTCTTCGCGAGCCTCTCCATCTTCAGGATATGAGTCAAGTCCCGTTTCCTCCCGTCAGCCCGTCGATCCGGTGATGCAGGCCGGGCCATGATGGGTCTCATTCTACCTCAGACCTTACAGGCGGACAAGCAGCGCGCTATGAATTTGTTCCTCTCTTCGGAGCGGGCGCCGCCCCCTTTTTTCCGGCCCGGCGTCCATATCTGGAGTAGCGCCAGCCGGCGGCTGCCAGCAGGAGCAGCAGGACGGCGGAGGCAGCCACCCCCGCGAGCGATCCTTTTTTAACCCCAGCATACAGCAAGATCATGGCGAGATGGAACGGAATCAGTCCGACCAGTGAAGTCCAAATGAAGGTACGAAAACGGACTCCCGTTATCCCGCAGGCATAGTTCACCAGATGGTAAGGCAGCAGCCGGGCGATCAGCAGGCTGACCCCGTTTCCCCGGCTTAGCAGCTCCTCTGCCTTGCCATACAGGCGGCCCGAGCCGACGCTATGCCGCAGCGGCGCCGCCAGCATGCCGGCGAGCCAATAGGAGCCGGCCGCGCCGAGCACGCCGCCGGCATACGAGAGCACGCCGCCCCGGACGGCTCCATACATTTCCATCAGCAGGACCGACGTGAATTCTCCCGGCACCGGCGCGATATTTACGGCGGTCTGCACAAGCAGGCCGATCAGCGCTCCCATCCATCCGAACTGGCGGAAGTGGAGGAGGAGCGCTTTCGTTTCCCCCGAACGGATCAAGTAAGCCATGACCGCGCAGAGGAGCGCGAGCAGAAAGACGTTCCGAATCATATTCTTGACGGGCAACGATGAATGGCTGGACATCGGCTGTCCTCCTTCCTTCAGGCTTCGTCTGCTCCCCGGCCAAGAACCGCTCCGCCGCCTTTTGCGGCAGGGAGCGCGATTGGGTTGGCGATGAGGCTGCAAGGGTCCCGATCCCGCTCGTGGCGGGAATGCAGCCGGCTGCATTGTTCCGGAATCAAGATTTCTGTTCCAGGGAAGCTGAGGCTCCAAAGTCATCGTGGCGGGTCTTCGTCAAATAGGCGACCAGTGCGATAATCGCGAGCAAAAAGAAGAAGCTGATGCCGCTTGTCCCCCATCCCAGGCCGCCGTCATCGTTCGGCTGAGTAAGATAGTCGCCGAGGGAAGCGCCCAGCGGGCGAGTCAGGATATAGGCCGCCCAGAACGCAGGCACGGCTGCTGACGGGCGTATCCTGCTGGCCAGATAGGTGAGGGCGGTCAAAGCGGCGACGATAACAGCGGCTTCCAGGTAGCCGAGGCCGAGCCCTTCCGACAGCAGGTCGCCGGCAGCCGTCCCGAAGGCGAATGTGAACAGGATGGACAGCCAGTAGAAAGCTTCTCTTCTCGGCGTGCGCACCGAATGGATGGAAAGCGTTTTTTCAGAGGCATGCCAGAGGAAGAAAACGACCGCGAGCAGCACGGCGAACAAGAGGCTGGAGAGCTCCAGCGGCACGCCCAGGCTATCGGTCAGATTATCCGTGATCAGCGTGCCGGTTACGCTGATCAGCACGACCGTGAGCCAATACGTCCAGGGAACGTACCGGCTGCTCCGGAATTGAAGGACCAGCGCTCCAATCAAGATCGCTGCCGTTACCAAGGTCGTATTGGCCAGACCAAGCCCAAGTCCTTCGTTCAGAAAATCTGCGGCCGTCTCGCCGACGGTAGTCGCCATGATTTTGATGAGCCAAAAATAAATCGTAATTCGCGGGACTTTGATATCCCCTAAGCCTGCCTCGGAATTTGCCGTTCTCATGCCGACTTCCCCTTTCGCTATCGCATAATCGAGATCAGTCTAGCCTCCGTTGATTAGAAAACGGTAAGAGATGTCGCCGCTTCACTTTTATTTAAGAAACCGAAGCTACAATCAGTTCCATAGAGGGAAGGAGAGAGGACGGCATGCATGTTCTAGTCGTGGATCACGAGCCGAGGACGAGACGCCGGCTCATGCAGGAACTTGGGCGGAGCGGCTACCGGACCGAAGCGGCTTGCAACGGACGGGACGGCTTGGACAAAGCCATGAATGGGAAATGGGATCTTATTCTGCTGGATGCGAAGCTGCCCGGCCTCAGCGGATTGGAAGTGCTAGCTCGAATCCGCAACCTGGATGAGCATACGCCGGTCATCATGCTGAATGCCGCCAAGTCTCTTTCCGACAAGGTGGCCGGTCTTGACGGGGGAGCCGACGATTATCTCGTCAGGCCCTTCGAGATGGAAGAGCTGCTGGCGAGAATCCGCCGCTGCCTTCGGACCGGAACCGCCGCTCCTCCCCGGCATGGAGCGGCGGGGCGGAGGCTCGGGACAGGAGGGCTCCTGGTCGATACGGACAATAGGGAGGCATTCTTATATGGCAAGTCTCTTCGCCTTACGACCAAGGAGTACGACTTGCTGAGCTGCCTGCTCAGCCACAGAGGGCAAGCCCTGTCACGCGACCAGATCCTCGATTCGGTATGGGGGTATGATTTTGAAGGCGGTCCTAAAATTGTCGACGTCTATGTCGGCTACCTGCGCAAAAAAACCGGAAACGGCGGCGGCAAAAGCAGCTCCGTGATCGAGACGGTGCGAGGCTTCGGCTATCGCATCCGGCGGGAATACAAATGAAAAGAAGCGCCTGTGCCGCTGCGTCGGCCAAGGCGCTTCTTGACGTTCTATTCGCGGAACCGATACCCGGATCCCCATAACGTCTCAATATAAGGCTCTTCCGTCTTGCCGTATTCGATCTTCTCGCGGATCTTGCGGATATGCACCGTCACGGTCTGGGCGTCTCCCAGCGCTTCGAGTCCCCAGATCCGGTCGAACAGCTGGTCCTTGCTGTACACCCGGTTCGGATTGGAAGCCAGAAAATACAAGAGATCAAACTCTTTGGTCGTCAGCACGACCTCCTCGTCCCGGACGAAAACCCGTCTGGAATCGGGTTCGATACGCAGCTGATTGACCTGGATCTCGCGCGTGGCTCCCCTTCCGATCAGCCGCTCGTAGCGGGACAGATGGGCTTTCACTCTCGCTACGAGCTCAGCCGGCTTGAAGGGCTTCACGATGTAGTCATCCGCACCGAGCCCGAGGCCTCTGATCATATCGACGTCCTCGCGGCGCGCCGTCACGATCAAGACCGGAATATCCAGGCTCTCCCGGAATTGGCGGCACACGTCGAAGCCGTTCAGCTTCGGAAGCATCACATCCAGCACGATCAGATCGTATCGGCCCGTAAGCCCCATTTCCAAGCCCGCTTCTCCGTCTGCGGCGATATCGGCGTGGAATCCGTTGATTTCCATATAGTCCCGCTGCAGCCCGGCAATGCTGGGCTCGTCCTCGACGATCAATATCCGCTTCATTTCTCCGCCTCCTTGGCATATGCTGCCGGCAGCGTCAGCTTGATGCAGGTTCCTTGTCCAGGTACGCTGCCGGCTTCAATGCTTCCGCCGAGTCCTTCCATAATCTGCTTGGCGATGGCCAGCCCAAGCCCCGTGCCGCCTGTCTCGGCATTTCGAGATTCCTCCGCGCGGAAGAAACGGTCGAAGATGAAAGGGAGAGCTTCGAACGGGATTCCCGGACCGTTGTCCCCGACCTCAAGCACGGCGCGATCCCCGTCCGCATGCACCCGAACCGCAATCGCCAGCTCCGGCTTATCTCCATGCTTGAGGCTGTTCTGAACGATATTCCCGAGTACGCGCTTGAATTTCTCCCTGTCGATTCGGACCCGCCATTCCGGTCCAGCCTCGATCTCCGCCTCCAGCCTCGCTCCCTGCTTTTCGAGCTCGATCGCCAGCTCATCGGCCCAGTCGGCCGCGAATGCGGCCAGAGGAACTTCCTCGAAGTGGAACGGAATCGCCTTGAGGTCAAGCTTCGAATACAGGAAGAGCTCCTCGATCAAATGGCTCATCTCCGTAGTTTTCAATGAGATGGTCTGCAAATAACGCTCCGTCTTTTCCGGAGAATTCGCGACGCCTTCCAAAATTCCGTCCACATATCCCTGAATGGACGTCAGCGGCGTCCGCAGATCATGGGATATGCTCGTGATAAGCTCCTTGCGGTTGTCTTCATATTGCCGCTGCACGCGGATGGAATGCTGCAGCCGGCTCCTCATGTTCTCGAAGGCGATTCCGAGCCGGCCGATCTCGTCCTTGCCGGCGATGTCGACCGAGAAATCCAGATTGCCTTCCGTAATTTCCCCGGCTGCGCGCTCCAGCCTGCTCAGCGGCCGGATAATCCGCCGGGACATCAGGCTCGTCAGCAAGAGATGTGTCGCCACCAGGATGAACAGCAGCGAGACGAACAGCAGCGGAAACAGCTTCCTGGCCGCGAATAGAAGCGGGTCGGTCCGCCTGAGCAGGAAGAGGCTTCCCTGATCCCCCTCCGCCGTCAGGAAGTTGTACTGCCGGGCCGTATACAGCTCGCCTTCGTAGGTTATCGCAGGAAGCCCGCGTGCCTCGTGTCCGTCCGTGTAGGCAGGGAGGGAGCCCAGGAGCGCATCCTTGCCGCGGATTGCTTCAGACACATAAAAATGCTGGCCGTTGACCCGTACAAACAGCGCCTGGCCCTCGCTGGACAAGCCTCCGGCGAGATCGTCCAGATAGCCCTGATCGGTCAGAAGCGCTCGATTTCGCGCAATCGTATGTTTGAGCAGCGAGTCGTAATTGTCCTCATCCAGGCTTTCCAGCTGCGCCTTGAATATCGTCTTGAGCGGCACGAGCTCCCCGCGGAAGACGAATACGAGCAGCAGGGCTGTCATCAGCATCAGCAGCAGCGGAACGACAAGCATGGCGGCATAAGAGAGAAGCAGCTTAACACGTATGGACATCGTCATCCGCTCCGGTTTCCTTCGGCCTGCACCGTTCAAGCTCAAGCCTCTTTACGGACAAACATAAGGGATTCGAAGCCAAAAAACAAGGCTGGAGCCGAGGCCATGCCGAGGCCGTAAGCGTTTCGGCGCCGGGAAGCGAAACATGGCAGGCCAAGTGGATCAGCCCTGATGACAGCCGTCAATTCCCTTCCGGAGGAAAGCCGGGACGACATCGGCTGCCGGCCCGCGCAAGCTGGCTTTTCTCCCAGAAGGAACAATTTGCTTATGAGGAACAACAGGTGACAACGCCGATCCCCAAGCCCGAATACCTCAACCGTTTCTTCCATCTGATCCCCGCCTTTCTCCTGCCCAGCATACGCTCCCGCTCTGAACATCCTGTGAAGCGTTTATTAAATCATTCTTAACTGTCCGTCTTCCCCCGCTTCATAAAATGTTCATAATCGCTTCGTATAGTGGAATCTAACCTCTAATGCGAAAGGTGATCATCCATGAATGAACGAATCTTCGAACTCATCAACGGTTGGGCCGGCCGATATGCCTGGCTGGACAGCCTTATGATCTTCTGTGCGGAATATCTCGTACTCGTGATGCTCGGCATCCTGGCTCTGCTGTGGCTGACCGGTCGCGAGCGCAATCAAAAAGCGGTATTTCAAGCTTGCTTGGCAGCCGCGCTCGCGCTGCTGGTCGGCATGTTCCTCATCTCTCCCGCCGTGAACCATCCGCGCCCTTTCGTCGCTTCCGAGCATGTGCATCAGCTGGTCGCGCACACTGCCGACGCTTCGTTTCCGAGCGACCACTCCACGCTCGCCTTCGCTCTGGCAGCCAGCGTCATGTTCGTCAAGCGGCGCACCGGCTTGCTGCTGCTCGCCATGGCGCTCTTGACCGGCCTCGGCCGCGTCTTCGTCGGCGTCCACTATCCCGCCGATATCGCCGGCGCTGCGCTTCTCTCGCTGCTCGCCGCGCTCGCCGTATACGTGCTGAGAAAACGCATCGATGCGTTTTCTGCTCCCTTCATCAGGCTGTATCGTCGGTTGATGCGGAACACGGCAACGCCTCGGACGGCCGAGGAGGCAAAGAAGCTTTCGTCCTGACGGAAGCCAAGACTTGATTCAAGCCGTATAATAGAGAGAACTGCCGTCAGCAAGCAAAGGAAAGGGGCTCTTCTCTTTATGACCATCCCATCTTCGCGTTTTGACCAGCTCCATGCGTTCGATTCCATCTCCTCCGAGAAATGGGGGCTCCATCCCGGCAAAGACATCCTGCCGCTGTGGGTGGCGGACATGGACTTCGCCGCGCCGCCCGCCGTCCTCGAGGCGCTCCAGCAGCGTCTGTCGCAAGGCGTGCTCGGGTATACGAACATTTCCTCAGCGTACAAAGACGCGGTTGCCGCATGGATGGGGCGCCGCCACGGCTGGGAAGTCGATCCGAGATGGATCCGCTTCTGTCCAGGAATCGTCACTTCCCTCGGCGTCATCATCCGCGCCTGCACGGCGCCGGGAGACCGGATCCTCATCCAGCCGCCCGTATATCCGCCGTTCCACAGCATTGTCTCGGACAACGGCCGCGAGCTTGCGCTCAACCCTCTGCTCGTCGATTCCGACGGCTCCTACCGGATCAACTTCGACGAGCTGGAGGAAATGACGGCCGACGGTTCCGTGAAAATGCTTATTCTATGCCATCCCCATAATCCTGTCGGCAGGGTCTGGTCCCGCGCCGAATTGGACAGGCTGTCGGAGCTGTGCCTGAGCCGGGGCATCCTGGTCGTGTCGGATGAAATCCACGGTGATCTCGTCCATGGAGAGCAAGCCTTCATTCCTTATGCCTCCTTGTCCCCGGCTGCCGCCTCATGCTCCGTCATCTGCACGGCGCCGAGCAAGAGCTTCAACATCGCCGGCTTGAACACCTCCAACATCATCGTTCCGGACGACGGACTCCGCAGCCTGATCACGGAGGAGCTGCGCCGCTGCTCGCTCGGCTCCATCTCCGTCTTCGGCTACGCGGCGACCAAAGCCGCCTACGGGGAAGGAGAGGAGTGGCTGGACGAGGCGCTGGCCTACATCCGGGGCAATCTGGCCTACGTCGCTTCTTTCATCGAAGAGCATATCCCCGAGATCTCCGTCAAGCTGCCTGACGGCACCTACCTGCTGTGGCTGGACTGTTCGGGGCTGGGGCTGGAGGATGCAGCCCTGCACCGGTTCTTCCTCGACGAGGCCCGGCTCCAGCTCAGCGCCGGCACGGCCTTCGGCAGCGGCGGCGCCGGCCATATGCGGCTGAACGCCGCTTGTCCGCGCTCCATCCTCGAGGAAGCGATGTCCCGTCTCGCCGATGCCGCGCAGCGGCTTCGGTCCGGCCAGCTGGCGAAGCCGGAATAACGAGCTCATCCCGTATCCATCCGGACTCAAGTTCCTACGCCCCTCGCGCGCCGCGCGAGGGGCGTTGCTGTCTGCCGCGCCTCTCTGCAGCTAGCCTTGACGCTATGATCATTCGAATTCTGCGGCAGCCCTGGCTTCCGTCCAAGCTCCCCGGCAGCTTCCATGCCATGCCTGATCGATATTCCCCATTCCTATCGGTTTCCACGGCGTTCGACAGCCGGCAGAACGGTACCGCATGTCACAAATTCGCAATATTCCCGAAGTCCGCGCCTATTGCATTCCCCTTCCGGCAGGTGTAAGATAAAGCCATGAAGAGATTGTGATTTATTTCACAACTTATTGCGGCGGTCTTGCCCATCCCAACCACGCTGGCCGAACTTATCCGGCCGAGGCCTCTCTCACACCGGCTCGTGGAAGCAAGGCCGCTGCTTTATCGGATAGTATGTGATTTATTTCACAATCGAATCCAATTTAAACCCTCCGGGAGGAATTCACGATGAAAATAGCCGTTATTGGATGTACGCATGCTGGCACCGCCGCAGTCAAGACGATCGCCGCCGAGCACCCTCAGGCCGACATCACCGTATACGAACGCAATGACAACATCTCGTTCTTGTCCTGCGGCATCGCCCTCCATGTGGGCGGCGTCGTGAAGGATCCCGACAGCTTGTTCTACAGCCGGCCGCAGCAGCTCGCGGAGCTCGGCGTCACGACCCGCATGCTGCATGAGGTCATGCAGGTAGACACGGAGGCCAAGACGCTCACCGTCCGCAGCCTCGAGACGGGAGAGGAGTTCCGCGACAGCTACGACAAGCTGGTCGTCACGACCGGCTCGTGGCCGGTCGTTCCCCGAATGGAAGGAATCGGCCTCGACAACATCCAGCTGTGCAAAAACTATTTCCACGCCAAGGAAATCATCTCGCGCTCGAAGGATGCGCGCCGGGTAGCCGTCATCGGAGCGGGCTACATCGGCATCGAGCTCGCCGAAGCGTTCCGGGAGCTCGGCAAGGAAGTCGTCCTGCTCGACAATATGGACCGCGTCATGGCCAAGTATCTGGATGCCGAGTTCACGACGCTGGCCGAGGAGGAGCTGGCGGGCCACGGCATCCGCACCGCCCTGGGCGAGATGGTGACGGGCTTCGAGGGAGAGGACGGCCGCGTGCAGCGGGTGATGACGGCCGGCGGCAGCTACGAGGCCGATCTCGTCGTGCTCTGCATCGGGTTCCGCCCAGGCACGGATCTGCTGAAGGGGCAGATCGACATGCTGGACAACGGCGCCATTCTCGTCGACGATTACATGCGCACGAGCAACCCTGACGTGCTGGCCGCAGGCGACAGCTGCGCCGTGCGCTACAATCCTACGGGCAAGCAGGCGTACATCCCGCTGGCTACCAACGCGGTGCGGATGGGAACGCTGGTCGGCAAAAACCTGCTGGAGCCGCTCGTCCGCTACCGGGGCACTCAGGGCACGTCGGGCATCAAGCTGTTCGATCTCAACATCGCCTCGACCGGCATGACCGAGGAAGCCGCCAAGGCTGCGGGAATCGTCGCGGCCGCCGTCACAGTCCGGGAAGCCAGCCGCCCCGAATTCATGCCCGATTATGAGGATGTCCTGCTCAAGCTTGTATATGAATCGGACTCGGGACGCATACTGGGGGCACAGGTCATGTCGAAGGCCGATCTTACCCAAGCCGCCAATACGTTGTCGGTATGCATCCAAAACCGGATGACGGCCGAGGATCTCGCGTATGCCGACTTCTTCTTCCAGCCGCATTACAACCATCCGTGGAACCTGCTCAACAAGGCGGGGCATGCAGCCGAGCGCCAGCGCGCCGAGTCTGCGCCGGAGACCGCTCCGGAGACCATTACGGAAACCGCTCCGGCAGAAGAAGCCCGAAATGACGGGCACAATCGAAAAACCGCCTAAGAAGCGGCATTCGTATTGTCAACAAAGCCGCTGATAAGGTATAATCGGTAAAAAGACAAAGGCAATGTTACCCGCTGAAAAAGTAAGGTACAACCTCGCGAGCAATCTTCGCGCCCGGTTGTGCCTTTTTTGCATGTGACTTGTTTTTGCCATCTCTAGGGAGGCTTGCGCCGCATGAATCTTGAGTCCATTCTCCACCGCCCGAAGGCCAACTGGGCTTATGGCTACGACACCCGCACGATCCATATCCGCCTGCGCACCAAGAAAGACGACATGGACGAGGTCATTCTCATCCATGGCGACAAATACGCCTGGGACCGCACCGTCTCCCGCCTCGTCATGAAAAAGCTTCCGAGCGACGACCGCTTCGATTACTGGCAGGGCGAGGTCCAGCCTTCCCTGCGCCGTCTACGCTACGCTTTCCTGCTTCGCTCTGCGAGCGAAGAACTGTACTTCGAAGAAAAGGGCTTCCGCGAGGATGAGCCGCTGGATCCGAACGGCATGTTCGACTTCCCTTATTTGAACGCTGTCGACGTCTACACGCCGCCTGCATGGGTGAAGGACGCCGTCTTCTACCAGATCTTCCCGGAGCGCTTCGCCAACGGCGACACCTCCAACGATCCGGAAGGCGTGCTGCCTTGGGGCGGCGTACCGAAGCCGGACAATTTCTTCGGCGGCGACCTGCAGGGCATCCTCGATCATCTCGACCATCTCCAGGAGCTCGGCATCACGGCCATTTACTTCAACCCGTTGTTCCAGGCGACGACGAACCATAAATACGATACTTCCGACTACATGAAGGTCGATTCCCACTTCGGCACGAACGAGCTGCTCAAGCAGCTGGTCGACGCCTGCCATGAGCGCGGCATCCGCGTCATGCTCGACGCCGTATTCAACCATAGCGGCAAGGAATTCCTGCCTTTCAAGGATGTGCAGAAGAACGGCGAAAAATCCAAGTACGCGGACTGGTTCCACGTCATGGAATGGCCGATCGCGGTCAAGGACGGACTGCCGACCTATGAGACGTTCGCCTTCGAGCCGCTCATGCCGAAGCTGAACACGGAGCATCCTGAAGTGAAGGAGTATCTGCTCGGCGCGGCCAAATACTGGATCGAGGAAATCGGCATCGACGGCTGGCGGCTGGACGTCGCCAACGAAGTCGACATGCACTTCTGGCGCGACTTCCGCAAGACGATCAAGGCCGTCAATCCGGATGCCTACATCCTCGGCGAGATTTTCCACGACTCCTTGCCTTGGCTGCAGGGCGACCAGTTCGACGCCGTCATGAACTACCCGCTCACCAAGCTCGTCGTGGACTACGCCGCCAAAGGCGAAATCGACGGGCAAGTATTCGCCCACAAGATCGGCGAGCTGTTCGCCAGCTATCCGGATCAGGCCAATGAAGCCGCATTCAACCTGCTCGACAGCCATGATACCGAGCGCCTGCTCACGCTATGCGGCGGCAGCAAGGAACGGATGAAGCTCGCCACCCTGCTCCAGTTCGTCTTCCCCGGCGCGCCTTGCATCTACTACGGCGACGAAGTCGGCCTGGACGGCGACGGCGACCCGGATTGCCGCAAATGCATGGAATGGGACGAGGACAAGCAGGACCGCGACCTGTTCCGCCACTTCCAGCAGCTGATCGCCATCCGCAAGGAGCATCGCGCGCTCCGCAGCGGCGGAACGCTCTGCTTCGTCCATGCGGCCGCAGGCGACGACCTGCTCGTCATCGAGCGCAAGGATGAGCATGACCACTTCCTGATCGCGGTCAACTCGGGCGATGAAGCCGCTTCTGTCCTGCTGCCTGTGCAGCAAGGCCAATGGTCCGAGCTTCTGGGAAGCACGGCCCTTGCCGCAGCAGCCGGCAAGCTGAAGATCGAGCTGCCTGCGCACGGCTTCGCGCTGCTGCGCTCGGCGCCGCATACGAACCCGGTCGTCATCGGCTTGTAGGCACTGCCAAGGACTTCCCCATCATACCGTGGGGAAGTCCTTTTTGTTTTGGCCATGTTTTAAGCCGATATTGCCCGCCCTGGAAGCAGAGCCGCTATACAATGAAGGTACTATATCCGGAGGTGTTCCTCATGCAAAAAGCCACATCTGTCCTCAGTTCTGTCCCCAGCGCGAAAACGATATCCAATCGCGGCATGAGGCGATAAAAGGCTGATCGCAGCTGCTCATGCCTGCACTTGCCTTGTATGCCCGCATCCGGCGAATCCCATAAGCTTTAGGCGTCCCGTTCCGTCATGATGACGAAAGCGGGACGCCTTTTAGCGCTCGGAAAGTTCCAAGAGAACCCGGGAACTCTATCATAAAAATGAAGCCAAAGCAGGAAGCGCATAGTGAAAACCTTTCCCGAAGGATGTCAGAGAAAGTCTTTTTACATCAGCCGGTGACGCTTTGTCCATGCTTGAGCCATACTCAGGGCATGGTTCGTCCTTAAACCCTATATACTTACATTTTATTCCTTATTATATAATTAAGTTGTAATTATTCTCCTAAGGAGGTTTTAGTTTGAAATTCTATCGGACAGGCATGCTCTCCCTTGTTGTCGGCCTTTTTGTCAGCTCCGTCCCTATGGCGATGGCTGCGCCGGACGCCAGCCCCGATACCGCTCTTCAGGCAGCGGCCGCCCAGACGGTGCAAGATTACGTGCAGAAAGCCTACGCCCCCTATTACACCATCGACGCCTACGATTCCAATGCCAAGTCGTTCAGCATCACGGATGGAATGCTCCGCGCCCAAATCGACATTCATCTGGTTAAAACGCTGAGATCAAAGTCTGTAGAGGAAATTCCCTACGTTCAGGGCCTCATGAAGGGAGCGGAAACGCTCAAGCTGTCCAAAGACCGGAAAGCCGCCCAAGCAGAGAGCTACGTGGAAAAGAGAAAAAAGGAATTTCAGGAATATATCGGCGCCAAGCAGGAGCAAAACGATTCCTTCCTGCTCACGGCTCAAGTAAAAGACGGGGCAATTGAAGCTTCCACGTTGAAGCTGGAATTCCAGAACGTGGAGGATTGGATTCCAGCGTCTGCATTCGTGCCGGCATCGCCATCCGCACTTGCGCTGAGCGGAGAACAGGATTTATCCGCAGCCGCCTCGGATTCCATCTCCGTCAAGCCCTCGGCAGCCGCAGCGGCCGTCACCTACGACCGTCTAGCCGCCCGGGATTACGCCAACAAATGGACATCCGAAAGATCGCCTGGAGATCCTGATCCGACTAAATACAATACCAAAGAGTACGGAACGTATTACGACAACGACTGCGCCAACTTCGTCTCGCAAGCGCTGAAAGCGGGCGGTATCCCGACCGATACGACTTGGAAGCCTTACACGATCGCGTGGATAAATACGGGTCAAAACAGAGATGACGGACTTATGGATTACATGGTCGGAACCAAGGGGTATTTCAAAAAAGCGACAAAAACGACCACTGCGGCTGGAGGGATCATCAATGATATTCAACAAGGCAACTCCCATGTCATGATGGTTGTCGCCAATGACGGGACAACCATGACTTACAGCGCCCACACGACGGATCGGTTAAAGCACTCTTTCGCCACTTTCTCAACTTCTGCATATGAATTCTACGTTTTCAATTCCTAAGCGAAAACGGACCAAGGGGGAGGCGAAAAGCCTCCCCCTTGGTCCGTACGCCCGCCTGCAGCCTATTTGATAAACTCAAATGTCGACCAGAAACGGAAAGCTTCCTTGGCCATTTTTTGATAGGCATCCGTTTCTGTCTTATCCTCTGGATCCCACTCCACATCCGTTGGAGGCGCAAAGACATATACCTTACCCTCCAGCTCGCCAAGAACATGGAGATTGGGATATTCGCCGACAACATTTTCTTTGTTGGCTTCCCAATCTTCTTTCGGCCTTGTGGAGATGGCGAAAACAATTCCTCCAAAACGGCTTTTAGGCACTCTAGTAAAGTATAAGATATCCTTTTCAGAATCCTTTTCGACCTCAAATGAATTTTTCCAGCTCAGCGGCATCGCCAGAGTGAACTTGTATTTCTCGTTTCGATAGACAAACACGTTTTCGCTGCGATCATAGCTTTGCTTGTCCTCCGGCGCCGCTTTCAGCTCCGGCAGCTTCTCCTTCAGTCGCTGGATGAACGTGACTGCCTCCGCCCGCGTCAAAGGCTTCTCTTTGCCGTAACCGGCTACCGTTTTCCGGGTCTGGCCGCTGGCCAGATCGGTGTCGAGCAGGTATTGCACGGAGTCGTCTTCGTTATAGTTCCTGCCGGACGCGTTGACCGCCAGGCTTGCTGCCTGCCCGCGGCTCAAGACGCCTCCTTTCGAGAGCAGCTTCCACCCCTTGCCTTTGGCATAGGCTGCATAAGCGGCATCCCACGGAGAGCCAGAGCCGGATGGATTGAAATCCTCCGGCTGATAAGCCCGCTCCAGCATAGCCAGCCACTCGCTCTGCGTGACGCTCTGGGCAGGGTGAAAGGAATGATCGGGATAACCGGTTACGATTCCATCTGCGACTGCTTTCTGAATGCTGTCATAAGCCCAAGAGCTTTTCTTCACATCCGTAAAACCGGCTTCAGCAGCCATTGTTTGACCCGCAATAGAGGCGCACACACTAAAAGCTGCCAGCATCGCTGCCAAACGTTTCTTTTTCGAATTCATCCTTAACCCTCCATGGCTTAAAGTTGGGCAATGCCTCCTGGATCGGATGGTTCCCTGGTGTACAAACAACCTCCCGCTCTGCGTGATGAGATCGTGACGCTTGCCGGACCGAGCTTGATTTTCAAACGCTTGATGAGCTTCAAGACCCCGCTCGGCTGAATAAATCCGCCCCACAGCTCGGCGGCAAGAGCATGCTTGGTAATAAGCTTTCCTTCATGCCGAATGAAGTACGCAAGCAGGCAGGCTTCCTTCTCGGAGAGCTCCACCCGGGTTTCCTTTCCATCGCCTACCCAGCACTGTTCGGGATGAAAAATCATTCCGCAGCCTACATCCATGACACCGCCGGCAAACGAAGCCGAGGACTCGCCCGCCCATTCAAATGCAGAGCGATCCTCCTCTGGCAACGGCGGATAGTCGGGGGGCGGCTGATGAAGAATTTGTCTGACTCCCGCAACATGGGCCATGGCGGCTACTTCGTCGGACAGCGGCTCAGGAACCATCAGGTAGGTTTCGATGCCAAGCTCCAGCAAACTCTTGAGATGACTCCATTCCTCCTCTCCCATACGGTCTACGACGAAAATGACAAGGGTGTACTCTCCTTCCTCCAGCAGCTTGCTGGCCGAATAAAGCATGCAGACGGCTTCGCGAAACAATCGGCACAAAAACTGTCCCTTCTCGAATCGGTCTGTGACCACGGCGATGGGCATCTTTCGACTCCCTTCTTCGGCTCGCCGGCTTAGTCCGTTCTCTTTGACGCCGCAGCGGCCTTCTATGTTCCTCTCTCAACATAAATTTTTTTACTAATAATGTTAATAGGACCAAAAAATCAATTTCAATGAAATCAAGTTCTAAAGTAGTAGATGCGTAAATAGAAACATATTGTTAAATAATGGATTAGAAATTCCGAAGATCGACCTCGTTCTCTGCCGGTGACCAAAACGCAAGCCGAAAAGGCGCAAAGCGGCGATGTTACGCCTGCCGTGCACCATTTCCAGGGATACGATAAGTCTTTCCTAAACCGTTATTTCGAGCGGAGGGTTCTTCACGGCATTATTTCGCTTCTTTGTCGTCCTCTTCGCCTTCCTCATCCTCTTCCATGAACCAGAGCGGGTCCATGTTGTCCTCTTCGCCATTGTAGTTGATGAATACTTCCTCGCCGGCCTTGATGTCCGTATAGGCGAAGAAATCGAAGCTGTGGGTGTCGAAGTTGATATCATACGTGGCGTTGGGCGTATACGAGTGATTGAACAGGCTGCCGTATCCGAGCAGAATCGCCGTATGGTTGGCGCCGTAGTTATAGACATAATCATCGAGGATCGTTTTTTCGATATGCTCGTGATCTTCATTGGGATAGGGAATGACGGGCGCGACATGGATCAGCTCGCCCTTCTTGATATCCTGCGTGGCGAATACGCCCCGCCGGAATTCTCCCCCGCTGATCGGCGAGGTTTTAACTTCGAGCATGCCTGTCACCTGAGCCTTCCAAAATGGATTGATGCCGGACGCCAACCGCGCGATGAGGCTGCGATTGGGCGATGAAAGGACCGGCCTGAATGCCTAATTGTACCTTATTGTCCCATGATCGGCAAATACGGGCAGGACCGCGGGCGCCAAGCGCCTGCGGTCCTGTCTGTGCCTATGCTGGCATGATCATTGATATAAAGCGAATTTATTCATTTCAGCACGACGGTGCTGTAAGGCGCCAACTCAAGCGAACCTCCGGACAGCTTGCTCTCCGGCGAGGTCGCGTGAGCGACGGCGGCAAAGGCCGCTGCCGTCGCCTCGTCCAGCTGCACCTTCCGGGCGGTGCCCTTCAGGTTGTGGACGACGAGCACGCGATCCTTGGCGGTCAGACGCTCGTAGGCTTCGATGCCGTCACCCTTTACGGTCGAAGGAGCAATGCCGCCATCCCGCAGAGCGGGCTCGGCGACACGCCACTCGATCAGCGTCTTGTACAGGCTCAGCAGCGAGGAAGGATCGTTCTCCTGCTCCTCGACCGTGACGCCCGAGGAGGCAGGGTTAGCCAGATCCTTCTGCCAGGCCGTCTGGCCCTTGCCGCTGCCGGCCGAATGCCAGCGCATCGGGAGCCGCTTGAATTCATCCCGCCCGGCGCCTTTCATGCCGAGCTCGTCGCCGTAGTAGACGAACGGGCTGCCCGGCAGCGTCAGCTCGATCTGCGCAGCCAAGCGTGCATGCTCCGGACTGCCGGCCACGCTAGCCAGCCGGTCGAAGTCGTGGTTGCCGATGAACAGGCCGTCCACGAAGGAGCCGCCCGAGCTTTTTCCGTACGCCTTGTAGACACGCTCCAGGCTGCCGGCGATGTCCGGCGCGCGCTCGGCGGCGACCGCGCTGCGGATGGAGTCGTTCAAGTTGAAGTTGAAGGACGAATCGAAGGCATGATCGAGATAAGGGGCGATCGTCCCCGGACCGTCCCACACCTCGCTGATGAGATAGGCGTCCGGGTGCTTCTCCATGATGCCCGTCCGGAATTCCTGCCACCACTTCTTGTTCTTCGCCTCTGTCTGCGGATCGGACTTGGAGGTGTTGAAGTCATCGTAGATATGCTTGGCCGCGTCGATGCGGAAGCCGTCCACGCCTGCGCTGAGCCAGAAGTCGGCGATCGAGATCATCTCGGCGCGCACATCGGGATTGTCGTAGTTCAGGTCAGGCATGCCTTCCCAGAATACGCCCAGATAATGGCTGCCGTTCTTCTCGTGCCAGGCTTGGCCGTTGGTCGCGCTCACCGCTGCCGGATTCTCGATGCCTTTGTCCTCGGCCCATGTATACCAGTCCCGGTACTTGCTGGACTTTCCTTTGGCGGAGTCGATGAACCACGGATTCTCGATGCTGCTGTGGTTCGCGACGAGATCCATGATGACCTTGATGCCGCGCTTGTGGGCCTCGTCCAGCAGGCGCTTCATATCGTCCATCGAGCCGTAATCCTTGTTGACGGCACGATAGTCAGTCACATCGTAGCCGTGGTAGCTCGGAGACGGATTGATCGGCATGAGCCAGATGCCCTCCGCTCCAAGCTCCTTCACATAGTCCAGCTTCTCGGTGACGCCGTTCAGATCGCCGATGCCGTCTCCGTCGCTGTCATAGAACGAGCGGACGAAGATTTCGTACCATACCGTGGAGGGCTGCTCGTCTACGGCAGCTGCAGCCGGGGAGGCAGCGGGAGAGGGAGCCGGAGACTTGCTCGGAGCAACTGCGGCTCCGCCCGCATTTTCCTGCGTATTTCCCTTGCCCCCCGGCTCGGCTCCGGAATTCGTGCCGGATCCGGATTCGCAGCCGGACAGCACGGATGCTGCCAGGATGCTTGCCGCAAGCCACTTCGGCCAGCTCCTCATCCTTTGCTTGCTCCTGCGGTAAGGCCGTCGACGAAGAAGCGCTGCATGAACATGAACAGGATGGCGATCGGAGCCGCGATCAGCACGGAAGCAGCCGCGAACAGCGTGAAGTTGCTGTTCTGCATGGAAGAGATCTGCTCGTACAAGCCGACCGCCACCGTGAAGTTTTCCCGGGAGCGGAGAACCATTTTCGCGAAGATGAAGTCTACCCAAGGACCGACGAACTGCGTCAGCGCCAGGTAGGCCAGCATCGGCTTCGAGAGCGGCAGCATGATCCGGAAGAAGATGGTGATATTGTTCGCTCCGTCAATCCGTGCGGCCTCGTCGAGCGACCTTGGGATCGTATCGAAAAATCCTTTGGCCAGGAAGGCGCCCATGATAGGGGCTCCCATGGAATAGACGAGCACGAGCGCGAAATGCGTATCCATCAGGTTCATCGACTTGAGCAGGATGTACAGGGCGATCAGGCTCATGAAGCCCGGGAACATGCCCAGCACGAGGACGACCGAAAGCACGTTCTGGCGCCCCTTGAAACGGAACCGCGAGACGGCATAGCCGGTAAGCAGCACGAGCAGAGTGCCGAGCACCATCGTCATCAGCGCGATCTTGAGCGTGTTCATGTACCAGTCCGCGAACAGGAAGCTCTTGGAGGTGAACAGCTCCCGGTAGTGGTCCAGGGTGAATCTTTCCGGAATCAGCGTTTTGCTGTACAGGGATTTGCCCGGCCGGAAGGAAGCGAGAACGACCCAGACGGTCGGGTAAAGCACGCATATGCAGGAAATGACGAGAAACAGGTAGCTGAAGGAAAGCCGGAAGATTTTGCTTGTTTTACGGTTCATTGGATCATGTCCTCCTCCCGGAACGAACGGGTTCTGCGGTAATTATAGATGGAGATCGACGCGACCAGGATGAAGATGATGATGCCGATAGCCGAAGCGAAGGCGTATTGGTTCTGATTGAGAGTCAGCTTGTAGAGCCAGGTGACGAGCAGGTCGGTCGCGCCTGCATACTGATAGTCGCCTTTGACCGGATTGCCGTCGGTAAGCAGGAAGATCGCGTTGAAGTTGTTGATGTTGCCCGCGAACTGGGTGATCAGGATCGGCCCTGTCGAGAAGAGCACCATCGGCAGCGTGACGATGCGGAACTTCTGCCACATGCTCGCTCCGTCGACCTCGGCGGCCTCGTACATATCCTTCGGAATGGTCGTCAGGATGCCCATGATCAGCAGCATGGAGACCGGGATTCCGACCCACATGTTGACGATGATGACGGTCGCCTTGGCCCACATCGGATCGGTCAGCCACGGCACCCTGCCAAGTCCGAAGTAGCCGAGATATTGGTTGATCGGGCCGAACTGCCCATTGAAGAGGTTGCGCATGACGAGCAGGGAGATCATCTGCGGGATGGCGTACGGGAGAATCAGGATCGTGCGCCACAGTCCCTTGAGCTTGATATCGGATTGCTGGATGATCAGCGCGACGAGGAAGCCGCCGAAGTAGGTCGTGACCGTCGAAAGCACGGCCCAGATGATCGTCCAGATGAAGACGCCGTAGAACGTATGGCTCCATGTCTTCAGCGTGACGAGCTTCTTGAACGTGTCGAAGCCCACCCAGTCGACCAGGCTCGCCGGCGGAAGGTGGTTGGGCGCGGAGAAGTTCGTGAAGGCGAGCATGATCATGAAGATGATCGGCATGACGGTGAGGAACAGGACGCCGATGCCGGGAATGACCAGGAACGCTTCGGCGAACTTGTTGTCTCGGATATAGGCAAGGGATTGGATGAAGCTGTTCGGCTTGCGCCCGGCTTCGATCTGGGAACCCACTTTGTAGGCGTCTTTGATATTGAGAACGTAGATGAGCACGAACAGTGCAAACAGCAAGAGGACAATCAAGCCATCGATCAGCAGGATGGTCGAGTTGTCTCCCATGATTTTCTTGCCGATGTTGCGTTTGGTTTCGCCCAGCGTCCAGATTCCCCAGACAGCATGGCCGAGCTTGCTCGTAAAGAACGGTACAGCTGCCGCTTCGACGGCGAGCAGAATGAGTCCCTTGATCCATTGCCGGTTATAGAGCTGGCCGAGGCCCGCGCACAGCAGAGACAGCAGGGCTGCCATTCTTCCGCGCGTAGACGCCTGCGGCTTCTCTGTTTGTACAGCCGGTTGATAAGACATCATGCTTCTCTCCTTCTCCTAAAATGAAGGTTCACGCCTTCCGCGCGCACGGATGCGCGCGGGCGGCGTGAACCTTTCTTTTGTGTATTTCTATATCTGTCTGTCTGCTTAGCCTCGGCCGTGACCGAGGAGAGCTTTAGCCGTTGCTTGCGATGAGCTCTTCGATTTGCTTTTTCGCGTTGTCGAGAGCAGCCTTAGGATCCTTGTTGTCGTTCCATACGGTCGTGAACGCAGCTTCCATCGGAGACCACACGTTGTTCATTTCCGGAATGTTAGGCATCGGCTGGGAGTTCTTGAACTGCTCCATGAAGCCGCTCACGTACTCGTCGCCCGTAATTTGCGGATCGGCTTGAGCTTCCTTGTTCGTCGGAATGGAACCGACCTTGGAGTTCAGCAGCAGCTGGGCTTTCTTGTCGGAAGCGAACTCGGCGAACAGCTTGGCAGCGTTCGGGTATTGGCTGTAGGAGCTGACGTACCAGGCTTTGATGCCGGAGAAGGATACGGCCGGCTTGCCTGCGATCATCGGGATCGGAGCTACGCCGAGCTTGTCGCCGAGCGCTTCTTTGTATGTGCTCAGTTCCCAAGGACCGTTGATGTCCATTGCCACGTCGCCGCCGGTGAACAGGCCGCGCTTGATGTCAGGGTTCACGTCGCCGGTTTTGATCGGCAGGATCGCCTTCAGGCTTTGGTAGACTTTCATGCCTTCCAGGGCGCCTTCGTTGTTCATGCCGAGATCCGCCTTGTCGGTGCCGTTGCTGCCGAACAGGTAGCCGCCGGCGGATGCGATGAACGGATAGTTGAAGTAAGTATTGCCTGCTTCCCACATGAGGGCGTATTTGTTTTTAGCCGGATCGTTCAGCTTGGAAGCCAGGGCGATGACGTCGTCGAAGCTCTTTGGAGCTTCTGGAACGAGCGATTTATTGTAGTACAGGGCATACGTTTCCGCAGCGCGCGGGTAGCCGTACAGAACGCCGTCGTAGCTTACGCCTTGAATGGAGTTTTCCGTGTTGTTCGCGGTCGTTTCCGCACCGAACTCTTCGTTCGGCAGGATCATTTGTCCCGTCACCGCGCGGCCGAGGTGGTCATGCGGGAATACGATGACATCGGCGCCGACGCCGGTAGGACCGTCCGTCTGGAGGCGGGTTACCTGATCCGTCGTAGCGACTTCGTCGATCTTGACCGGAATGTTGTATTTCGCGGTGAATTCCTTGGCGATCTCGTCGGTGAAGGGTCTCTCTTCTTTACTTTCCCATACGAGAAGGCTCGCTCCCTCTTCAGGCTGGATGGCCGGAGCATCGGCCGTGTCTCCGCCTGTGTTTCCTGCAGCGTTGGCTGCCGGTTCGTTGACGGCTCCCGTATTGGTTTCCGTGCCTGCATTGCTGCTGCTATCGTTGCCGTTGCCGCATGCGGCCAGTGATACGGACAAGGTGCATACCGTCGCGAAGGCGGCGAGTTTTTGCCATCTGTTCATTTTTTACTGATCCCCTTCCAGCTGGTTCGTTGATATTCCGATTGCGTCCTCCTGCACTCCACAAAAAAAGGCGTTCATACGTTGGCATTTCCCTACAAAAGCGCAAACGTTTGTACGGAAGAAGAGTCTTCTTACCTTTAAAATGCCGATTTCCGAACGATTGCCTGTTTGAAAGCGCTTCAAGTCAATCGGATTGATTCCATCATACCTGCCGCCTCATTCTCTTGTAAAAACGTTTGCACTCTTGTTTTCGGGCAATTTCGTTGGGAAACCTTTGGGAAACCGGTTTTTCTCTCCCTTATTCTTAGGTTTCCTTCTATTTCCTTCAAATTGCTGTAGCAGGATAACAATCCACCAATAACAGGAAGAACCTAGCTTGCATTTTTTTTGCTTCACGCTTACAATTTGCTTGATCCTCACACAAACGTTTGCGCAGGTGACAAGATAATGAACATAACGATCATTGATGTGGCCAAAGCAGCCGGAGTGTCGCCTTCGACCGTATCGAGGGTCATATCCGGCAGCACGAGAATAAGCGCAGCGACATCGAAAAAGGTCAAGGAAATCATGGAGGAGCTGGGCTATCACCCGAACGCCATGGCCAAGAACCTCGTCTCCCGGACGACCATGACGATCGGATTGCTGCTTCCCCGCAATGCCGACGAGGCCTTCCTCGACATTTTCTTCCCGGAGGTTACGCGCGGAATTCTCAGCCAGGCGAACCGCTCCGGCTATGATCTGCTGCTCAAGACCGGCATGACGGAATGCGAGGAAGTCGAAGCCGTGACCAAGCTGGTCAAGGGCAGGCGGGTCGACGGCATCATCCTGCTGCAATCGCGCAGCAAGGACGCGGTCGTCCGCTTCCTTCACGAAGAGAAATTCCCGTTCGTCCTGATCGGGCGGACGCCCGAATTCCCCGATATCATGACCGTGGACAACGAAAACCGGCAAGCCGCCTATGACGTCACCAGGCATCTGCTGCAGCAAGGCCATACGCGGATCGGCTTCGTCGGGGGCCCGCTGGAGATGGTCGTCTCATCCGACCGGTTCGAAGGCTACCGCTCCGCCATGCAAGAAGCCGGAATCGAGCCCCGTCCCGACTGGTATCATATCGAAGCCTCCAAGCTCAAGGATGACGGCTACCGCGTCATGTCCATGCTCATGGGCACTCCGGAGCGGCCGACCGCGCTCGTCGTCATGGACGATCTCGTCGCGTTCGGCATCCTGAGCTCGCTCAGCGAGCTCGGCTACAACGTGCCCCAGGATATGGCTATTTTCGGCTTCAACAACAACCCGATGTCGCCGGTATCCTCGCCGCCGGTCAGCTCCGTCGATATCGGCGTCTACCAGCTTGGCTTCACGGCCGCGCAGGCGCTGGTCGGCGCGCTCAAAGGGCAGCCGCAGGAGCGCAGAACCATCGTCCCGCATCGCCTCATCGCCCGGGAATCTTCCATGCACTGGATCAGCCCCAAATCCTGATTAATGTGGTACAATACGAAGACCTGCCTTTTCATGGCAGGTCTATTTTTATGAGCAGACACTTTTTCACCAGGCTGTTAAGTTGGCATCGGCAACATACGCCCCCGTGTCGCAAGGCTCCATCGGAGGTTACGAATCGCTATGATGCACCATGCTCCAACCCTTCGCGGCAAAATCCTTCTCTTCCTGACCATTCTCGGACCGATTGTCATTACGCAGGTCAGCTACACGGCCATGAGCGTGCTCGATACGATGATGTCCGGACGGGCCGGCACGAACGACCTGGCCGGCGTCGCGGTCGGCTCCAGCCTGTTCATGCCGATCATGACCGGGATGAACTCCATCCTGTTCGCCGTCACGCCGATCATCAGCCAGATGATTGGCCGCGGCCAATCGGACGGCATTTCCCGGCCTGTCGTGCAGTCGCTGTACTTGTCGCTGCTGATGACCATTCTTATCTCGATAGCCGGCTTCCTCGCCGTCGAGCCCGTGCTCGGCCTGATGGGACTGGACGCCGAAGTGCACCGCATCGCCAAGCAGTACCTGATCGGGCTTTCCATTGGGCTCGTGCCGCTGTTCGGCAGCTATGTGCTCCGTTACTTCTGGGAGGCGCAAGGCTATACCCGGCTGACGATGGCGATCATGCTGACCGCCATTCCGCTGAATGCCCTGCTGAACTACGGCCTCATCTTCGGACACTTCGGACTGCCCCGGCTCGGCGGTGTCGGCTCCGGGTACGCGACCGGAATCACCTATTGGTTCGTGTTCGGCGTCAGCGTCTGGATGACGTTCCGGATGGAGGCGCTGCGGATCCACAGGCTGTTCGCGCGCTGGTACGCTCCATCCTGGAAAGCTTGGAAAGAGCTGCTCGGCATCGGCGTGCCCATGGGACTGTCCACCTTCTTCGAGGCGAGCATCTTCTCGGTCGTCACGCTGCTCATGGGCGGCATGTTCAGCACGGCAGCCATCGCGGCGCATCAGGCGACGCTCAACTTCTCGTCGCTGCTGTTCATGGTTCCGCTCAGCATCTCCATGGCGCTCACCATCATGGTCGCCTATGAAGCCGGAGCCGGCAGGCAGAAGCATGCCCGCCAGTATGCGATACTCGGCGTCAGCCTCGCTGTCGGCTTGATGGGAACCGCAGCGGTCCTTCTCTACTTCTTCCGCTCGGCGGTCGCGAATCTGTACACCCAGGAGCCGGAGGTCGCCTCCATGATGGTCACCTTCCTGCTGTTCGCGATCCTGTTCCAGCTGTCCGACAGCTCTCAGGCTTCCCTGCAGGGAGCCCTGCGCGGGTACAAGGATGTGACGATTCCGTTCGTGGTCGCGTTCGTCTCCTACTGGATCATCGGCATACCGCTCGGCTACGGCTTGGCGAGATGGACGGATCTCGGTCCATACGGCTTCTGGGTCGGCATCACCGCCGGCCTCACGTTCGCCACGATCGGCTTCGCGGTCCGCTTGCGGCATATCCAGACGCCGGGCAGGCTGGCGGCTGCTGCGCAGTCTTGATTCCTGCATGAAAATAAGCGGCAGTTCAGGACGCTATCGTCCCGGCTGCCGCTTTTTGACGTCCATCGGAGGTGTCATCGGCTGTGCGCTTCTACTATGAGACAATAGGCGGGCTGCATGCCGAATCGGCTCTGATTCCTCCGCAAATGCGCTTTACACAATTATCCAATTGCGATACCATTCTTGCTAGGACCCGCCGCAAATGCAGACATCGTTGCCCGGCATGAGGCTTGCCGGAACCGCTTGGATCACTCG
Source organism: Paenibacillus sp. D51F (assembly GCF_053345695.1). Taxonomy (NCBI): domain Bacteria; kingdom Bacillati; phylum Bacillota; class Bacilli; order Caryophanales; family Paenibacillaceae; genus Paenibacillus; species Paenibacillus sp. D51F. The sequence continues at coordinate 505,418 of NZ_JBKFAO010000003.1, read as the reverse complement.
ATTTGAAAACGCATTCAATTCTGCGTCATTCGTTTTTCATTTTCAGTTGGGGAGGAATCGAACATGGACAATTACGTTCGTCTGCCAAGAACGACACCGGAAGCGCTCGGCATTCCGTCCGCTGCGGTCATCGGATTCCTGGATGCCGTTCAGGAACGGCAGCTGGAGCTGCACAGCTTCATGCTGCTTAGGCGCGGACAGGTTGCCGCTGAAGGCTGGTGGGCGCCGTATCGGCCGGAATACCCTCATATGCTGTTCTCGCTCAGCAAAAGCTTCACGTCGATTGCGATCGGACTCGCGGAAGCCGAAGGACTGCTGTCGGTCAACGACCCGGTCATCGGCTTCTTTCCGAACGAAGCGCCCGAATCGGTATCGGACAACCTCGCCGCAATGGAAATCCAGCATCTCCTCATGATGGGGACGGGGCATGCCGCCGACGTGACCGGCAGCGTGCAGAAGGACGACAACTGGGTCAGAGGGTTTCTGCGGGAGCCGGTCGAATACGCCCCCGGCACGCACTTCGCCTACAACAGCGCGGCCACTTACATGCTCGCCGCCATTGTTGAGCAGGTCACCGGCCAGTCCCTGCTGGCGTATCTGAAGCCGCGTCTGTTCGCTCCGCTCGGCCTGTCGGAAGGAACATGGGAAACATGTCCGCGCGGTATCGCAGCCGGCGGCTGGGGCCTGAACTTGACGACCGAGGACATCGCCAAGTTCGGCCAGCTGTATTTGCAGCGCGGGGAATGGGAAGGCGAGCAGATCTTGCCCGCAGCTTGGATCGAGAAGGCGACGAGCTTCCAGATCAGCAACGACGACGGCCGAGCCAACGACTGGACGCAAGGCTACGGCTATCAGTTCTGGCTCTGCCGTCACGGCGCCTACCGGGGCGACGGCGCATTCGGCCAGTATTGCGTTATCATGCCGGAGCAGGAGGCGGTGCTCGCCATCACTTCCGGAGTAGCCGATATGCAAGCCGTGCTGGACATCGTATGGGATAAGCTGCTGCCTGCCCTGTCCGGCAGCGGCTTGGAGCCGGAAGATGCGGTGCAGGCTGAGCTCGCCGAGCGGCTGAAGGATCTGCGCATCGATCCGCCGCAGGCTGAGACATCCTCCCCGAATGAAGCTCAGCTGGAAGGGAAGATCTTCCATCTGGAGCCGAACGAGCTGGAGTTCGGAACCATTGAGCTGCGCTTCGCAGGCCAAGGCGCCGAGCTCGTGCTCGGCATCAGCGGCCACGATGATCAGGCGGTCCGCTTGGGACGCGGCAAGTGGGAGGCATCCCGCATTTGCCTCGGCCAAGTCAAGCAAGGCGCCGAACAGCGCGTGGAAGGCAGCTTCGCATGGAAGGATTCCGATACGCTGCTCATTGAATTGATGCTCGTGGAGACGCCGTTCACGTATGGTTTTGAATGCCGCCTGGACGGGGAAGCTCTCGAGCTGCAGTTCTCGGCCAACGTCGGCTGGGAGCCCGGCAAGGTTCTGAAGATCATCGGCCATGCGGCTGCGATTGCCTGAGCGGAGTTCGCAGCCGCTCGGTTTTGGCCAACAAGCTTCAAGCTGAGCCATGCGATCCTTGGCAGGCAATCCATCCTCAAGAAAAAGGCAGCCGTTCATTCGAGGCCACTGAAAAGTAGCGTAAGGCGCGAAATCGTTCTGGAGAAACGGATGTGGTCGCCTTTGTCCCCGGATTTCTATCGTTAAAAGCGGCAGAAATCAGAGAAATCTGGGGACAACAGCGATCGGAAGAATGATTTCCGTCTGCAGCGACACATTTTCAGTGGCCTCGTTCATTCGGCTGCCTTTTCGGCATCTTTTCAGATCGGGTAGCGGGATACCCGGATGGAGTTGAACTTAAGACGATCACCTCTTATAGGTGGCTTATTTCCTCGAATACGCGTACAAAATCATCCCCGAATAACTTATATGGAATCCCTTTTCAATTTTGCGGTACTCCTCCGAATTTATGCCGACTGCAAAATCCGAACCTGGTCCAAATCCTGTTGAACCGACTTCTATTTCTTTTCCCGTAAGGTCGGTTAGTAGAAAATCACTCGAAGAGCCTGCCGATGTATAAGTTCCTTTTTCTTTATCAATGAGCATATTATGCAGAAAATTTCCGCTATCATAATCCGGCTCATAGGTAGTATGGAAACTGAAATAAATATCATCTCCTCTATTCCATACTTGCTGAAGGACAATATTTGTTTGATGGCTCTCTGAGATTTTCAAATTCAATTTCTGCGGCTCCTCCGTTTCAGGAGGAATCCATTCCGGTTTGATAAAAAAATCAATCTTGATACGTGCTGCCTCTTGTACGGAATAGTCCTTATCCTCTACTATATTCTGCATGATTCTCTGATTCGAAAAATGATTGTTATAATAATCAAGCCAGCTGTAACCGCCAATAAAGAGAATCATAGCAATCAGAAAAAAAGATCTATTTTTCATAGCTTAATCAGGCCTCCAATCCTTTCTCACGAAAACGGAATAGGGAATAGTCGAAGCCAACCATCCGCCTGAAATTGGAATCGCTTCTATAATTCGGCTCTTCCAAGGAACTGTCCTGCACTGCTCAATAATATGGGGACGTCTTCCAATAGAAAGAACGCTTGATTATCCAACCTCCTTCCCATTCAAGAAGCTGCTCTTAGCCCGGGCTCCTTCCAGCAGGACGCGGTCGGAGGCGCCGGCACAGCGGTCAACAAGGGGTCCGGCAAGCGCAAGCGGAGCCGGTCCAGGAAGTCCTGACCGCAGCCTGCCTGCCGGGCTCGCAGATGCGGTTCCCCTCCGGAATCAGAAAGAGCCCTGCGGCGGAATCATTCCGCCCGCAGGGCTCTTTCTCTTGTCTACAAGGAAGGATCGTTGGCAATGACGCCGTCAACTCCCTTTCCGATCGCCTGTTCCATTTCCCTTCGGCCCGATATCGTCCAGACCATGACGCGGCCGCCGGCCTCGTGGATGTCCTTCACGACTGCGGCATCAGCGAGGCTCGACTGGATATTGACGGAGCTGAACTCCTTCCCCAGCGCCTTCCAGTCGATTTCAACCGCAGCTGCGGGCTTCTCCGTCTCCGTCTCCGGCTCCCGTACGAGAGCCGCCGCCGGAATTTCCGGCAGCCGCCCGTGCACGCGCCGCAGCGCTTCGAGGTCGAAGGACTGGAGCGTGAGCTCTCCGCGTCCTGCATAAGGCTCAAGCAGCCGGACCAGCTCATCTTCCATGCCGGGATAGAGCTCCGGATCCTTCAGCTCGACGAGCAAGCCGATCCGGCCGAGGAAGCGGTCCAGGACATCCTTCAGCTCGGGAATCCGCTCCCCCGCGAACTCCTCGCCGAACCAGCGTCCGGCATCGAGCTGCCGAAGCGCAGCGAGGTCATAGTCCTGCACGCGGCCTTCCGCGCCGGTCGTCCGCTTCAGCGCTTCGTCGTGGATGACGACGAGCGCGCCGTCCCGGCTTTGGCGGATGTCGAGCTCCAGCCAGTCGGCTCCATGGCGGCGGGCCAGCTCGAAGGCCGCCATCGTATTTTCCGGCGCGCCGTGCGACGCTCCCCTATGGGCGACGACGAGCACCGGGTGGCGCTGCGGAACCGTGGCGGAGATGAGCAGCAGCGAGCATGACGCCAGCAGGGCAAGCCTCGACACTCTGCCCGTCAGCCAGCCGGGCAGCCGTTCCGGCAGCCGGCTCCATGAAAGCCTATGCTCCCGTTTCATTTGACCCCGTTATATACAAAAGCCTGGATGATATGCCGCTGAGAGGCGAAAAAGACCGCGAGAATCGGAGCGACAAGGATGAGATTGCCCGCCATGAGCACGTTCCAGGTCGCGACTCCCTCTACTTCCCGGATTTTGGCGATAGCCAGCGGCAGCGTGCGGGCCGTCTCGTTCGTCGTCATGACGAGCGGCCAGAAGTAATCGTTCCAATGCGCGATGAAGCTGAACAAGGCGAACGTCACGAGCACCGGCTTGACCATCGGCACCATGAGGCGCAGGATGATCCGGCCCTCGGTGGCCAGATCAAGCCGCGCCGCCTCGATCAGCTCGTCGGGAATCTGCATGAACGCTTGGCGGAGCAGGAAGATGCCGAAAGCGCTGGAGGAGAATGGCAGAATGAGGCCCAGATGCGTGTTGAGCAGGTTGAAGGCGCTCAGCTCCAGATAGACGGGGAGGAAGATCAGCTGCGCCGGAATCATCAGCGTGACCATCACGACGCCGAACAGCAGCCTTGATCCGGCGAACCGGTACCGGGCGAACGCATAGGCGGCCGGAATGATCGTCAGCATCTGGAGCAGAAGGATGCCGAGGGCGATGACGATGCTGTTCCATGCATAACGCAGGAACGGTCCTGTATTCCAGGCTGCCGTGTAATTCTCCCAGATGAAATTCCGGGGAATCCATACGGGCGGGAAAATCATCGTTTCCGGCAGCGTCTTGAACGACGTGGAGATCATCCATGCGAACGGCATGGCGAATACGAGCACGAGCAGCAGCATGCAGACCCGGTTGAAGCCGGCAAGCAGCAGCCTGCCGGATGCCGCCAGCCGCATGCGGGCACGCGGCTCCGACTTGGCCGATCCGGCCGCGGGCTTGCCGAGACCCAGCTGAGCCTGCTGGATTCCTTCCTTCATTGGATGCACTCCTTTCTGTTCAGCGATAGTGGACTCTGGCGGACAGCAGGCGGAAGTAAAGCAGCGTCAGGACGCCGACGATGAGCAGCAGGATGACTCCCGCGGCAGAGGCGTATCCGATCTTGAAAAAGCGGAAGCCGTATTCATAGATGTAGTACACGAGCGTATTGGTCGCATTCACGGGACCGCCTCCGGTCATGATCGCAATCGTCTCGAACACCTGGAACGATCCGATCATGTTGATGACGACCAGGAAGAATATTGTTGGCGACAGCATCGGCAGCGTCAGCCGCCGGAACGTAGTCAGAGGCCGCGAACGGTCGAGCGAAGCGGCTTCGTAGATGTCCGCCGGAATGCTCTGCAGGCCGGCGATGAACACGAGAGCGTTGTAGCCGATCCCTTTCCAGACAGCCACCAGGACCAATGAAAGCAGAGCCGTGTCGGGATGCGACAGCCACTGAAGCCCGCCGATGCCCGCCCAGCCCAGGATGCCGTTCAGCAGTCCGTATTCCGGATCCATCAGCCAGCTCCAGAGCAGCGAGATCGAGACGAGCGAGATGATATGCGGCGTGAATATCGCTCCCTGCACGAAGCCATGAAACCAGCCGCTGCGGTTCAGCCACAGTGCGAGCAGCAAGGAGATGCCGGTCGTCAGCGAGACGACAAGCGCGGTGTACAGCGAAGTGTTGCCGAGCACCTTGCGGAAATCCTCGTCCGCCAGCAGCTCCCGGAAGTTGGCCAGCCCGACGAAGGCCTTGTCGGGACTGACGAAGTTCCAGTCGAAGAGGCTGAGGTAGATCATGTAGAAGATGGGATAGATGAAAAACAGGGAGAACACGAGGATGGCCGGCGCGACCATGCCATAGGGGCGAAGCTTGTCCCAAGCGGTCGTCATGATCGATCTCCGGCTCCGGCCGCCGTCAGCATCTCACCGCCTGCGGCCTCCTTCCACCCGTTCAGGCTGCAGTCGACCCGATTCCCTCGGACATCGAAAGCATGCAAAGCCTCGGCCGGGATGGCGGCAGCCGCCCATTCCCCCGTTTCGATCGGCCTCAGGAAGGTTTTGACGGAAACCAAGGTACCGCTGGCAAGCTCAAGCTGGTAGATCTGCTCCGCTCCAAGGCTTTCCCGCGTCGCGATCCGCCCCTTCAGCACGATGTCCTCCGAGCCGTCCGGCGGATTCAGCACCGCATGCTCCGGGCGGAATCCGGCATAATGGACGCCCGGCATGGCCGGAATGCCGAGTGCATGCATGTCTTCCGGCAGCAGCACATTCATGGGAGGCGTCCCGATGAACTGCGCGGTGAACAGATTGGCCGGCTGCTCATAGATCGCCATCGGACCGTCCGCCTGCTGGACGATTCCCTTGTCCATCACCACGATTTCGTCTCCCATCGACATCGCCTCGACCTGGTCGTGCGTGACGTATACGAACGTTGTCCCGAGCCGCTTGTGAAGCTGGATCAGCTCCGTCCGCATCTGGCTGCGCAGCTTGGCATCGAGGTTGGACAGCGGTTCGTCCAGTATGAACACCTTCGGCTGCTTCACCATGGCGCGGGCGAGAGCGACGCGCTGCCTCTGTCCGCCGGAGAGGCTCTGCGGCTTCTTGTCCAGATAGGGCGTCAGCCCCACGAGCTCGGAGATGTCGCCGATCAGCCGCTCGCGCTCCTGCTTCGCGACTCCCTTGTTCTTGAGTCCGAACTCGATGTTGCCGCGCACGCTCATCGTCGGATAGAGCGCATAGTTCTGGAATACCATGGCTACGTCCCGCAGCCCCGGCGGCGTGTCGCTCACGCATTTCCCGTCGATCCAGATCTCGCCCTCCGTCTGCCGCTCCAGTCCGGCAACCATTCTCAGCGTCGTCGATTTGCCGCATCCGGAAGGTCCGACGAGCACTGTGAACGAACCGCTCCGGATCGTCAGATTGAGGTTCTCGATGACGGCTTCCTGCTTGAATTTCTTGCCGATGTTCCGCAGCTCGATCTGCGCCATAGGCCGCTCCCCCTTATCCTTGCCTTCAATAACCGATTGCTGTTCCGGTTTGTCTAGGCCCAGCCTATTTCGACAGCAGCTTGTCCGCCTTCTTGGCCGCGTCGTCCATCGCCGCTTGAGGGGTCGTCTTCGGATCGAGAATCGCCTTCTCGATGGCAGTCCGGACGATTCGGGTCACCTCCGGATACCCGTTCTCCATCGGGCGCGGCCTTGCATATTGAAGCTGGTCGACGGCCACCTTGAATTGCGGGTATTCCTTGAAATGCGTCTGCAGCTCTTCGCTCTGAACGGCGGACAGACGGGTCGGGAGATAGCCGACATGCTTGTGCTGGTAGATCGTGTTCTCCTTGGACGTCATCCACTTGAGGAATTCCCAGGCCGCGTCCTTCTCTTCCTGGCTGCTCTTCGACGTGATGACGAGCTGGCAGCCTCCGGTCGGCACGCCGTAGGATTTGTTCGCCGGCATGAAAGCCGTCTCGAGCTCGAAGCCGTTGCCCTTGGCGATCTCCAGGCTGCCGGTGACGCCTGCCGTGGAGCCGAACTTGAACGCGGACAGCTGGTTCGCCCAGTCCTTGTCCGCCGTGGCGCCCGCTTCGTCGCCTACCGGAATTTTGATCAGCCCTTCGGCAACAAGCTTTTTCCAGAATTCTACGGGCGCAACGCCTTCAGGAGAGTTGAACGCGGCCTTTTTGCCGTCCTCGCTCAGCATCTGGCCTCCGCTCTGGGCGACAAGCGCCTCGTAGAACCAGATGTCGGCCGGCACCGTCATGCCGGTCTTGCCTTTCTCCTTCAGCACGCGGGCATACTGCTCCAGCTCATCCCATGTCTTCGGTCCTTGCGGATCGAGTCCGGCGTCCCTCAGCATCGTGACGTTCTTGTAGAGGATCGGCGTGCTGCGCATGAAGGGGAGCCCGTACAGCTTGCCGTCGACATAGGCGTTGCCCATGAGGCCGGGATTGAAATCGTCCAGCTGCAGCTGGTCCTTGTCGCGGTCCGCATAGGCCGTCAGCTCCTCCAGCATGCCGGAGCGGGCGAATACTCCCGTAGAGGCGATCTCCAGGTCGGTGACGGCGGGAGCATGTCCGGCAGCGAAAGCCGCCTGCACCTTGGCGTGAAGATCGTCGTAATTGCCTTGATGCTCCGCCACGACCTCGATCCGGTTCTGGGAAGCGTTGAATTCCTTGACGAGATGCTGCTTGGCTTCTTCGATCTTGTCTCCGAAGGCGTACCAATATTTGATCGTGATCTTGCCTTCGGATGCAGGCGAACCCGCCGCTGCCGCATTCGAGCCGCCTTCCGCCTCCGCGGTTCCTGTGTTGTCCCCGCCCGTGCCGCAAGCGGCGAGCGCCGCGGAGAGCAGGATGGACATCGCTGCGGTCATCGTTTTTCTTGCCATGATATGGATCCCCTCCAAGGTATGGTTTGATCCGGCCGGAGCGCAGGTGCGCAGAAAAAGAGACCTCAACCATACCGCGGATATCGATCCGCGGCGGGTTAAGGTCTCTCCTGAGGTTCCGACCGTTTCTATTTACTTGTACAAGCCCAGTATAGGCTCGATATGTCAATCGAACGTCAACGTCATGCGAAGAATACGTGAAGAGGCTCGGCCTAGCTCGATCGTTCCAATCCGCTGCCCGAATGCCCGGAATAGTCGGCCCGCCACAGCCTCGGATCGGAGGACGAGACCGCGGCAGCTCCGTAGTCCAGGCATAGCCGGCCTTGGCAGGGCTCGCTGAGCAAGCCGCCGGTGATGATCGGAACGTCCGCGAACCGGCGTACGCGCGCAATCATTTCCGGAATGCGCGCAGGCATCAGCTCGATGATGTCGGGCATCGTCTGCTCCAGGCTGCCGGATATATTGCTCAGTCCTTCGCTGTCCACGAGAAAGAAGCGCTGCACGGTGAGCAAGCCGCGTTTCTTGGCGGCCCGGATCACGCTCGTCTTGGTCGAGACGATGCCGGCAGGACGTATCGTCTTGGCCAAATAGTCGATGCCGTGGGAATCCGTGCTGAGCCCGCCGATCTTCTCCAGATGGAGGAAGACCGGTATGCCGTGGCTGCGGAAAACATCGACGTACGAGCCCAGCACGCCGATATGCCCCATCAGCAGGAATACGCCGGACAACCGGCTGCGCAGCTCCAGCGCAAGCTCGATATGCTTGGGCTGCTTGAGCGAGGCGATGATCCTGCGTTCTTCGAGCAGGCTGCGGAACTGTTCGGCATTCATCCCGGCAGCACGGTATCCTTCAGGGGTATGGCGAGCTCGCGATCCCTGTGCAGTCCCTTGGCTCCGAGAGTCGGGCTGAAATGCCTCATGTGCCGGTGAATGATCGGCAAGCCCCCGATGGCTTCTTCATCCGTCACTTCAACGGCGCGGACCGCAATCCGTTCCGGCTCGACATCCACGATGCGGAAGGAAGGAACATCCAGGCATGCGGACAGCTGGACGAACGACCATTGGCCGCGGACCGCGATGGAATCGACATGGGTATGCCCGTTGAAGTAGATGCCGACGCCCTTCTTCTTGCGCAGGATGCTCCACATATCGATATCGGGGTGAATGGAGCCTTTATCCGTTTCGGAGCGTGCGGTCGTGGCGTAGACGGGATGATGGCCGAAGACGAGCAGAGGCCGGTCTCCCGAAGCGATGACCATCTCCTCCAGCCAATCCAGCTGCTCCGGATCGACCCAGCCTCCCCAATCCTCATAGTCCTGCTCCTTGGCCGTGTCGAGGAAAGCGAGGACGGCATGGCCGGCGTCGAACGCATGATACCGCAGCTGTCCGGATATGTTCAGCACCTCGGCCCGCGTCTGCGCGTACAGGTCGTGATTGCCCAGGACATGGATGAAATTCCGTTGCTTGCGCTTCAGCAATCCGTATACCTGCCGAAGCTCTTCGGCCGTTCCATAGTTGGTCAGATCCCCCAAGGAAATGTGCAGGTCCGCCTCCGCTTCCAGAAACTCGTCCAACAAACGGCTGTAGAATGAAGCATGCGCATCGTGCAATCCCGGTACCGACCTGTCACATTCATGATAATGAAGATCTCCCATCACGATCAATCTCACCGTCATCCGCTCCTCCCGGTTATGCATGATTGATTTCCAATTTAAGGGTAACGGGTGAGTGTCCCTTATTCGTCAACGGGAGGTAGAGATTTGGTAAAGGCAGCCATCGTGCAATCCCGGCACCGGCCGGCCTGTCATACAGGGAAGGAAGAGAACGGCTGATGCCGGACGGCTTATTCCGCGGATGCGGCCTTGCCGGCAGAACTGCCGCGGAACCCGTATTTCCAGGCCACGTAATTCAGGCCGATCAGCGCGGCGGAGAATATCCATACCGAATACGGCCATCCTGCCGCGCGAATCCCGAAGTGGATGCCCCCGAACGCCGTCAAAATGACGATGAGCAGGAAAACCTGCAAGCCGTTCTGGCTGGAGCTTCCCGCCGGAAACGGCTCCGAGAACGGCAGCTTGCGCGGAAGGATGAGGTAGCAGACGACGGCGAACAGCAGCAGCGAGAGGAAGACGGCAATGAGATCGGGAACAAAAGCCCTGCCGAACTGCAGCAGAAAGACAACCGCGGCAACGGCGAATACGGGAAGGAACAGCTTGATCAGGCTGGCAAGCACCGCGCCGCGGTGGACGGCCCCTGTCTCCCCCATTGGAGACGTCGAGTAGATCCAGGCCGCCTTATGGCGGGAGGAGAAGGGCAAAAGCGTCAAGAGCGTCGGAATCGCGAGCCCGGTTCCGTACAGCATCATTCCCAAGCTGACGGACAAGCTGTCCAGCCCTTCCTTGAGCTGGCTCGCCATGAAAATGAACGGGACGACCATGGAAAAGCCCACGGACGGGTAGACCTTCAGCTTGAACTCTCTTTCCTTGCCCATCATGGCGCAGGCGAACCGATAGAACGCTCTCTCCCGGGGGTTTCGGATCAGCAGGTCGCCGATAAGCTCAAGCGGACGAAACGCCGATCTGAGCCTGCCTGCTCCTCCACCTTGCGTCAGCTTCTGGACCTGCTGCTCGAATTGCGGCAGCATGCGGACATACAGCAGCATGGACAGCAGCGGAACAAGCAAGGCGCAGGCTGCGAAGGCGTAGGAGATGCCGCCTTCTCCGTGGAGCAGCCCGAACGGAGCGCCGAACCATACAGGCGGCGCCAGCAGCCACCATCCTCCCGGCTCGAAGCCGGCTCCCAGGGCAGAGAAATCGAAGATGCGGATCATGATCTGATATCCGATCATCAGCCCGATCGCGAGCACGATCTGGATGTAGTTGATCATATCCTTCAGCCGTTCTCCATCCCATAAACGAAGCACGGCATAATAGACAGCCGCCGTGAGGGAGATGTCCAGTCCGGTCACAAGCATGATTTCAAGCAGGAACACCAGCCCTGCGGCCGCACCCTTGAAGACGAACACCGCAATCAGCGGAAGCGCGGCCAGAGAGGCGGTGAGCAGAAAGAGATAAACGATGATATGGACGGTCTTAGCCATCCCGAGCGTGCGTCCGTCCACCGGCTTCGTCCTCAGGATCGACCTGTCCCGGGTATCCAGCATGACCGATGAGAAATCGGATATCATCGCCGTCCCCTGGAAAAACATCAGCAGCGTGAACACGAAGGTCATGCCGGCCAGACTATCGTTCAGAAAAAGAAAGGGAATCATCGCCAGGCTCATCAGGACGTACAGCCAGTTGACCGTAAACGGCGACTTCTCCGGCTTGTCCGCAGAAGGTTTCTTGGATTTCCCTATCGCTTCCAGGACGCCGTTCGGCTTGCGCCCGTCCATCGTCAGCTTGATCCTTACGATCGTGCGAAGCGCCGGGTAGTCGATGCCTGCACGGCGGAACATGCCGCTGAACCTGTCCAGCAGCTTCATTATGAATTCATGCATCAGCTGTAGTCCTCTTGAACCGCCTGGACGATCCTCCCGGCGATCTCGGCATGCTCGGTGAAGCCCGTCAGGTCGTTGAAGATCTGCTCCAGCGAGCCTTCCGCTCCCTGCGCCTTGAGCTCGGCGAAGCTTCCGTCCGCGGCGATATGCCCGTCATGGAGGAGCACGATGCGGCTGCTGATCTTCTCCACGACGTCCATGATATGCGAGGAATAGAAGATCGTCTTGCCTTCGGCGGCAAGCTGAGCGAGGATCTCCTTGACGATCATGACGCTGTTCGCGTCCAGTCCGCTGAGCGGCTCGTCGAGGAACAGCAGGTCAGGATTGTGGAGCAGGCTGGCGACGAGCATCACCTTCTGCCTCATTCCTTTGGAATACGAATCGATCCGGGAATCATACACCTCTTCCATCCCGAACAGGCGCATCAGCTTGGCTCCCTTGTAATCGGCGTCCTCCGGCTTCAGTCCGTACAGCTCGCCGCAGAAGGTCAGGTATTCCCTCGCGCTGAGCGTATCGTAGATTTCGGCCGTTTCGGGCACATAGCCGATGCGTCCTTTGTAAGCCGACGAGCCTTCGGACAAATTATGTCCAAGCACCTCGATCTTGCCGCCGTACCCGGTTTCAAGTCCGAGCATGAGCTTGACCGTCGTGCTTTTGCCCGCGCCGTTGGGGCCGATATATCCGATGATCTGGCCGGGATAGACTTCCAGGTCGATGCCTTTCAAAACAAATTTATTGCCGTAATTCATCCGCACGTCCTGCAGACGGATGACGGGTTTTTCAAGCTCATTGGCCAAAACAATCAACCGCCTTTTTGGGATTTATTATTGAAGCTGCTGCTTGCGGATAACCGAGCAGCAGATCGTCGAAGCCTTCCGAGCGAGATAGGCCGCTTCCGCGGCTGTGAAGCACATGATGCCCTGGAAGACCGGGCTGGAGCGGAGGATCCTCCGCAGCGGATCGACGCAACGGATCGACTTGCTGGCAATTCTGGCCTTTTTGTCCCCGGCTTCACGGGCGATGGCCGCCGCATTGGCTTCAAACAAATCCAGATCGACGAAGGCGAACGGCTTCGGAAGCGATTCAAACATGTCTTGGTAATACGCGTACCGGTCCATTTCCAGCCCTCCGCTTCGTGGTGCGAGATCTGCCATGATTTGAATCCGCGCCGATGTGGACCATTATTCCTTCAGTTAAATCCTAGCTCCCTGGGAAGATTATGTAAATACGCTATCAGCAGAAAAATCGCTTCGTCATGAATTTCTTCCCCATGGATCAACCTATCGGACATAGGTTCCGCTATTTCCACGAAAATGCCCATTCAGAAAAATTTAACGGACATAAGTTCCGCTATTTCAGAGATTCTCCCCCAAAATCGAGTCATCTACCTAAAATAACGGATCGTATGTCCGATACACAGTGGTTAGACGGTGAACGCATCCGTACAGGCTGTTCGTCTGGTGAGTAGGATTGAAATTATTTTTTGACTAATATAATGAAGGTGTCTTTTCATTTCTCATTCTCCCGTTTCAGCGAGCAGAGAAAAGAAATCGACATAAAGTACCAATGTTAAATAAGAAAATTTTAAATTAGTTCCTTATTTGAATCACCGGTATATTTTACTGGTGGTTTATTGCTTTGATATCCAAGAGAGGCGTGATGAAAAAAAAGGGTTCTTCTTCAGTCAAAGGCTCGCCGTCGGATTCCTGCAGTTCTATCTTCTCCCAGCTCAGCGACTATCTTTCTGAACGTTCGATCAAATATTGAAGAAAGTCAAAGAAATGTTTTTTGATCGGGTTCTTGGAGCCGTTCAATCAGGATATGCAAATCGTCTTTTAGAACTACCATGAAGGAATAGCTTCTTTTTTTTAATGACCGCTAAACATCATTAGCGGTTATCAGTATGATGGTAAGCGGCTATTTACGTCCGCTAAGGTCATCAGGAATGGCGAAAATGCATGTCCGCTAATGCTTAGCGTATAAAACGGTCAAAATGTTGGCGCTACCCCTATTTGTAGAAACCTAAGCAGCTCTAGTTAGTCTCGCTTCGCTCCCAGTAATCTCCCTGAAGCAGCTTAACATGCTATGGTCAGCTTGGAGGTTTTATCATGCTGAATGAACCGATTAGACCGATGCTGCTTCGAACTTCTGCCACAGTTATGCAAGGAAAGCGATGGATGTCTAGTCTGAAATGGGATGGTTTTCGGATCCTCATTCATTATAATCATGGTTACACCGTGCGGGCATTTACCCGCGAAGGTACGGAGGTCACGAATAGTTTTCCGAAGCTTGCTCAGATTCGTTTACCGGTCAAGACAGCTATTTTGGATGGCGAGTGCATCTGCTTTGACCTGTCACAACCAGGAACGCCACCGAAAGCCTGGTGGGATGATGCCATGGGATCGCGTTCAATGCACCCTGCATGCTCCGGTAAGGACTGCCTGGAGTGATCCAGATGCCTTGATAATTCGCTAGAATATCTGCGATATCTCCCTGCAAAGAATCCGTCGGGACCCACTCCGGCTCCACGGCGGCTCCGATTGTTCCAGCAGATAGCCGCAGCGCTTGCGGTATCGCCCCATGAGCCACAACTTCCTCATTATAATCGCCGACCAGAGCTATTTTGATTTCGTTCATCCCCGCACCTCTTCCGCAGATAATCTATCCTACGGAATTCAAGTATAAAGCGAGTGTTGCGGTGAGGAAACAGGAAGGAAGCTGCGGAACGCTGCAGAAGCTTCCCTCTTTTCCCGGATCAAGTCCGAAGAGGCTAATCCCAGCTCGACATAAAGTCCGGAAGTAAGGAGATTTGATGTTTTCCAAGCTAACCAAGTATTTATTCCTGCAAGCTCGGTGTTAGAGATTGAAAAAAAGCAGAAACGGCCAAAGCTTCGCCGTCTCTGCTCTATGTTCTGCTCTATGTTCTGTTCTATGTTCTGTTCTATGTTCTGCTCTCTCTTTGCTCTTTTCCATAATCAAAACCTCTACCCGATCTCCCTCACCAAGATGATCGCGCCGTTGGCCGGCAGGACGATCTCTCTTGCAGCCGGTTCCCCCGTCGAGGAGTCCGACCATCCGGCCTCGCTTTCCTCCAGCCGCACAGCCGCTTCCTTGGCTGAGAAATTAAGCAGGAACACGAACTCCTTGCCGCCGCCGCAGCGCAGCTGGGCCGTCACTCCAGGCGGCAGCTCCGCCTTCACGGCGCGCCGAGCCCCGCTCTCTTCGACAAGCCGCTCGTAGTATGAGCGGTAGAACTCATCGTCCTTCACTCTCGCAGCCAAATAATAGGCTTTGCCGGCGCCGAAGGCGTTCACGGTCAGAGCCGGCCTCCCGGCGTAGAAATCGTCGCCGTACACCGCCAGAACTTCAGCTCCTTCGGCATGGATCAGCTCGCACAGCTCATGCACTTCATGCGAGCCGCCAAGCCCAAGCGCATTGCCGTCCCGCATGACGAGAGCATTGCGGTCTCCATCGTGAAGCCCTTCGATCTCTTCCGCCCAGATGCCCGCCACCTCGCGCAGCGGACCCGGGAAGCCGGTCAGATAGCACAGGTCATGCTCGTCCACGACTCCGCTCCAGTAGGTGATCGCTGCCGTGCCGCCTCCGCGCACGAACGCTTCGATCTTCCGTCCCGCTTCTTCGCGCAGCAGGTAAGCCATCGGCACGACCAGCAGCTTGTAGCCGCTCAGATCGTCCTCCGAGCCGACCACATCGGCCGGCACGCCGAGCTCCCACAAGGCGCGATAATGCTGCACGACCGTATCCTCGTAACGCAGGCCGCCGTTGCGCGGACCTTGGGCATCGTTCACCGCCCAGCGGTTGTCCCAGTCGAACAGGATGGCCGCCTCCGCGGGCACATCCGTCCCAGCTACATCTGCAAGTCCCGCCAGCTCGGAGCCGAGCTCGGCCACGTCCTGGAACACGCGTGTATGCTCATGCCCGACATGGTCCACGACCGCGCCGTGGAACTTCTCGCTGGAGCCCCGGCTTTTGCGCCACTGGAAATATTGCACAGAATCTGCGCCGTGCGCGACCGCCTGCAGCGAGCTGAGGCGATGCATGCCGGGACGCTTCAGCTTGCTCACCGGCTGCCAGTTCGTGAGGCTTGGCGTGCTCTCCATGAGCAGGAACGGCTTCTTTTTGAGCGAGCGGAACAGGTCGTGGTTGAAGGAGAACCAGGCGGCCATATGCGTGTCCGAAGCATCCTTATGCCACATCGGGTAGGCATCCCACGAGATGACGTCGATGGCTTCGGCCAGCTTGCGGTAATCCAGATCATAGAACAGGTCCATCATGTTGGTCGTGCATGGCAGCCCCGGATTGACGGCTCGCAGAGGCGCCATTTCATGCTTGCAAAAATCCGTCGTCCGGTCCGTCACGAACCTCCGCCAGTCCAGATTATGGCCATGCACCATGTTCTCGCCATGCGGCGCCGGGGACTCCACCTGCTCCCAGCTCGTGTACGTATGGCTCCAGAAGGTCGCCCACCAGGCCGCATTGAGCTTGTCGAGCGTGCCGTACTTATCCTTGACCCATTTCCGGAAGGCCTCCTGGCAGTACTCGCAGTGGCATTCGCCGCCATACTCATTGGAAATATGCCAGCCGACGACAGCCGGATGATCGCCGTATCTCTCCGCCAGCTTGCCGTTCATGATCGCCACCTTCTCCCGGTAGACCGGGGAGCTGTAGCAATGGTTATGCCGCATGCCATGCAGATTGCGCACCCGGTTCGCGCCGGTGCGCAGCACCTCGGGGTACTTCTGCGACATCCAGGCGGGACGGGCTCCGCTCGGCGTCGCCAGCCAGGCATAGATTCCGTTCGCTGCGAAGCGGCCGAGCAGGTCGTCCAGCCAGCCGAACTCGAACCGGCCTTCCTCCGGCTCCAGTGCCGCCCAGGCAAAGATGCCGACCGACATGACGTTGCAGCCGGCCAGCTTCATCAGCCGGATGTCCTCCTCCAGCACGGCCGGATCATGCAGCCATTGATCGGGGTTGTAATCCGCTCCATGCATAAGCACAGGCAGCTTGCTGCTGACGGGGGGATGTTTTGGAATCAACGTTACCACTCCTTGATCGAATGAAATGAAAAAAGGGAAGCTTCGCCGCCTTGTCTTGGCGGCCGCAATGGAATCGAAATCCGGAGCGCCGTTTCCGGAGATTGTCTCCCCTCAGAGAGAAACGAACCTCAAGGACGGCCGGCAGTCCGTGCGATGGATCGAAAAAGATGCAAACGGGAGGAGACGACAGGGTCTCCTCCCGCATGGCTTATTTTTGCTGGGCCAGGAACGCGTCCACTTGGGCTTGCATTTCCGTCATGACCTTCTCGATGCCGGCTGCTTTCAGCTGCTTGATCAGATCGGCCTGGCCTTTGTCCAGATCCTTGACCAGACCGTATTCCAGCGGAATCGAATAGCGCAGCATGACGTTGCTGATGCTGGCCACTTCCGTCTTCACCTTGGCATCGTCGAAGACGAACGTTTCCAGCGGGAAGTGATAGATGCTGGACTGCCATTTCTCGAAAATATCGTTCGCTTCCTGCGGATACGAGGAGTCGGTCCGGTTCAGCTGCGAGTTCCAGCCCCAGTTGGAGAAGCCGGTGTAGTTCGCTGCGGCTGGGCCGGCGCTGTACTTGTCGTCGCCTTCCGGCACATAGTTCGTGCCGCTGATGCCGTACATCGTGAGATCATGGATCTCCTTGTCGTTCTGCAGCAGGTCGATCAGCATGAGCGAGCGCTCCGGATTTTTGGATGTCGCATGGATCGCCATGCCGTTCTGCGTCGAGATGGCCGCGATTTTTTTCTTGTCCGGCGTGATGTCCGCGATGGCGACCTCCAGGGACGGGTTGTCCCGGCGCATCTCGGCGAGGTTGGAGCCAGCGGTGCCCAGATTTTGCGCAGCGTAGGAAGCGACCTTGCCGGCTTTGATATCCTGCCAGACGTCGTTTTTGTTGCTGACGACGTTTTTGGACCAGACGCCGCTGTCGGAGAGATCCTTGTAGTAAGTCAGCAGCTGCTTGAACTCGGGCGTATCGTAAATGTTGAAGATCTTGCCCGAGGCATCGTCCATCTTATATGCGAGCGGCAGCGTCATGTCGACCAGATTCCAGTCGTTGTGCTGCTCCAGCGTCGCTTGGTCCATCTCATGCCATTTCCAGCCGTCGCCTGCTTTGGCGCCGTAGGCCAGCATGCCTTTTTCGTTCGCGGCGATCGCCTTCAAATAAGTGGCGTAGGATTCGAGGCTGTTGATCTCCGGCAGATTGTATTTCTTGCGCAGATCCTCGCGGTACAGAATGACTTTGTCGTTCACTTCGACGTTGTTGTTCGGCACCATGAACAGCTTGCCGTTCACCTTTGCCTGGTCGAAGGAGACCGGAGGCATGTTCTTCACCGTCTGCGGCGCATACTTGTTCAGCATGTCCTCTGTAAGCTCCAGGAAGCCGCCCTTCAGCGCCTGGTCGTTGTAGTAAGCCCAGTTCGCCGTATAGACAAGGTCGAAGTCTTCGTTGGCCGCGAATTTCAGCGGGTATTTCTGGTTCCAGTCGGACCAGTCGAGGAATTCGGCCTCGACCGTCGCGTTGATGCGCTCCTTGAGCTTCTTGTTCAGCTCGCCGAATACTTTGTCGTAGTCGGCCGGCTTGCCGCCGACGAGCAGCATTTTCAGCTTGACCTCCTTGGAGGTGTCGGGCTCGTTGGAAGCGGTTGCGTTAGTCGGCGCAGCGGATGAGTTGACCGCCGGCGATTCCGTATTGGATGCTGCGTTATTGTTGTTTCCTCCGCAGGCCGCGAGCACCGCGGACATGGAGAGCAGCGCCGCCATCGGCAGCAGGAGCGATTTCTTTGCTTTCATTGTTTTTCCCCCTATGGAGTGGATGGATGATTCTGTACTTCATGCAAGCAGATGGACTCTAGCAAATCGAAGCTTCCGGGAGCCTTTCCCTCAAAGGAGGGGCGCTCGAAGCTTTTCGGCTTCTCCCTCCAAAGGAGGGCGCAGCACTCCGGGCCTCTCCCTCCGAATGAAAGGAGGGCCGAAGATTCATGGAGGCGGATAAGACGTAGAAAGGCGAATGAACTCTGGAAAAGCGGAGCGTTCGCATTTGAAGGCCGGATTTCCCCCATTGAGGGGATAAAAAATCAAGAAATCCGGACTTCAACAGCGATTGGAAGAGTCATTCGTTTTTCGGAGTATTGGATTTGCTGCATTGCCGTTGCCGCATTCATTTTTTCGGAGTCAGCCCTTCACCGAACCGATCGTCAGCCCCTGCACGAAATAGCGCTGGATGAACGGATAAGCCAGCAGGATCGGGCCGATCGCCACGACCGTCATCGCCATTTTGAGGCTCTCCGTCGGGATGCTCGTGCTCACGACCGCGCCGGAGCTGATGAGCGCCTTGCGCATCCCGTCCATGTTCCCCAGCATTTTGTACAGATAGTACTGGAGCGGCATGAGGTTCTCGTTCGAGACGAACAGCAGCGCGTTGTACCAGTCGTTCCAGTAGCCGAGCGCGATGAACAGTCCGATGGTCGCCAGAGCCGGCTTGGCCAGCGGCAGGATCAGCCTCGCGTAGATGAGGAAATCCCCCGCTCCGTCCATTTTGGCCGACTCCACGATCGCCTCCGGGATGCCGCTCATGAACGACTTCATGACGATGATGTAGAACACGTTGAGCAGCATCGGAAGAATGAGCACGATAAGCGTATCCTTCAGATGCAGGTAGTTCACGACGAGCAGGTACCAAGGCACGAGTCCGCCGCTGAACAGCGTCGTGAAGAAAAAGAAGAAGGAGAATGAGCCTCTCCACTTGAAGTCCTTGCGCGACAGCACGTACGCCGTCATGGAAGTCAGAAACAATCCCAGCAGCGTTCCGATCGCCGTTACGCCGATCGTCACCCCGTATGCGCGGAGCATCTGCTCCGGATACGTGAAGAGGATGCGGTACGCCTCGCCCGAGAACGCCGAGGGCAGCAGCTGGAAGCCGTTCTCGATGATCGAGCTTTCGCTTGTGAGCGAGGAGGAGAGGACGAGCAGGAACGGCAGCAGGCAGATGGCGGACATGACTCCGAGAACGGCATAGCCGATCAGTTGGAACAGCAGCAGGTCTCCCTTGAGCTTGCCTGCCTTCTTGCCGGCGGAAGCGGCTGCTGTCTGTGCTTGAGCTTGCATGTTGACATCTCCCCCTTAGAACAACGCCCGGTCTTTGTCATATCGGCGCACGGCATAGTTGGCCAGCAGGATCGTGACGAAGCCCAGAATGGATTGGTAGAAGCCGGCTGCGGACGACATGCCGATATCGTTGTTCGTCGTCAGGGAGCGGAACACGTACGTGTCGATGACATCCGTGGAAGAGAACAGGATTCCGTTGTTGCCGACCATGTTGTAGAACATCCCGAAGTCGCCGCGGAAGATGTTGCCGACGGCCAGCAGCACGAGGATGATGACGGTCGGATACAGGTTCGGGATCGTGATGTGCAGCATCCGCTGGAAGATGTTCGCGCCATCGATTTCCGCCGCCTCGTACATTTCCCTATCCATGCCGGTGATCGCCGCCAAATACATGACCGATCCGTATCCCAGCGCCTTCCATGCCGAGATGACTACGAGCAGCAGCGGCCAATACGACGCCGTGTTGTACACGTCCAGCGGCTGCATGCCCAGCGCCTTCAGCACCACGTTGAGCGTGCCGTAATCGTAATTGAACAGATTGTAGGCGATCGCCCCGACGACGACCCAGGAGATGAAGTAAGGCAGGAACATCATCGTCTGGAAAATTTTGCGGAACCACGGTCGGGCCGCTTCGAACAGCAGGATGGCGGCGGCGATCTGCAGCACGTTGTTCACGATGATGAACGCGATATTGTACAGCGCCGTGTTGCGCGTCACCCGCCAGGCATCGCCGGATTCGAAGAAAAAGCGGAAGTTGTCCAGCCCGTTCCAAGGGCTCCCGAATACGCCTCCGGCGTAGTTGAACTGCTTGAAGGCCAGCACGATTCCGGCCATCGGAATGTAGGCGAACAGAATGAAAAACAGGACGCCCGGCAGCAGCATCAGCAGCAGCGTCCGGTATTTGAGGACGTCGCCCAAAAAGCCGCTTCGATTCATGTCTTCTCCCCTCTCGATGTCCTTATGCCCTTAGTATAGGACTTCGGACCGAGAGCCCGTCAGTGCGGAGAACAACTAAAACCGATACTTTTTCCACGATGTTCACGAGGTTGGGAGCCGGGGCTGGCGTTCAGATTTGCTGCTTCTTCCGGTATTCGCCGGGCGACATGCCGGTGGATTGCTTGAACTGCCGGTTGAAATAAACGATATTCTTGTAGCCCATTCGATCCGCGATTTCATAGATTTTAAGGGAAGGGTCCTGCAGCAGGGAGCAGGTCCGAGCCAGCTTGCGCTCCAGCAGAAACTCGCTGAACGGCTGTCCGGTCTCTTCCTTGAACAGATGGCCCAAATAGTTCGGAGTGAAATTGAAGCGAGCCGCCGTTTCCTTCAGCGTCACCCGCTGCTCGAGCCTCTCCTCCACAAAGCCGATGATGTCCTCGATCAGCTTGCGGTTGTGGCGTCTGCTCTTGAGCAGAAGCAGCTCGGACAGCTCGAAGAGGCGCTTGCGCAGCCAGGACAGCACATCGCTTACCGTCTCGAACTGGAACAGGACGGAAGGCTCATGGCTTTCCCATCTCAACAGCTCGTACAGATTCTCGTTCATCGCCTTGAGATCGGCATGCAGCTTGGAGGTCATGCGGATGATGAGATGGTAGGCGTCGCTGCGCTGCCGTCCCGGCATGCCGAACAGCTCCATGAGGCCGTTGTCGATGCCGACCAGATCATACTGGAGGATCGCCTCCAGCATCCGCTCGACGATCCGGTCCAGCTGCACGGTCGCCTCCGCATCTCCATGCGACGCGGGATCCTCTGTGATGACACGGTTCTTGCCGAGCAGCCACTTGGCGCTGAGAGCCGCCTGGGCTTCCCGGTAGGAGGCGGGCAGCTCTTCCCAGCGCTCCGCCGCCGTGCCGCAGCCGATCGTCACCGTCAGCGGAAATGCCGCGGCGACGGCATCGACCAGCTGCTGCAGCTCCTCTCCGTCAGGCATGCCAGCCGTCGAGCGCAGCAGCAGAGCCCTGCCTCCCGGAAGGCCGGAGACGAGCAGCCCCATTCTTTTCTCCCGCACGTAATCGCCGATGAAAGCAATGATCGCCTCGGTCAGCTCCTTGCGGCCGGCATCCGGAAGATGGCGGGTCTTGCGCTCCAGATCGTCGAGCTCGATCAGGGCAGCGGCGGCGCATGACGGAACAAGCGGCGCGATATGGGGACGCAGATGCTCCTGGGCGGAAGGCTCCGCGTCGCCGGCAAGCCAGCGCAGCAGCCATTCCCTGGAAGCCACCGTCAGCGCTTCCGATACGCTGCGGGTCGCCTGCCGCTCCCGCTCGATTCCGGCGCACAGTCCCGAGAGCATGCCGAGCAGCTCTTCATCGTCGACCGGCTTGAGCAGATAGCCGGACGCTCCGAGCTGGAGCGCTTCCTTGGCATACCGGAAGTCCTCATGGCCGCTGATGAAGACGACCTTGGCGGCCGGCACTTTATCCTTCGCCTTGCGGGCGAATTCGACTCCCGACATGATCGGCATCCGGATATCCGAGAGGATGATGTCTACCGGCTGCCGCTCCAGAAACTCCATGGCGGCAAAACCACTGTTCACCGTTCCGGCGATCTCGACCGGAAGGCTGCTCGCGGCGATGCGCCGCCGCAGCCATTCGAGATCGACCTTTTCATCATCTACGAGCAAAATGCTGATATCGCCTGTCATGCTGTCGTCCTCCTGTCCGCCGGCTGCAGTCCGGCCCCGTCCTGTTCTTCCGCAAAGTCCGAATCCGCCGGAAGCAGGATCCGTACAGTCGTGCCGGCTCCGTAAATGCTGGCCGCATCGACCCCATATTCCGGGCCGTAGCGAAGCTTGATCCGTTCATCGACGTTGCGGATTCCATATCCGCCTTCGTTCCGGCTCGGTCCGGACATGATTTCCCGAAGCGCATCCGGCCTCATCCCGATGCCGTTGTCGATGATTTTGAGCTCCAGCGTCCCGCCGACTACCCGGCCGCTGATGAGAATGCCGATGGAATCTCCGAACCAGGCATGCTTGAATATATTTTCCACGAATGGCTGCAAAATCAGCTTCATCACCTGCAGGTCCCGGATGCCCTCTTCGATATCCGTGTATACCGTGAAGGAATCCGCGTACTTCACTCTCTGGATGTCCAAATAAGTCTGGATCTGCTCCAGCTCAAGTCCGAGCGGAATATACACCTTGCCTCCGTTCAGGGACAGCCGGTAAAAGCGCGACAGCCCCTTGACCATCTCCGTCACTTCCTTGGCCTGTCCCATATTGGCAAGGCTGCTGATCGTGGAGAGAGTGTTGTAGAGGAAATGGGGATTGATCTGCGCCTGCAGGGCTTCCAGCTCGGCCTGCTTGCGGCTCAGCCCTTGGACGTACACGCTGTTGATCAGCTCCTTGATATGGGAAGCCATATTGTTGAACGCCTGCGCGATCTGGACAAATTCGTCGCGGCCGCCGAAGCGGATCCGCTTCTCGAAGCTGCCGTCCTGGAAAGACTGGAGCAGCGTCACGATCTTCCGCATCTTGCGTCCCGACAGCCGCGCCACGAGCAGCCCGATCAGCGCCATGACCGCGAAGCTCGCGGAGCAGACGCCGAGGATGAGCAGGCGCAGCCGCTTGGCATCCTCCTGCAGGTACTCCTGCGACACGAGCGCCCGCAGCGAATAGCCCGTTCCCGGAATCGCCTCGTTGAGAGCGAGGTACCCATTCTCTGCGGGGTCCGCTTCGCCCTTCTGATACGTGACCGCTTCCGACTGGTCGTCCAGCAGCTGGAGCGTGATTCCCTTCTCTTCGGGAAAAGCCTCGAAGCGCCCGAGCAGCTCGTCCAGCGAAGTCGTGATGCGGATATACCCGATGACGGTCTGATAGTCATTGTAGGAAATCAGCCGCGTCAAGTGGGAAAGGTTGCCCAGAGAGGCATCGCTGTCGACCTGCATCCACTTGGCTCCGACGCCTTCGCTCGCCTCCCGCACCCAGGCGCTGCCGGCCACCCTGTCGGCGGAGAGGACGTAATAATCGCTGTCCTGGATCGGCGTGTTCAGATCGTCGCCTTCGATCTCGTAGAGGTCTGGATTGGTCGTATACAGCACGATGCGCAGATTGCTGCCGAACAGCTGCAGAGGGGCTCGAAGCTGGGGCACGACTTCGTCGAGCATCGTCAAGTACGTCTGCAGATCGTCGCCATGCTTCTGCAGCGCCTTTTGAAAAGGAACGCTTCCGAACAGCGTGTCGGAAATGCGCGTGATCTCGTCCATCTGGTATTTCATGCTGCTCCTGGTCTGCTGCATCGCCGCCCGGATGTTCGTCTGGGCGATCTCCGTGCGGGAGTCGACCAGCATCCGGTAGGAGATCGTCCCGATGAGCGCGTCCGTCAGCAGGACGAGCAGCAGATAGGGAATCATCATTTTATAGGAGTAGGGAATATAGGATCCCATTTGTAGTTTTCTGCGCAACTGGTTCCCCTCCGGTCATCGTGCTGCGGTAATCCAATACCCCATTGTAACCCGCCGGGCTCTTCATTCCCATGGAGGAAGACAACGCTTTCTTATACCTTTTCCACGATATTCGGAATGGCTGTCCACTGTAGTGTCTCTCCTCCCGCACCGGAGCGATGCCGGGAAACAACGTTGATAACCGTGAAGAAATCATTGCAGCGCTCAGCTGTCCGCCGAATGGATAACGCTTACAATTCAAGGTGGAAGGAGGCTCCGGCATTATCCGCCATTGCTTTTCCCATCAGAAGAGGAGGAATCGGAATCATGAAATGGACCTTCAAAAGCAAGACCTTGAAAAGCAAGACCTTCAAAAGCAAAGGATCGCTGCTCAGTCTCGCGCTGGCTGCCGTCATGCTGATCTCGCCGCTCGCCTATCATGGCGGGGGCCGCGCGGAAGCCGCGCCTGCGTTCGCCAAGGGAGCCGACATCAGCTGGGTAGCCGGCATGGAAGCCCAAGGATACAAATGGAAGGACAAAAACGGTACGACCCGGGATATCCTGAACATTCTGAAGACCGACTACGGCCTGAATTCCGTCCGCATCCGGGTGTGGGTGAATCCGAATATGAGCGATTACGGCAACGGCTACATGAACGCCGACAAAGCCGCCTCCCTGGCCGTCCGAGCCAAGGCTCAAGGCATGAGCGTCATGCTGACGCTCCATTACAGCGACTCCTGGGCGGATCCCGGCCAGCAGACCAAGCCTGCAGCGTGGAAATCGCACACCTTCCAGCAGCTGATGGATTCCGTCTGGTCGCATACCGTATTCGTCATGAACACGATGAAAGCCCAAGGAGTGGCGCCGGATTGGGTGCAGATCGGCAACGAGACGAACAACGGCATGCTGTGGGAGGACGGCAAGGCGTCCGTCTCGATGAAGAACTACGCCTGGCTCGTCAATACGGGCAACAATGCGGTCAAGAGCGTCTTTCCTGCCGCCAAGACGATCGTCCACATCGCGAACGGATACGACAACGCGCTGTTCGTCTGGAACATCGGCGGTCTGATCAGCAACGGGGCGACCTTCGACGCCATCGGCATGTCGCTGTATCCGACGGCGACGGATTGGCAGGCCAAGATCGACCAGACAATCGCCAACGCCAACGACATGATCACCCGGTATGGGAAAAGCGTCATCATCTCGGAGATCGGCTTGGACTACAACCAGCCGGCAGCTGCCAAAAGCTTCATCGCCGACATCAAGACGAAAGTAAGAAATATCGCGGGCGGCAAAGGCCTCGGCGTATTCTATTGGGAGCCGGAAGCGATCCCGGGCTACAACTCCGGGTACAACAAGGGCGCCTGGCAGGCGGACGGCAAGCCGACCGTCGCCTTGGCAGGCTTTTTGAACTAGCGGCGCTTGAATTCCGTGGATGAGCCAGACAAGGCGGACTACAGCCTGGATGAGCTGGAGGCGCTGTTCGGCAAGCTCGCTCAAGCCGTTTAAAAGCTAAAACAAAGCTCAAAGGTCAAAGCTCAAAGCAGTTTTAAAGTTAAACCCAAGCCCAATGTTCCCAAGGCCGGCTCAACCCAAAGCCCTCCCAGCATATAGCTCCTTCAGAGTGGGATTCAATAACCAAAACCCGGTCATGCCGCTCGGCCTTTAGACCAAACCTAAAAAAGAAAAAACCGCTGTTATCCGGTCCTTTCGGTCCGGGTAACAGCGGTTTTGGCTTGATTAAACTCCTTGCACCGCGTACATGCGGTCGCGCAAAGCTTGAATGTCTTTATTTTCAAGGTACTCGTCGTAGGTCGTCATCCGGTCGATGATGCCTCCCGGCGTGATCTCGATGATGCGGTTGGCGATCGTCTGCACGAACTGATGGTCATGCGACGTGAACAGGACGGTGCAGTCCGTGTCGATGAGCCCGTTGTTGAGCGCCGTGATGGACTCGAGGTCCAAGTGGTTGGTCGGTTCGTCCATGATGAGCACGTTGGAGCCCGAGAGCATCATCTTGGAGAGCATGCAGCGGACCTTCTCTCCTCCGGAGAGGACGTCGGCTTTTTTCAGCGCTTCGTCGCCGGAGAACAGCATGCGTCCCAGGAAGCCGCGGATGAACGATTCGTCCTGATCCTTGGAGTACTGGCGCAGCCAATCGACGAGGTTGTCCTCGACGCCGTCGAAATACTTGGAGTTGTCCTTAGGGAAATATCCTTGGGTCGTCGTAATGCCCCATTGGAACGAACCCGCGTCAGGCTCAAGCTCGCCAGTGATGAGCTGGAAGAACACCGTCTTCGGCAGGGTGTTCGGGCCGACGAAAGCGATTTTGTCGCCCTTGTTCACCGTCAGCGTCAGGTTGTCGATCAGCTTCTCGCCGTCGATCGTCTTGGTCAGGCCGTCGATCAGCAGCAGCTGCTTGCCGGCTTCGCGCTCGCCCTTGAAGTTGATGAACGGATATTTCCGGCTGGAAGGACGGATGTCGTCCAGAGTGATCTTGTCGAGCATCTTCTTCCGGCTCGTCGCTTGCTTGGACTTGGACTTGTTGGCGCTGAAGCGCTGGATGAACGCCTGCAGCTCCTTGACCTTGTCTTCCTTCTTCTTGTTGGCGTCGCGCTGGAGCGCGAGGGCCAGCTGGCTGGACTCGTACCAGAAGTCGTAGTTGCCGACGTACATCTGTACTTTGCCGAAGTCGATGTCAGCGATATGCGTACATACCTGGTTCAGGAAGTGACGGTCATGGCTGACTACGATGACGGTGCCTTCGAAGGTGGAGAGGAACTTCTCCAGCCATTCGATGGACTGCATATCCAAGTGGTTGGTAGGCTCATCGAGCAGCAGGATGTTCGGGGTGCCGAACAGCGCTTGAGCGAGCAGGACGCGGATTTTTGCGTTGCCGTCCAGGTCCTTCATCAGCTTGTCGTGCAGATCCGGCGTAATGCCGAGGCCGTTCAACATTTCCGCGGCTTCGGATTCGGCTTCCCAGCCGTTCATGTCCGCGAACTCGGCCTCGAGCTCGCCCGCGCGCATGCCGTCCTCGTCGGTGAAGTCCGCTTTGGCGTACAGGGCGTTCTTCTCATTCATGACTTCATAGAGCTTTTTATGGCCCATGATGACAGTCATGAGAACCGGCACTTCGTCGTATTCGAAATGGTTCTGCTTCAGGACGGCCATGCGCTCGCCCGGGGTGATGTGGACCTCGCCGGTGTTCGGCTCGATCTCGCCGGAGAGGATTTTGAGGAATGTCGATTTGCCCGCTCCGTTCGCTCCGATGAGGCCGTAGCAGTTGCCCGGCGTGAACTTGATATTGACGTCTTCAAAAAGCGCTCGCTTGCCGTACCGAAGCGATATTCCGCTCGTACTGATCATTGGTGTGAATCCCGTCCTTCATCTATAGTTTGGCGGATGGCCGCCTGTAGTCAACCGTGTAAGCAACGCAGTCTATTCCGAAGTCAATGGAGATTGCGGCCATTCGGCGCCAAGAGGAAATGGTGCTTGACCTCTGGCGTGAGTGACCAAGAGGTTGGACCCTTCAAAACTTCTGGCTGTCCTTCCGGCACTCTAACAATAATGGTCTCGCCCTTTGAACTATGAATCGCCTCATGAAAATATCGGATCAGACTGCCGCAAGACAGACTTTCTTAATTATAGCATAATTCCCGAGTTGTAGGGAAACCTTCGAAGTTCCTTCCTTGTCAGTCAACCCGGCCCGTAATAACCCTTAATCCCTTTTCCCCAAGGCGGAAGACGTGATGCCTTCTCTCGCCTCCCCCCTCAGGAACGATCCAGCCATCCGCTATCATCCTGCGGAGAACCGTACGCGCCGTATCTTTTCCTACCTGCAACCAGCGGCACGCGTCGTTCTGTTTGAATGCCTTCCCATCAGCCGCATTTCTCAGCAATTCCCTCTCACGAGGATTTAGTGACTCTAATCCTTCTATTGTCCGACCGCGCCTTCCAAGTAGTTCAAAAAGCGATCCTCGGCATGCATCCGGCTTTTTGTCCAGCTCATCCCAGCTGAAAGGCATGTATAGATATCCGGCGACGGCCATGCTTCTCAAGCGCTGGCGGTCCATGGAAAACCGCTCCCTTGTCATTAATTCTACATGGGGCACGTAACCATCGCATTCGATAATGAGCCGCAGCGGCTCGTAGTAAACGTCGGCATAAAACTTGTACCCGCTAGGACCAACAAACTCATATTCCAATTGAAACCCCTCGAACGAACCGAAGACAGGCATGATTAGAGTTTGGAGCAGCTTGATCGTGCCATGCAGATCCCTTTCCAGCATCTCCAGCCGTTGTCCTTTCGCCAACTTCCGCTGAACAGCGATGAATGCCTTCATATCCGTATCAAAAGTTCTTTCCGTTAATGACTTCATTTTACGCATCTCTACACATCCTTTTCCTTGAAAATAGAAAAAGCCGCTTGCTCCAAAGGAGGCAAGCGGCGTGTGCTTCACGCTCTAAAGTATTTTCATGATTTCTCGTTGATGTTGTCATGGCTCTAATCCGATGATAGACCGTAGACTCGAGAATGACAAGCCTCCCAGTTAGACGGTTTTTCGGCTTATTTCGCCGCTTCTGCCGCAGAAGCTCCGAGATAGACGGTTTTTCCTGTTTTTTTGCCGGTTCTGCCGCAGAAGCTACGAGTTAGACGGTTTTTCCGCTTATTTGGCCGTTTCTTCTGCAGAAGCTCCGAGTTAGACGGTTTTTTCGGCTAATTTCGCTGCTTCTGCTGCAGAAGTTACGAGTTAGACGGTTTTTTCGGCTTATTTCCTGCTTCTGCCGCAGAAGCTCCGAGATAGACGGTTTTTCCTGCTTATTTGGCCGCTTCTGCCACAGAAGCTACGAGTTAGACGGTTTTTTCCGCTTATTTGGCCGTTTCTTCTGCAGAAGCTCCGAATTAGACGGTTTTTTCGGCTTATTTGGCTGCTTCTGCCGCAGAAGCTACGAGTTAGACGGTTTTTTTGGCTTATTGGCTGCTTCTGCCGCAGAAGTTACGAGTTAGACGGTTTTTTCGGCTTATTTGGCTGCTTCTGCCGCAGACGGTTTTTTCGGCTTATTTGGCTCCTTCTACCGCAGAAGCTACGAATTAGACGGTTTTTCCGGCTTATTTGGCTGCTTCTGCCGCAGAAGCTATGAGTTAGACGGGTTTTCCCACTTATTTAGCTGTTTCTAATGCAGAAGCTCCGAGTTAGACGATTTTTCCTGCTTATTCCTGCTTATTTGGCTTTTTTCAAGCACTGCCAGCAGCGCTGCTGCTCAAATCCCCGGCATCACGTTGCCGCCGTTCACCGGCAAGTAAGCTCCGGTGATGAAGCTTGACAGATCCGAGGCGAGGAATGCGACGGCGTTCGCGATTTCCTGATCGGTTCCGCGGCGCTTCAGAGGCACGGTGCTTTCGTAGCCTTCGTTGCGCTCCGTGCCGTTCTCGCGATCCCGCTCGCTGATCGTCCAGCCCGGCGCCACTTGGTTGACGGTGATGCCGTCGCCGCCGACCTCCTTGGCGAGCACGCGGTATACGCCGTCCATTCCCCGCTTGCCCGCCGTATAGGCGGATTGCCCAGGGAAGTTCTGCATCGCGCATTCCGTATTGATGCCGATGAAACGTCCCTTGCCCTTGGCTTGCATGCCGGGGATGAAGGCTTTGGCCAGATGCACGCTCTGCAGCACGCAGGTCTCGAACTGGCTGACGTAATCCTCCACAGGCTGCTCCAGCACTGAGGTCCACTCATATTGAATGACCGCATTAGCCACAATAATATCGATGCTGCCGAGGCCGGCGGCCACGGCATCCCGCATCGCCGATACGGAATCAAGCTGAGTGATGTCCGCCTGAGCGATCATCACGTTCCGGCCCATGGCGGCAATCTCCGCATTCAGCTCCAGAGCTTTTGCCTCGCTGCCTCGGTAGTGCAGAACCACATCCGCGCCGCATTCCGCAAGCGTGCGGGCAATGACGCGCCCAAGCTGTCCCGTCGATCCCGTCACCAGCGCCGTTCTTCCCGTGAGATCCAGCCTCAGGCCGCCGCTCATGAGCTTGCCCCCGCCGGGACGCGGAAATCGATCTCCAGGAAGCGGGAGACCTCCGATTCCCAGCGTTCCTTCACGAAAGATACATGGAAAGGATGCTCATTGTAAAGCCGGTAATCCTCCTCATCCTTGAAGTCCATCGTAAAGACGTACTGGTAGTCATTTTTCAAGCTGATCTGTCCGCTTGCTGCGAATTGACGCACATACGGGATAGAGGTCAGGATGCGTTCCCCGTCTTCGAGAAATGCACCTGCTTCCCTGGAGCCTTGCGGATGCTTGAGATCGAAAATAACCATGTGGCGGATCCATTCCTTGCTCGTTGACATGATCGTTCCTCCTGACAGTTGAGATTCATGGTTCAGCAAAGCCTTCTCCTCGTTCCACCATTCGGTGTGCACACAGCGCAGAGAAAGCTGGAAAGAGAGCAGGCCCGCTATTTTCGATCCACCTGAAAAACAAGGCCTGCCGGGCATCCGGCAAGCCTTCTCTCTCTCGTATGAAGCCGCCTCAGTTCCAGGACAGCTTGACTTCGCTGCCCGTACGGGAGGATTCGTAGATCGCATCCAGGATGCGGTTGTTGGTGTAGCCCGTCATCGCGGAGCTGATCGGCTCGCGGCCGGTGCGGATGCAGTCCAGGAAGTGGCGGCTGAGCAGGATCCGATCGTCGTCGCCGGACAGCGGAACGATCTCCTCCTGCACGACGCCTTCCTCGCTATGCGTCACATAAAGGCCGCTGCTGCCTGCATAATAGGCTCCGCCTTCGGTTCCCATCAGATGAATGAACGGATCTTCGCCGAGACCGGCGGAATGGGCCGCCCAGCTTACTTCGAGCGTCAACGTCGCGCCGTTGTCCATCTTGATCATCGCCGTAGCCAGATCCTCGACGTCGTAATAACCGTCCCAGTTCGGCGTGCCCCAGTTGCCGATGCCCTCGCGGCGCGGGCCGAACTCGGCATAGGTCGTGCCGTAGACGCTGACCGGGCGGGGATTGCCCATCAGATAAAGAGACAGGTCAAGCATATGCACGCCGATGTCGATGAGCGGGCCGCCGCCGGCCATATCCTTGCGGGTAAACCAAGAGCCCCAGCCCGGGATTCCCTTCTTGCGCCACCAGCCTGTCTTCGCGTTGTATACGCGTCCCAGCTTGCCCTCGTCGATGTAGCCTTTGATCGCGCGGCTCAGGCCGCCAAAGCGCATCTGATGCGCCACCATCAGCACCTTGCCGGAAGCATGCTTGGCGTCCAGTATGGCGCGGGCATCCTCCAGGCTGATCGCCATCGGCTTCTCCAGCAGCACATGCTTGCCCTGCTTGAGGGCTTCGATGGCGAGGGAAGCATGGAACTGGTTCGGCACGCAGATGACGACAGCGTCGAGATCAGGGTTCTCCAGCAGCTCCTGCGGGTTCTGATGAACGGTTGGTATGCCGTGCTCCTCGGCTCTTTTCTCTGCGAGGGGAAGGAACACGTCGGTAACGGCCTCTATCTTCACTTCCGGAATTTGCTTGAAAATATCCATATGGACATTGCCGATGCCGCCTGCTCCAATAATGCCTATGCGCAGCGGTGATTGGGTCATGGTCGAATCCTCCTGTATCGTGCTTGTCCCAACCAGTATATCACGGTTGAAACCGCTTAACGATGTGGGATCTTGGCGCCTTCATGTCCAAAGTTGGCACGGCGGCCGAGGCCGGAAGGAAATCAGCCGCCCATCTTCCACGTCTCTCCATGCGGAAGCATGACGAGCCTGTCGGATTCCAGCCCGCAGGAGCATCGGCCGGATTCCAGCCGCTCAAGCGCCTCCTGCGGCGTATCGTCGGCCAGCTTGAAGGCGCCGTAATGCATAGGGACGAACAGCTTGGCGCCGAGATCGCGGAAAGCCTGCAGCGCCTGCTCCGGCGTCGTATGCTGCGGCCCCATGAACGCTTCGGGATCGTATGCGCCGATCGGCAGCATGGCGACATCGATCTTGAAGCGCCGGCCGATATCCGCGAAGCCGCGGAAATAACCGCTGTCTCCCGCAAAATAAATCGTCGGATACTGCCCTGCGCAAGGACGGGGAGCTTCCGGATGGAACGGATCGTACGGCCCTCTCATGGCGGCTTCCGACGGCCCTCTCATGGCCGCTTCCGACGGCCCCCCCCTCTCGCCTCCTGCATCGGCTGCTTGAGGATCGAGCGCGGTTCCCGATGCCGGCTTTTGATCCGGGCAGCCCTCTACAACCTCTCCCGAAGCTTGCTCACGAGCATTTTGCCAGTCGCTTTCCGGATTCCGTCCGCTCGCAGCTTCAGCGGCGTCCAAAGCTCGCTCTCTTTCAAGATGCCAAGCCTCTCCCGCTGGATGCCCGCTCGCAGCTTCAGCGGCGCCCTCATGCGAGAGGCTTGGACCCTGGCTTGACCGCGATTCGCCTGGAGACGCTGCAGCTGCTATCGCTCCTTCGCCTGGAACTTGGCTCAAGCCATGCTCGGGCTGGATGACCCAGCCGCCCCAATGCGAGGCGTTCATATCCCAAGGACTGCGGCGGGTCCAATGCTGGCTCGGAACGAAGGTCAGCTTGAGCCCGCGGAAGTGGAAGCTCTCCCACCAGTGCAGCTCATGCACGCGGGCGAAGCCTTTGCCTCGCAGCTTGGCGCCGAGACCGGCCGGTACGAGAATCGTCTTGGAGCCTCCAAGCCGGCGAAGGGAAGCCATGTGGAGATGGTCGTAATGCGAATGCGACACGAGCACGAGGTCGACCGGAGGCATCTGCTCCAGCTCGACGCCGGGCGGCGTGAGGCGGCGTTGAAACGCCATCTTGCCTGCCCATACCGGATCGGTCACGATATTTACGCCGGCCAGCTGGATCAGAAAGGTCGAATGCCCGATCCAGGTGAGCGACGGCTGCTGGCGGTTGCGGTGCAGGAAGTCCAGGTCGGGAGCTGCGTTCGGCACCGCGAACGAGTAGTCCCGGTCCTGGCGGTTCCATATTTTCTCCTGCCTCCAGCGCTTGAAATGCTTGGAAGTCTTCTGTGTGGAGACCGGGTCCATATTGTCGAACTTGGATTTGGCCATGATGTGATTCCTCGCTTTCGAAGGCTGGCGGGCGACCGGCCGATATGCCGGACCGCCTGTCTTGTACCTTACCATATCAATCTGCCGGTCTCCGATCAACTGCATCGGGCCAGCCGTCATTCGCTTCGGTCCTCCGATTGAGTTACACTGGAGGCAGAGCTTCATCTTCTTACCCCTTTACAGGAGGAACGAATAATGAATCTAATATCCATTGAGCCTACCCCGAGTCCCAACTCGATGAAATTGAACGTGAACGAAATGCTGCCGCGAGGCCGCCGGTTCACGTACTCGCCTGCCGAAGCGGACACGGCGCCGGAGCCGCTGCAGTCGCTGCTCTCGATCGACGGCGTGCGCGGCGTGTTCCGCACCGCCGACTTCATCGCCCTCGACCGCAAGCCCGGCGCGGACTGGGCCGCCATCCTGGCGGAAGCCCGCCGAATCCTCCAGGCTGAGGACGGAGGCCAGGCTGCCGCGGCCGGTCCCGAGTCGGCGGCCAGCTTCGGCGAGGCGCATGTGCTCGTCCAGATGTTCCGCGGCATCCCGATCCAAGTCCGCGTCCGCCTTGGCGACGGAGAGACCCGTGCCGCGATGCCGGCCAAGTTCACCGATGCGGTCGGCCGCGCTGCCGGCTCCACGATGATCCGCGAGCGGCGGCTGGAGGAATTCGGCGTCCGTTACGGCGAACCGGAGGAAATCGCCGCCGAGATCGTGCGCGAGCTCGAAGCGGCCTATACGGCCGAGAGGCTGGACGCTCTCGTCGAGGCCTCGCTTGCAGCCGGCCCCGGCGAAGCCCCTGCCGAGGCGGCTGTCCGTCCTGCGCCGCTGAGCGCGGCCGAAGCCGAGCCGCTCATGGCGGCGGAAGATTGGCAGAGCCGTTATGCGGCGCTCGAGCGGCTGTCGCCGGATGAGAGCGCGCTGCCGCTGCTGGAGCGCGCCCTCGGCGACGAGAACGCCAGCATCCGGCGCCTCGCCGTCGTGTATCTCGGCGACCTTCGCGAGAGCCCGGCGGCGCTGCCGCTGCTGATTCGCGGGCTGCGCGACAAGTCCGCCTCCGTGCGCCGCACGGCCGGCGACACGCTGTCCGATCTCGGCGATGCGGGCGCTACAGGCGCAATGATTGAAGCGCTCAAGGACCGCAACAAGCTGGTCCGCTGGCGCGCGGCCCGGTTCCTGTACGAAGTCGGCGACGAGAGCGCGCTTGAAGCGCTCGAAGAAGCCGCGCAGGATGCCGAATTCGAGATCAAGCTGCAGGCTCAGATCGCGCTGGAGCGCATCCGCCGCGGCGAGGAAGCCGCCGGCTCCGTCTGGCAGCAGATGACGGCGATGCGCAGCCGCGAGAGCGAAGCCAAGCCTGAATAACCGCAAGGCGGGATAACCGCAAGGCGGAATAACCGCAAGGCGGAATAACCGCAAAAAACAAACAGCCCTTTGGCCGAATCGGCCGAAGGGCTGTTTGCGTTATCCATTTAAGTCCGTCCATTGGCAGACGACCAACTGGTTCTCAAGCTTACAGCTCAGCATATGCCCATAACGCTAAGGACAAAGGCAACGGCTTGAAGAGCTTCGCGATTATCCCGGGAAAGCCGACAGCTCGGAGAAGCGAAGCGCCAGCAGAGCCGCGGCGAGCAAAGTCAGCACAAGCGCCGGTACGGCTTTGCCGAAGGAATCCCCGGCTTTCACATGAAAGAAAACCGCTCCGAACATGATGATGGCGAGCAGGAGCGCGCCCCATTCCAGCCAGCTCGGCAGCCAGAATCCGGCGATAAGGGCGCCGGCGCCTGCCAGCTGCAGCAATCCGGTCAGCACCCTGAACCACTGAGGCAGTCCAAGCGCGTTGAAATTATCGACCTGCATTTTATTGCCTGTCACCTTGCTGAACCCTGATCCCAGAAAAGCAGCGCCAAGCAAGATTTGAAGCACGATTACGACGATGTTCATTTCTCTGTCCCTCCCCATCCAACTTAAACAACATCCGTTGCGAAAGTTATGTTAAGCTAAAGCGGCAATAGCGGCAACCGTCATTGGGAGCGGATTGATCGCTTAGGCGACACATGAGTCGATCTGTTGCCGAACCGCTAGAAACCAATCGGAAGGGGGAGACGCGCTTGGAGACGCCGAAGCTTGATCCTCGTGTGCTCCGCACAAGGAAGCTTATTCAGGACGCATTCATTTTCTGCATGAAGCATAAGGATTTCAGCGATATTACCGTCAAGGATATCACGGCGAAGGCGACCGTCAACCGCGCGACCTTCTATGCCCATTTCACGGACAAATACCAGCTGATGGATCATACCCTGACCGATGTGCTGTGGGAAAACCTGAAAAAGCAGCTTCAATGCCATGACGGCTTCAACCGGGAGACGCTCCTCAAAATCATCGTCATCATGTGCAGCTTCCATGAAGAGGTCAGCGGGCACTTCAAGCGCAACTACGGGTCGCTCGCTCCCCATATCGAAAGCCGGATCAACGAGGCGCTGGAGGAGTTCTTTCTGGCCATGATCCTGAGGAACCCCGGTCCCCTAGGTTCGGCTCCAGACGCTCCAAGCGCTCCCGGCCCTTCAGACCCGGCAGGCAAGGAGAAGGACAAGCTAGTCGCCACCCTTCTCAGCCGGAGCATCTACGGCATGTCGCATGCCTGGAACAAGGAAGGCCGCAAGTCGAGCCGGGAAGAGTTCGCATCGCTCGCCATCCTTGCTTTGGAAGAGGTCGGCGGACTGTTCGCCGTTCCATCTCCGCCTGTCCAGCAGCCCGTCTAAAAGCCTCGCTTTCGGAACAAGGCCGTCCACAGCCCTGAATAATCCTCGTTTCGATAGATGGTCTCAGACATCAGGATAGCCTCCAATGGACGCTTGCCTATCAACATGCTTCCATTCCTCCTAGTTAGAACCCCTTCCAAAATCTATAAATAAACTCCAAACGGGAAAAATCCTGCAGTCGGTACAAATGATCACCGCCAGCGCAAAAAAAAGCAGCCGCCCCTTCACCTGGGTTCGGCTGCTGGGTTTTGGCTGCTGGGTTTGGCTGCTGGCGCTGACTGGTTTCTCTTGCATGCCCGGCTTCGTCGCAATCGGTCTCGCTTGCTTGCCGTATTCGTTGCAATCGGGTTTCTCTTGCGTGCCGGCTTCGTAACACTCTCGATCTCTCTTGCGTGCCGGCTTCGTAACACTCTCGATCTCTCTTGCATGCCGGCTTCGTAACACTCTCGATCTCTCTTGCGTGCCGGCTTCTTCCCATCGGATCTAAGCAAGGCTTAGGAAGGGGAATCGTCTCCCTTATACGCCTGCCGAGCGGCAGGATAATCGCGGGTCCACGAATGATCCTTGCGGATCTGCTCATCCGACAGGAGGAAATACGTGTGCCGGACTCGGCTGCCCCGGTCGGGAACGGGATCGTCCCAGGTCGCGTCGACATGGTACCAGCTTCCGTCCAGCCGCACCAGGTTCCAGGCGTGATCTCCCGAATCGACGGTGCCTTCGACGATGCGGGCTTCAATGCCGGCGTCGGAAGCCATGCGGTACATCAGCAGGGCGTAGCCTTGGCAGACGGCTGTTCCGTTGACGACAGCGTCGTAGGCCGTGTACCGGGTCAGCGACTCGTCATAACGGACATGGCGCACGATCCAGTCATGGATGGCCCGGAGCTTCTCTTCATCGTTCATGCCCGGCTGGATGATTACCTTGAGCGTCTGGCGGGACTTCTCCTTCACCGCCGCTGTCTGCTCCGGAGTTTCCCGGTAGCGGACCTTCACCCGGATGGAAGAGTTGTCGCCTACCGTGCGGATTTTATAGGAATAGGATTCAAGCACGTAGGCGGAATAATCGTCCCGGTAAATGGCCTGCTTGACGAGATACGGCATGGCCTTCACCAGATCCGCATGGTCGCCCCTGTAGGAGGTCTGGAAATCGGTGCTCCTCCCCTTGAAGCCCGCAGCCAGCTCATCCACGAGCTTGGCGCGAGGGCTGTAGGAGACGGCCGCCGCCGCGGCGATCGGCTGTTGGATTGTCTCGCTCCCGGCCTGGACCGGCGGCTCAAGCCTGCCTTCGAGCATGAAGACGGACAGAGCAAGGGATGCGGCTAGCAGCGAGTTGACGATAACATGTCGGCGCATCGGTTGACCTCCCCGGAAGCTGTTCTTTGCAAAACCTTCATTTATGTATATGTAGACGCTCCAGGGTCATGATGAATCAAGCAAAAGCCGCTCCTCGGCTCCATGCGGAGGGAAGAGCGGCTGCGGCCGCGAGGCGGGGGCCTTCCCCGAAAATACCGTTCGGGCTTGCTTGGAAGGCTTAACAAGCGGCGGACCGCTTGGAAAGAGCTGTCGCGGAGCATGAGCTTGCAGGTAATAAGCAGGATGCTTGCAGGTGAATATGCAGGGTGCTTGCAAAGTGAATGAGCAGGACGCTGAGGCGAAGATTGCCCGCTCCGTCGATGAGCCCGCCGCATATGCCTGTCGCGGCGAGCCTGATCGATTGCCGGTCCTTCTGCCCGTCCCTCTAAAACTCCCAATCCCCGCGCAGATCCATGTACAAGGCAGCCAGATACGATGCCGGAGCGGCGTACAGCGTGCGCAGATGTCCCAGACGCTCCGTGAAGTGGATGAAGATCCGGTATTCCATCTCCATCATTCGCCGCTCCGGAGAAGGCGCCAGCCTTTCGGCCCAGCCCTGGAGCAGCTGCCAATCCTCCGGCGTCACCAGCTTGCGCTGCTCTTCCGTAAGTGCGAGCACCGGCAAAGCCGTCGTCTTCTGCAGGCGGAGCAGCTTGCGCTCGACGGCGGTGCGGCGCTTCTTGTTCTCGGCGCCGGATTCCAGCACGACGACCGTGCCTGCGACCATGTCGCCGATGCGCTTGTCGGACGGGCTGAACATCATGACCACTGCTCCCGCAAAGTAGCCGACCGGCAGCAGGTCGATCAGCCGGAACAGGTTGCGGATGATGACCGCGAGCAGCGAGGCGGAGCCTCCGCGCGAATTCACGACCCGCAGGCCGAACGCTTTTTTGCCGACCGTCTGGCCGCCCCTGTAAGCTTCCATCACGATGAAATAACCGATGATCACGACCAGCATCAGGATGATCATGATGGCGGCCAGATAATCGTTGCCGCTGCTCGGCAGCCACGTCTTGGACAGCAGATACATGGCCCCGGCGAACCCGAGCAGAATGAGAAGCGCAGCTGCGAGCATGAGCAGCGCATCGACCAGATGCGCGAGCGCCCGGCTGCCGATGCCGGCGGTGCGGTATTGCAGGCGGACCTGCTCCGGCGTCAGAAGGGCCGTCCCCTTTTCAGGCAAGTCATGCAAGGAGATCACCGCCTTCTGCTAATAGTAATGTCATGATAGAATAGACAAATAATATGGGAACTTAAGGAGAACCTTGATGGAAATAACAGCCTTCATCCGCCGCAACAAAAGCCAATGGTCCGAGCTCGACGGCCTGCTTACGCTGCTGGAGGGACGCGGCAAGCGGGCGCCGGCCGAGCAGCTGGACCGCTTCCATGAGCTGTACCGCTCGGCATCGTCCCACCTGGCGTACCTGCAGACTCACGCTCCCGGCAGCGAAACTGCCGCGAATCTCAACGATCTCGTCTCCCGCGCCCATAACACGATGCATGGAGCCGGAGAAGGAAGCAGCCGGCTCGGCAGCTTCTTCCGGACGGGCTTTCCCCATCTCGTGCGGCAGCGGAGATGGTTCATCGGAGCGGCAACGCTGCTGTTCCTGCTCGGAGGACTGCTCGGCTACTTGTCGGTCTGGCAGGATCCGATGGCCGTCCACTCCGTCCTTCCGGCCGGCATGTCCGATGCGATCGATCCTTCCAAGACGAACAGCGACCGCGGAGACGTGCACAGTCCGATCATGTCCACGACGATCATGACCAACAACATCCGCGTCGCGGTCATGGCTTTCCTGAGCGGCATCACCTTGGGCATCGGCACCATCTACCTGATGGTCTACAACGGCCTCCTGATCGGAGCTCTTGCCGCCGTATTCGCGAGGGAAGGCTACAGCTACACGTTCTGGGCCTATATCCTGCCGCATGGCATCATCGAGCTGACGGCCATCTTCATCGCCGGCGGAGCCGGCCTCTACATGGGGTATCGGTTCTTCGTGCCCGGCGAGCTTCCGCGAAAGCTGGTCTTCCTGCAAGCCGCCAAGGAATCCGCGCTGCTGCTGATCGGCTCCGTGCCGCTCTTCGTCGTCGCCGGCCTGATCGAAGGCTACATCACGCCGGTCTACATGCCGCTATGGATCAAATACGCCGTCTCGCTGCTCACGCTGGCCGTCCTTGCCGCGTATTACGTGCTCGGAACGGTCAAAATGCGCCCCGCTCCCGCGATTCCAGATAGGCGTTGACCGCGGTCACGGCCAGCCTGTCGGCCGGCGCGTCGACAAGCGGAATGCCGCTGCCTGCCAGCTTGCGCGACAGCAGCTGGCGCTCTCCGTTCTCCTTGGCCGCGATCGACTGGACATAAGCCCCCTGGACATCCTCCGGGCGGGCTTTTTCGAGTTCATGCAGCACGGGATTGCGGATGGACAGCAGCAGCAGATGGTGGCTCCTCTTCGTCCTGGCCGCATAAGGCAGCAGCTCGGGATCATGGCGGTAATGGTCCATGTCGGAGAACAGCACGGCGAACGAGCGGCGCCTCAGCCTGTGCAGCAGATAGCCGAGTCCGACGCCTGCGCCCGACTCCTCGTAGTCGCTGCGCAGATCGCTGACTGCCCTCGTCATCGCCTGAAGATGGGCCAGTCCCCGTCCCGGAGGCAAATACAGCTTCACCCGGCTCGAATAAGCGATGAGGGCGACCTGATCGTCCTGCTTCAAGGCCGCCGCGGCTACGGCAAGAGCCGCTTCCAGCGTGCGGTCGAGCTTGACCTGATCGTCCAGCTCGACGCCCATCTGGCGCCCGCAGTCGAGCAGGATCGCGACCGTCTTGCCTTTCTCCGGGCGATACAGATTGGTCAGCAGCTTGCCGGCCCGCGCCGTCGCTCTCCAGTTCACCTCGCGGATGTCGTCCCCGAAGGCGTACTCGCGGATGGAGTCGAACTCCGTGCCTCCGCGCTGCCTCTTGTATAAGCGCTGCCCGTCGATGAGCAGCGAGTCCTGGGCGGAATTCAGCACATCCCGCACGCCGGACAGATCCGGATCGATCCGGATCTCGCTCTCCTCGGAGAGCTGCGTCTGCCGCTCCCACAGGCCAAGGCCGCCGCTCCAGCGCAGATCGATGCTCTCGAGCCGGTAGCGGCCGCGCTCGGAAGCCGCCATTCTGGCATGAAGGCGTCCGTTGCCCTGAATCCTTCCCTCGGGAGTTGCAGGCTCCGAGCGGAAGGATGAAGGCAGATCATCCGCCAGCCTTACCCGCACGGCCTGCTTGGAGCGGCAGCGAATGTCAAGCACGGCTTCGAATTCCTTGCGGATCTCGGCGCTCTCCGGCAGCTGCCGCTTCACGCTCCAGTCGCCCCGGCGCGGAAGCAGCAGCAGATCGCAGGTGCCGGCGGCGGCAAGCAGTCCCCACCATAGGATGAAAGGCGGCCATGGCGATGCGCCCGCTGCAGCCGCTGCAACCGGCAGAGCCGCGCCCGCTGCGGCCAGCCAGACCATGCGGCGCGTCGGCAGGATGAACCGCCGCAGCCGCCTAGCGAGGAACCGGGACAGTGGCCAGCGTCTGCCGGACGATGCTTTCACTCGTCATGCCCTCCAGTTCTGCCTGCGGCGTCAGCATCAGCCTGTGCCTCAGCACCGGAAGCGCCATCTCCTTGATATCGTCGGGAGTGACGTAGGCGCGGCCTTCCAGCAGCGCCCACGCCGACGCTGCACGGATCAGGGAGATGCCGGCGCGGGGGCTTGCTCCCAGCTGCACGCCCTCCAGCGTCCGGGTCAGCCGGACCAGCGCCGCCGCATACGCATAGATGGAGTCCTCGACAACGACGCTGCTCAGCTGCTGCTGCAGCGCCACGATTTCCTCGGCGGCAGCAACAGGGGCATCAAGCTCCTTGGCGGCACCGGGACTCCGGTTTCCTTTCAAAATCTCGATCTCCGCTTCCTCGCCTGGATAGTCCAGGATCAGCTTGAACAAAAAGCGGTCAAGCTGCGCTTCCGGCAGCGGATAGGTTCCTTCATATTCAACCGGATTCTGGGTCGCCACGACGAAGAAGGGCTCCGCAAGCGGATAGGTCGTGCCCTGGATCGTCACCTGGCGCTCTTCCATCGCTTCCAGCAGCGCCGCCTGGGTTTTCGGCCCGGACCGGTTGATCTCGTCGGCGAGCAGCACGTTCGTGAATACAGGTCCCTTGACGGTGGAAAACGACTGATCCTGCATATTGTAGGTGACGCTGCCGGTAATGTCTCCCGGCATCAGGTCGGGCGTGAACTGGATCCGTCTCCAGCCGCAGCCCGACGCAGCCGCCAGCTCCCGCGCCAGGCTTGTCTTGCCGAGGCCGGGCACCCCCTCCAGCAGCACGTGGCCGCCGGCGACGAGCGCCGTCACGAGCAGGCGGATGTTGCGCTTCTGTCCATAAATCCGCCGTTCCAGCGAAGTGATGATATCGTTCATTGTCTATCTCCCCTTCCGGGCTGCCTGCCGCTCTCGAGCATAGCTGTCAGCTCCGCGTTGTCTCTTGATCGCCGCATGAATTCCTGCCTTGCCGCCTTGCCTCTTCCGGGCGGCAGCGGCAGCGGCTGCAGCGCCTGCTCCAGCCGCCGCGCATCCTCCGCGCTCCAGCGGCTTCGCGCCGCTGCTGCCGCCTGCGCGGGCGAGGTGCCCGGACCAAGCCCCCAGCGCTGGGCGAGCAGCTGCCTCAGCCGCTGGCGCCCATGTCCCAGCGCATCCTCCATCAAGCCGCTGCGGCGGTACCAGACCGCGAGCGCGCGAATGGTCTCATCGCCTCGGCGAACGGTCCATTCTCTCGGAACGTGAACCGGTCCGAACCGCTTGCCCTTCAGCCACAGCCACAGCGCGAGCGCCGCCGCGAGCTGGATGCTGACCAGCAGCAGCCAAGCCGGGTAAAGGGCGAACAGGCCTGGCCTCACTCCGTAGCCGTGATGGGTTTCGTCAAACAGAACCGATGTCCTCTCCTCGGCGAACAGCGGCCACATCAGATCGAGATGAGAAGCCTTCAGCGCCTCGCCGTTCTGCAGCCATTCCGGCTCCAGCACGAGCGTCGCGCTGCCGCTGCCCACCTTCATCCGG
The DNA here is from genome assembly GCF_053345695.1 of Paenibacillus sp. D51F. Lineage (NCBI taxonomy): Bacteria > Bacillati > Bacillota > Bacilli > Caryophanales > Paenibacillaceae > Paenibacillus > Paenibacillus sp. D51F. Next base: position 463,103 of record NZ_JBKFAO010000003.1, on the reverse strand, counting down.
CTCGCAAGCACGCCTTGCTTGTCGGAGACGAGCACCTCGTCTCCTTGGCCCGGCATGATGCGCACCGGACTCAAGGCCAGCGCCGCGAGTCCGCTCCGGCCTTCGAGCAGCGGAGCCTCGACTGGCACGGGCGCCGCTGCCTCCTCCGAGACGCTCTTGCCGGATCTGCCTCCGATATCCGCGGCTGCAGCCGAAGAGTCCGGCTTCTCGATATCGGCCGTGTCGAATCCGAACAGGCCGTCAGGCTTGCTGTCGAGAACAATCAAATGATTGCCGGCATGGATCCAGCTCTTGAGGGCTTGCCATTCCTCCGGCCCCACGCCGAGCGGCTCTGCGACGACGAGCAGCTGGTTGCTCCCTTCCGGGAGGCGTTCCCAGCGCAGCTTCCATTCGCTCGTACGGGGCTGTCTGGACTCCACCAGCTCGCGCCAGCCCTTCAGCCCGTCCGTGTCGGCCGAGAAGCTGAGCCATGGCGGCTGGTCCTTGACCGAGGGCTTGGCGATCCACAGGCCGATGCAGACGAACAGGACTGCGCAAGCCAGCAGCGCCGCATAACGCTTGTTTATTTTCATCGCTCCGGATCACCCGCTTCCTTCATGAGCGACTCAGCCTGCCTGCGGAATGCCTCCAGCTGCCCGCCCGTCACTTCGCCGCGGCCATACCAGCTGCGCTCGAAAGCAATCGCAGCCTGGAGGAAGCCGGCAGCGGTTCCGGCATTGGACTCCGCCAGCTCCTCCGCATATTCGCGGTTCGTTTTCCAAGGCTCGACCCGGAGCCGGTTTCTTTGCTCCAGATAAAAAAGAAGGGCCAGGAAAACAGCCCTGACTCCGTCTCTCCAGGCTCCCAGCTCCGCATGCCTCTCCGCCTGCGCCCAGTAATGCTCCCAGGAGCGGCTTGCCTCTCCGGAAGCCATATAGTCTCTGGAGCGCAGCCTGCCTCCGCCCGCATAGCGCCGCGCGAGCAGGACGCCGATCCAGGCGAGCAGACCCGCGAGCGCAAGCACCAGAACCAGAGCGAAGACGTTGAGCGTGCCTTCGCCGGGCTTAAGATCAGGCAGAAGCCAGCTCAGGAACCGGCCGATCTTCTCGAGCAGCCAGTCCCAAACGGAAAATCCGCCGCCTTGATTGCGATAGGCCTCGTATTCGCTGCCGGAGAGGATGTCCTCCAGCTGTTCCCTTTCGTTCATGGACGGTTGTCCGGCGGCCCTTCGTTGTTCCAGGAAGCCGGCGGCGGCGGAGGTGTCATGCCCGGATAGGCCGGATTGCCGTCAAGCAGCGAATCCAATCCATAGCCCTCGCGGCGCACTCGCAGATCGAAGAAGCTGACGGCATAAGGAAGGATCCACATGGATCCGATCACGATGGTCACCAATCCGTACAGGATTTGCGAGAGGACGCCTCCGCCGAACAGGCCCGTGATCAACCCGAGGACAATCGTAAGGATGTAAAGGATGATGCCGACCACGATATACATGAGCAGCAGCCTCCAGAAGCTGCCCTTGGTCACCCTCCAGCTGCGGCCGATGCCGACGCCTTCCTCGCCGAGGGCGACAAAGGGAAGGAAGTAGGACCAGCGGAGCACGAAAAAGGAGATGCCGATTACGAGAACGGGAATCGCGATGATCATGAGGATAATTAATCCTGCCGAAGTGCCAGAGCCGCCTCCGTTGAGGGCAGCAGCCACCAGGATGCCGAATACAAGCGCAAATACGGCTGCAAGCAGCAAGTACAAGCCCATGCTGATGAAGCCGAACAGCAGGGAGCTGCCGATCAGCTGCCAGAAGCGGCGGAAGCTGCGCTTCAACAGCTCGCCCGGTCCAGGTATCGGCTCCCCGTCGACCTGCGCCCGCACCAGATGGACGATCGCGCCGATGACGACCGGCGACAGCAGCGCCGTGAGGAGGATGCCGAGAATGCCGAACAGCACCGTCGCGGCGGACATGTCCGAGCTCTCCGTCTCCATGGTCGTTTCGAGATAGGACTCAAGGCCGTTGCCGGATCGGAGCTGCTCGATCAGGCTGCCGTATTCGCTTCCCGAATTCCCGATCAAGGCGCTTGCCAGCAGCAGCGTCGGCCCGTACATGACGAGCATAAGGATGGCCAGCGTCACGAAATGCGTGCGGTAGAGCTGGAAGCTTCGGTCAAGGATGCGGCCGATTCCCATCGGCCTGAGAATTTGTTGGGACATTTGAATGACTCCTTTGAAATATGTATATGAATCTATGGTCCGTGATCTATAAACCTATTCTATTATACACATTCCGACACTCCGAATTGTATATATTTCCTGAATTGGCACCCCGTTTTTCCCCCCGATGAAAAAAAAGCAGTGAAACAACAGGCGCGCCTTCCAAGGAATTGGAAGGCGCGCCATGGCGCCGTTTTATGCAATCTTGCGCTTTCATCCCCGGTTCCGCGCGAAGCCGGCTTTCCATGGTACGGTTTTGGCATCTCGCGAAGAAGGAGCTGGATGCCATGCATGCCGTCATCGAACCGAACATCCTCTATTTGGCACATCCGTCGTCCATGTGGAGGAGCTCCGGGTTCCCGGTCATCCCAACTACGCCTATGGATATGAGAAAGGCTGATGTGAACTTTTTCGACACCTTCCCCGAGACCATGAATTGCTGCGAATACTTCCCTCTGGACAGCCAGCTGCCGCCTTCCAGGCTTGCCCCGGCATTCGGTCCGGGTCCTAGGATGTGACTTAGCGAACTTCTCCAGCCTTTTTCCGGCTTTCAAACGACCGGCGTCATCCCGTCCGGCCTGCCGAATCCGGCCTGGCATCGACTGCGTCCCGCAGCTCCGTCTCCAGCTCCGCCATGAATGTCTCCATCGTCTCTTCGCCATATCCGAGCTCGCGAGCCATGACCGCCGCAGCTGCGTCCTTCCACTGCAGCGCGCTCGCCCGGTCGAAGAACAACGCTCCGGTCCGGCGGATCAGGAAGTCCGCGGGCTTGGCCGCCATCTCGTGCCGGATCGCGTACAGCAGAGCGGCATGGATCTCCGGCGGCAGCTTGTCCGCTCCTCCGATCCGCAAGGCCGGCGGGCGCTCGCCGGCTCCCGGCAGCAGCGAGTACACGGTGCCGGCATTGCTGCCGTAGCGGCCGGCAATCAGCGCCGCAGCCGATCCGGACAAGCCCTGCATCCGGCCCATCGCCTCCGACTGCTTGCGGAAGCCGGGGAAGCCGGATGAGCCTCCGACATCGCCGCCCGACAACGGGATATCCTTCGTGCGGCATCTCGGATACTTCCGTCCGCTCTCGCGTCCAAGCTCGGCCGCGAGCATATCCGTCACCGTCTCCGCCATCCGCCGGTAGCCGGTCAGCTTGCCTCCGGCGATCGTGAGCAGGCCGGAGTCCGAGCGGAACACCTCGTCGCGGCGCGATACCTCGGAGGGAGACTTGCCCTCCTCGTAGATGAGCGGCCGCAGTCCCGCCCAGCTGGACTCCACGTCGGCCTCGGTCAGTCCGAGCGACGGGAACATCGCTGCCGCCGCCTCCACGACATACTTCCGGTCGGCTTCCGTCATCTTCGGCGCGGCGGCGTCTCCGTCGTAATCGGTGTCGGTCGTACCGACATACGTTTTGCCGTCGCGGGGAATGGCGAACATCATGCGGCCGTCCGGCGTATCGAAGTAGACGGCCTGGCGCAGCGGAAAACGGCTGCCGTCGAAAACGAGATGGATTCCCTTGGTGAGGCGCAGCGTCTTGCCCTGCCGGGACCCGTCCAGCTCGCGGATGCCGTCCACCCACGGGCCGGTCGCGTTGACGATATGCCGGGCCTTTACGACGCAAGCCCGTCCGCCGATCACGTCCGCCGCGCGGACGCCGCAGATGCGGCCGTTCTCGTAGAGCAGCTCTTCCGCCTTCACGTAGTTGACGGCCTTCGCACCGAGCTCGGCTGCTTTTTTCATCACCTCGATGGTCAGACGCGCGTCGTCGGTCCGGTACTCGACATAATAGCCGCCGCCCTTGAGGCCCTCTTTCCTGAGCAGCGGCTCCTTGGCCAACGCCGCCTCGACTCCGAGCATCCGCCTCCGCTCGCGCAGCTTGACGCCCGCCAGCCGGTCATAGACCGCCAGCCCGATGGAGGTGGAGAGCTTGCCGAACGTGCCTCCCTTGTAGATCGGCAGCAGCATCCACTCCGGCGTCGTCACATGAGGACCGTTCTCGTAGACGACCGCCCGCTCGCGTCCGACCTCGGCCACCATCTTCACCTCGAATTGCTTCAGGTAGCGGAGGCCGCCATGGACCAGCTTGGTCGAGCGGCTGGAGGTGCCCGCAGCGAAATCCTGCATCTCGATCAGCGCCGTCTTCATTCCTCTCGACTGCGCGTCCAGCGCGATGCCCGCGCCTGTAATTCCGCCTCCGATGACGAGCACATCCCAGGTTTCTTCCGACAGCTCCTTCAGCAGCGAGCCTCTATCCAACGCTGAAAATCGGGTTTCCATATTAGCCTCCTCGAATCCATTCCCTCTAAGCTCCAAATAAAAAGCCGCAAGCCGTCCGGGCTGCTCCATAAAAGGGCAGCCGGACGCTTGCGGCGTTCTCCGATATCTACAGGCCGATATTAACTTGCTTCAAGCGTACCAGAATAGCGCGCTAATGGAAAGCCCGAGTTGCCGCAACGGCTTTTTTCCACCCCGCGTAGAGGCCGTCCCTCTCCTCCGCCTCCATCGCGGGCTCGAAGCGGCGGTTCATCCTCCAGCTTCCGCCCACCTCCGAGCGGTCCTTCCAATACCCGACGGCAAGTCCAGCGAGATAGGCTGCGCCAAGCACCGTCGTTTCGTTGATTTCCGGACGCTCTACCGGCACGCCCAGAATATCGCTTTGGAACTGCATGAGAAAATCGTTCTTCACGACGCCGCCGTCCACCCGCAGCGAGGCGAGCGGCATGCCGGAATCCTCTTCCATGGCGGCGATGACGTCCTTGGACTGATAGGCCAGCGACTCCAGCACGGCGCGGATGAAATGCTCCTTCTCCGCTCCGCTCGTCAGACCGAACACCGCCCCGCGCGCCTCGCTGTCCCAGTAGGGAGTCCCGAGCCCGACAAAGGCCGGCACGACATAGACGCCTTTGGTCGAGGTCACCCGCGCGGCATACGCCTCGCTGTCGGCAGCCGACTTGATCATGCGCAGCCCGTCCCGCAGCCACTGCACGGCCGATCCGGCGACGAAGACGCTGCCCTCCAGCGCATACTGCGGCTCCTCGCCCTCCGCGCAGCATGCGACCGTCGTGAGCAGGCCGTGAGACGATCTCACGGGCTTGGAGCCGGTATGCATCAGCATGAAGCAGCCGGTCCCGTACGTGTTCTTGGTCATTCCCTCCTCGAAGCAGGCCTGACCGAACAGCGCGGCCTGCTGGTCTCCGGCGACGCCCGCAATCGGGATCCTGCAGCCGAAGAAGTGATGCGGAACCGTATGGCCGAATACGCCGGACGAAGGCCTCGCTTCGGGAAGCATCGCAGGGGGAACACCTAGAGCTTCCAGCAGCTCCCCATCCCATTTCATTTCGTGGATATTGAAGAGAAGCGTCCTTGAAGCGTTGGTGTAGTCCGTCACATGGGAAGCACCGCCGGTCAGCTTCCAGATGAGCCAGCTGTCGATCGTTCCGAACAGCAGCTCGCCGCGCTCCGCCCTCTCCCTCGCTCCGTCGACATGATCCAGAATCCACTTCACCTTCGTGCCGGAGAAATACGGATCGATCAGGAGGCCCGTCTTGGAGCGGAACAGCCGCTCATGTCCGGCTTGGCGCAGCTCCTCGCAAATGTCCGCTGTCTGCCTGGATTGCCAGACGACGGCGCGATGAACCGGATTGCCGGTATGGCGGTCCCAGACGACCGCCGTCTCCCGCTGGTTGGTGATGCCGATCGCCTCGATCTGATCAGGGCGCAGGCTCGCCTTGGAGAGCGCCGCTGCCATGACCCCCAGCACGGACACCCAGATCTCGCTTGCGTCATGCTCCACCCAGCCCGGACGGGGATAATGCTGGGTGATCTCCTGCTGAGCCGATGTCACGAACTCGCCGCCGCGGCCGACGACGACTGCTCGCGTGCTGGTCGTTCCCTGATCGATGGACAGGATATAGGTATCGCTCATCACTTCTCCTCCTTTTCCTCTGCAACTAAATGTATTCCTCAGCGCTAGTTCATCTTATATAGCCGCAAAAATCCCCTGCCTATTCCAAGGGGCCACTGGAAAAGTTGTCGCTGCATTCGCGGATCATTCTTCCGATCGCTGTTGTCCCCGTATTCCCAGAACGATTCCGCGCCTTTCGCTTGTTTTTCAGCGGCCCGCCTATTCCAGCGGCGACGCCGGTTCGCCGGTCCGGTCAAAATGCTTCCACAGCTCCACGCGCGAAGTCGTGACCGCCGCCGCTCCGGCCGCCGTCGCCTTCTCCACATCCCATACCGAGCGGATCAGCCCTCCGGCGAAGATAGGAATGCCGGTCCTCTCCTTCACCTCGGCGATCATATCCGGGATGACTCCCGGCAGCACCTCGATGTAATCGGGCTGCGAGCGCTCCAGCAGCGCATAGCTCTTGTTCAGCGCGCCGGAGTCGAGCAGAAATACCCGCTGGATGGCGAGCAGGCCATTCTGCCTGGTCTTCGCGATGACGCTCGCCCTCGTGGAGAGTATTCCCGCCGGCCTTATGATCTGGCACAGGAATTCCGCCGCGTGCTCGTCGTTCTTGAGCCCTTCGATAAGATCGGCGTGAATGAGCAGCTGCTTGCCGCCGGACCTCGCCAGATCAAGGATCGGCTTCAGCTGGCTGATGTGGCTGTCGAGCAGAACGATGTATTCATAGGAGAAGCCCATGAGCTTCTCCAGATCCTTCGGCTTGCGGATAGCCGGCAGGATCAGCTGTCCCTTGAAGGCCATGCCGTCTTCCCCCCTTATCGGACTGATAGCCCCTCATCTTCCTGACAGCAAAAAGGAAAAAGCCCGCGTCAAGCTGCCGTTTGCAATGAAACAGCGCTTGATGCGGACCTCCCTTTCTCCGTCGCCCTATTAACTTGAATTCATTATATCGGCCTGCTGGAAACGTTGTCAACGTACGCTTGCCGCCAGGCTCTGATCCGCTCGCTCTTCTCGGCGAAGGCGGCGGACGTCGCTTCCGGCCGGGCATGGCGCTTCCTTCCGCAGCAAGCAGCTGATTCCAGCCGGGAATGATCTCATGGCGCGGAGTGATGGGAGAGGATGTTGATCAGCATGCCCTCGGATGCGAAGCTGATCACTTCCTGAATGAATCGTTCTCAGTTGCTTCTATTCCGTCAACATGGTTACGAATTCTCCAAAACTATCCGCCACATGGTAGCTTACGGGGTCGAATTCACCCGAATCAGCAAGATCCCACACGCAAACTTTGGGGCTATTTCTAGATTCACGGAAATCCAAGCAGAGAAAATCACCAGCGTATAGAATAGCAATCGGCAATAAAGCAACTCCTACCAAGTCTTCATCATCGATCAATCTCTCGTCAAGCTGAGATTTAGTAGCGTCAATATCAAATATGCCAAACTCATTTTCGGTTCGGTTCTGCAAGAATGTAAAAATCTAGTTATGGCATAGCTATGATCATTGCAACGGAACGAACGAATTTCTGGAATGCAGCCATTATTTTTTTTAATAAATTCTTTATACTCCAATGGCAGTTCCCTTTACTATAGTTGTCGTGCTATCCATCTTGAAAGGTGCGATTCTGTCTTCCTCTCCCTCACTATCGCTACAGGGTAATCTACAGTTGCGAGTAAATTTCAAAAAACCGCAAGAAAGCGAACATAACAAAAAACAGGTCAATCATGGTAGTATCTGACCATAATCGACCTGTTTTATGTAACGCTTTAGCGTTATTTAGGTTATAATTGTCAAGCATTATTGTGCGTACAAACGAAATGTCGAAATCTCTATATGGGTATTTCCTAAGTGTGTTACTGGTTGAATGATGGGCTCATTCGGCACTGGGCAGCCCCTCATTAAATATAATGATTTGGCAAACTTTTATTCACTGGCTGCTGTATACTAGTTCTAACTCTCGTTTAAATTCATTGTACATTGCAAATGCATCCTCTAATATCTCTTTTAGATCATTGTAATTACGAAAAACTGGCTTATTAATTTTATCGTCATCTTTATCATCTAATAATTGCTTTAACATTCCCCATGGAAGCCCAGTTTGTAATTCATTATTTTTCCATACTGCCCATATGAACTCTACAAGCCCATATTTCAGCGAGATATTAAATTGAAACTTAGATGAGTCTATTTCATCTACAACCTTAAAAAATTTCTCCTTCTTATCGAAGCTAGCTTTAAGACCTAACTCCGCAAAGAGATTTAAAACTTCATTATTATCGTATGCTTCAAAACTCTCATCTGAATTAAAAGAATATTTTGCTGATAGGTTTCTATACTTAGCTATAAAATCCATATTTGTTAATGCTGATCGTATTTCTGGTTTTAGTTGCAACATTGCTATTCCCCCCTGAAACGTAATTCAATGCCATATTTACTCTTAGCCAACTCGATGTACTCTTGTATTTGACTGAAATTTTTATTAGATATGGGTATTTCAAGTATTTGTTTACCTGTGAGTGGAAGCCTGTCAAGTTCTGGATATGCATTTGATCTAATAACTGTACCTGAGGGATACTTATTTTTCAATTCCTTTAAGTAACTTTCAAATGTTGATATATCGATTACTTCTAAATCTGTGGCTTTTCTTGATATTATTTCTCCTTTAATCGGGTCATAAGAATCCAATCGTTTCCCATTACTCAAATGAAGTTCGTTAACTGGATACCAATCCTCTTTTACAGCTTTTTTATTAAACGCATTACCTCTTGCCATGGGTGAATCATTCAGCCAGTAGTCCCTAGCTTCTTTCCACTCTAACCGATCTCGTGAAGTTTTTCCCTCTTTCGTTTTGCGTGCAAGATACTTTTCATAATCAGACTCTAATTTAGAATCATTAAATTTACCAATGGAAGACAGTAGATCTTTACCCGTCCCCTCAACCTTCCAAAAACGATCAGAATCCGACCCCTTAACATCCACGTTCCCTTTATTCCCAGCAGCCAGATCAGCCAATTCACTCCGAGAAATTTCCATCTGCCTCAGAAAGTTGTCCTGAACTGGCGTTCGAGGCAATGCTCCGAAATTCCTGCCTGGACTTAAATCCGCTGGAATTCTTGGCCCTGCCGGCACCGGGACAGGTCCGAATGAGATTCCGTCCAATCCCTTTGGTATCGCTCCATCTACTTTTTTCGTCAACTCGGTTATTCCTTCGACTACCTTGCCTGCTTTGGTGACCTTGGTCATTGCTGCTCCAGGTATGAGGATCGTCGATATCGCTCCAAGCGCCTGCGCCTTCTCCTCCGGGCTCATCTGCTCGAAGTCCGCATAGACCTCGTTGGCAACTTCGACAACCTTTTCGGGATTCTGGATGAAATACGCGGCGCCAGCTGCTGTTCGTTTGGCCGCATCGATCGCTTCTTTCGTCATTTGGGCCGGGTCGATCACCAACTCGATCGCCAACTCGCCTATATCGATGACGCTCGTGATGACTTCCGTGCCCAGACCGAGAACAAATTCCTCGCTTAAATGCAGCGCCTGCTCCCAACCGCTTCTCCCATAGATCGTTCTCACCCAGGCGACATAAGCCGTATACGGGACTTGAACGTTCATATACTCTTTATCTTTTTCCAGCACATGCTCATTAAAATACGCAAAGGTAAGCTCATTTTCTTTATTGGCGGCTGTAATCAGCGTTCCATCGGGCAAATGTGTCGGCGGCAGCATGCTTTTGACGTAAGCCTCAACCTTCGCCTGCAGCTCTTTTCGTTGAATGTCCTCTTCTATCCGGGGAGGGGAACCTGTCGCCGACAGCCTAGCCAGCTCTGTCCTTGCCCAGCCATCCATCATCCCCTTCACGCTGTACTGTCCAATCTTCATCCATTCCATGGCAGGCATCTCCATGACATTCCGGCCTGCCAAGGAACGGATCAGCCTCCGATTCCTCTCCTCCGCATCCGCATAGTCTTCTGCGGCTCGGCGCAGCTCTGCCGCCTGGCGCTGCGTCTTCTCGTCCAGATACGCAGCCAGCCTGCTTGCTTCCCGATGAATCTCCTGCATCCGGCTTACGGAGCCTTGGACATAAGCTTCCCCATATTCGGATCGAATGGAGTCCGCCATCCGCTCCAGCCCTGCCATTCCTCCTGAGGCCGACTCATCCAGCGCAACGGCAAGACGCTTCATTCCATCCGACAAGCTGGCCAATTGGTCGAGATGAACCGACTGTCTCATTCCTTCCGCCCACCTCCAGAACTATGAATGGGATCCATTCCATTTGCTGCCGCAACCCGCTGATAGACGTTCACAAAAATAGACGCCGTCTTATCGACCGGCGTCCTCAACCTCATCTCAGTTGTTCAAATCATCCAGCATGGAGCCCTGCACGGTAATGCCGACGACGTCCAGCTCCTTGATTCCCTTCAAGGCCGGAAGGACGTTATAGGCATGTTTTTCTTTGGACAGGTCGATATCCTCGACCCAGGCCCGGATCGCATAGCCGCCATTCGCCATATTGGCATGCGTATAAAGCGGCAGATTGTCCTTGTTGATCTGAATGGTCACCGTCGTCGTTTCCGTGATCTCGTACATCTTTTCGTTCTTCACGTACTCGCGGTATTGGTAGCTGCTCTGGCTGCCCGCCGTGGACGACTCGGAATAACCCTCCATCACTTTCTTCCAGTAAGGATCCGTGACATCGCCGTCTTGCTCCCGGGCTGCAGAGGACTTGATTTCCCTCACGGTTTTCTTGTAGCTGTCGCTGCTTTCTCTCCTGCCGGTGACCGTCAGCAGCTCTTTCCCGTCCACGCCCTTGTTGTTTTTGGCGGACAAGACGCCCATTTTGCGCTCGAAGCCTCCCCCGCTCGCGGATAGCTGCTCGCCCCGGATGTTGACCGCGCGCTTGTCGGAGTCGATGTACATCAGATCGGTTCCGTAGCGGAACGAGTCCGTTGCCGCCTCGACCAGGTCTTTATGGTCCTGCGTATCGTCCGGGGTCGGCTTGTAGGTCACCGTCTTCACCTTGAACGTGTAGATTCCGGCGGGATTGAAGTAGTAGCCCGACTTGATCGGATAGGCGAACTTCTGCAGCTCGCGGTCCGTAGCGAAAACGGCCTTGTCATAGCTGGATTTGCTGCCCGCTCCGTTCTTGGCCGCCTCTCTGGCCGTCTTATAGCTGTCGGCCATGGAGGTTTTCACGCCCCAGTCCAGCTCCCCGCTCGCCTGCTGGGTGAAGCTGCGCTCGTAGCGGCCGTCGACGGCCGTCCACTTGATCGGCTTGCCGGCCGCATCGACATCCTTCATCCAGCGGACGACGTCGAATTTGTAGGCTTCGTTTTCCCAATACAGCTTTTTGGGCTCAGCCGTCTTGTCCTGGTTCCCCTCGATTTTTTGGTCGTAATTATGCTGCACGAGAGTTTTGGAGCCGTTGTAAATATTGACGAGGAAAGCCTTCGTATCGGTGCCGTCGTCAAAGCTTGCCGACGCCGTCCCTGTCTGCCGCTCGGTTTCCATTCTCTTGCAGCCGCCGTTCTCGTCCGCTTCCGCGCAGTAGTCGTACTCGTATTTCCAAGGCCGGACGACATCGCCGGAATAGAGGATGCTGCCGATCCGGTCCGCCGACGCCGGCTCGGCGCCCTTGAAGAAACGGCCGCCGACAGGGTCGTCGCCGAAGTCCTTGCGGTCGACGACCGCCTTGATCTGCGGGTTGCGCGTAATGATCGTTCCCGCCTCGTTTACCGGTGGATTATTGTCGTCCCGGAACTGCCTGTACAGATCCGGCGCCTGGTTCGAGACGCTCAGAGCGCCGGTCGCATTGCCGGTCCAGGCGTAGTTGGAACCGCCCGGGAGACTGAGAACAGCCGTTATATCCGCTCCGTTGGCCAGCGGGAAGTCCAGCTGCCGGGAGAGGATGTCATAGCCCACCTCGATCGGCGTGATTTTTTTCACGGCTCTCGGAAGAGAGTCGATGGAATTGTTTGCCGTGTAGGTTTCTTTCGGCGAATCTCCATCCCGGTTGACGGAAAACTGGACGCGGACGTCGCGCTCCGGCATGGTGAACGTCGCATAGAGAACCGATTCTCCATTTGGATTCAGCGTGATTCGGCCGGTTGGAGCGGGTCCCTCCACTCCTTTGACCGAGTATGTGACGCCTCGGACCGAGCGGTCTGTTCCCGTCTCGACCACACTCCAGGAGAAGGGCGCCGTTGCTTGATTCTTGAACGTCGACTTCACCCTGACGCCGATTCTCACCTCGCTGCCGGATACGGCCGCCGATGGCAGCTGCTCGAAGCTGGCCGACAAGTCGGCTTCGGGAGGACCGACCAGATCGAACGGCGCCATCGGGATGCTTAAAAACGTTATTCTACCAGGCGTATTTTCAATGAAGACCATGCCGTAGCCCCATGAGATCCGGGTCGGAGGCTGAAATACATGCACATAATCCTGCCATTTTCCTCCCAGGCTCGGTTTGGCGCCTTTGTCGAACACGATTCGGTCCTTATACGCTTCATTTTGATGGTTGTAGATGAATTGGCTGTACTTCTTGCCTGCGTACAGCCTGTTCAGCCCTTCCTGAATCGAATCCTCGAGCGTAACGTTCCGATCCGTGAAGCCATTGCCCCGCTTATTGAACTGATTCGGCATGATGAAATAGCGGTTGGTCACTTTTTCCTTGCGCCAAGGCTCCTCGATCATCTTCATATCCTGAATCTTGTGGCCGCTCCAGCCCGCGTACCAAGGGGTTCCTTCCGTCGGAACCGAGGAGCCGGCCAGCGTATAGCCCGAATATTCCGTCACCGGAGTCTTCATGTGGATCAGCGTGTCGCCATGATCGGACCCGTATACCACTTCAAAGGCATAATGCCCATCGATCTTTTGCGATTCCTGCAGCTTGTTCCGGATCAGATCCTTCCGGTAAGGTCCGAACTTGGATGTATTTTCCGGGAAATAGCTTTCCAGCCCGTAAATATCGAACATGTCCCGGTTGATCTCCGCCAGCACTTCGGATGGATCGGAGCTGCTCGTCAGCGCGCGCTCCGGAGGATCGCCCTGGGCTGCTGCGAAGGATGGGACTGCCGAAGGGAACAAGCTGGAAACAGCCGCAAGGACTAGAGAAATAGATAGGATTCTTTTCATTTTTCACCCGCATGCCCGCTAGTATTTTTTCAACATGACCGTGATGGCTGTGTCGCTGTAATAGGCGGAGCCGACCAGCACCTTGTAGGTCGCATCCTCGAATTTTTTCGTTTCGAGCTCCATGTCTCTCTTCGTCTTCTTTTTCGCGTATGCGATGATGGCATCCACCGTCTTGGCCTCGATTTTCTGCTTCAGGATCGCTTCGGCTTCAACTATTTGCCTCTCGAAATCCGCACCCTTCAATCCGAAAGGCAGAATGAGGACGATGACCCCTCCGTCTTCCTTCACTTCGGACGGCTCCGAAACGTCGATCATAAGCTTCGACTCATATTCCTTTTTGATGACGAAGCCGTTGGCATTGATTTCGTCCCCGGTTCCGCCCGTCGCCGGAGGCTTCGCCGTCCCGATTCCCGTCGTATCAATATAGATCGTATTGATCTTCTTGTCCCAATTGACCGATGCGCCCAGAGCCTCGCTCACGAAGCGGATCGGCACGAACGTGCGGCTGCTCTTCACGAGAGCGGCGGTATCCATGAGCTTCTTCTCGCCGTTGACCTTGTATTCTTTCTTGCCGACCGTCACGGCTACGTTCATGCCGGCAGCCGAGACAGAGGCAAGCTTCGCGCCGCTGTTCCAGTCGACCTTGGCGCCGAGCGCCTGGCTGACGAAGCGCAGCGGCACCTGAGCGCGCGAGCTGCTGTCCACGAAAGGCTGCGCGTCCGGCAGGCTGATCCTCTCCCCGTTGACGACGATGCGCAGCGGCAGAGAAGCAGCTTGAGAGGCGGCGGGAACGGCAACTGCCGCGATCATGCCGGCAGCGAGCAAGGAAATGATTTTCTTCATTATGGGTTCCTCCTTGGTTTAAATGACGAACAGCAGCACGATGCCGAGGACGGCCGCCACAAGCAAAGTCATGACGGTGAAAAAGGGGAAGGAGATGCGCGCTTCGATCCACTCCATGCGGCTGAAATGCCAATCGAAAAGGAAGCGGGTCCAGAACCTTTGCCCGGGCTTCAGCTCCCGTTCTCCAAGCCAAAACCGGTAGAAATGGCCTGCCTGCACCATCTCTTCATTTCCCTGCCGGTTATTGCGGATCATCTTGCGATGCTCCTTTTTGTACCTCTTGTATGTATCGTTCAAGTCTTGCCACCAGCGGTCGTTCCAGCCTTCATATCGACGGAAGAGCTTGCCGATCATGCCGCCTCTTCGCCAAGACGGTAGAACCGGGGCAGATCCAGCAGATAGGCGCAATAAGCGGCAAACAGCGAAACCTCCTCCACGACGCCCCCCGAGGCCAGAAGCGTCTTCAGCAGCAGCTGCTCGAAGCTGTCGGCGATGAGAGCTTCCTTGATCAGAGGCCTGCGGTTGAGCAGGGAAATATCGATCGCTCCGAACAGCCAGTCCATGAACCCCGGGGCATGCTGGAAGAGCGGCTGGGCAATGTAGAGGGAATCCCCTGGATTCAGCCCGCTGGCGGATTCATCGACGATCAGCTCCTGCTCATGGGCAGCCAGATAACCGGCGTAAGCCCGTTCGGTGCGGCGGATCTCGGCGATGATGGCGTCATCTCCCCCCTCGCTCCCGGCCTTGGCTTCCAGGAAGCAGAAGGCGCCGATGAAGTCGCCTGCAGCCTGCCTGCCCCAGCGGCGCAAATGAATGAGCACCGCTTCTGTCGCTTCCTCATGGGATTCGGCCTTTTCAAGATCCTCTCCGATCTGCTTCACCATATCCTCGTTGTTCACCCAGTCACGGGCGTAGGCATGCGCATAGCCCTGCAGCCCGATCCACTTGTTCTGGATCAGCTGCGCCAGCTCACGGCTGTGCTCCGGCTTCAGGCTGGAGCCCCCGTCCTCGTATTCGATCAACAGCTTGTTCGAGAAAGCTTCCATTTCCATGGGATTGTTCAAATCAATGGGAATCAATGTCACCGGCGTAGCCGTCATTTTTTCACGCTCCTGTCGTCATCATGGATGCTAGGCGCCCGATCCGAAGCTGCCCTTTGCATCCGTCGGATCCCAATCGGGATCATCTACCTTGCTCCAAGCGGAATAAATCACCAGCAGAACATAAATGGAAACGGGAACAAAGGCGAGGGTGAGAAGGAGAGGCAGCTTGCCCGAGAAACTCTGACCCAGAATATTTCCCAGCGAATAGCCGAGAATGCCTGCGGCTCCCGCGCCCGCGAGCCCGATCGTATAAATGATCCGGCCGGTTTTTGTCAGAGGATTCGCCGCTTCCTGAAAAATGAACCTCCGGAATTTCAACCCGACAAGAGCGCAAACGACGTTCAGCAGCAATAGTCCCGCTGCAAGCAGCAGCCCCCCGTCCCAGACCCTCCAGACGATCCCCAGCATGAAAAGGACAAACAGATTGAATTGGGAGATGCCGAAAATCACTTTTCGCTTGCGGGATTTCTCCAGCGTCCGGGTTCTTCTCATGATCAAGACAAACGCCATGTTCAGCAAACCTGCCGTAATGGCGAACGAGGCCGTCCGCGCCGACCAGTCTGGAATGACAGACATGAGCACCGCGCCGACAAGAGGTACGAAAAAAGCAGCGTACAAGGCATTGGAGCCCTGGATAGGCGTAGCTTCGCGCGGCATCGATGCGCCTCCTTGCTAAAAGAGTGATTTGAGTCCGCCGACGAGCGAGCCGGCTGCCTTCCCGACCAGATCAGCGGCTTTGCGCCTTCCTTCTTCAAGGATCGCATCTGTGGCTTGCTTCGCTTTTTTGACGCCTGTTTCAATCGAGCTGCGGACGGCATGAGCGGCGTCGCCTACAACCTTGCCGGTGAACTCCGCGCCTTGCTTCAAGGCTTTTCCGGCTGCCTTCACCCCTGCGACGGTTCCCTCGATGCCCTTATTGAGCTTGTCTTTGGTCCAATCCTTGATCGCCTTGCCCGTATCGGAGCTCATGAATACGCCGACACCCAATCCGACGAAAAATCCGACAGCGGTTCCAAGTCCAGGAACGACGCTGCCGAAGGCTGCGCCGGCCAGAGCGCCTGCTCCCGCACCCGCGGCGGCGCCCAGCGCGGTCGTTCCGACCATGACCGCCGACTCCACGACGAGATCGGAAGCGAACTCGGTGCTGGCCAGACCGTGGTTCCTGTTCTCGCCCCAGCCGTAGCTGTAGACGCTTCCTCCCAAGGTTAAGGCGGCTCCCAGGATGCCTCCGCCTTTAAGGGAGTTTTTCCAGGCGCTTTTCTTTAAGATATTGTAGTTGCTCGACAAATCGCCTTTTATAGCTGTCTTAGGGTCCATATACTTTCCGATTTTGCCGTTGTCATAGCGGTACCGGGTCCCCATCAGATTTTCTTTATTGCGCCATTTGATGTATTGCCTGCCCAGGAACCCTTTCGGAGTTTTAGAGCCGTATACATGGACATAATCGCCTTTGACCTGAAAATGGTAGCCCTGCATGGCGGAGTATGCGCCGATGACGACCTTGTCGAACAACCCCCAGGCGTTCTTGTACATCTTCACGGTTTCCTTCGACGCCGCATACCCCTTCGACCGCTCCTCCGCCATTTTGTATTCGGCCGCGATCTCCCTGAGCGTATTCATCTTGTCCGTCAGCCGGTCGCCGATGGAAGTGGCCATCCGGCCAATCTCCGCCATCGCCGATTCCGCGCTTCTGGCGCTGGACTGGACATAAGATTCGGGATACGCCGACTTCGTGCTGCCGACAATGCCGCCGACGGACCGGGACAAGCCTGCCGCGACCGGCTCGAACGACTTCTCCAAGCTTTTCATGCCTGCGGCCAATTTGGATACGCTGTCCGGATTTACCTTCAGAATCACAAGCCTGCACTCCTTTCCACAAGCTGACCTATCTATATGCGATCGAATTCGCCGTCATGGCGCCGTTCGCTCGTTTTCGGAGGAAAAGCGTGATGGAGGGAGACGGGCTCCCTCAGCACGCCGATGAAGAACATGATTACTTGCGAAGCTGGCTGGCGATATCGCGGTCGCTTTGTTCCTTGATTTCGGCGACCTTCTGCAGGGAAGTGCTGATGTTGTTCACGCACTCGACGAGCTTGTCGAGGCTTGGCTTCAGTTGGTTGAACTCGTCGACGAAGGCTTTGGCGGATTCGCCCTGCCACCAGCCTTCCACGGATTTGATCTCGCGGTCGAGCTGATCAACGACGCTTTTCGCGTTCTGGCCCTTGTTCTTGATCGAGCTTGCTACGCTTCTCGCCTGCTCGGGGCTGAATGCCTGGTTTGCCATTTGGATTCACCTCCTTTCAAATGGAATGCCGCATCTTCCTCTGATCAGCAGCGGGAGCTGGGCCGGAGCTTCTAGCGGCGTCCTGCCGACTTGCGCGCCTCTTCCTCGCGGCGCCGCTGCTCCTGCTCCTGAGCCCGCCTCCGCTCCTCCTCGAGCTTGCGGCGGCGCTCGTCGTCGGCGCGCTGGACATCTCCGGCGAGCCCTTTGAGGCTGCTTTCCAGGCCATCCATCTTGGCCAGCAGGCGGCTGATGTCGGCCTGGATCTCCTTGTAGGAATCCGTGAATGCCTTGCCCGCTTCCCCCTGCCACCACGAGGATGCGGCGGATACCTCCGCCCTGTAGCGGGCTTCCGCCCGCCTGATTTCATCGGCGGCCGCATTCACGGCAGCGGCGTTGCCGCGGATCTCCGACGGTGTCGGCATGTCCGGCGCCTCCTTTACTTTCCGGACAGGATCGCTGTCCTCAGTCCGGTGAATTTGTTTTTTACGACCAGATACCCGTCGCCCGCCTCCAGCTCCTTTTCCTGGCTGCCATAAGGAATTCGGGCGTTGTAGAGGCTCTGGTCCTTGAGGCTGCCGAGCAGAATGCCCGTCTGCTCCTCTCGGATCGCCTTCCCTAGGCTGTCCCAGTTGTTCGCGAGCTCCGAAGTCGTATCGGCTGCCAGCACGGCGACCTTCATGCCGCGCTCCTGCTTGACGATCCGCTCCAGCAGCTCCTTGAGCGCGTATTGATCGCCTGTTGTGAACTCCGAGAGCCGGTCGATGACGAAGACCAGCAGTTTCCATGAAGCCATGAGAGCGTCCGCATCTCCGCCGGAGCGGCGGACGGCGAGCAGCTGGGACCTGCGTGCGGCCAGATCTTCCTTGAGCTCCTCCGTGAATGCATGCATATCCCCGATCTGGGACAGATCTTCCACCCCCGGCCTGGCGAGCAGCGGATATAATCCCATCGAGCTGGAATCCTGCACATACACCTGCATGCCATCATCGCCGAGGCGGCGGCGGAGCATCTCGATCCAGGACACGAGCAGCGTGCTCTTGCCCGACATCGGATCGCCGGCGACCATGACGACCGGAGTCGCGGCCAGCTCGAGGCTCACCGGCTGCAGGTCGCGGTCGGCGAGGCCGATCGCGATCCGGCCTGCTGCAGGGGCATCGGCTTTCCCGCTATTGAGCTCGTCGATGAAGATCCGCGCCGGCATCATCGGAATCGGCTGCGCGCGGCTGATCAGGCCGTCCTCGGCAAGCCGGCTGAACTTCCCGATCAGGACATCGCTGCCAAGCCCGTCCCATTCCGGCATCGCCGTCTGGAACTCCAGCGGCGGCGTTCCGCGCACGAGCGCCCGTCCCGGCACGCGGGCGGGCACGAGCCCTTCCGTCCGGCCCACGATGCCGTCATACTCGCTTTTGTCTGTCAGCTGGAGGCTGACGGCCATCTTGAAGTTGACGGCGAACTTGTACCGGACAAGCGCCGAGTTGGTCGCGGTGACGACCATGTAGATGCCGTACTTGAAGCCTTCGCGGGCGAGCACGATCATTCTGTCGTCCACAGCCTCATAGGTTTCCGACAGCGCGAAGTAATTGTCGATGACGACGGCGACGGCGGGCAGCCTGCCGCCCTTGACGCGGTAGTCGGCGAAGCCGTCGCTGCCGGATTCCTCGAACAGCCGCTTGCGCTCCTCCATCAGGCGGAAGATGTAGAGCATGAACTGGCTGATCCGGCTCTCCTGCTCCAGCGTCATCAGCCCGCCGCAGTGGGGAAGCTTCTCCAGCGCCTTGAACGAAGAGCCGCCGAAGTCCAGCATGTAGAGCTGCGCTTCTTCCGGCGTATAGGACAAGGCGATGGACAGGCACAGCGTCCTCAAAAGCATTGTTTTGCCGGTTCCAGGCGCTCCATACACGAACAGGTTGCCTTCGGAGGCGAAGTCGACGACAAGCGGCTCCTGCAGCTGGCCGCGCGGATCGTCGAGCAGTCCGACGGGAACGGCGAAGATCGGCTTGCCGGCCGTCCATCTTCCGCTGCCGAAGGCAGACGCGGCTTCTTCCGGCAAAATCCCCTTCAGGTCGAGCTCCTCCGGCAGCGGCGGCATCCACGGACCTTCCAGCGGCAGGATGCCCCCCTCCCTTGCCGTCGCTACGATATGATCGACCATCGCCTTGAGCTGGCTCGGCAGCTCCTTCCCCGCGATCTTTTCCTCCTCCAACGGATAGATCTGCTCGGCCCTGCCTCCCGGACCCAGCTCGTAGATCCGCTTGACGCGGTTCTCGCTGCGCAGCATCTCGCCCTCGGGATCATAGTCGGCTCCGGAGTAGGCAGACTGGAAGAGCTCGAAAATCTCGTCGTTGCCGACCTGGATGTAGGCCCGGCCCGGCTCCTTGATCATGGCCGCGTCCGGACGCTTGATGACATCCTTGCTGTCGGTCTCGTCCTGGACCTTGAGGCAGATCTTGAACTTCGAGTTGCTCCAGATCTGGTCGTCCACGACGCCGGCCGGCTTCTGGGTGGCCAGAATCAAGTGGACCCCCAGGCTTCGGCCGACGCGGGCCGTGCTGACGAGCTCCTTCATGAATTCAGGCTGGTCCTGCTTGAGCTCGGCGAACTCGTCGGCAATCATGACCAGATGTGGAATAGGAGGCATGCCGCCCCGATCGTCCAGACTGTAATACAGCTTCTGGTAGCGGTCGATGCTGTTGACTCCGTACCGGGAGAACAGCCGCTGGCGCCGCTGCAGCTCGCTCTTGATCGAGAGCAGCGCACGGGTCGTCTGATTGCCTCCGAGGTTTGTGATCGTGCCGACGAGATGCGGCATGCCCTTGAACACATCCGCCATGCCGCCGCCCTTGTAGTCGATCAGGACAAAGACGATGTCATGCGGATGATAGTTGACCGCCAGCGAGATGATGATGCTCTGCAGCAGCTCGCTCTTGCCCGATCCCGTCGTGCCGGCGACGAGGCCGTGCGGGCCGTGTCCCGTCTCGTGAAGATCCAGGTTGAACAGGGAGCCCCCGCCCTTCACGCCGATCGGCACGCTGATGCCTTTGTAAGTCCGGTTGCGGCCCCAGCGATCTGCCAGATCCACCTCGCCGGCCGTGCGGGCGCGCAGCAGCTCAAGGAGCGTGACGGAGGCCGGCAGGGAGAAGCTCGCTCCGTTCTCCCGCAGCCGCAGCGGACCCAGCCGCCTGACCGTCTGCTGCAGGCCCTTGTCATTGAGCTTGTCCGGGCTGAACAGGATTCTGTCGCCGCTCTCCCGGTCCGCCAGCTCGCCGGTCTTGCCCTGCAGCGTGATGACGGTCCGGCAGTTCATCGGCAGGTAGGCCTGGTTGCCGGCGAGGAACACCGACGAGACGCCCAGGTGGCCGCAGCGGTTGAACACGTATTTGTTGATCGGCTCGTAGTCGAGCAGAGACGCATCCTCGACGACGAAGACGTAATGCGGCAGCGTGGAGCCGCCGACCGTGCGGAGCTCCCGGTCCTTCAGGACGGCGTACAGGTCTCCGAGCGCCTGGTGGGCGACAGCCTTGCCGCACAGCAGATATCTCGTTTCCATGGCGTCATCCCACAGATGCGGCACGAACTTCAGCCAATCCCACTTCGCGGCGCCGTCGTCGGCGGCCAGCACGACGATGCGGACGTCGTCGTAGCCGTGATGCGTGACGAGCTGCAGCAGCATGAGCCTCGCCAGCTCCAGCGTCTTGCTTTCCTCGCCTGCGATTCCGCAGATCTCCGACCCGGCCAGATCGACCGCCACCGGCACGTCCCGCACCCGCTCGAATTCGAGCGCCAGCCGCTGCGGCTCCATCTGCAGCGGATCGCTCTCGAGCAGGATCGCCTGCGGGCTGTGCTTGATCGTCATCGAGAGCGGCACGTTGCCGAGGCCGAGGCGCAGAGACAGAAAGTCCGGGTACGAGGACGTCCTCTCCCACAGCTTGCCGTCCAGGCTGCCGATCCGCTGGAGGCAGACGGACGGCTCCGGATGCAGCTCGTTCATCGCCTTGGCCTGCTGCTCGCTGGCGATCGCCAGCTCGCTGCGCCGGTCCGCGATGAACTGCAGATACTTGCTCTCGCGCTCCTTCTTGCGGTTCTTGTAACGGCGGATCTGCGATGCGGCCCCCGTCAGCGAGGTGACGAGCGTAACGGCCGTCGTCGCGATCGAGATCAGCAGGAACATCGATTGCGACGTCAGCGCCAGCATGAACGTGATGACGAGCATGACCGCCGGCGGCGCGAGAATCGTGAACCAGGCGATGTCGGGCTTCTCCTGGGAGTACGGCGGATCGGGAATGGCGACCTCTCCCCCCGGCATATCCGGCATGAAGCGAGGCTGGCGGCTGAAGGCATGCAGGCTGTTCTTCATCATGCCATCATGCCTCCATCCTGCAGCTCGACCCGCGAGGCTTGTCCCCCGAGCAGCGACATCCGGCTCCAGCCGGATCCGTCCCGGAAGAACAGATCGCCTCCGGCGATATGCAGGCTCGCGGCCCGTTCGCCGCAGATGCGGATGCTCCGGCGCTGGGCGGGATCGATCCGGTAGATCGTGCCGCCGTTGCGAAGATTGGCGACATACAGATAACGTCCGTCGCCGACGATGCTGCCCGCTTCGATATCTTCGAAAGTCTCCGCCACGGCTCCGCTTTCCCTATCGACCAGCGTCAGCGTACCGCGGTTGTCGGGATCGCCGAAGGCAATCCAGCCGCCGATCGGAACAATCGCGCCGCAGCGGCAAGCCGATAGCCGCTCCCGCTGCTGCCCGTCCGTCCGGATGACATGAATTCCTGTATCCGCGCTGAAGCAGATCCGGTCCTTGTCCACAAGAAAGCCGCGCGCCTGGTCGTCCGTCAGCCGTGCTTCTCCGCTGCCGTCGATCCGGCAGCGGTACAGCCGCAGATCCTTCTCGTTGATGTAATAAAGCCATTCCCCTTGCAACGTCAGACCGCTGCAGGGAGTCTCGGACAGCATACGGCCGCGGCCGCTCGCTGGATCGTACGCGCATAACGCGCCTCCGCGCAGCTGGTCGCTGCCGTACACGGCATCCGCTCCGGCGTTCATGAACCAGAGCAGGCCGTCGATCCGGGAGACGCCGCCGGACGGATCGAGGCAGCGCGTCCCGGCATAGCGGTCGACATCGCTGATCCAGACTCCGTTCCCCGCCTGCAGGACGAGTCCTCCATTTGCCAGATTTCCCTGCACCTCGTCACCTCCCTATATCAGCGTGAGCAGAGCTCCGTGTCCGACTCCTTCTTCCTCCAGCGTGCGGCGCCCGTCCAGAATACGCCCCAGCGGCTCCGCCTGCAGCCTGCCCCCCTGCCCGGCATCCAGCTCCAGATTCAGCGCTTCGTCCAGCATGGCGAGCAGCTCGCCGGCCGTGACGAAGGCCGGGATCTTCAGATCCACGGCAGGGCGCCTATCCGCCTGGAAGGTCACCATGATGTAGTCCATGCAGAAGCTTCCTTTCCGTCAATTCTTCACCGACAGCAGCAGCTCGCGGTCCATCTTCATCCGGTAAGGAGAAGTCGTTCCTGCCCCGCTTGCCGCTCTCAGGTACTTCGTTTTGAACCGGTAATCCGATTCGGCCGATACCTCCACCTTCGTCACCGTCCGCTCCGTCGAGGGATCCTCGTTCTCCGTGATGTCCAGAGTGACGACGATATCGTTCCACTTGCCGTTGTTGGAGCGGAAGCGCAGCGTATCTCCGGATCTGGAATCCAGCGAAGCGTTCATCGCCGCGCCGAAGGCCTCCGAAAAGTAATCCTTGAACCGTTCGGGATCGACCTTGGCGTCCAGATCGCGCATCGCCTCGTACTGCAGGCTGCGGTCCTTGGCGGACCGGGCTGCATTGCTGAGAGAGGTGCCTAGAGCAATCTTGTCCTTCATCACGAGGCTGATCTCCACCATGGGCTCGATCAGGATGGACGCGAGGATGACCAGCAGCAGCCCGATCGCGATATTGCGCATTCCCCTCAGTCCCGTCTAATCGAAATAGTAGGTCAAGTCCTTGTAATGCTTGAGGCCGACCGTCGTAAGCGAGAAGCTCACCGGCACCTCCTCCTCGATCTTCCTGCCCCAGACCGTGATGCTCAGCGGGTAGACGGCGCTCAGCGTCACCTTGACCGGCTTGCCTCTCTGCCTGTACGGCTTCTGGATCTCGGTCGCGTTCTCGTAGCTGGACTCGTCGTCGGAGCCGACGGCGTCGTAGTCGTCCGCATTGACGACAGTCAGCTTGATGTCGCCCGCCTTATCCCTGTAGATCGGCCTGTTCTTGAGCCGGTCGAGAGCATCGTCGTAATAGCTGCGCTTGACATAGTTGTCGCCCGCCGCCACCTGGGACAGATTGAACGTCTCCACGATGAGCGTCGTATACCAGGGAAAGAAGAAGACGAGATTCGTGAACAGCATGATGGCCACCGACACCAGCATCGTCGCCAGCAGGGCTTTGGCTATGCCGCGCATGGACTCACCCCGCCTTTATTTGATCAGATCATCGATCTTCTTGATGAACATGTCCCATACGTCCGACACCCAAGTGTTCAGGTTCTGGTTGATGATGGCGACGACGGCGCCGATGATGACGATGACCGCCACCGTGACCGCGATGCCCTTGATGCCGAAGTCTCCCGACTCCTCGCTCCAGAACGATTGTTTCTTGACCGGCTTCTTATCCATGACCGTTTCCCCCAGTGAAATGAATGATATCTATAAATGAAACTTGAAACCCGATTAAGAGGCCGCCGTGCAGGCGGAATGTCTGTCGATTGCAATGGTTGAGCATCAACCGAAGAATGACGGATGGGTCCTGAAGAAGAGGGCTTATGCCTGCCCGCATTACTGGAACATCTTGATCGAATCCAGAACCGTGAACAGATAATAAATGGCGATGTACACGATCAGCACCGCGATCAGCACCAGCTGCAGGCGGGAATTGCTCCGCTCGCGGCGCTTGAGATCGTCTTCCAGCGCGATGACGCGGAACTCGTCGACCTCGTTCTTGAGGTACTCCATCTGCGAGATGTTGTCGTACCCTTTGAGCCGGGTCTCCATGATGTCGCAGAATTTGATGATGTAGTGCAGCGGCACCCGCTTCTTGAACTGCTTGAGCGCGTATTCCTCTCCATACTCGATATTGTCCAGCATGACTCCGAGCTCCTCGGCCATATCCGGATTGGCGCTCGGGAGGTAGTCCCGGATCACATCGGCGAGATAGATGTTGACGGACTTGGCGTACTGGTAATACGCCATGCTGTAGAATCCCGGAAAATCGAGCGCGATGTTGCGGTTCTTGCGCTCGATCTTCTTCTCCAGCTCGGAGGCCGGGTACAGCCATCCAAGGAAAATCAGCACGGCCGCCACGCACCCGATCAGCCGGTTGGCGCTCAGCGCCAGCAGCGTAATCAGCACCGCTCCTCCCGAATACAGCAGCTGCTCGACCCGGATCTCCGCCGGCTTCTTCGCCAGATCGAGCCGATCGATCAGCTTCTGCAGCCGCAGCCGCTCCGGCGAGCCCATCAGCCGGTCGGCATATCTGGCGGCCGTGCCGCTCTTGAACAGCTGGAACCGGGCCCGCCGCGCCTCGCTCCGCCGCTCCTTGAGCAGCCGGCGGGCCCGCTGCTTCTGCCGCCGGTTGACCGGTCGGAACATCGGATACAGGAACGCCTTGACGATGTACAGCACCGAGATCAGCGCGCTTATCTTGGCGATCGCGATCATTTGGCCCCACCGCCTCCCGGTCCGAGATTGCCCTGAAGCGCCTGGCAGCGGGCGAAGCTGATGCAGATGACGCTGATGAGCAGGGAGTTGATCATCTTGCCGGCTGTCGTATGGAGCATGAATTCCCGAAAGTCGGGCACCGACAGGGCGTAGAAGAAGAACAGGACGATGATCAGCGTCTTGAACAGGAAATCGCGGTTCATCTTGCGGAAGATCCGATCCTTGCGGGCGTTGATTTCCCGCAGCACGGCGTTCTCGTCGACGATGTCGAGGAAGATATCCGCCATCCCCTTGCGCTCGTTGTACTCGAACGTGATGGCCTTCTTCGTGAAGTTGTCGAACTTGGGACCGAGCTGCCGGTTAAGCAGCAGGATCGCCTGCTTGAATGAATAGCCGTTGTTCTCGCAGTTGTCGATGAACTGCTGGAAGTAAGGCCGGAGAGCAGGCCGGATGTATTCTTCCGTCGCCATCACCTTCTTGATCGCGATCAGCACCCCGTCGCGCGCCAGCGGGCAGATGATGTCCTCGGCGTCCATGATCGCCTCCAGCCGCTCCGCCTTGATCGACTTGGACTGCATGACGAAGTAGGTCAGCAGCCCGATGAAGATCGAGATCGTGACGACGGCCGACAGCGTCACGTTCTGCATGAAGAACACGATCAGGAGCGCCGTCAGCGCGATCAGGATGCAGAGGAGGGAGGTGAAGCTCTCCAGCGTCAGCGGCAGCCGGAAGTCGAGGATCAGCTCCTCTACCAGCCGGTTGTATTTGGTGAACACGTTCTCCTTGCGCCGCACGATCCGCTCACGCTTGATCCGCTCCACATAACGCCTGGTGTTGTAGCGGCCGAGATGCTCCGCCAGCGTGTCGACCAGATTCAGGACGAACCGGCCGGTACCCTGGAAGAAGCGGACCTCGAACACCACATTGAAGAGAACGAAGGCTCCGATGCCGAGAAACAGGCTAATGAGAAGCGTCGTATCCATCCGGCACGTACCTCTCTGTCTCGTTGTCGTCCGGCATCCGGGTCAGGAAGTCGAAGCGGCTGCGCTTGATGCCTGCTTTGAGCATGGTCTGCTGCACCTTGTCCGACAGCATTCCGACGCGCTTGTGCTTGCCGACAATCTTGAGCACCCGGTGCGTGCCCTCCTCCTCCAGCACATCCTCCGAGATGAACTTGTAGATGGGGTTCACGATCGGCTCCAGCCCCTCGGAGCCGAGAATCTCGGATATGGAGGTGACCTTGCGTGTGCCGTCAGCCAGCTTCTCTTGGAAGATGACGAACTTCACCGCCGTGCATATATTCCTCAGTGCCAGCTCCGCCGGCTCGTTGGAGGCCATCAGGTAAGCGGTCAGGAACCGGTAGATCGCCTCCCTGTCTCCCTCGGCATGCAGCGTGGTGAAGAAATAGTGGCCCGTCTGCGCGGCGCGCAGCGCGGTCGCGAACTCGCCCGGCGTCCGCAGCTCGCCCGGGCCGATCCAGTGGGGCGACTGGCGCATCGCATTGATAAGCAGATTCTCCATCGTCGCCGGGCTGGAGTCATCCTCGTCCGGAACCGATTCGTACTGGAGCACGTCGTTGATGACACGGCCATGATCGGTGCCTCCTTCTCTGCGCAGAAGCCTCATCTCCGACGGATTCTCGATCGTAATGATGCGCGACAGCGGATTGATCTCCTTGATCAGCACCTCGTTCAGAGTCGTCTTGCCGCTGCCTGTCGGCCCGACCGTGATCCAGGAGAGATCCGCCTTGGGGATGAGCGACAGCAGCTTGAACATGTTCGCCGAGAACGATTCGTTCTGGATCATCATCTCCGGGGTCACCGACTTCTTGCTGAACTTCCGGATGACAAAAGCCGGCATGTCATAGGGCGAGATCTCCGCATGAGTCGCGTTGACCCGGAAACCCTCGATCGTGCGGGCGTTGACCATCGGAATCTTCGGGGTCAGCCTGACCTTGGAAACGCCGATCAGCTTGGAGATGATCCGCTCCATATGCTCCCGGTCGCTGAAGTGCTGATCCCAGGCGAGCGACTTGCCTCCGCTCTCGACGAAGATCTGCTCCGGGCCGTTCGCCCGGATCTCGTCGATTGCCGGATCCTCCATCGCCTTGGTGATCGGCCCGTAGTGGGTGATCTCGTCGACAAGCGCCTGCTTGAGCGAGAGCAGATCGTAATGGCCCTCGACCGTCGGACGCTGGGAATCGACGAACTCATTGATGTAGGACTTCGTCATTTCGCGCTTGCGTCCGGGATCGCTTTCGCGGCGGAACGCATGGGTCGCGATTTTGGTTATGTATTTCTGGCACAGCTCCAGCACCTCGTCGAAGGTGATCGTCGTATACTTGCTCTTCAAATCCTCCATATCCTCGGCGCCCTTCGCCTGATGGGACACCCTCTGCTGCAGCTCGCTGACCTTGGCGCGCGTAAGCATGTCGTTCCTCCTCCCTACCGGCTTCCGAGCAGATCGGCCAGCTTGCGCATCTCGCGCAGGAAATATTTGTTCATCAGCGTTGTATCCTTCACGTAGAGCTTGCCCTCCAGTACCCCGCCTGCCGCCCCCTTGACGAGCGGCAGCGCCGCTGCGATCTTGAGCCCGAAGTCGCCGAGCACCTTGTGGTCGAACGCCAGATTCTGCATGTTCATCAGGATGACGCTCGTGAACTTCGCGGTGCTGATGCCGATCGAGGAGGCGTAATCGAGCATCTTCATGATGTTGCCCGCGACGTCCACCCGCTCCGAGCCGGTGAAGAACCCGACATGGCAATACTTCATCGCTCCCACGCTGAGCTCCAGCGCCGGAATGTTCGGAATATCCAGCAGGATGATGTCGAACATGCCCTTGAGCGTCTCGATGACCCTCTCCAGGTGCTCGAACTCGAAGTCGAAATATTCCTCGATCAGGTCGTAGGGGCTGGGAGACAGCAGGTACAGCCGCTCATGCTTGGTCGAGATCAGCTCGTCGCGGAAGTCCGCCTTGTCGCTCTTGAGCACCCGGATCAGCCCGCCGCCCCGCTTGTTCGGCTTGACGTCGAGATACTGATAGAGATTCGGATAGAACGCCTTGAGGTCGACCACGCAAGTATTGAGCCCTTTCTGTGACAGCAGATAGGCCAGATTGCTGATGAGCAGCGCGTTGTCCGTGAAATCGCTCGCCGGCATGAAGCCGACGACGCTGTAGATCAGCCGGCTGTCCTGCAGCTCGGCTCCGACGAGATCGGTCGGGCTGAGCTTTTGAAAGACGCTTCCTAATTTCCGTTCTGCTTGTCGATCCATGACTCCACCTCGTTCTGCAGCGTCGGCAGCTGGTCCACGATCGCTTGGCTGTCGCTGCGGCTGAGGATCGTGATCAGCAGGGACTTGTTCTCCATGCTCTTGAACTTCGCATAATAGTTGATCTGATCGCTGGAGCCCTCCAGAAGCAGGGCTCTCGGCTGGATGTTCTTGAGGAAATCCTCGCTTTTCATGACGGTCTGGCGCTTGTCCTCGCTCAGCTTCAGCACTTCCTTATACACCTCGTAGATGGAGTGGCTGTTGCCGTTCAGCATATCCTTGACGACGATGCTGTCGAACAGCACCTCGGTTTTGGTCGTTTTGCCCTGCGAGACGCTGTAGATGTCGTTCGGATTGCCCGCCGCCGCCGGCTTGTCGACCTCGTACGATACCCGGATCCGGACGCGGTCGCCCGGCATCAGGATGTCGCCGCCCGCTTCGAGGAAGTTGTAGGGGAGCGTCAGCACTTCCTGCTTGTCGTCCAGCTTGTACAGCCATTCATTTTTTTTCGGCGCCTCGGCGCTCAGCTGATCCTTGTAGAGAACGCCGTTGCCGCGCAGATAATACTTGCTGAATTTGCCGACAGCCTCGCCCATCTGCTCGGCCAGCAGCATATCGTCGGTATACTCCTTTCGGATGATCGCATATTTCTGCAGCTGCTTTTCCGTGAGGACGGTATGGGCAGGAATGCCTCCTCCATCGCTGACCCGCAGCACGTCGACCGTATCCTTGGCCGCCTTGTTGGCATCGGTGATGACGACGAACGAACCGGCGATGACGGCGAGGCTGAACAGCAGCGCCATGATTTTCTTGAATGTGTTCCGATTGGGCGAAACGCTCTTGATCGTGCTCAAATCCATCTTACTTGGCTCCCTCCATCAGTCGCAGCAGCAGGTCTCCGAACGCTCTCTCGTACTCCTTGCCGGAATGGACCGCCGCAATATCGGTTTCAATCTGGGTGTCGAACTCATGGCTGAATGGAATGAAGCCGGCCGTCTTCATCCCATAGCCGAAGCTCTCGCTGAGCCCGGAGGAGAGAAGCTCGGCCGTCTTGTCCGGCGTGAACGGCTCTCCCTGCAGCCTGGAGCGGTCGTTGTATTTCGTCACGATGACCTTGGACTTGGCGTTCATGTACAGCGCGTCATCCCGGCTCAGCGCGACCTCCGCATTGCGCGCCGTGCTGAGCACGGCGTGGAGATTGTTCGGCACGCACAGCCCGAAGGCATCGACGTGGATCATCGCTTCCCGAAACGAAGGCAGCAGATCCATCGGCATATCCAGCACGATGAGATTGAACCGGTTCCGCAGCATCGACAGCAATCCGACCAGCTTGGCGCTGGTGCAGAACTGCTCGACCAGCTTGCGGTCCTGGAACGAATAACCGAGCGCCGCCAGCCAGAGATTGTCCTTGATCGGAAAGGCGGTAGTCAGGTATTCCTGAGGCCTCGCAAGAGTCCGGATCAAAGAAGCATTGAGATTCTCGTCCTTCTTGGTCTCCTCGTGAAAGCGGCTGAAATACATGTTCGAGCTGCGGTATTCCAGATCAAGGTCGATCAGGATGGCGCTCAGTCCCCGCTTCTCCGCTTCGCAGACGAGATTGACGGCGGTGCTCGTGATTCCGCTGCCGCGGTGTCCGGTCACAGCGACAACCCGGCTGATGCCTCGCCCGATGCCGTCGAATGCTCTGGAGAGGGGATCCTTCGCTTCAAGCGATGCCTCTTCCCTTGGTTTGGGCTTGAACCGGTCCAGGAATGATTTTTTGCGGGCAGGCGGCTCCGAATCGGCTTCCAGGCGCTGCTGAGCGGCAAGCTCCCGGTCGGTCCGGGCGGATTGTTTGCCCTTCCTGATGTCCGAGAGCATCTCGAAAGCCTGCCGGTACATATAGGCCGGGATGCGGGGATAGTGGCATGGGAGCGTGAGGATCTGCCCCGAGTACAGGCTGACAAGCGGCTCCATCCCTTCCAGCCGCCTCTCATGACGAAGCAGAAGCACCAAAAGGAACCCGGATGGCCGGTTGCGGGACATCCAGGCGGCGATCCGCTCCAGGTTCCGCAGGTCTGCTGCGGAATCTCCGGTCAAGGCGTCGTCTGTTACCAACAGGCCGCCGGCGTCAGGTCTCGCCTCTTCGAGGTAATTCAGGACGCTGCCCAGCAGGAGCTCGTCGACGTTGAGAATATGTTTGGGTTTGGGCGCATAGGCCGCGGCAAACCGGTGCGAGAGACCGGATACGAGCAACATGTTCAATCGAATCACCTGGCGTCATAGAATTCTATCTTTATGCAAATCTCTATCATTGACCCGGATCGGCCAATATGAGAGAATAGCGCCGTTCTTTTCCAACCAAAGCTTCAACATCTACAGATCCGAGGTGGCAAAGATATGCCTTATGTATTCATGGATGGATTCATCCTATTGCTGCTTCTTCTATGTTCCGTCGCGGATATCAGAAGGCGGCGGATTCCAAACGAATGGCTTCTCTTGCTGCTTCTGGCAGGCATAGGCCGTCAGTTTCTCTCCGGAACGCCTCTGGAATCCTTGCCTGGCATCCTGCTGCCTTCCTTGCCGCTGTTGCTGCTGCGCTCCTGGCTGGGGCGCGTCGGCGCAGGCGACATCAAGCTGCTGGCCGCGACGGGCGCAGCTGCGGGATGGCTGCTGAATCTGTATGTATTCCTGGCCGCATGTCTATTGGCGCTTGCCTGCGCGGCTTTGACGCGGATCGTCATGAGGCGGCGGATTGGCTCCGTACCCTTCGCACCGTTTGTTTTCGCCGCATTCCTTTCGTTATATGTACTTAAGAAAATCCTTTGACGGCAAAATTATGTATGTGATTATTTACCTTTAACCGTTCTTAAATTAGTTAAAACGACTTATTTAGTTATTTTTTCCTACATCCTAATCTCCACTTACCTAAATAAAGTCTCTTTAAAATGTAGATTATTCCTTTTATAAAGGTTTATTTTAATATCAATAATCATTTTTATCGCGGCAATCTGGCTTTCGACGGTTTTTTATCCAAATCCTTCTTATTCAGTTATTTTCGTCATGAAAATGAAGATAAAGAACTATTTTGTAAAAGAATAAGCGCTCATGGTCTCAACATTTTTTAGGTCCCTGGCAGGTAGACAAATAAAAGCGATCCTGCAAGGACAGGATCGCTTGAATTGCAATTCAGCTGAAAGTGGGCATGCTCCAAGCAAGAATAGCCATGTCGGCTGGCCCTTTGACCCCGTTCTGCCAGACGCTCTCTCGCTGAACGGTCTCTATCCGCCTGAAGCCGCATTCCGACAACAGGTCGATGACCTCTTCCTTTGCCATAGGCAGCTCCACTCGAATTTCCTCCACGTGGACATGATGGAACAAAAATGCTCCCAGCGCCCGAACAGCGTCGCCCGCCAGAGCGATCCATGCCTCCGCCGCTTCCCGCTCCTCCGGCCGATCCGGCAAGACGGCTGCAAGCAGCGCGGCCCGCGTTTTTTTATCGAAATGCACCGTCATCCATCCGGCAAGAACCTCCGGTTCATCCGGGCTCAAGATTCCCCACGATACGCTTTTACGCTTGTAGTAGTCCCGTTCCAAATGCCCGACGATGTTGCGTACCGCGTCCAGGCTTTGCTTGCGGTCCCGGTTGATGAGCGCATGAAGCGATTCCGCATGGCAGGGCTCGAGCTTCGCCAGCTCCACTGAGCTTCCGCCGAGCAATGGAAATTCTCCGAATGCGGCAGGCAAATTCAATCGGCCGACCGGTTTCTTGCCCAGCTCTTCCTGATCGGCCAGCCGCACCGCTCCCTGATGCAAAGCCGCCTTTTCTTGTCCCTTTCCCGCTCCATCGCCTATTTCAGATGCCTGTGCCTTTCGTTTCCCTGTCCCAGATACCTCGCCTATTTTTATCATCTTTGACTTTCTCGGTGTCGTTCCCAGCCCCGCTTCCTGGAACACTTCGTTCCGCCGAACGAGTCGGCGCGCACGTTCGCTCATCGGCTGCCCGCGCCGCTCCTGAAGCAGCAGCCCGACGAGGACAATCGCCTCGAACAGGCTCTCCTCTTTTCCGGTCATCGGATACTCGCTCAAGTAGGCGGAACGGTATGCCGAAGCTCTCCAAGGGTCGGCGAAGAAAGTTTTGTAGTAAACCAGCGTCCTTGCGTAGTCGAACCTCTGGTCCCCAAGCTGGCCGTTAGTCCAATCTACCGCAATATAGCGCCCCTCCCGCACTACGATATTGGCCAGATGCAGGTCCATGTGAATGACGCAGTCATTGCGGATCCCCGCGGACTCAACCAGCACCCGGAGCAGGTCATGGAGCTCAGGCTCGTCCCTGATGCCGGCATAGAAGTACTCATGATCCGCCAGCTCCGGCCTGGGAATGAAATCGGGCTTGTCCGCTGCTGCGGAAGCCCGGTGAAAGCCGGCCATCAGCCTGGCGCTCGCGGCCACCGTCTCCGCATCCGCCTTGACGATGGCATCCCCCTCATGGGCGGTCACCAGAACAGGCCACTTCTGTCCTTCTTCCTCCCCTTCGCTCAGCCCCCAGGCTACCGGCGTTGGAACGGACATTCCAAGTCCCTTCATCCACTCCAGCAGCCGATATTGGACACCGGCGTCTGGCCTGGCATCCTTGCTCCAGGTCTTCAAGACATATCGCGAGCTCCCCCGCGCGACTCCTGCCACCTTGGCCTCGAATCCCGATTCCATCGGGAACGGCCGATTTCCGGCCGGATCGAGAAGCAGCTCTTCCCATTCCGGAGTTGTTTGGCGCCATTCAATCCGTTGCAGCATTCCTATCATTCCGCCCCCGCCTTTTCCTCCCCCGCCGCAAGCAGAGGGATCATCAACTCGATTCGCCCGTCCGCACCGCCGAACCGGTCGTCGTACTTCTCGTACATGACTCCATTCGCCGGCGAGAGGCCAAGTCCGGGCAGCAGCTTGGAATAGATCGCTTCCCTCATCTCCCAGATCTTCCCCAGATCCTCCAGTTCAAACACTGCGTAGGTATAGGCAGGAATGGTCACAGCCGTCAACCCCTGCGGAACCGCTCCGGCATCCGTGGTCTCAAATCCCGCGATATAACCGAACACCCCGGATTCGCGCGGGCCGCCGGCTCCGATCAGCTCGTTCGGATTCACCCTGCCCGCAATCTCGTGAGCCCGCCGCAAAAAGCGTTCCCAGAGCTGTGGAATTCCATCTCCTTCCGCCAGCTGCCGGTCATCCCAATCCAGCCCCACGACCGTAAAGGCATCCTTGACGACGATTCTCGGCCCGTCCCGGAGATTACGGCTCTGCTGCAGCCTTTCTCTCATCGCCTCGACTTTGTTCAGCAGCTTGCCGAGCTCTTCCATTTGCCCTCGGATAGCTGTTTCACGCTGACTCAGCAGCGGCTCCAAGGACTCATCTCCATGCAGCTCTCCGCTGTCTTTCAGAGATTGGATCGTTTCCAGGCCGACTCCGAGCGAGCGCAGCCACATGATCCGCCGCAGCATGCCGAGCTGCTCGAACCCGTAATAGCGGTAGCGATTGTCCTCTCCGACGGCAAGCGGACTGAACAAGCCGATGGAATCGTAATGGCGAAGCGTTTTTGCCGACACGTCGAAGATGCCGGCCATCTGCCTGATTGTAAGCATTGCTTTGACCTCCATTCGATAGGGAGCCTCGACATCTATTCTAAAACATTGCCGCCGGGGGAAGGTCAATCATTTCGTCAGCTTCAACAGAATGGTCTGCAGCTCCTCAGCTCCGCTCGCTTAAACCGTCTTGGCAACCCTGCAGTTCCAGAAGTTCCCGCAGCATTTCTACCGCAGCAACATGCCAGCCGAATGGCCGGCCGCGGCGAGCAGCAGGCCAAGCACGACACTGACGGTCAAATACCCGAACAGCGGCATCCACTGCTTCATCCGCCCATAACCGACCAGCTCATACTGGAACGTAGAGAAGGTCGTATAGGCTCCCAGGAAGCCGGTGCCGAGCAGCAGGATCAGACGCGAATCCGAGGTCGCGCCGTACAGCAGGCCGATCAGAAGCGAGCCGGACAGATTGACCAGCAGCGTTCCATAAGGAAAGCCGGACGAGCTCCTCTTGCGGACAAGCTCGATCAGTACGAACCGCAGGATCGCTCCCGCGAAACCTCCGATTCCGATATGCACCCACGTCATTGACCTCGCTCCTCTCCCGCTTGCTTTCTTTCGAATGTTCCCAGCTTCATCCCGGCCATCGTCGCCAGGAAGCCTCCCAGCAGACTTCCAACCGCATACAAAGCGGCGGTCCCCAAGTGTCCTGTGCCCATCAGCTCCGTCATTTCCCGGGAGAAGGCCGAAAAGGTCGTGAAGGAGCCGATAAACCCGGTTCCGAACGAAGAACGCAAATGCGGATGGACGGTGAACCTTGTCATCGTCGCGGTGTAGAAAAAGGCGAGCATGAAACATCCCGCAAAATTCACAGCCAATGTGCCGAGCGGGAAGAGGGAGCCGCCGCCTCCCGTTCCGATCCATTCCCCCAGGCTGTAGCGCAGCAGCGCCCCCATCGTGCCTCCTATGCCCATCAGCAAATAAATCATTCTGACGCCTTCTTTCCATAGAATTGAATGCTCCGCATCGGGACAAAAAAATAGACTCCTACCAGCAAGCATCACTGGTAGGAGTCATCAGCCCTCGGGCGGTTACGGCGAACTCCATCGCCTCGCAGCGGCCGGAGAGCAACCTCTAATCCGGACTGTGCAGTTGCTTCCATCTTAGCTTCGGAAAATACTTTCCGTCAATAGCGTTTCGGCATATCCTGCACACAATTGCTGCCTCGCTCAGGACGTCCGTCTACGGCTGCCGAGCGGCACGAACAGCGTCGGCACCGACGTCGGATACCAGGCGAACGGCCCGCCCGCTTCCTGCTTTAATAATAAAACGAATTAAGCCATTGAGCATGTATGGGCAAGCAGCTCAAAAGAACGCAACCGTTTCCGATAGTCGGGAATCATCGTAACGACAATGAATTCATCAACGCCATACAAGTGAGATAACTGTTCGAGCTTTTTCTTTAGGCTCTCAGGCGTGCCTATCAGCAGCTTACGCTCCGAAAGCGGAGCCCTTTCCCCTGCGGAAGCTTCTTGTTGAAACAAAGCTGTACCCGAGGATGCCAGCCTCTCTGCCTCCTCCTCTGTTTCCGCGCAAACGACACCAACGGCAACGATCGCTCTCGGTACAGGGGAAAGAGCCGACGGAGTAAACGCTTCGCGGTAAGCTCTCAATACTTCCTCCCCGTCTACTTCGCTCATAAACTGGCCAAAAACATAACCTGTTCCAAACTCAGCTGCATAAGCCGCGCTCTTCTTATTTGTCCCTAGCAGCCACAGTTCTGGCGATACGGATGGAGTTGGGCGGGCGGTAATCCGACGTCCTTCGTATTCATAGCTCCCCTGCAATAACTCGGAAACTCCTCGGAGCAATTCTGGCATTTTCCAGACATTTTCAAGAAAGTTGTCACTGAGAGCGAGGCTCACTTCAGCAGAACCACCGGGCGCCCTTCCTAAACCAAGATCTACTCGTCCCGGGTACAAACTAGCGAGTAAATGAAAGGATTCTGCAACTTTTAGTGGCTTATAATGCGGCAACAGCAATGCCCCGGATCCGATACGAATGCTCTGTGTTTTTGCACCGATATGCGATAGAAGCACATCCGTTGAGGTGCATGCCAGCCCTGGCATATCATGATGTTCCGCCACCCAATAACGGAAATATCCCAGTCTTTCGGCTGCTTGAGCCAGCTCTACAGCTTGTCCCAGTGCGAAGGTTGCATCGACCTCATCAAAAACGGGGACCAAATCCAAAACACTAAGTTTAATCGGTTTCGCTGTCATAGGCGTCCTGTCCGAGGATTTCGGTAAAATTCAATCATATCGATAAACGTAACCCTGTATTCGCTCATTGCCTTACCCAAATCATGCATTCGGCCATGACCGTCTTCTTTGGAAGCGAATACGACGTCGTGCCGCACCTTATCCATGATGATTTTGCCAATGAACTGGTGCTCGTACTCTGCATACTTTTGTTTGAATTCCTCATTAAACTCCAATAAATCTTCGTAAGACCGCTCTAGCATCGC
Source organism: Paenibacillus sp. D51F (assembly GCF_053345695.1). Taxonomy (NCBI): domain Bacteria; kingdom Bacillati; phylum Bacillota; class Bacilli; order Caryophanales; family Paenibacillaceae; genus Paenibacillus; species Paenibacillus sp. D51F. The sequence goes on along the minus strand of NZ_JBKFAO010000003.1, from coordinate 426,614 downwards.
ATTAACCAAAGTCAGCTCATTACCTTCCTTGAGGACTGCTACGTAATAATTGCCCCGATCATCCTTAATCAAATCCTTAAACAATTCAACATTCAAAGTAATTGACTCCCTTCATAACTCCTATGTAACAACACTATATCTTGCTCTTTATTCCTGTTCAATTGGTACATATACGATTAATTTCCGTTCCTATACCTTCCTGGCTTTCGATTTAAGCAGAATGGAATCAGTATTCCCCGCTCGTCCAGACAACAAACATACATGTACGTAAACAGACCCCAATGAATAAGAATAATCGGTAAGTAATCTTATCCAGGACCGTCAATTCGCTTCATCCACGTATAGAACTGGCGTCGGTCCAGTGATTGGCCTTGCACCATGTCGTTGCTTTCTCTCCGCTAGACCGAAAAGCGTTGACGAGCGTTTCCCATTTCTTACGAACATATTCTTTGGTCATAAAAAATCCTCCTCGAATGAGGAGGATTTTGTCATAGCCATGGAACGGATAGAAGGTGGGAAGGGTTTGACGCTAACGATTAGTACCAGAAAGATTTTGTGATGATAACCAGCAGAATGAACAGGACCAGAACGGCGGCTGGGCTTTTGAAAGCATCGCCATAACCAACTTCAGACATTGTTCATACCCCCTCTCGTTATTTATACCCTACTCTATGTTTCTAATCGTTGAGATGTTTGGACGGGCGGTAAATTTGTGCTGATGCTAGGGTCTCTAGCAGATTTATAAACTCCGCGGGACTCGGATTCCGGGAGTTATTCCGCTCATCCTTAAACCACGATTTGGCTAGTTGGGTCATTGACTGAAGTCGGGGAAACCGATCGGTCCGTGAAACGGAGCGAATACAGCCGTCCTATTCTTAAATGCCTAAGCTTGCAGCCCATTTTGTAGGGATAAGTGCCCTTTTATCGTTCAAAGCATACTGTAGAGTATGACAAAAAGGAGGCACGCCATGCTACGCAATCAATCTTATCTGCCACAATCGGCTGATATGCCCAAGTATTACCACCAAATGCAATCAAGCCCGACCCAGGCCAATTTGGGACCTCAAACTGTGTATAAGCAGCCTGCTCCTCACTCCTATCATTGCAGCGTTGATTTTAGTCAAATGCAGCACTTACCTTACATGCACGACTTTCATCACATGCATGATTTCCTTCCGATGCATGACTTCCACAACATGTATCACTATCATCCGATGATGGATGACATTCATCCGATGATGGACGATTTCCACCCGATGATGCATGAAATGTGGGATGAGCACATGTTCTTCGATGATCACATGTTCTTCGATGATCACATGTTCTTCGATTACCATCATCATCACGATGGATGGGAGCTCGAATCATTGGATTATCATCATGCTTGGCTTCATCCTATGACGTATGTGCATCCTCATCCACATCACTTCTGCATCCCGGTCACATGCCAACCAACTGGTGAACTGCAGAAGAAGGCAGCATTTCAACAGCCTTAAGGTTAAAAACGATAAAAAGGGCAGATTGAATTAAACGGGTACCCATACCACTGGACACTTTGAAAAAAAGTGGGCAGCGTGCGGGTACCTTTTTGCATACGGGGGTGACAGCGGAGGCGATAACATGAGTAAACATTCCTTTAGTGAGAGCGATCGCAACTTGCTCTCCAAAAGCCCACACATCAAAATCAATTATTGTGCTAAACTTCCCTCAAGCAGTGAACGACTCCGACATGGACCGATCGGGATTTGGATCAGACTCGTTTGTCCGAGCGGGGCTAATCCATAAAGCTCATTCATGGCACTAACGTCAAACCCGAGCAGCGGACGTCCTTCCATTCCGGATGCACAAGCAGCGAGCAGCAAGCGCTGAACCAGCATTCCCGTTTCCATTTGTTGAATCCGATAGCCGCGATAACCAAGCTCATCATGCAGATGTCCCAGATCGCCCGCCACATGAAAGCTCAGCGGAACCTGGAATAAGTTCACGTTATCCAAAGACATCCCATTCTGAAGCCACGGCCTTTGATCGCCAACCCTAACAAGCTGCAACGCATGCGCCATAACATCATAATGATAGGCACCATCAGGAATTCCTTCAACGCCATAAAAGCAGCCATATAGCTTTACGCGAGACATTGGACTCTGGATCGAACCATCCAGATCATTTCGATAGCGATAAGAACTCATACTCTCTTGCAATAGCGCCGCCAGAGTCGACTGACTCACTGCCTCCAATGCAAATTCATTTTCCGGCGAGTAGCGCTGCCTGCAAACCTCTGCTAAATCATACGTGAGTCCAGCTGCTTGAGGCAAAAAATGATCATCGTTTTGATGGACTGCCTTTTGCTCCCTTCCCAGCTGTTTAAATGAAAGGGAGGAATCCATCATGGATGCTTCATTAAGCTTGGTCAGCATCGGATAATCCAATACTTTTTTTGAGCGTATATAGTGATCATGCTCAAGGATTGGAAGCTCACTGCATAATTCTGCTGACGACATCCCAGTATTATTGCTGATATCATGGTGGAACCATTCCATACTTGAATGTGCCGCAAGCGGAATTACAGCATATACACTTTCCTCTGCCTCAGGCAGTCCAAGCAAATGGTTGAGGGCACGGTCAAGAAACTGAAAGTACACTCCCGCCTCGAAGTCAAAGCGCTTGGCCACCTCAAGCAGCTGGCCTATCACCAAACCTGCGTCCAGTCCCTGCAAACGATACGAGAAATTATAGTATTTATAAAAGTTTTTCCAAAAGAAAGTCGATACAAAAACAGCTGCGAAGCAGCTTGTTATGTCGCAACGATCGCCTAAGGCCTTGCCCACATAGGAATCAAATTGACCTTCACGCAATAAAATCAAACGATGATGAGCCGCATCATAATGATAAATACCGCTAGGCAATTCCTCCAGCTTCAAATACAAATAAATTTCGCTCGGATACAGCCCTCCGCCTGAAGGAACAAATCGCCTGCAAAGCTGCAATGAGCTTTCCCATCGCTCCCCCGTATATTGCTCAGTAACAGATTGACTAAGCTGTGCCAGACCGAAGGTGTACCAAAGAAAACACCCGATATCCCGAAGTGTCGGCTTCTCTATACCTTGCTTTCCCGTTAGCTTCAGCGGAACATCGGAAGCGAGAGGATATGCAGGCAAATGACGATACAGCTTATACGGCAGAGGCGCGTTCTCCCAATCAACCTCCACATCTTTTGGTTTCGTTTTGTCAGGCTCGTATTGCAACTGGTGCAAAAATGCCTTCAGGCTCATTTCTCCTCCTCCTAAGTCCAGCACAAGGAAAACCAACGTATATGAGAAGAAACTGCTTATGGAAACGGATGCGGATAACAATTAAGTTGTTCCTGCTTAAGCTGCTCCTTCACATAACCCAGCTCTGCTGGTATTCGCAGCACCCGCTCTAGGCCAGTCAAGCGGACAAGGTGCTGGCCGAACGTCATGGGAAGCATCCCGGGAATGAGCACCTTCACACAATGAAGTCCATTTCTCAGCGTTTCTGGAGTCGTTTGATTAACAACGATTACCTCCAGATTCAGCTCTCTGAAAATTTGAAGAATAAGGGTTAGTTCATCGGTCAAATCGGCATGCCGTGCTCTTGGTTTAAAAGCTTCTTCGAACGAGAGGACTGGACGATCATGATCGAGCAGGAAATTCAGACGTTCTTCCGCTTCCTTCAAGCTGTACAGCATGGAGTGATCTTCCATTTGCCGAACGAGAAAAGGATCCTGCAGCATTTGTTCGTACTGCTCGCGGTTCGCCTCAAGCTTTTCGTTAAACGCAAGCAGCATGCCCGCAATCTCATGAATTGCACCTTTTGCCGCCCTCACAGGATCAGGATGCGCGCCCGCTGCGCAAATCATATTTACGCCTTGATCTGATCTGTTTTTGGCAAGCACCCACACACTTGGAATGCCGTGCTCCATCGTCGAATCGAACAAATGCACATCGTATCCGAACACATCGCGCAGCCGCCCCACCATTAAATTCATTTCCAGATCGCCTGAGGAATAGGGATCCAACGGAACGAGCGGCAGCTGCGCATACCACGTCAATAGAAATGAATCCCGTTCTACAACCTCCAAGATGCCGTAAAATATTGCTTCCTCCAAGCTTCCTCCTAAAGCGCAGCCATTTGAGGTTTCATATACAAAGCCGTGACCGCAGCCGGAGCTGTAATAAGCGAGCAGTTCCGGCACGAGAATAGGCTTCTCCTGAAAGAACGAATATCCCCACACCCAGTCGATTTCTCGGTTAGGATCAAATGGTTGAAACGGAAAATCGGGCTTCTCATACTGCGCCTTATCATGGAGTCCTACTCGAGAGGGGTTCAACGCTGCCTCTGTTAAATGATTATAGCTGTCATGGACCGTTGTCTTCTTTCCTCGCGGCGATATGCCGCAATAACGTTCCAAACCTTCCAATATCGCTGTCATTTCACTGTCTGCAAAAGAATGTGTACGCCCTGCGCAGCCTTCATCCCCTGAGAACATCGGCAAAATGATGCTGGCGTCAGCAAATGGAGAGATAAGGTCGATCATTTTTGCCTTCAAAAAACCGCTGCGATTGTCCAGATAATCATAGGAAAGTACGGCCTTCAACTCCCCCATCGAACGGGTGCGGTAGCTGTTCTCACTGATTTTCGGGCTGGATTGCAGCTTTATTCGCGAAGCTATGGCAGAGTCATCCGGTATTTCCCCGCATACGGTACACAGCGGATCCGGCAAATAAAAATGAGCCGAGCTATGGAGCGTTTGCAAATGCACGAGCTTGATATGATTTTCAATTTGAGCCGTATTTCGGATAAGAAAGTTGTGGACTTCTGCAGCAATAAGTTGAGCCATATGCCATAGTCCGCTGCGAGAAGACCAAATATCAGGGAATACTTCTCCTTGCCTAAAGAAATGCTGCAGCTCCCACATATCCTTCCGATCATTTCCAGCCATTAAAAGCCGAAAATCAGCGCATTGCGAGCAGCCTGCCTTCCCAGGAACGACAAGCGGACCAATGATCCCTTCACCGAATGCTACAAAACCGCGCAGCCACGGAGTGCCAGATTGCTTGAATATTTCCTCTGCCTTAAGATGAGAGGATGAATCGTATCCATCGCTAAGCACGAGCGCAAGATCAGCCGTTTCTGGCGGCTCGGAAGCGATCTCGTTCACCCTTACAAGCTGACACCTTGCTGATAATATATCGTTTACATAGTCCGCAAGCTGGCCTACGCCAACAACCGCCACAATAGCGCTCATGCTTCAACCTCCTCTCGAAGCGAGATGCCGTATACTCCCGCCAGCTTCTCTTTGAAAAAAGGTTCCGAAGTCAAATCAAATACGAGCAGACGCTTGCGGATGCGATTCAATTGCCGCACAGCAGTCTGCAAAACCTCTCGATGCTCGAATGGATCGCAAGCGGGTATCGAAATAGAGTCCATTTCAGATCCTTTTACTTGAATTGAAGATGCATGATGCGATTTACCCGCAAATTGATCTGCTTTGTTTTGAGCATCAAGCAGGGCAATCATTAACACGCTCCGCAGTGCCCGAGTCATATTGAGATCAGCGGCACCGTACCAGCGGTCATTGGATTGCAGCCACACAACAGGAAAACCTAATACGTCCTCACCCAGTCCGAACGTTGGTGCTCCTTGCATCGCAGTCAAGGCATTTATATAGTAACGGCATCGTTCATCCTCAACATGACTCAGCTTCACCAGCGTAATAGACGGTGTGCGAGCTTCGTATACCTTCATTAAATACTTTTGCAAAGCGCGGCAAACGCCTTCCTCGATCGTCTCGCCAGCTCCTACGCTTGCGATCTCATCGAATCTTGAACGGTCCGATATTCCGCTTTCCTCATCAACTTGGCTGGTTTGCACATCCGCCATACGCGACACATAAGCTTCGATTCCACTAAGACCCGCTTCCCTTCGAGCCTCTTCATGCTTATATCCATTACATATCATTTCAGGAAGAAGAAGCGCAGGGCCAACGGACAGCGGGTCGACAGGCTGTACACGGCATTGCGAAAGCGGCAGCTGTCGCAGCTCCCCTTCCTCCCAAATATGAAAGATGCCCGTTTCCGTTGAAGTTAGCTGGCTGAAGAAAGGCAGCCATTCACTTAAAGCTCGTTTCTCTGAGTCCGCTCCTGCCTGCAGCTCGACATCTTTGATCTTCTCGATGATTCGTCGACCATGAACGAATGGATGGGGAAGAAACAAATGCCAATTCCCTTCCAGCGTCTCTAAATTAAGCAGAAACAATTTATTATTTTTCTCCAGTTTTGTTACTTCTGCTGCTGTTTTCAACCATTCGAAGACGATTACGTTAGCAAGCAGTGATTCCGCAACGGACGAGGCAGTGTGAACCTCTGCATCCTTATAAATGGCTGAATGATGGACTCTGCGCCATGCTGATTCCCAGTCGCCCTCCGAATTAGAATCAGAATACGACAATGGAACCGCTAGACCAGCCTGCCCAAAAATAACAGCCGGCAGCAGCACCTTGTTTTTTTGTCTGCAAGCTTCATTAAGCAATCTCAGCTCATGTTCTCCTTCTTGATCCGAGACGAAAAATACCGCAGCATAAGGCTGTACAATCGAAGACCAATCCACTGCCTCATCCTTCGGCCAGCTGATCTCATCCACCTTGACCTCTGAATCAAACTCGCGATAATGCTGCTCCAGCTCCAAAATCCGTTTTCGATTCGCCGTTTCCGAGTTCAGGCTCAGCAAGTGGAATTTCGGCAATCCAGACTCGAATAATGATTTGACAAGTGAAACCAAAAAAGTGCCAGCTCCAACAACAAGCACGCTGGACTGACGATACAATTGAAATCGATATGCGCCTGACCCGTCAAAGCTGTCCAAAAATTCAATTTGAGAACCATAGTTCTTAACAATACGCTCTTCCAGCTGATGAGGGCGATCCTGACTTACATCTTGGACATAACCGTTCGCATACAATACTTTTGCAATCTCATACACATGATCACGGTATTGATCCGGCAATCCATCCGTTAAATCATGCATCGTATGCTCACCATTAAATACAGGTATCAATTTTTCAATCCATTGATGAATCGTGCTGCCTTCCATTCGAAATGAACCGATATTGTTGCGGAAATAGACACTTCCGTCCGATCTGGGGAGAAAAAAAGTATCTCCTCTCGCTTTAAGGCGCGTCGAAGGATCCAAATTTCATTCCTCCTTAGGATGAAATCCACCTTTTCGAAACATGAGTTCCTCTATACAGGTATGTAAGGCTATTTGTCCGTTATGCCAGCACATGCATAGAAAAGACACCCTTGCATCCCAAAAGCGTTTGCAAAGGTGTCTTGAACCTTTATTTAATGCAATAGCTGCCTTATTAACGGCAACGTGCGCAGCCGCCACAGCGTGCGCAGCCGCCGCAGCGGACACAACCGCCGCATCCGCCGCATCCGCCGCATCCGCCGCATCCACCGCATCCGCCAAATCCGCCGCAAACGCCGACACAAAAGCCGATGCAAATGCCGACACACAGACGAGCATTATTAGGATCCACTTGACCTTGACCTGCATTCGGAGTTATGCCGCTCACTTTGAACGCATCCATATTCAAATTTTGAAGATCGTTCTTAAATTCATTCATCTTAGTAGCCTCCATTATCTGTTCATGTGAAGATCATCGGCACTTACAAAAAAGGAAATGAAAATGAAAACAGCAACTGGTCCTATGCCGATAATCGTTCATGAAATATACGTATGAAAAAAGCTCCGCAGGTGTTACTAATCCATTCACCTACTTGCTCTGTTCACCTCGATAAAACCATCACAAGCCTGTATAATAACAACCAAGAAATACTAATTCACGAGAAACGGAAGTGCTCCCTTTGGACCCATACGACGCTTTATTGCAACCATTGCTGCAAGAAGAGACGGACCTTCAGTTCTCTCTTTTCACGAACGAAACCGCATACAAGGTTGGAACTAGCATTATAGAAAAAGCGTTGCTAGAGAACAAATCGATCGTCGTCGATATTCGAAAAAACGGCGAGTTGTTATTTTACAGCAGAATGGAGGGCACATCTTCTCATAACGATGAATGGGTGTCATGGAAAAATAACGTTGTCCATCACTTCGGCCATAGTTCCTACTATATGCACATCCTGATGAAATCGACCGGTTCAACGGTGGAAGCCTCCGGTCTTGATCCGGATAATTACAAGGCTGAAGGCGGCGCCTTCCCGTTGCGCTTGGAAAATGAAGGAATCGTAGGCACCATAACGGTATCGGGACTGCCTGGCGAGGAAGATCATTCCATGGTTGTTTCTGTGTTGAAAGAATTGCTCATGTGAACTTGTGAATGATAGGAAAGAAAACAATCCTTAGCAAGATAGAAAAAGAGAGGGGCCCAGATTGGGCCCCTCTCTTATGATGCTGCTCTCCCAGAAACCTCAACAAAGGATTGCGAGAAATCATAAGCCGCAAAAGCAGAAGCCTGGAACAAAAAATCCCGATTGCGGCTGTCCATAAGGGTCTGAATTTCATCCTCAAATTCTCCCCCTTACAAATTATTAATGTTTACAACGTAGGACATTTGATCAGTCGTCCCCTTTTTCAGGGCAACAACCAAAAGATTCTCTGAATCGATCCATGAGAAGGTATCGATAACATATCCTGCGTCAGGGGAAACAACCTTGGATGCGGCATTCTCAGGATCGCTGACAACAATAAGGTTCGTATTAAAAGAGGTGGGATCGGGATAATTCAGCATGGCAAATTTCGAGGATGTATGGTCAGCCAGGATCATATCGATCCTTCCTACTCCTTCAACCAACGACAACTCTTTCTTAGAGTCAAGATTGACTACTTTGACGCTCTTGAGCTCAGGATTGACTAGGTACGGATAGGCAATCACGCTCTCCAGGCTCACGTTGTTTTGGACAACGCATTGCTTCCGATTTTCGAGATCAACGCCGATGATCGTGTTCTGTGAACGGATAAAGGCTTGATTTTCTTTTCCCCATCCCAAGAATTCAAAGCCGCCGGAGTAGGCTGGAAACTCTTCCCGGGTCTTAAGGTTCTTCACCCATAGCTGTCCATCGCCCTGACCGTTTTGAACGGCTTCACGGTTGGAGAAGTAAACCATGAAATCCCCTTTCTGGCTGACACGAGCGCGATCGCCCCAAACGAGAGGGAGATCCTCTATTTTCTTCTTTTTCAAAGTTTCCCTGTCATATCCGCCAACGGTATCCGACAGTATCTTCGAAATAGTGCCGGAAGCCAGGTCTAGTCCATACAGGGAGCCATCGTAGCCCAGTATATATCCGCTTTCATTTGCGATGGGAGTGAGCACATACCCTTCTCCGCTGTCAGGCAGCACGACTTCTTTTTTCCCGTTTTGTACGGAAGAAAACTTCAATTGAATCTTTTTACCGTCTAGATCAAAAGCAATGGTCTTCTCCGTTTTATTTTTATCCACCTCGATTCCGGCATCCGTAAGTCTTGCAGCATGGGGCTCATGTTGTTTGGCAGCCTTGCCGGACACGGGATCGATATAATCAACGATGGCTTTTTGGGCAGCCTGGTCGTTTTCAGAGAAAATCACGCCATCGAAGAATTTGAGAGATCCTTGAACTTTATCCGGGGAAGCCCCATATGCAGCTCCGGCTCCTGCAGCGAGTACCAACACGATGCCTGAGAAAAGAAATGCCTTCTTTTTCACATTGCTTCGCTCCTCCACTAACGGATTACAATCTTCAAAGGGATGGCCGCGCGTAACCACCTAATTTGTCGATCTATAAGTTAACAACGGACTGCTCGGTCTAGTTGCAGGATAAAATTAATTTTTACCACATTTCCCCTTTTGTCCTGCGTCGATCGCTCACCGCATTTTTTTCACTGGTGGTAAGAGAAAATAAAGCTGTTTAATCGTGTCGTTGATTTGACCCGATTTTTTACTGGCTCATCAAGCTCCATTTTAATTTAAAGTTCTTTAATGGATTATTCATCCCCACACAATGGTTATGCATAAATGAAAATAGAGTTCTTTAATCGCTGCATAAATCTTTTGCTTCCCGGAACAATTAAACACACGAAAAAACGAGGTAATCTCTAAAAGAGATACCTCGTTCGTTTTACATGATATTAATATTTATCGCTGCCGAGCTGCTAGTTGGCACAATAAACTTTATTCAGAACCTAAGGAAATAGATTGTCTCCCATTAATCTTGTACCTTATTTTACTCTCTAGTCTATTAAACGACTCTTCAACTATGTTTTAGATGGTGTGTGATCTATCATCCATCCAGTCAGTCACCGCCCCAGTATGTGAGTCAATAACATGTAATAGAAATTAGACTGGATGTGTTGATCTAGCGCCGATCGTCGTTGTTGGAGACCGTCAGCTTCAAATAGATAAGTGTTAGACTTGGCTTGTATACAGACACAGCGGCAGCCCTGGAATGAAAATAATGTCCTAGACTGCCGCTGTTTGATTGAACTAATGCTCCCCGTTAGTTTAAAAATGGATACGGAGCTTGTTCTACTGACATTTTCGAAGGCATTTGAAAAGGAGAAAGACGTGACCAGACTGATCGTTCACAGCGATCAGGGAACCCAGTAAACGTCATACAAGTACCACGCATGCTGCCAAAGGGTTGGCGCACAAATCAGCATTTCTCGCAATGGAATGCAGAAAGACGGCACCGTCTACGGTGCCGTCTTTCTGCATCTTGGCATGTTCCAGGCGTCCGCCTCCAGCTCAAGGCTCCTCGCCCATAGCGATGCCGACTCGAATTCATCCAGTACGGCAGAACGTTCCATCATGAAGCAAAACTCCTTAGCCTCACAGAGCTTCATAACCAGAAACCCTCTGCAAAAATTGAATGGCACGCGGGCTGCGGGGATTGCCGATGACCTCGGCGGGCGGCCCCTGCTCCACGACGACGCCTCCGTCCATCAGCAGGACGTGGTCCGCCACATGCTCGGCGAATTTCATCTCGTGGGTGACGATGACGAGCGTCATCCCTTCCTTGGCCAGCTGCCGGATGACCTTGAGCACTTCCCCGACCAGCTCGGGGTCAAGCGCTGAGGTCGGCTCGTCGAACAGCATGACCTGGGGATCGACAGCCATGGCCCGGGCGATGGCCACCCGCTGCTGCTGCCCGCCGGACAGCTGATGCGGGTAGGCATCCGCTTTGTCTCCCAGCCCGACCTTATCCAGCAGATCTTCGGCTCGGCGGCGGGCTTCGGCCTTCCCTCTCTTGTAGACGGTCACCTGGGCTTCCATGATGTTCTGGGCCGCCGTCTTGTGGGGAAACAGATTGAATGACTGGAACACCATGGCGGTCCGCTTGCGCAGGGCGACAGCATCGGCTTCCTTGACCATCCGGCCTTCTCCGAAGGAGAGGCTGGCTCCAGAGACCGCCATCTCGCCTCCATCCGGCTTCTCCAGCAGGTTGAGGCAGCGCAGCAGCGTCGACTTGCCCGATCCGGACGGGCCGATGATGGCCATGGTCTTGCCCTTGTCCAAGGTGAGATCGATCCCCTTGAGCACTTCCAAGGAACCGAACGACTTGCGCAGATTTCGTACTTCGATCATAGCGTTGTTCATGGCAACCTCCTCCTAACTCGCCGAATATCGCGACAGCCGCCGTTCCAGCCAACCTTGCAGCCACGAGAGGACCGTACAGAATAGCAGATAGATGACTCCCACCAGGCAATACACCAGCAGCGGCTCATAGGTTCTGGCAACGATCTGCTGGGAGAGCTTGAACATTTCCAAATACGTAATGCTACCCGCCAAGGACGTATCCTTCAGCAGGCTGATGAAGGAATTGCTCAGAGGAGGTACGGAGACGCGGGCGGCCTGCGGGATGATGATGCGCCGCAGCGACTGTCCCCTCGTCATGCCGAGCGAGGCAGCCGCCTCCCATTGGCCCTTGGAGATGGACTGGATGGCTGCCCGCACGATCTCCGAGCTGTACGCTCCTACGCTCAGCGTGAAGCCGATCGTGGCAGCGGTGAACGGATTCAAATTAATGCCCGCATAAGGCAGGCCGTAAAAGATGATGAAGAGCTGAACCAGCAAAGGCGTGCCCCTGATGACCCAGACGTAGAATCGGGCCAGCAGCCTCAGTGGAGCGACGGAGGAGAGCCGCGCCAAAGCGGTGAGGACCGCGACGATCATGCCAAGAATGAATGAGACCAGTGTCAGAGGAATGGTAAAAGCCACCCCTGCTTTCAGCAGGGGCAGCAAGGAGTCAAGCAGGATGTCGATTTGTCTTTCGCTCATGTGATCAACTTCCCTTGAACGATTATTTGGATACGTCTTCTCCGAAGTACTTCTCGGAAATCTTCAGGTAGGTGCCATCGCTCTTCATGCCGGAGATCGCGTCGCTCACGGCTTTGACGAATCCTTCATTGCCTTTGCGGATCAGAGCGGCGCTCTTGGAGGCTTCCGCTTCCTCGGCGACGACCTTGATGGGAAGATCCGGCTTCTGCTTCTTCAGGTCGAGGAAGGAGAGCGAGTCGTTGACCGTGGCGTCGATGCGCTTGGAGGCGAGCAGGTCGATCGCCTGGTTGAAGCTTTCCACGGATTCGATGGTCGCTCCATTTTCTTCGGCGATGGCCGCCAGGTTGCTTGATAGCGACTGTCCGGCCTTCTTGCCCTTCAGATCGGCGAACGACTTGATGTCACTGTTGTCCTCGCGCACGATCAGCACGGCCTTGGAAGCGATGTAGTCCTCGGAGAAATCGTACTTCGCCTTGCGCTCGTCGTTGATGCCGACCTCATTGAAGATGATGTCGAAGCGCTTGGCGTCCAGACCCGCGATCAGGGAATCCCAAGGCGTTTCGTAGAACTCCGGCTTCAGCTCCAGACGCTTGGCCACTTCCTCGGCGATCTCGACGTCGAATCCGGTCAGCTTGCCCGAAGCGTCGTGGAAGGTGAACGGCGCGTAAGTGCCTTCCGTGCCGATGCGGAGCTTGCCGCTGGCCTTGATGGCTTCCCAGGAGTCGGCTGCCGGCTCCGTCGCTCCGGATTCGTTCGACGCCGGGCTGGCGGACGGCGAGCCTGCTTGGCCGCCCTCGTTTTTCGCGCCGCAAGCGGCGAGCATAAGGACGGCAACTATAAGAAGCAAGGATGCGAGTGGTTTTCTTTTCATGATCATACTTCCCTCCAAATATACTTTTGGCTCAACTCCATGCAGTCTACAGCTCTCCCGCAACAATGTCAAATATATTCCGATCAATTTAATCGGATATTTTGATTATATCCTTTTCCGGATTAATTTACAGCTTTCCCTTATCGTTGCGATTCATGCTGCAGGTCCAAGTACAACTTATAATGTGCGATAGTGGCTCACCTAAACCGTCGACCGACAAGGCGCATGCAGATCAACATCGGACCTCAGAGGTTTAGGTGAAAGGCTAAAAGTATGGCTATCGAGAACTAAATATTGTTGGGTAAAAAATATCCCTCTAATAGCACCAATATCAACAATTGGTACAACCATGAGGGAGATTTCTACTACTCACCTTATTCTTGCAGTTCCCTCGCGGCTTGTCCGTTTTTCATTGACGCTTGTTGTTATCTACGGTTAAATCATGTTTATACGTCCACTAAACAACTTTATTTTCAATTAAAGAACTCTATTTTCAGTTAAAGAACTTTATTTTCTCTCGCCAGCTGGACTTCGACATACGCCGAGATTCTCTGTTTGTAATAGAATTGTAATATTTCCTTCAGCTAGGGTTCAGTAAGCGGTTTTATACTACTATCAGACCCCCCTTATTCATATATTCTCTCTGGGCCCGCGAGCAATCGCGGGCCTCTTTTTAGTTTGTCGCAGCTTATTTTCTGTCGCTGGCTCCCGGCAACGGCAGCCTTCTTATCCACTTGCGCAGGTTCAGCCAAGGAGGTATAGCTATGGAATCCATCAAGCCGTTTCCAAAGAAGATGGATTGGACCACAGCCGGATCCGGCTGCAGAAGGTGAGGGCGCTATAACCGCCCCCCGGCCTGTCGGCTGCGGCATAGGCCTCCAACATCAAAAAAGGTAACGGAGCAGAGCCACTCCGTTACCTTTTACAATCTTTTTTGCATTTCCTATTTTGCATTTACTTTTTTAGATTTACTTTCTTGCACCGCTTCCGCGAACTGCCGCGCCCGCTCTTCCATGAGATCGAACCGGCCCTCGCGAGCCCATTGCAGATTGACGATCTTGCTGCCCAAGCCTACGGCATCCGCTCCCGCCCGTAAATAATCCCCGATGTTGTCCAGATCGACGCCGCCGGTCGCCATCATGGGAATATGATTCAGCGGAGCTTTCAGCTCCTGCAGGTAATGGTGGCCGAGGGAGGCCATCGGGAATATTTTGACCGCCTCCGCCCCTGCCTTCCAGGCTCGGACGATCTCGGTAGGCGTCATGACTCCCGGCCATACGGATATGCCTTCGGCAGCGCCGAAAGCGACCACTTCCTCGTCGAGGCTCGGAGAGATGAGGAACTGTGCGCCGGCGGAAGCCGCTTCCCTCGCCTGCTTGAGATCCAGCACCGTTCCGGCCCCTATGTAGGCATGGCCGTCGTAAAGCTCTCTCCAGCGGGAAAGGATCGCCAGAGCTCCATGCGTATTAAGCGTGACCTCCATCAGGGAGATGCCGCCGCGGATCAGCGCTCCTGCCGCAGCATCCGCTTCCTTTGCTCCGATACCCCGGAATATCGCGACGATTTTTTCCTCCAGAAGCACATCAAGCAGCTTGCCCATCGGATTTATGCTCCTTCCCCGTCCTCGGCTTTGTCCCAGTAGTCGTACAGGATCTTGGCAAATAAGTTCGGAAAGGCATAATGGCGCATGTCGCCAGGTCCGATCCAGCGGTATTCCGGCGGTAGCGCAGGTGGATCTCCGGCAGCTGCCGCATTAACGCCTTCCGTCGCGCTCTGCGCCGCTGCTGCAGACTCCTCGGAAGCCGCATAGGCTTCTCCCGCCTCGGCGGCGGCGCTTGCTCCGCGAGGCCATGCTCCTCTGCTGGTTCCGCCAGCGCTTTCGGACGAGTCCAGCTCGGCCAGGTACACGCGCATCGTCCAATGAAGATGGCTGAACGTATGCTCCTCCGCTCCCCACCAGCGGCGGGGAACGGCCGTCAATCCGCTGTCCTCGCGCAGCAAGCGCCGCAGGTCGCCGGCATCGGCCGCCTGGCGCTCCACCGGAGGCTCGGCGAGCAAGTCCGGCTTGCGGCCTCGCTTGGCGGGACCGGCTCCGGGCTCGTCCAGCAGCACATGCGGCAGCTCCCAGAGGCTTGCAAGCAGACCGGTATCCGGGCGCTGGCGGATGAGGACGCGGCCGGCATGCTCGCCGGTGCCTTCAATGACGGCGGCGAGCCGTACTTGAGGCTTGGGAGGTTTGGCCTTCGTCTTGACCGGCAGCTCCAGCTCGCGCCCGGCGATGCGGCCCGCGCAGTGGACCATGACGGGACAGGTCAGGCAGCCCGGCGTCCGCGGGGTGCATACGAGCGCGCCCAGCTCCATCAAGCCCTGATTGAAATCCCCCGCTGCTCCATCGGGGATGAGCGAGGCGGCCAGCTTTTCCATTCCCACACGGGTAGAAGGCTTGGCGATATCCTCGTCGCGGTTGAAGTAGCGGGACAGAACGCGCATGACATTGCCGTCGACCGCAGGCTCCGGACGGTTGAAGGCGATGCTCATGATCGCCCCGGACGTATACGGCCCTACACCCTTAAGCGAAGACACTGCTGTCTTGTCATCGGGAATCGAGCCTCCGTGAACGGCCATGACTTCCTTGGCCCCGGCTTGCAGATTGCGGGCTCGGGAATAGTAGCCGAGGCCCTCCCAGTGCTTGAGCACATCCGCTTCCGGTGCCTCCGCCAAATCCGCAAGCGTCGGAAACCGGCTCATGAACCTCTCGTAATATGGAATTACCGTATCCACTCTCGTCTGTTGCAGCATGATTTCCGATACCCAGATCCGGTATGGATCCCGATTGCTCCGCCATGGCAGCACCCTTCGATTCTGACGGTACCAGATCAGCAGTTCCCTGCTGAAATAAGCCGATGAGCTTCCGTCCTGTAGGGCAGCTTTGTATTCTGTCATTCGTATTTCGTCTCTCCTTATTTGAAGCTGTTTCCGCTTTTCCGGTCGAAAATGGAATAGATCGATGCCGTCCTTCCGCACCCGACGGCTTCATCCAGCCAGCCGAACTCTTCGTTGAGGGAGTGGAAGCAACCCTGACGATTGCTTGCAACCGGCTTTTCCATCTTGATGGAAGAACCCGTCTGGTGGGCCTCATCCGGCTTTTCCATCTTGATGGAAGAACCCGTCTGGTGGGCCTCATCCGGCTTTTCCATCTTGATGAAAGAACCCGTCTGGTGGGCCTCATCCGGCTTTTCCATCTTGATGAAAGAACCCGTCTGGTGGGCCTCATCCGGCTTTTCCATCTTGAACAATCGCGTTTCCTCCATCAGCTGCCTGTAGCGGCGCGGGGAAGTCCCTATCAGCTGCTTGAACATCCGCGAGAAATAAGGGCTCGTCAAGCCGACCTCGCTGGCGATGTCCCGCACCGGCAGCGTGCTCTCGTCAAGCAGCTTGCGGGCATGCTCCATCTTGCGCTGGTTGACGTATTGAATCGGCGTGCAGCCGGTGAAGCTGCGGAATAAGGAAATGAAGTAGTTCGGATGCAGATACATCTGACTGGCGAGGTCGTCGACCGACAGATTGTCAGCCGGATGCCGCTCGATATAATCGAGAATCTCCGAGAATCGGCTCAACTCGGATGCGGCAGCGGCGCTTGAATGCCCTTCCAGCCCTCTTTGCAGAAAGGCAGCGACGAGTTCCATAATGATGGCTCTTGCCATAAGCTCGTCTGTCATGCTTCCGGACAAGGAAATCAGGCGCCGGAAATGACCTTGGAGCTGATCCGGCTCATCCACAGCTGCAGACAAGGGAAGCTGCAGGGACTTGAAAAACTCTGAGCTGCCGGCATCCAGCACGAATCGAACCCAGTAGCAGCGAAAAGCTTCGCCTTTATCGACAATATAGTTCTGCTTGGTTCCCGGAGGAATGCAGTACATGCGCCCGGGTCCGGCTTGAAGGGTCCGATCGGCAGCATTCAGGCTCGCAGAGCCTGTAATCGGCAGCGCGAGACAATGATGTCCCAGACTGGAATTTTCTATGACGCTCCCAGGCTTCCATTCGCTTCTTGCAGCCATAACATGGATGACTTGCATTTGCCGAAGCCGGGTTTGAAGGATTAGATTCATTGGTTTATCCATTGCCAATACTCCCGGAACTCGTGTTGGGCCGACAGACCCATGAAGCTGTTCCATTGCTAATTATACGGAAATCTTCCTTAGAGTGGTATCATTCTAAGAAAGGAAACGTCTGACAGCGATGGCTGGCCGTCCTCCGAGAGGCTATAATGGAACCGATAAGGAGGAATGCGCTATGCGCTTATTCGGCCTGGCGGCCTTTGCCGCCGCATTGCTGCTGTTGTCCGGATGCGGGTCCTCCGGCAGCGAAAGCACGGGATCCGCCCTGCAGGGACCCAAAGAAACCGTCACGCTGTACAAATCGCATTGCCTTTCCTGCCATGGAACGGACCTCAAGGGCAGGATGGGTCCCGACACGGATATCCATGATGCGGGGAGCCGCCTGACGCAGGAGAGGATTGCTGCGCAGATCGGCAGCGGCGGGAGTCTGATGCCTCCCTTCAAGGACAAGCTCACCCCGGAGCAGATCGATAGCCTGACCCAATGGCTGAAAGAAAAAAAATGACTCCAGACGACAAAACGCCTGCCGTCCCGATCGGGGAGGCAGGCGTTTGCTTTCTGGAGCTAAAGCTTGGAAAAGAAAAAGCTAGACGCTCTCCATGACCGCAAAAGCGGAGGCAAGCCCTCGCTCATGGGTGATGCTCACATGCAGCAGCGGCTGCCCAGCGAGGCCGAGCGACTGCAATGTGTGCAGCGACAGCTCGCAGACCGGCCGGCCCGTGGCGGAACGCAGCACGTGGATGTCGCGGAAGCCGCAGATGCTGCCGATGCCGCAGCCAAGCGCCTTGGAGACGGCTTCCTTGGCGGCGAAGCGGCCGGCGACGAACTCGGCGCGTCTGCGGCCCGCCAAGCCCGCCGCTTGCTCCCTTTCGGCCGGAGCGAGAATCCGCTCCTCGAAGCGTCTTCCGGACGATCCGCCCAAAAGAGCCTCGATCCGGTCGACATCGCATAGGTCGTGGCCGATTCCGATGATCATGAAGGCTAGGTTGTCCCTAGATTCCCGGAATCGTCGTGCGCTTATGCTCGGTCTTCAAATACTGCTTCTCCAGCAGCTCGCGGACTTCGGGAGCCACTTCCCGTCCTTCGAGGTAAGCGCTGTTGTCGTCGTATTTGATGCCGAGCTCGCCTTCGTCCGTCTGGCCTTCCCACAGTCCAGCTGTAGGAGCCTTCTCCTGGACGCTGGCCGGAACGCCGAGCACGGCCGCCACCTGGCGGACCTGATGCTTGTTCAGCGTGCTGAGCGGCGTGATGTCGACCGCTCCGTCGCCCCACTTGGTATAGAAGCCGGTAATCGCTTCGGAAGCATGGTCAGTGCCCACGACGAGCAGGTTCAGCTCTCCCGCCAGCGCGTACTGGGCCACCATGCGCGTGCGCGCCTTGATGTTGCCTTTGACGCCGCGGTTCACGTGACGGGACATGCCGATGGATTTGAGCCCGTGCTCAACCTCAAGCGCAATCTCGTCGACAGCTTCCTGGATGTTGGTCTCCATGCGGTGGGTGAGCTGGAAGGCATCGGCGACCTCATAGCTGTGCGAAATGTCCGCTTGCTCGCCGTAAGGCTGGAACACGCCGAGAGTGATGTACTCCCGGCCGGATTCCTGCGACAGCTCGTCGGTCGCTTTTTTGCATAATCCCGCTGCGACGGCGCTGTCGATGCCGCCGCTGATGGCGATCAGCAGTCCCGAAGCGCCCGCTTTTTTCACGTAATCCTTCAGAAAATCAACCCTGCGGCGGATTTCCTGTTCCGGATCGATGCTTGGCTTGACGCCCAGCTTGGCAATGATTTCCTGCTGAAGACTCACGGGGATTCCTCCTGGCTTAAGGGAAATGGATTAGCGGCAGAAGCGGTCGAACGCGCTGGACAGATCCGCGGAAATTTCAGCGGCGGAGCGGTTCTCGATCTGATGCCGTTCGATGAAATGCACGAGCTCTCCATCCTTGAACAGAGCGATGGAAGGGGAAGACGGCGGGTACGGCGCGAAGTATTCGCGAGCCTTGGCTGTCGCTTCCTTGTCCTGGCCGGCGAACACCGTGTACAAGTGATCCGGAGTGATGTCGTGGTTCAGCGCGTCGGCAACGCCTGGACGGCATTGTCCGGCTGCGCAGCCGCAGACGGAGTTGATGACGACAAGCGTGGTGCCCTTGGCATCCGGAAGCTTTTCCTCCACTTCCTCGGGCGTGCGCAGCTCCTGGATTCCCAGACGGGTCAGCTCGTCGCGCATTGGCTGGACCATATCGAACATGTATCTTTCAAAAGACATAGACATCTTTGTTTACCACCTCTCGGAGAATAATAACCTTCTCCACTATTATAGCGCATCCTGCACCGATTGGGAAAACCCGCTGCATGGCTTGCGTCTGACGATGCCAATAGGAAAAGGCCGCTTCGGCTGCCTCCATGCTTGCAGCTCCGAAGCGGCCGGCAATTCCGGACGTTGACGTTATTCTTCCTTGCCTGCATCCTCGTCGATGCCGCTCAGGGCGTTGTGCTCCGGGTGGCCGAAGCTGCCCGGACGCGGCTCGATGCCCTGCTCGAAATAATCCCGGTTCTCCTCCGTCAGGAAGCCGATGTCCTTGAACGGATGCACCCATTCGTCTCCCGCCATCAGAGACGGGTCCGTCTCCTCCGACCACTGCTCGAGAGGAGACGCCGCCGACACATAATCGTGATCCCCGATCACGACTCCGTGCTCGTTGACGAACGGCTCGCGGGGCCCGCGGCCTGTCTTGAATTCGGGACGGAACTCCAGCTCGTAAGGATCGAGCTCCGGCTGGTCCTTGCCCGGCATGGCCTTAAATTGAAGGACGGTTCGGTCCGTCCAGCTTTTTGTCGTAGCCGGCCGCTTCCGGGGACTTGCTGGAGCGGTTCTTGGCTGCAGCGCTCTCCTGCTGCAGCTTTTCCTTGGATTCGTTCTCGTTCTTGCTCATGGCAATTCAGCTCCCGTCTCATGATGGGCAGCCCGCCTTAGGCAGGCCGCTTCAGCTTATGATGCATCAAACGATGCCGCGTTATGCCGTAGCGCCGCCGCCTTGGACCGAATCGGGAACTTCGAACGTAATGATGAATGAAGTGCCTTGCCCCGGTACGGATTGGACTTCGATCCTGCCGTTGTGGCGCTCCGCGATGCTGAGGCACAGCGGCAGGCCGAGTCCGGTGCCGCGGGCTTTGGTCGTATAGAACGGCTCGAACAGCCGCTCTCTCTTGTCCTCCGGAATGCCTTCCCCAGTATCCTCGACCCGCAGCTCGATGTTTCTGCCGCTCTGCCGGGTGCTCAGCGTCAGGATCCCTTTCTCGCCCATCGCTTCCATGCCGTTGCGGGCCAGATTCAGGATCAGCTGCTTGATCTCCTTGTCATTGAGCTCCAGAAGCGGAATCGCCTCGGCAAAATTCAGCTCGATGGACTGGCCCCTCAGATTGGCGTCCGCCCATAATAGAGGAAGAAGCTCATTGATGACATGGTGCAGGGAACCGACCTCCTTGGCGATGACACGGTTCTGGGCAAGCGAGAGGAAGTCGTTGATGATGGAGTTGGCCCGGTCAAGCTCCTCGATAATGATCCGGAAATATTCCTGCTGGCTGTCGGGGCTGCGCTCGCGCATCAGCTGGACGAATCCGCGTATGACAGCCATCGGATTGCGGATTTCATGCGTGATGCTTGCGGCCATCTGTCCGACGAGGCTGAGCCGCTCCATTTTGCTGAGCTCGTTGCGCAGCTGGTTGAGCTCGGAGATGTCCTGGATCATCATCGCTGCGCCCGGAGCGTCTCCTGCCTGCAGGTCCAGGATTGGGAAGGCTGTCAGCAGATAGACGCGATCGCTCTCCTGATGAATCTGGGAAGGCACCGGAGTCCCGTCCAGAGCCGAATCGAAGAGGATGCGGCAGCTGTCGCGATCTCGGAAAAAGGATTCATAGCTGATTCCCGCAAACTCCAGCTTGTCCCTTCCCTTCAATGCTTGCCCGCTGAAACGTATTGCCGCATCATTGATATGCGAAAGCCTGCCGTCACGATCTACGATGACGGTTCCCATAGACATCTGGTCGACGAATTGCTGGAGCTTATGGACTTCGTTCATGTAGTTGGAGGACATTCGCCTTAGCTGGATCTGCAGCTGATGATGCTCCACGACCTTGCTGATCGTGTACAGCGTCAGCGCCGTCACGATTCCGTATATGCAGCCGATTCCGGCGAGAGCCGCGAGCCCGCTGTTCAGCCCGTCCGGTTCATATGTCCGTAAATACGATATGTATGTGCCGGCATAATAAATAAACGCCAGCGCCATCAAGGTAAAGGTGATGCGTAATTTATTCTTCATCCGCGCTCGCTGGAACGGGCGGACCGTCAGGAGAATAATCGGGATGAACAAGCTGATGAACAGGATGAAGCTGGTCGTTTCGTACGGGCTGTCCAGCCTGGAGATTTGCAAGCTGCCATAAATCACGCCCAGTACCGCGACGGCCGGATAGCCGCCATACAGGGATCCCAGAAACAGAGGGAGCAAGCGCAAATCGAGGTCAAATCCGTATTGGGTGCGGATGGACAGGGCAAAACATCCAACAAGGGACAAGCCGTACGCTGCGCAAAAGAAAGCGGCAGACTTCCGTTCGTGATTGATCCGGTACATCCACAGCTGGTAGACAAATATCGGCAGCAAGGAAACGAATGCTTGCAAAATTAGTTTGTCCCACATCAGAGCACGAGTTTCCCCCTTCCGCACCTTCGATAACTCCGATTAAAGCACAGGTGGCGATATTTGACAATCAACGATTGTAAGATTCTGGCTCATGCCGTCGATTTGATTCATCCGCTTCATTTATTTGGGACGGAAAGGAGCTTTTTTCGGATGAACTCCCGTTATGTCCATAGCCGTTTTCCAACTGTTCCGGGAATCTGTTAGAATCAGTGGTAATCTGCGAACAGATTGAATACGCCTGTCCGCATGCGGCAGAGAAGAAGGAGCTTTCATCAAGCCATGTCTAGCCAGGAATTTTATGAAGTCATCGTCATCGGAGGCGGTCCTTCCGGACTGATGGCCGCGGCAGCGGCCGGGCACGCAGGAGCCGCCACGCTGCTCCTCGACAAGGGAAGCAAGCTGGGACGCAAGCTCGGCATATCGGGCGGGGGCCGATGCAACGTGACGAACAACAAGGAGCCGGAAGAGCTGATCCGCTATATTCCAGGAAACGGGAAATTCCTCCACAGCGCTCTCTCCAGCTTCGGCAGCCGGGAAATCGCAGCCATGTTCGAGGGACTCGGCATCCGTCTGAAGGAAGAGGACAGAGGCCGGATGTTCCCTGTATCGGACAAAGCCAAATCGGTCGTTGACGCATTGGTCCGCCACGTAGGCGAGGGAGGGGTCGCTGTCCGCACGAACGAGAAGGTCGCGGGAGTGCTGTTCAAGGACGGCAAGGTCAAGGGCGTCCGGCTGACCGATGGACGGACGATCTCCTCGCGGGCCGTCATTGTCGCCGCAGGAGGCAAGTCCGTTCCTCATACGGGATCGACAGGGGATGCGTATCCTTGGGCAGAGGAGGCGGGGCATACCGTCACGGAGCTCTACCCGACCGAGGTCCCTCTCACCTCGTCTGAGCCGTTCATCCGCAGCCGGGAGCTGCAAGGCCTCTCGCTCCGCGGAATCGTCATGACGGTGTGGAGCGCCAAAGGCAAGCGGCTGACCGAACAGGAGGGCGACATGATCTTCACTCATTTCGGATTGTCGGGCCCTGCCGCTCTTCGCTGCAGCCAGTATGTCGTCAAGGAAAGGAAGAAAACATCGGGACAGCCGGTCAAAGTAACCCTGGATCTGTATCCGGACCGGTCCGCCGATGCCCTCTATGCCGAGCTGCTCGGACTGGCAGCCAGCGAGCCGAAGAAGGCGGTCAAAAACGTGCTGCCCGCCGTCATGCAGGATCGAATGGCGGAATACGCCCTTCTCTGTGCGGACATCAATCCCATGACGACTTACGACAACCTGAACAGGGCGGCATGGATGGACTTCGCGAGGCTGCTCAAGCAGCTGCCCGTCATGGTGAACGGCACGCTCTCGATCGAGGAAGCTTTCGTTACCGGCGGCGGCGTCCATGTGAAGGAAATCAGTCCGGCCACAATGGAGTCCAAGCTGCAGCAAGGCCTTTACTTTTGCGGAGAAGTGCTCGACATTCACGGCTTCACCGGAGGGTACAATATTACCGCCGCCTTCACGACCGGGTACCATGCCGGCCGCAGCGCGGCGGAAGCGGTGCTGCGGCAACGATGATTGTCTTGAATCGCCAAAAAGGCCGTTCCGGTCTCCAGCCTATTGCACGGGCAGAGATCGGTGACGGCCTTTTTGGCTGTGCATGACGGGATGTCCTGCTCTAATTCAGTTGATTCAACATCGGTTCAGATGTGGACGTCCCCCGAAAAATAGTTGAGCGTGGCGTCCTGTTCAGGAAAAGCCTCCTCGCCTTCCATAGCTTCGTCCCGGTTGCGGAGGCCGGAATCGGCGCTGTCGCCGGGCAAGGAGGAATTCAGGGAGAAGCCCTCCTCCCAAGCGACCAGATCTTCATTGACCATATGCGCCGGAATCGTAATCGTGTCTTCCGGAACGTCCAGCTCGCCTCCATGGGCGAAGGCGATTTCAAGGGCGGACGTCAGGTCGTTGCCGTGGAGAGACAAGCGGATTTCCGCGTTACCCGCAGCGACGGCATCGTATCCAAGCTCGCGAAGCGTCGATACGGCGACGGAAGCAGAGGCTGAATCCGTGAAGCGGAAGAGCAGGGAATGGTCATGGCGTTCGGTCATCGGGATCGGGTCTCCTTTTGGGATGTTTCTGGGCAGCATTACGGTAACCAATTGGCGATAAAAATATGAATGCCGGCCGGGATATCTCTCCAAATGGCCGTCCAAATCGGGCCGTTCAGCTGCTATCCTCTCCCGATCCGCTGCAAAAAGCCGCCTCCCCGGAAGATGTGATCTTCCAAGGCGGCGGCTATAGGTGCGTTCAGCTTCTGAATGGCATGAGCGCCTCGCTCAATGATCGGGTCGCTCCATACACCTGCTGGTATACCGGGAACAACTGCTCATATACTTCGGCTGCAGCTGCACTCGGCTCGTATGTTCGGCCTCGGCGTACGAAAGCTGCGGCGCAATCGCGCAGATCGCCGTACCAGCCGCAGCCGGCGGCGGCCAGCATCGCAGCCCCCATGCCCGGCCCTTGCTCGTTGGCAAGCGCCGTTACCGGCACCTGGAAGATGTCCGCCTGGATCTGCAGCCACAGCGGATTGCGGGCGCCTCCGCCGATCGAGATGACGGCGCTCATCTGTTTCCCCGCCTCCCGGTACATATGAAGCGTCTCGTTCAAGGAGAATGTGATTCCCTCCATGACGGCCCGCGCCATATGGGAGCGGCCATGCGAGCCGTCCAGCCCGATGAAGCTGGCCCGGATGGCCGCATCCGCATGTGGGGTCCGCTCGCCGGCAAGATAAGGCGCGAACAGCAGTCCGCCGGCGCCTGCCGGCACCTGATCCGCGCCCTCAAGCAGCTCCTCGTAAGGCAAGCCGCCCATCAGCCGGCGGAACCAGCTCATGGAATAACCCGCGGCAAGCGTCACGCCCATAGAGTAATAAGCGTCCTTCTCGCCATGGTTGAAGAAGTGGACCTTGCCGCCGTAATCGCGTCCGCGATCCGATTCGTAGGACAGCATGACGCCGGAAGTGCCGATGCTGCACAAGGCCTCCCCTTCCTGCAGAATGCCTGCGCCGATGGCGCCGCAGGCATTGTCCGCGCCGCCGGCGAATACGGCCAGCGGCCCTCGAAGCCTTGCCTCTTCGGCCAGCTCCGGCAGCAGAGCTCCCGTCTGCTCGGCAGACTCCGCAAGCGGCGGGCATAGCGATGCGTCCAGCCCGAATGCTTCCAGGATCTCCGCGCTCCATGCGCGCTCCGGCACGTTCAGCAGCAGCGTTCCGGCGGCGTCGGAGTAATCCATGCGGATCGTTCCGCACAGCCGGTAGCGGACGTAATCCTTCGGCAGCAGGAACAGCGCCGCCTGCCCGAAGATTTCCGGCTCCTGCTCGCGCACCCACAGAATCTTGGGCAGCGTGAAGCCTTCCAGGGCCGGATTGCGGGTAATGTCCAGCAGCTTGCCGCCGAGCCTGGCCTCGATCTCCCGGCACTGCGCCGTCGTGCGCGTATCGTTCCACAGAATGGCCGGCCGCAGCGGGCGATTGTCCTTGTCCAGCAGCACAAGGCCGTGCATCTGTCCGGAGAAGCTGATGCCACCCACAACTCCTGTCTTCAAAGCATCGGAAGCTCCGAGCTCGCCCAGCACAGCCAGCGTTCCCTCTACCCATTGCTCCGGATCCTGCTCGCTCCAGCCGGCCTTCGGGCTATGCAGCGGATATTCGCGAGAAGCTTCTGCCGCTACATTCCCTTTCCGGTCGACCAGCAGCGCCTTGACGCTGCTGGTGCCCAGATCGATGCCGATGACGTACTCAGACACGGAAGATCACTTCGTTCAGCTTCGCCTTGATCGCTTCCAGACGTCCGGAGGCGTTGACGATCGGGTTGTTCTGGAGCGCGTACTGCTCCAGGGAAGCCAGCGTCGCACGTCCCGATACGATCTCTGCCCCGATGCCTTCTCCGAAGCTGGCGTATCGGTCCTCCACGACTTTGTCGAGAACCTTGTCCTCGATCAGCTTGGCGGCTGCCTTCAGCCCCCATGCGAAGCTGTCCATGCCGGCGATATGGCCGAGGAACAGATCGTCCAGCTCGAAGGAGCCGCGGCGCACCTTGGCGTCGAAGTTGACGCCTCCGCGTCCGAGGCCGCCTGCCTTCAGCACCTCGTACATCGTCAGTGTCGTGCTGTACAGGTCGGTCGGGAATTCGTCCGTATCCCAGCCGAGCAGCAAGTCGCCCTGGTTGGCGTCCAGCGAGCCGAGCGCGCCGTTGATCGCCGCGACGCGGACCTCATGCTCGAACGTATGGCCGGCCAGAGTCGCATGGTTCGCCTCCAGGTTCAGCTTGAAGCGGTCCTTCAAGCCGTACTTCTGCAGGAACGAGAGCGTCGTCGCGGCATCGAAGTCGTATTGATGCTTGGAAGGCTCCTTCGGCTTCGGCTCGATCAGGAACTGGGCGTCGAAGCCGATCTCGTCGGCATAGGCGATCGCCATCTGGTACAGGCGTGCGAGGTTGTCGAGCTCAAGCTCCACATCGGTATTGAGGAGCGTCTCGTACCCTTCACGGCCGCCCCAGAACACGTAGTTCTGGGCTCCGAGCTCTTTGCCGATCTCCAGGCTTTTCTTCAGCTGGGCTCCTGCATAGGCATATACCTGCGCGTTCGGAGCCGTACCGGCGCCGTGCGTGAAGCGCGGGTTGGTGAACATGTTCGCGGTGTTCCAGAGAAGCTTGCGGCCGCTCGATTTCATGCCGTCCTTCAGCAGGGCGACGATGACGTCGAGGTTTTTGTTCGTTTCCTGGAGCGTGTCGCCTTCCGGAGCGATATCCCGGTCGTGGAAGCAGAAGAACGGCAGATCCAGCTTATCCATGAATTCGAAGTTCGCTTCCGCGCGCGCCTTGGCGCGGTCCAGGCCGGCGAATTTGTCCCACGGACGAACCGCTGTGCCGGAGCCGAACGGATCGGAGCCGTCGGCTACGTACGTATGCCAGTAAGCGACGGCGAAGCGCAGATGCTCGGCCATCGTTTTGCCCAGCACGACCTCATTTGCGTTGTAATGCCGGAAAGCGAGCGGATTGTCCGTGTCCCTGCCTTCGTAGCGAATGCTGCCGATTCCATCAAAATATCCCATGAATGATTGCCTCCCGAGTACGGAAATGTAAACGCTCTACGGAATCTAATTTACCATCGTTCAACTTAGTTTGTCTACTAAACAAACTAAGTTGTTTTTGGTATACTTAACGGAAGCGAATCCAAGCCGCATTTGTTTCCTCTCTCATCCGATATATACTTGTCTTGATCAGCAACCGGCCGCAGGCCGCAACATAGAAGGAGAGCTGCACCTATGAAACCGACTACCGCCACCGGAGATCCGGCAATGATCCGGCGCATCAATACGGGCATCGCGCTCGAAGCCGTACTGAAGCATGCCCCCTTGTCCAGAGCGGCGATATCCGAGAAGACGGGCCTCAACAAAGCGACGGTATCCTCCCTCGTGCAGGATCTGCTGGACCAGCAGCTCGTCCTCGAAACCGGTCAAGGACAATCGAGCGGCGGCCGCAAGCCGGTCATGCTTGTATTCAACAACCGGGCCGGACATACGGTCGGCGTCGACGTCGGGGCGAACTACATCCTTGGCGTGCTGACAGATCTGGAGGGCGCTGTCCTCGAGGAGATCAGGCGTCCTCATCAAGCCCGTTCGGCGGCTTCCATCATGAAGCTGCTGTTCGCGCTTATCGAGGAGCTTGCAGCTGTCGCCGAAGCCAGCCCTTACGGCCTCGTAGGCATCGGGATCGGCCTTCCCGGCATCGTGGACGAGACGGGAGCCCTGCTGTTCGCCCCGAATATGGACTGGGAGCCTACCGAAGTGGCCCGGCTGACGGAAGCCCGCTTCGGCGTGCCGGTGCGGGTCGACAACGAAGCCAACTTCGGCGCCCTCGGGGAGCAGGTATTCGGAGCGGGCTCGGGCATCCGTCATCTGGTCTACGTCAGCGCGGGCATCGGCATCGGGACGGGCCTCGTGCTTGACGGCAAGCTGTACCGCGGCTCCACCGGCCACTCCGGCGAGCTCGGGCATCTCTCCGTCGATTATGCCGGCCCGCCTTGCCGCTGCGGCAACCGGGGCTGCTGGGAGCTGTACGCCTCCGAACAAGCGTTGCTGGACAACGCTCTTCCTCTTGGATGCCGCACGCTGGATGAAATCATGGAACGAGCGAACGCAGGCGATAAGGCGATCATCGACGTCATGGAGCGCACGGGGGCTATGCTTGGAGTCGGAATCGCGACCATCGCCAATGTCTTCAATCCGGAAGCCGTGCTCATCGGGAACCGGCTGAGCCGGGCCAAGCGCTGGCTCGAAGTCCCGCTTGCCCGCGAGCTGGAGAGCCGCGCGCTCCCTTACCACCGCAGCCGCCTGCGCGTCCTGTTCGCGGAGCTCGGCGATGCGTCGGCCGTGAGGGGAGCCGCGCACTTGGCCGCAAGCGCCTTTTTGGACCGGGTCAAGGCCGGCAGGGTTCAGCTTCTATCTTCCATGTGAAATTCGTGCCCGGTGAACATCGCAGTTCTCGATGATCAAGCCGCTGCTTTTCCTGAAATTCCACCAATTAAAAGAGGCTGTTCCCTGCGTCAATGAGATGACGAAGGGAACAGCCTCTTTTTTTATTGCCGTTATACCGGCTTGACGAACAGCGAGTAGAGCAGCACCACCAGGATGAGGAGAGGTGCGACGTAGCGCAGCGTAACCATCCACGCCCTGTACCAGAAGCCCGTAAGGCCGGCTTCTTCCCCGGCCCGCTTCCAGGCATACCCGGTGAACAAGGTGACGACGAGTCCCCCGATCGGCATGAGCAGATATGCCGTGGAGAAGTCGAACCAGTCGAACACCGTTTTGCCGAAGATGAGGAAGTCGCTCAGCGAGCCCGTCACGGACAGCGCCGAAGGAATGCCGAGCACGAAGCAGACGGATGTCACGATCGTGGCGGCCTTCTGGCGAGACCATTTCCACTGGGTCATGGCGAAGGCTACCGGCACTTCAAGGATGGACACGGCCGATGTCAGCGCCGCGATGGCCAGCAGGATGAAGAACAAGCCCCCGAAGAAGGCGCCGAAAGGCATTTGCGAGAAAGCCGCCGGCAGCGCCATGAACGCGAGCCCGACACCCTTGTCCGGCTGCAGCCCGTACGAAAAGACGGTCGGGAAGATGATCAGGCCGGCGATGAAGGCGTACCCGAGATCGCCGATGCCGATCGCGAGCGTCGCTTTGCCGAGCGATTGCTCCTTCTGTACATAGGAGCCGTAGGTCAGCATGCATCCCATGCCCAGGGATAGCGAGAAGAAGGCATGTCCGAGAGCGACCAGCACGGATTCGCTGTCCAGCTGGGCGAAGTCCGGCTTCAGGAAAAACTCGACGCCTTCAGCTGCGCCGGGCAGCGTGAGAGAACGGGCCATCAGAACAAGCAGGATGATCAAGAAGCCGGGAATCAGAATTTTGTTGAATTTCTCGATGCCGCCGGAGATGCCTCTGCCCACGACATAACCGCAGATGAGCATCACGACCGCTTGCCAGAAGATCGGCATGAGGCCGCCGGCGAAATCGGTGAAATGCGTTTCGTAGTTCATTCCCTTATGCGACAGGCCGCCGGTAAGGGAATCAAGCGTGTATTGGAACGTCCAGCCGGCCACGACGGCATAGTAGGACATGATCAGGAAGGCAGTCAGAACGGACAGGGCGCCGAACCATTTCCAGTATTTGTTGCCGGTCAGATTGAACAGCGACATCGCTGCGTTGCCCCGGCCTCCGCGTCCGATCGTCATCTCGGCCAGCAGCACGGGCAAGCCGACCACAATCAAGCAAACGATGAAAAGAAGAAAAAGGGCCGCGCCTCCATGCTCACCGGTAATATACGGAAATTTCCACATGTTTCCCAGCCCGACCGAACTGCCGATCGCAGCCAGAATGAACCCTGACGAGGAAAAACGCTCTGCCTTATTCAAGGACCCGACGGGGGAGTTGCTTGATGACTGCTTGCTCATGGATGATTTGCCTCCAGCTTTTCATGTTGGTAAGAGATTATTAATTTATCGAAAAAACGCTTTAATGTCGAGAAGCAATTGGTCTCATCTTTTTCTAGGCGGATCAACCTTTCCCTTATCTGGTATAGAAAAAAGTCAAATGGAAAAAGTTAACCAGGAACGAAAGATGAAGACAGGAAGGAAGTGCTGCATAATGAGTCCCTCTACAGAAAACAACGATCCGAAGGATATCTTGACCAACAGGCAAGGCCATCCGATTACAGACAACCAAAACATCCGCACAGTCGGAAACCGCGGGCCATCTACGCTTGAGAATTATCATTTCATTGAAAAGACTTCCCACTTCGACCGGGAAAAAATACCGGAACGGATCGTGCATGCCCGAGGTGCCGGCGCCCACGGGTATTTCGAAGCCTATGGCAAGGCGGGGAGCGAAGCCGTATCCAAGTATACCCGCGCCAAGCTGTTCCAGGAGGCCGGCAAGCAGACGCCCGTATTTGTCCGCTTCTCGACTGTCGTGCACGGCGGCCATTCCCCGGAGACATTCCGCGACCCTCGCGGCTTCGCCGTCAAATTCTATACCGAGGACGGCAACTGGGATCTCGTCGGCAACAACCTGAAAATCTTCTTCATCCGCGATCCGCTCAAATTCCCGGACATGGTGCATGCGTTCAAGCCCGATCCGGTTACGAACCTGGGCAACCCGGAGAGAATGTTCGACTTCGTCTCCAATTCCCCGGAAGCGACGCACATGATTACCTTTCTCTTCTCTCCGTGGGGTATTCCCGCCAATTACCGGCAAATGCAAGGCTCCGGCGTCAATACCTACAAATGGGTCAACAAGGAAGGAACGGGTTTTCTCGTCAAGTACCACTGGGAGCCTCTGAAGGTCGGCATTAAAAACCTTACCCAGAAGGAAGCCGACGAAATCCAGGCCAAAAATACGAGCCATGC
Organism: Paenibacillus sp. D51F; assembly: GCF_053345695.1. NCBI lineage: Bacteria > Bacillati > Bacillota > Bacilli > Caryophanales > Paenibacillaceae > Paenibacillus > Paenibacillus sp. D51F. The sequence continues at coordinate 395,695 of NZ_JBKFAO010000003.1, read as the reverse complement.
GACCCAGGATCTGTACGAGGCGATACAGCGCGGCGACTATCCGGAATGGGAGCTGAACGTGCAGATTCTGAGCGACGACGAGCATCCCGAGCTCGACTTCGATCCGCTCGACCCGACCAAGCTATGGGACCAGGACAAGTTCCCCTTCCTTCCCGTCGGCAAAATGGTGCTCAACCGCAACCCGGACAACTACTTCGCCGAGGTGGAGCAGGCGGCCTTCGGAACCGGCGTGCTCGTCGACGGCCTCGATTTCTCCGACGACAAGCTGCTGCAGGGCCGGACATTCTCGTATTCCGACACGCAGCGCTACCGGGTCGGCACGAACTACTTGCAGCTGCCGATCAACGCGCCGAAAACGACGGTCGCGACGAATCAGCGGGACGGCCAGATGGCCTTCAATGTCGACAAGGGACAGCATCAGAATCCCCATGTCAACTATGAGCCCTCCTCTCTTGGCGGACTGAAGGAAGCGGCCCCGTCGGGCAAGGAGCATGAGCCGATGTACCATGCCGCTCTGGTGCGGGAGAAGATATCCCGGCCGAACGACTTCAAGCAAGCCGGAGAGACGTACCGGAAGTTCGAGGAGTGGGAGCGGGAGGAGCTCATCTCCAATCTCGTCGATGCGCTCAAGATCAGCGCGCCTGTCATCCAGCAGAACATGATCGCCCACTTCAGCGAGGCGGATGCCGACTACGGCCGCCGCGTGGCAGAAGGGCTGGCCAAGGCGAAGGCCGACATGGAGCATATCGGATCCTCCGGCATGCGCGAGGGAGCGGAGAAGGCGGAACGCTCCGGGCACAAGACAGACGGATACTGAAACACAGCAAAGCGGCGGTCAGCCCGGCATGGAATGCCGGACGGACCGCCGCTTCTTTTTTGCGTTCAATATCGATATCACTACTTGCCGTAAAGTACACATCGACATTTTCGGGATGGACAATTAGGGCCTATGTCATAAATGTACATTAAAAAACGGGCCCGAAGACCCGCTTGCTTTCAAAGAGCTTAAATTCTGCCTGCTGCCCACAGACTCGCCGAGCGGATCAGCCGCTGCACCTGGCCGCTCTCGAAGGAAGCCCGGTCATGGCCCGGCATAAGGACGGCGATCCGGCCTTCCCCGTACCGCTGCACCCAGGCTGCAGGGTAACAGCAGCCATCCAGCCAGTACTCCAGGATGACCTCGCGGTCCTTCGACCTGCTGAAGGAATAACGGTAAGGCTCGTCAGGGGAATCGAAGGGCTCGATATTCTGTACGATCGGATGCGCTCCGCCCTTGCCTACGACCGGTTCGAAGGAAAGGGTCTGATAAGGGGGATGCCCGATGAAACGCGCTCCGATCATTTCTTCAAGCCGAGGATCGGCTGCGAGAGAGATGCCGGAATGGATCAGGACGAGTCCGCCGCCTTGGCCGACAAAATCGATGATGCCCTTGGCTTGCTCGGGTGTGACGGGATCTTCCCAACGGTCGGTATAAGCGGCTATCAATCCCGTTCCGGAAGCAGGTCCTTCGAGAACGCTGTAATCCTCCGTCGCTGCCGCGTCGAAATCATCCTTCAAGGCGCCGAGAATCATTTCCTGCACAGCCTGCAAGGGATGATAAGAGGCGCCGGAGCCGTCTCCCAGCAGCACGGCGCGCCTTGCAGGCTGAGGCTTGACGCGCCCGGCAGCGGTCTGCCTCCCCGTCAAGATGCCCATGCGAGGGCTTCCGGCCCCCGCCATCCCTGTATCCGGCACATAGACTGTGCCTCCCCTTCCGACTTCGACAACCATGCCCTGTCTCTCCCTTCAGGTCGATTGAATGAAATAAAGCGATAAGCGTCTAACGGATCTATCAACTAATCTATTCCACTTTTTGAAGCAAATCCCTTCCCGTCCTCGTCAACATCTTGAAGCCGGTCCATAAAGACGACAAACCGGCAGCCGGCCGCAAAGCTGTCATGCCCTGCGGCGCTGCCGGATTCCGCGAGGAGCGTCGGAAGCTCGAACAACAATACGGATTTTTACCCGCTTGGACGCAAGGCGAAACAGGATTCCGGAGCGCGGACCGAGAACTGGTCCCTGTGGCCGGCTTCAAATGCATATTCATGCATATCTGCAAGCAATACCTGCGAGGAGGAACAGAAATGGAACCGAAGTGGCTCGAATGGGCAAAACAAATCCAAGCCATAGCCCAGACCGGGCTTGCCTACGGGCGTGACGTCTATGACATCGAACGTTTTGAAGCCCTGCGGGAGCTGAGCGTGGAGATCATGGAGACGCATACGTCCGCGGGCAGGGAAGAGATTCGGCTCGCTTTCGCCAGCGGCTCCGGTTATGCCACGCCAAAGGTGGACGTGCGGGGAGCCATTTTCCGGGAAGGCCGCATCCTGCTCGTCCGGGAAAGATCGGACGGCGCCTGGTGCCTTCCCGGCGGCTGGGCGGATATCGGCCTGACCCCGAGTCAATGCGTGATTAAGGAGATCAGGGAAGAGACGGGCTTCGAAGCCAGGACGGTAAGGCTGCTTGCCGTCATGGACAAGATCCGCCACGGGCATCCTCCCGATGCGCATCATATCTATAAGCTTTTTTTCCACTGCGAAATCACGGGCGGGCAGGCTTCCGGCGGCGTGGAGACAAGCGAGGTGAAGTTTTTCGGCGAGGATGAGCTGCCTCCCCTGTCGCTCAGCCGCAACACGGAAAGCCAGCTGCGCATGATGTTCCGGTACGGACGGCAGCCGGACATGCCGGTCTATTACGATTAAGGAGTGAAATTCCTCTTTCCCGAAGCGCAAAATCTGCTATACTGGCGGAAGTTGATTTCCAAATGTAAGTCATTTCCTGCTATTTACAGTCAGCGCTTTCAGAAAGAAGGTCAGACATTCATGCACCAAGATCAACCGTCGATTGCAGCCTCGCAAACCGACAAGGATCGGTACCCGCTCTCTCTCTACTCCCTCACGGTCGGAGCCTTCGCGATCGGCTTGACGGAATTCGTCATCATGGGCCTGCTTCCCGAAGTAGCCGCGGACCTTGGCGTAAGCGTGCCGAAGGCGGGCAACCTTATTACCGGCTACGCGCTCGGAGTCGGCATCGGCGCTCCCGTGCTTGCGCTGGCAACGGCCCGCTTCCCCAAGAAACTGCTGCTTTCCCTGCTGATGGTGCTGTTCATCATCGGCAACCTGGGAGCCGCACTGGCTCCGAATTACGGCCTCCTGCTGGCGGCCCGCATCTTCACCTCGCTTGCCCACGGCACCTTCTTCGGCATCGGAGCCGTGCTCGCGGCGAGCCTCGTCTCTCCCAGACGCCGAGCCGGAGCCGTGTCGGTCATGATGGCCGGCCTGACGATCGCCAACATTCTCGGCGTGCCGTTCGGAACCTTCATCGGGCAGGAGCTTGGATGGCGGATGTCGTTCTTCGTCGTCGCGGCGATGGGCGCCGTCACGCTGGTCGGCCTGATCGCCATGATTCCTTCGATCAAGCAGACGGACGACACCAACGCAGCCAGGCAGATCAGGGCTCTCCTGCAGCCCAAGCTGTTCCTCGTGCTGATCACAGGCGCCTTCGGCTGCTGCAGCCTGTTCAGCCTGTTCAGCTACATCAAGCCGCTGCTCACCGGAGTAACCGGCGTCGGCGAGGGCAACGTGCCTTGGATCCTCGTCCTGTTCGGCTGCGGCGTCACGATCGGCAACATCCTGGGAGGCAAGCTGGCAGACCTCAAGCTGATGCCGACGGTCATCGTCTCCTTCCTGGCCCAAGCGGTCATTCTGGCGCTGCTCGGCTTCGCGGACGTTTCCTTGCCCGCTACGCTTGCCCTCATCTTCCTGTGGGGAGCGGCGAGCTTCTCCGCCATGCCGGGGCTGCAGGTCCGCATCATGAACCTTGCCAAGGATGCGCCTGCCCTGGCTTCGACATCCAATCACGCTGTCCTGAACTTCGGCAACGCCTTCGGCGCCTTCTTCGGCGGCTGGATCGTGCTGTTCTTCGAGACAGCTCCCGGAGCGTACGACTACGGCGTGCTGCCGTGGACGGCATCGGCATTCTCCTTCATCGCCCTGCTGCTGGCGCTCTGCCTGGCGGCATGGGACCGCCGGAGCGCCGCCGCCCGCTGAACATCCCGATGAACATAGAAGAGGACTGCCCCCCGTTTTCAGCAACGGTGCGGGGGCAGTCCTTTTTTGTCGCTCTGTGCCGCTTGAATTCCTTGGCACAACCATGCGGCATTGAAGCAAGCCGGCAGCGTGTCGCACAGCAGCCCGCCCGGGGATGACCGGCATGCAAGCGGTCATTCCGGGAGCCTCTCCCGTATTTCCCTCTGCAAACAGGCGGCTTCAGGCCGCTGCTTGCTTCCGGTCGCGGGGGAGCAGGAACGCAAGCGCGCCTGCGACCGGAAGCACGCTGGTCCAGTACATGACGCTCTGCAGGCCGTAGATGTCTCCAAGCTTGCCCAGCACGACGGCGCCGAGCGCCCCCATCCCGAAGGCGAAGCCCGTGATGAGTCCGGATGCCATGCCGACCCGGCCCGGCATCAGCTCCTGCGCGTAGACGACGCTGACCGAGAAGCTCGCCTGGATGATCAGGCCGATCAGCGCTGCGACGGGATACATCCAGACGAGCGGCAGATGCGGCAGCAGCAGCGTGAACGGCGCCGCTCCCAGGATGGACAGCAGCATCGTGCGCTTGGCCCCGATTCGGTCCGAAACCATCCCGCCGAAGAAGGTTCCGACGACTCCCGCGATCATGAACAGCAGCAGCGGCACCTGGGCGGCCTGCTTGCTGAGGCCGTAGTCGTGGATCAGGTAGAATTGGTAGAACGTGCCGATCGCCGCTCCGTACCAGGAACGGGCGAACACAAGCAGAATCAGCACGGACAGCGCGAAGGCGACGACATTTTTACGCTTCCGCGCATCGAGGGACAGCTCGCCTCTCGGCACGGCCGCTTTTTTCACCGGCTTGCCATGCTCCTCCAGCTGCTTGCGGTACCACGGCACCACCTTCAGCAGGATGAGGATCGCCGCGGCAGCCAGCAGCGTGCCCCAGACAGCGCCGCGCTGCCCGAGCGGGATGAAGATGAAGATCGTCATGAGCGGCGCCAGCGACTGGCCGAAGTTGCCCCCGACCTGGTAGATCGACTGGGCGAAGCCGCGCCTGCCCCCGGCGGCGAAATAAACGACGCGCGAGCCTTCCGGATGGAAGACGGCCGAGCCCAGTCCGACGAACACGATGAAGAAGATAAGCATGCCGAAGCTCGGGGCGAACGCCATGCCGGCCATGCCGATCATGCTCATGAGCATGCCGACCGGCAGCATCCAGGGCGACGGCTTGCGGTCGGAGACGAGCCCGACAACCGGCTGCATGACCGATGAAGTCATCTGCAGCGTGAATGTCAGCCACCCGATCTGGGTGTAGCTGATGTTCAGCGTATCCTGGAAGATGGGATATAGAGCGGGGATGACCGATTGCATGGAATCGTTGAGCATGTGGACGGCGCTGATGGCGATCAGAATCGCATAGATGGTCCCGGTGCGGGCTGCGCCGATCCGGGCCGATTGCGAAGCGGACATGGACAGGACTTCCTTTCGTCGCGTGGATGGATTGTATGTTCGTCAGTAAATGAGAGGGGCGCGGGCATGCAGCGCCGCCTGGGCAGAGTCCGGCGCTGCCCGCGCTTAGACAGAGGACAGTCTCCTCAGGCGAAGCAGATGCATACCGGCGCCGGAATCCGCAAGGATGCAGGCGCAGGAGCGAGCTTGCCGCTGTCCGCATCCCTCCGGAAGGAATGGATCGTGCCGCTCTCCTGGTTAGCGGCGAGCAGCCATCTGCCGTCCGGAGAGATGGCGAAGTTGCGCGGCGTGCGGCCGCCGGTCGGGCAGTGCTCCACCGCTGTCAGCGTCCCGTCGCCGGCGTCGACCGCGAACACGGCGATGCTGTCATGGCCCCGGTTGGACATGTACAGGAACCGGCCGTCCGGAGAGAGATGGATATCCGCCGCCCAGCTGGTGCCGGCGAATTCCTCCGGGAGGCCGGAAATCCGCTGCACGCTTTCCAGCGTGCCCGTTTCCTTGTCCATCCGAAGCACGTTCACGTACGAATCGAGCTCACCGGCTACATAGACATAGGGAAGGCTGGCTGGGATCGCCGCATGGCGGGGGCCGGTTCCCGGCTCCAGCCTGGCGGTGCTGGTCTTGAGCAGAGAGCGCCCGTCGGCGGACTGCCGGTAGATATAGACCGAGTCGGTGCCCAGATCGCACAGGTATGCAAAGGGAGTGCCCGGAACCGGTCCGGCGCTGTGGACATGAGGCTTTTCCTGCCGGTCGGCTGCCGGTCCGAGCTCGCCTTCCCCGGATACGAGCGCCGAAGCCGGCTCCGACAGCTGGCCGTCCGCTTCAAGCGGAAAGATTGCCGCATTGCCTCCGCTGTAATTGGAGACGTACAGGCTTTGACAATCAAGGGACAGGCTGACATGGCAAGGATGCTCCCCGTGAGTCAGCTGGTCGCCGAGCACCTCGAGCTCGCCGCTCTGCGGATCAATGGCCAGCGCATGGACGGAGCCGCCGGACTGCCCTCTCGTCTCGCCGGTTTCGCTGGCGGCGTAGAGCATGTTGCCCGCGGGATGGACGGCCAGGAACGAAGCCTGCTCGATTCCGGCGAGCTTCTGGAATACCGACAGCTCTCCTGTGCCGCCGTCGAGCCGGCATGCATGAACGGTCGGCTCCTGGGCCTCCCCGTAAGAAGCTATGTACAGCGTATAGGTCATGGATGCTTCTGCCATTTTCTCTCCTCTTTTCCGGCCTGGGCCTTTTTGTCAGTGAATATACCTTATTTCAGCCGTTCAGACAATGCCGCCCAACAGTCGTAAGCGCGGCCAAACCATTCCATTCGTTGTCATTTCGAGCTCTAGAACGACATCTCGCAGCAGCAGGAAACGGATAAGCCCCTCTTGCAGTCCATGATAATCCGACATTTGTCCCCAGTCTCTTACAGCAGCATCCGACTCTTGCTATACTGGGTAATAGATAGTGAAGAGCGCCGCGAGAGGGGATGGATCCATATGAGGTCGAAACGGATCAAGCGGACAAGCCTGGCTGCCGCAATACTCATCGTCGCCTTAGCCGGAGCCGACTGGCCCGGGCAGGCGCATGCCGGCATCTGGGACAATCTCAAGGACATCTATGACACGCCGGCCAAGGTGGACGAGCTGCAGAAGCAATATACGGAATCGATTGCCCGGCTGGAGCAGCAGCAGGAGAGGCTGAAGCAGGATTACGAGCAGAAGCAGGCGGAGTTCGAAGCGAGGCAGCAGGAGCTGCAGCAGCAGAACGAGGACTTCCGCAAGCAGAACGAAGCGCTGGCGGAGCAGAACCGGCAGCTGGAAGAGAGCATGGCGGCCGCCAGGCAGAAGCAGGCTTCGCTGAAGCACGGCATCGCTGTCGCCGTGCTCGTGGGAGCTTCCGCCCTGCTGGCCTATATCGCGGCCGTACGGGTGTGGCGCTACCGCGTCTACCGCGCTCAGCGGCGCGACCAAGGAAAGGCAGCCGGCTTATGATCGTGACGGCGCCGCCGCCTCACGGGCATGTGCGGATCGAGCTTGAAGAAGCCGACAAGCTGCAGGTGCTGCACCCGAAGGCCATCATCGCGTTCCGCGGCCCGGCCGGTGCGCGCGAGGACCGGTTCATGGATGCCGCCGGCGTCTACCGCAAGCGCAAATGGATCCGCTCCCGGATCCAAGGACCGAGCGAGTTCCTGCTCGGCCTGCCGCCCGGCTGCGGCCTGGAAGCGGTGGCGCTGCCCGAGGACAGCGACTTGCTGTTCGACTTCCGGCATATCGTCTTCTACAGCGACGGCATGGCCATGAAGACGCGCATCCACAAGCTCAAGACCGCTTGGATCACGCGGGAGCTGACCCGGATGCGCTTCACGGGCCCCGGCACGCTCGGCATCCTTACGGCGGGCGGCCTTGCCTCCATGAAGCTGTCCGAGGAGCAGCCGCTCTATGTCGATACCGCCTCGCTCGTCGCTTTCCCGGAGTCGGCGCGGGTCAAGCTCGCCGTCTACGGCAACCCGCTGGCTACCCAGCATATGAACGTCCAGTGGGAGCTGAAGGGACGCGGCTCCGTGCTGGTGCAGACCGGATCGCTCGATCCGGGGCTTGTCGAGCCTCTGCAGCGGGACGGCTTCCTGCGGAGGACGCTGCGGGAGCTGCTGCCGTTCGGAGGCGTCTACATCAAATAAGACCAAAACAATCCTGCCCATGGGCAGGATTGTTTTGGTCTGGCCGTATTCGATCATCTCTTGAAACGTTCTCGATCTCTCCGGACGTTCTACCGCTGCACCCGGACCTCGGACGGCGCCAGCCCCCGGTAGCGGCGGAATGTGCGGCTGAAATAGCTGAGATCATTGTAGCCTGCCGCCATCGCGATCTCGGCGATGGTCTTCTCCGTATTGCGGAGCAGATCCTCGGATTTGTTGATGCGGATCCGGTTGACGTAGTCGGTGACGGTGCGCCCCGTCAGCTGGCGGAACAGCCGGCTGAAGTGGAAGCGGCTGAGCGAAGCGAGCCCTGCCAGCGAATCCACCGTCAGCTCCTCCGTGTAGTGCGTCTCGATATGATGGAAAATCGGCTGGAACCGCTCCAGGTTGCGCAGCCGCGCGTGCGACTCCGGCTCGGTCAGCCTGACCTCGACATAGCCCCGCAGCAGCAGCGTCAGGAGCCGGTACAGCAGCGATTTCACCGACAGCTCGAAGCCGGGCTGGCGCCAGGCGAACTCGCCCTCAAGCTGCTCCATGCAGGCATTCAGCTGCTCGTCTCCGCGGATGACGTTGCGGAAGAGGATGCGGTTCTGAACGATCGGCGTGATGTATTTGGTTTCGGCCGCGTCGGGAGACAGGCTTTGCAGCAAGCCCAGATCGGCGATCAGGCAGTCGTATTCGATCTCGTCCGACAGCAGGATGCCCATATGGATATCGTTGCTGTTCACCGCGATCAGATCGCCGGGTCCGGCTTCGCAGGAAACGTAATTGCATTCCACGACCGCATGTCCCGAACGGATGTAGAGGAGCTCCATATGATTGTGCCAATGAGCCTCGAACAGAATCCGGCCGCGTCCCGCGAAGCGCGAGGTGCACAGCTTGACCGGGAAGTTCGGGTCGGGCATGCTCATTTCCTCCAGTAGCGATAGAGGGCGTTCCATCGGCCGGTCCTCCTTCTAAGGCTGGTCTGCGCCGGCTGCCGGGGCAGCCGCGAACCGCACAATTGTACTAATAGAGCGCATGATCACCCATGCCGAATGGGGATGGCGCCGCTATACTTTCACTATATAAGGTTACCAAGCCAATGGGGAGTGAAGCAAGCATGAGTATCCGAATCGGCGTCATCGGGACCGGATCCATCTCCGAGTTCCACCTGCAGTCTTATGCGGCCAACAAAAACAGCGAGGTCTATGCCATCTGCGACATGAATCGGGAGAGAGCACAGTCCGTCGCGGACAAATACGGCGCCTCCAAGGTATACGGTGATTACCGCGAGCTGCTCGGAGATCCGGACGTGGACGCGGTCAGCATCTGCACGTGGAACAACACCCACGCGGAGATCAGCATCGCCGCGCTGGACGCCGGCAAGCATGTCCTCGTGGAGAAGCCGCTCTGCCGTACCGTCGAAGAGGCTTATCAGATTCAGGATGCGGTGAAGCGCTCCGGCAAGCAGCTGATGGTCGGCTTCGTCCGCCGCTACGATCCCAACGCCCTGATGCTCCATTCGTTCGTGGAGAACGGCGAGTTCGGCGACCTGTACTTCGCCAAAGCTTCGTATATCCGCCGCATGGGCAATCCCGGCGGCTGGTTCTCCGACAAGTCCCGCTCCGGCGGCGGACCTGTCATCGATATCGGCGTGCATGTCATCGACCTGTGCTGGTATCTGATGGGCCGTCCCAAGGTGAAGTCGGTCAGCGCCAACGAATACAAGCATCTGGGCAACCGCGCCAACATCAAGCATCTGTCCCGCTATCAGGCCGCGGACTACAACGCCGATCTCAACGATGTCGAGGATATGGCCAACGCGCTGATCCGATTCGAGAACGGCGCCTCCCTGCTCGTCGACGTCAGCTTCTCCCTGCATACGGTCAAGGATGAAGGCATCGTCAAGCTGTTCGGCACGAAGGGCGGCTTCGAGATCGATCCCGAGGTCGTCATGGTCACGGAGAAGAACGACATCATCCTCAACACCTACCCGCAGACGGACAGCAAAGGCATGCAGATAAGCCGTGCCTTCCAGAGCGAGATCGACCATTTCGTCGACTGCGCGGCGAGCGGCAAGCAGCCGATCAGCCCGGTCGAGGACGGCGTCGAGATCATGAAAATACTGAGCGCGATCTATGAATCGGCTGCCCAAGGACGCGAGGTGACGTTCCCATGAAGCTCGGACTCAGCACCTACAGCCTCTACCAGGCGCTCAGGTCGGGAGAGATGACCGTTCTCGACGTCATCGACTTCACCGCGGAGCATGGCGGCGAGCATGTGGAGATCGTTCCTCTCGGTTATGAGCTTACCGGCAATCCCGAGCTCGTCAGCCGGATCGTGGAGCGGGCAGCTCAGCGCGGAATCGATATTTCCAACTATGCCATCGGAGCTAATTTCCAGGGCCTGTCGGAGGAGGGCTGCCGTGCCGAGATCCAGCGGGTCAAGGAGCAGGTCGACATCGCCGCCGCGCTCGGCGCCCGCTTCATGCGGCATGACGTGGCCAGCGACACCGATCTGTCGATCGGCAACTTCAACCGTTCCCTGGATAAGCTTGCTGCGGCCTGCCGCGAAATCGCCGATTACGCCGCAGGCTTCGGCATTACGACGAGCGTGGAGAACCACGGCTACTTCATCCAGCACAGCGACCGCGTCCAGGCTCTCGTCGAAGCGGTGGACCGTCCCAACTTCCGCACGACGCTCGATGTGGGCAACTTCATGTGCGCCGACGAAAACTCGGTCGCGGCCGTGAAGGCCAATCTTCCTATCGCTTCCGTCGTCCACTTCAAGGACTTCTATCTGCGTCCTTCCTACCGCAATCCAGGCGAGGGCTGGTTCCGTACGGCCGGCGGCAACCACCTGCGCGGCGCGGTGATCGGCAACGGGGACATCGACATGCCGGAGGTTGTCCGCATCGTCAAGTCGTCCGGTTACGACGGGTACGTATCCGTCGAGTTCGAGGGCCTCGAGGATTGCCGCCTCGGCGCCAGAGCCGGGCTCGCCAACCTGCGCCGCCTATGGGAAGAAGCCTGAGCATCCGCAGGAACAAAAGCCTGAGCTGCAGCAACAAGAAAAGCGCCCTTTTCGGGGCGCTTTTTCGTTTTAGCATCAGGCTGTCGCCGCAAAGCAATCGCATCCTAGCGTTATGAATCCTATCCTTCCCAAAATCTCTGCCCTATGTTATGATATGTAAGCGTTATCAAACGCCACTTTCTTAACCAAGCAAGGGGGATAACGGAATGATTAACGTGCCATCAAACGACCGCAATGTGTATGAGGACTTTGATGTTGAGACGGACATTCTGTATTACAGGCTCGGCTCCTTCGGACTTGTAAGCTTCCACGGCAGCAACTACAACATTAAAAAGAAAATGTCTGCCGACCAGATCAACCGGTTGTGCCGGAATGGACTGTTCTATCCGGTCGCTTCGGGATGTTACGTGAATACAGCCAAGATCAGCGGCATTGAGGAAGGAGCCGTTTACTTCGGAAGCACCGGACCCGAATCGAAGCGCGTGCCCCTCTCCCGCTGGAAGGCCTACCAGCTGCGCTGCCATCTGTCGCAGGCGCGCAGCAACCCTGCCCAGTAATCAGCCGCTGCCTTCGCCGGCCGGCCATGAGAAAAAGCCTCTGCTCACGCAGAGGCTTTTTCTCATGGAACCGCCAGCTAGTCCTCGTTGCGCTTCACGCCGAGAATCTTGTATTCCGGCTCGGGACCGTACAGCTTGGATCGGACCATGAACCACTGGAACAGATGAGTGACGAATACCTTGAGCACCGCATAGCCGGGCACCGCGAGAATGATCCCGAGGAAACCGAACAGCTTGCCCGAGGTGAGGATGACGAAGATGATCGTAATCGGGTGGATGCTCAGCGTCTTGCCCATCACCTGCGGCGAGATGAACTTGCCTTCGATCAGCTGCACGCAGGTCCATACGACAACCATCTTCAGCAGCATGATCGGAGAGGTGAAGGCGGCTACGACGAGCGCCGGAGTAATGGCGATGGCAGGCCCGATGTAGGGAACGACGGCCGTGCAAGCCGCTACGATGGCGAGCACAAGCGCGTAATCCAGGCCGATGATCAAATACCCGATGAACAGCAGCGCTCCGATGCATAGGCTCACGATGATCTGGCCGCGGATATAGGAGCTGATCTGATGATTGGACTCCGTCAATACCCGGCGGGTCTCCCCTCTTATCGTCGTAGGCAGCATTGCCGTGATGAAGATCGGCAGCTTCTTGCCGTCCTTGAGCATGTAGAACAGGATGAACGGCAGCGTGACGATCGCCAGGACGAATTCCGTCACCGTGCCGAGAAAGCCGCCGATGTTGTTCAACGTGCTCTGAAGGATGCTGCCGGCTCTGCTCGACAGCTCCTGCGCGATCTTTTGCGGATCGTAATTGAGGCTCGTCTGGAGCTGGGTCACGAGGTCGCTTCCCAGGTAATAAGTCGTCTTGTCTTGGACATACTTCGTATAGATGGGAATATTGTCCGCGAGACCCGTCAATTGCTCCCGGATGATCGGAACGACGATCGTAATAAGCAGCGTCAGCAGGCCGATGATGATGACGTACAGCGCCGCGATGACCCATCCGCGCTTCATGCCCTGCTTCTCCATCCAATCCACGAGCGGATTGAGGAGGTAATAAGCGACGCCAGCCAAAAGCATCGGCAGCAGCACCGTCTTCGCCAGCACGAGCAGCGGAACAAAGATGAACGTAATATGCGCGAACACAAGAATGTTGATCCCGACCAGCAGCAGGACCAGCAGGAACAGCACGAATTTGTTGTTGATGAAGAACTTCTTGAACCGGTCCAGTCTGGCTTCCGACTGGCGGTCTTCCTGCGTCAGGTCCACTCAAAGTCCCTCCCGAGAGTCAGCCAATTATTGCCTTCCTCCAAATGATAATCTTCCCCGCCGCCAACTGCAAATACTAAGGCGGCTCAACCAAGGTTCATACGCAGCAAAAGCCGTTTGGATTCCGCTTTCTTCCCTTTACGTTCTTTTCTTTTCAGTCTATAATGAGGATATAGCGGTTTTGAAATGAAGTTTCATGGAATGAAACATTAACTCGGTCGCGATCAAGCGCCGTTTTTTTGCCACGTCTCATTCCGGAAACCCAGCTGCGGCCACATCTGTTCCCGCAGCCGTACTTTTCGTTTCCTAATTGCAAATTGCCTGAGGGGAGCAAAGCTAGATGCCATTGCAAAATCAATACTCGGTCCGTTCTACGCTTGAAGTCGGCGGTAAGTCCTACACTTACTACAGCCTTCAAGGTCTGGAAGAGAAGGGACACGGAGCCATCTCCAAGCTTCCAGTCTCCATTAAAGTCCTGCTCGAAGGCGCCGTGCGCCAGTTCGACGGACGCGGCATCACGGCCGACCACGTAAAACAGCTCATGAGCTGGGCTGAGAAGCGCGAAGACAAGGAAATTCCGTTCATTCCGTCCCGTATCGTGCTGCAGGATCTCACCGGCGTGCCGGTTGTCGTCGACCTTGCTGCGATGCGCGAGACCGTCAAGAAAGCCGGCGGCGATCCGAAGAAGATCAACCCGCTCGTGCCGGTCGACCTCGTCATCGACCACTCCGTCATGGTTGACGCCTTCGGCTCGCCTGACGCTCTGGAAATCAACCAGAAAATCGAATTCGAGCGCAACGCCGAGCGCTACAAGTTCTTCCGCTGGGCGCAAACCGCGTTCGACAACTTCCGCGCGGTACCGCCGGATACCGGCATCGTCCACCAGGTCAACCTGGAGTATCTCGCTTCCGTAGCCACTACGAAGGTGATTGACGGCGAAACGGTCGTCTTCCCGGACTCCCTCGTCGGCACGGACTCCCATACGACGATGATCAACGGCCTCGGCATCGTAGGCTGGGGCGTCGGCGGCATCGAGGCGGAAGCCGGCATGCTCGGCCAGCCGCTCTACTTCGTCGCTCCTGAGGTCATCGGCTTCAAGCTGACCGGCATGCTGGCAGAGGGCGCTACGGCGACCGACCTTGCCCTGACGGTTACCGAGATTCTCCGCAAGCGCGGCGTTGTCGGCAAGTTCGTCGAGTTCTTCGGCGACGGCCTCTCCAACATCAGCCTGCCTGACCGCGCGACGGTGGCCAACATGGCTCCGGAATACGGCGCCACGGTCGGCTTCTTCCCGGTCGATGCCATCACGCTGAACTTCCTGCGCCAGACTGGCCGCACGGAAGAGCAGATCGAGCTGGTCGAGGCTTACTACAAGGCTCAAGGCATGTTCCGCACGGACGACACGCCGGATCCGACGTTCACCGACGTCATCGAGCTCGACCTCTCCACGATCGTTCCTTCCCTGGCCGGTCCGAAGCGTCCTCAGGACCGCATCGAGCTGACCGCCATGAAGGAAGCTTGGAGCAACACGGTCCGCACACCGGTCGACAAAGGCGGCTACGGCCTGTCCGACGCCAAGATCGAAGAAGTTGTCGAAGTGAAGCACAAAAACGGCAAAGTGAGCCGAATGGGCACTGGCGCCGTCGTTCTGGCCGCAATCACGAGCTGCACGAACACGTCCAACCCTAGCGTCATGCTGGGCGCCGGCCTTGTAGCCAAGAAAGCCGTGGAAAAAGGCCTCGTGAAGCCGGAATACGTGAAGAGCTCCCTGACTCCGGGATCCCTTGTCGTAACCGACTACCTCACCAAGTCCGGCCTGCTGCCTTACCTCGAGAAGCTCGGCTTCTACGTGGCAGGCTACGGCTGCGCGACATGCATCGGCAACTCCGGCCCGCTGCCTGACGAGATCAGCCAAGCGATTGCCGACAACGACATGACGGTCGCGGCCGTACTGTCCGGCAACCGGAACTTCGAAGGCCGCATCCATGCCCAGATCAAAGCCAACTACCTGGCGTCTCCGCCGCTCGTAGTCGCTTACGCTCTGGCCGGCACGGTCGACATCGACTTCGCGAACGATCCGATCGGCCACGACCAGCAGGGCGAGCCTGTCTACCTGCGCGACATCTGGCCGTCCTCCGAGGAGATCGCGAACGCGGCAAGCTCCGCGATCACGCCTCAGATGTTCCGCGACAAGTATGACAATGTGTACACGCACAACGAGCGTTGGAACCAGATTCCGGTTCCGCAGGGCGAGCTGTACGAGTGGGATGAGAACTCCACGTACATTGCCAACCCGCCGTTCTTCGACAGTCTGGCGGACGGCATCCGCGATGTCGAGGACATCAAGCATGCCAAGACGCTTCTGCTGCTGGGCGATTCCGTCACGACGGACCATATCTCCCCTGCAGGCAGCATCCGCGCCGACTACCCTGGCGGCAAGTACCTCATCGAGCACGGCGTCGAGAAGAAGGACTTCAACTCCTACGGCTCCCGCCGCGGCCATCACGAGGTCATGGTTCGCGGTACGTTCGCCAACATCCGCATCCGCAACCAGGTCGCTCCAGGCACCGAGGGCAGCTACACCACTTACCTGCCTACGGATGAAGTGACGTCCGTCTACGAAGGCTCGATGAAATATCAAGCCGACAAGACGAACCTCATCGTCATCGGCGGCAAAGAGTACGGCACCGGCAGCTCCCGCGACTGGGCAGCCAAAGGCACGTTCCTGCTCGGCGTCAAAGCCGTCATCACCGAGAGCTTCGAGCGGATCCACCGGGCGAACCTGGTCGGCATGGGCGTTCTGCCGCTCTGCTTCCAGGACGGCCAAGGCTGGAAAACGCTCGGCATCACGGGACGCGAGACCTTCGACATCGAGGGCCTGAACAACGACGTGAAGCCTGGCGACAAAGTGACCGTCGTCGCTACGCGCGAAGACGGCAGCACCTTCCAATTCCAGGTTACCGTCCGTCTGGACTCCCTGGTCGAGGTCGACTACTACCGCAACGGCGGCATCCTGCAGACCGTTCTGCGCCAGATGCTGAGCGAGCAAAAATAAGCTTTCCAAAACAGAGACGGGGCTTTCCCAAAAGCCCCTGAATCTAAAAAACGGCTGATATTCATGTTGATACAGCAAAAAGGGGCAAAACCGGAAGTTGATCGGTTTCGTCCCTTTTTGTGTTTTTAAGGCTGCTTTTTAGACAGATTAAGGGCAAGTCAGAGCCATCCGACCTCAAGCCAGCTTCATTCCGATCCTTTTCCCTTTATGAAAGGCAAAGAGGCCTTCCTTTCGGACAGCCTCTTTAACCTGCATTTCATTTTCCCGTTTTGATGGCCGCATCATGCGCCTTGGCGAAGTCGGCCGGAGTAATCTCGCCCCCGAACAACGCCTGGATCTGGTTCAGGTGAACCTCGGCGGCGCCGCCTGCCATCTGTACGTCGGCGAACAGCGTAATGCTCGTCGCCTTGTTCACTTCCTTGAGCAGGTCGACGTACAGCTGCGGCAGCTCGATCTTGGACGTGTCCACCTTGGTGGCCGGGATGACGCCGGCGCCGTTGACCGACTCCTCTCCCCAACGCTTCACGAAGTACTTCACGAATTTCTTCGCTTCTTCCCGGACCGGGGAGTTCTCGGCGACGAACAGGCCGACGCCAGGACCGCCTACCCAGCCGTCGATGTTGCCCTTGCCGCCGGCTATCGTCGGAAATTTGAAAAAGCCCATGCTGTCGCGGAAGTCCTGCGGAATATTGGCGCTCGTCGTATAGTTGGGGAGCTCCCAGGTGCCCATCAGATACATGGCCGCCTCGCTGTTCATATATTCCGCTTTCACTTCGTCGTTCGACAGGCCGTTGAAGCCTTTGTTGAAGGCATTCATGGCGACCAGATCCTGCACGCGCCTGGCCGCCTCGACCAGACCGGGCTCTGTGAAGGAGGCGCCGCCCTTGATGGCGCTCGCCAGCTTCTCCGTTCCGGCGATGCGGTCCGCCAGGTACATGTACCAGAGAGAGCCCGTCCAGCGGTCCTTGTTGCCCAGCGCGATCGGCACGACGCCATGGTCCGCGAGCGTCTTCACAATCCGCAAGAACTCGTCGTAGGTGGCGGGAGGCTGCAGGCCGTATTTCTCAAAGATGCGCTTGTTGTAATAAACGGGAGCGATATTGAACTCCAGCGGCAGCGCGTAGGTTTTGCCGCCTACCATATAGGCTTCCGTCGTGCCCGGTATGAACGAGTCCTGCAGCTCGCCGTGCAGCAGATCGTCGAGCGGCGTGAACAGCTCGCCACGGACGAAATCCTGCAAATAGCCGGCCGCCCAGGTGAGGCCGACATCCGGCAGCTCGTTGACGGCGGAAAGCACCCTGATCTTGGCCTTGTACCGCTCATTGTCCAGCACTTCCTGCTTGATCGCGACGCCGGGATTTTCCGCCTCATACTCGGCGATGATCTTGTTCACGATCTGGTGCTGGCCCGATGCGCCCGCCTCCGGCCACAGATGCATCATATTGATCGTCACCTGCTCGGCGACTTCCCCGCCAGTCTCTTCGGAATCGCCGCCCGAGCCTTTTACGCATCCTGACATCATGAGAGCCAGGGCGGCAGCGAGAACCGCGACCGCCCGGATTTTTTTGTTAACGTTCATAGCCTCCACCAACCCGCTTGCAGGATGAGCTCCGGACGGAATGAGCGCCTTACTCCTTCACTCCGCCAAGCGCCACGCCCGCGATAATATATCTCGACAGCAGGAAGTATATCACAAACAGCGGCAGCACGGTCAGGGACAGTCCCATGTAGATGGAACCGAACTCCGTCTTGTAGATATCCCCCTTGAGCAGGCTGACCATGACCGGCAAGGTGTACTTGCTCTTGTCCGTGAGGAGAATGAGCGGCATGAACAGGTTGTTCCAGCTCGCCACGAAAGCGAAGATCGCCTGAGTTGCGATCGCCGGAACCATGATCGGCAGGACGATGCGGTTGAAGGTGTAGAACTCGCCCGCGCCGTCGATCCGCGATGCCTCCACCATCTCGATGGACAGCGTCGCGAGCAGATACTGCCGCATGAAGAACACGATCGCCGGCGCTGCGATGGACGGCAGGATGAGCGGCAGGAAGTTGTTCGTCCAGTGCAGCTGGTACATCATCTTGTAGAATCCGATTGCGCTCGCCTGGGCCGGAATCATCAAGACGAGCATGATGAAGGTGAAGAACGCCTGGCGCATCCTCCAGTTGTAGGCGACCAGAGCGTAAGCGGTCAGGGACGAGAAGTAGACCGCGCAGATCGTGGAGAAGCCCGAGATGATCAGCGAGTTGAAGAAGCCTTTGAGCGGATCGAAGCTCTTGCTGAGCAGTACGTCCAGATTAGTCTTCATGTGGACCGAAGGCAGCAGGGACAGGCCGCTTTGTATTTCCGCCGTGGAGCGGGTGGCATTGACGAACATGATCCAGAAGGGCAGGATGCTCAGCAGCGACAGGATGATGCAGACGACATAGACGATTGTTTTGTTGATGCGAAGGGAGACTCCCGCGCTTTTTTGAAGGTTGGCCACGTCTTACATCCCCCTTGCCGCCGCTTTAGCAGCTTTATTCCGATTTTTAGCCGCTTTTTTGGCTTTAGCCGCATCGCGGTCGCGCATGAAGTAGAACAGCAGGGCAGACAGCACGGCCGCAATGACGAACATGATCATGCTGGCGGCTGCGGCACGGTTGTACATGTAGCTGCCCTTGAACGCCTGCCCGTAGATGAACACGGAGGTCGTAAGCGTCGCGTCGTCCGGTCCGCCGTACAGGAACAGCTGCGGAATATCGAACAGCTGCAGGCCGCCGATCATCGACGTGATCAGCGTGTAGAGCATGATCGTCCGCAGGCTCGGCAGCGTCACGCGGAAGAAGATCTGCCATCCATTGGCGCCGTCGATGGAAGCCGCCTCGAACAGCGCGGGGTTGATGCCCATGACGCCTGCGATGAGGATGATCATCGTGTTGCCGTACCACATCCAGAACTGGATGAACGCGACGATTCCCTGCGCTGTCGTCTTGTCCTGCAGGTAATTGACGGGAGAGTCGATCCAGCCGAGCGACTCCAGCAGACTGTTGATCGGTCCCATCGGATAGGAGAACAGCGAGTTGAACAGGACGGCGATCGTGCTCGCCGTAATGATGTTCGGCATGTAGAGCAGCACTTTGAATAGGCCCTGCCCCCGCACCTTCGTGCGCTGGCTCGTGAACCAGGCGGTGAGCAGCAGCGCGAACAACATCTGGGGAATGAAGTTGAGGATCCAGATGAGGGCTGTGTTGGAAAGCGACTTGCGGAAGGAGACGTTGTCGAAGATAAGGTACCTGAAGTTCTCGAACGGCTGGTCCAGGAAATGGACCGGCTTCGGGATGACTCCCTTCATATCCGTAAACCCGATGACCGCGGTATACAGAACGGGATAGAACGAGAATACCAGGAACGCAAGCAGGAATGGCAGGCTGAACAGATAGCCGAATTTTGAATAGCTGACGCCCTTGCGGCGCATGGCACTCACCCCATATCGATCAAATTCAGATAAGGGGCGGGATGACCCGCCCCTTTGGCGCTATTACTCGCTTTCGATTCCGAGCTGATCCTGGACCTTCTGCTTGAAGTCCTTGATCGTCTGATCCCGGCTCTTCTTGCCTTCGGAGTATTCGCGCACCTGATCACGCCAGATGAGGTTGATCGATTCGTCGTATTGGGTGAGATTTTTGCCTGTCGCGTTGGCGTTGGCCGGAACGAAGATGTCGAACATGTTCTGTCCGCCCAGCAGATCGACCTTGCCGTCCGATTTGGACATGACGACGGAGGAGGCTACGCTGTCCTTCGTGCCCTGCTCGCCTTCCTTCATCGTGCCGTTTGCCCAGTAGTACTGGAGGCCCGTCTCAGAGGAATCAAGCGTGACCCACTTGATGAAGTCCGCGACAGCCGCTTTTTTGGCGTCGTCCTTGGCCGCTTCCTTGTTCGCGAGCAGCCAGGTGCCGCCCCAGAAGAAGCCTGTCGTCGGTTCCGTTACGGCCCAGTCGCCGCTAGTGGCCTTCACTTGGCCGTTCATGACGTAGTTGATGAGCCAAGCGGGGCCGAAGAAGCCGAAGATCGGCTGCTTGCCGGTGCCGGACATATCCGCGTACCAGCCCTCGGTCCAGTCCTTCGTGTCGTTGGAATAACCGTTGTCCTTCAGCTTCTTGGAGTAGTCGAGGAACTGCTCCCGCTTCGGATCGATATGCAGCTTGCCGTCTACGAGCCAGCCTTTGTCGGAGCTGTTTTCAATCGGATGCCAGATGTCGCCGTCTCCAGAGACGATGCCGTAGCCTTTCGCCTTCAGCTTCGCGGCCGCATCGAAGAATTTATCCCAGCCGGGACCGATCTCGGTCTTGATCGCAGCGGGATCGTCCGTGCCGAATACGTCCTTGGCGAGGGAGCGGCGATAGATGAACGCCCCGCCGGTCGCTTGATAAGCGAGAGCCTTGAGCTGGCCTTCCTTGCTGCCGATGTCTACGGAATATTGGGCGATGCCGGCATCCTTCACCAGCTGGTCGTCCAGGCCCAGATCGGCGTAGTTGGCCGCGTAGTCGGAAGCGTCGCCCTGCGTATACTTGAGGACGAAGGCGGACTCGGCCGCATAGATGTCCGGAGCGTCCTTGCCGCCACCGGCGAGCGCCTGGTCGAGGGCCGGCTGGTAAGCTCCGTCCGTCGTCGCTATGACCGTCGTTTTGAAGTCGACGTTCGCATCAGGATGGGTTTCGAGGTATTTTTTCGTCATGTTCGGAATTTCATCCGTGAAGCTCCACAGATTGATCGTGACCTTCTCCGCAGGCTTGCTCGTCGCGGATCCCGTATTGGAGTTTGTACCCGAGTTGCTTGCCCCTGCATTGTCGGCGGGCGAATTCGAGTTGCCGCCGCATGCAGCGAGAACAGATGACAACAGGACGATTGCCGTCGTGGCCGATAAAACGCGCTTCATGTGTGTTTCCTCCCCTTTTTGTGACGAACTGTTCTTGTAACCGCATACATAATTATAAAATTTGCCATGTAAGCGCAACAGTAACAGCGATTGGGAGAAATTCCACTTTTATCGGATCGATGAATCGGCGTTCAGCACCTGGCTCCGGTACTGCCTCGGACTTGTGCCCTCGTTGTCCTTGAATACCTTGATGAAATATTTGGCTGTACCGTAGCCGACCTTCTCGGCGATCTCAGAGATCGGCATCCGGGTCGAGACCAGCAGCTCCTTGGCCCGCTGCAGCCTTAGGCGCGTGAGATAATCGCTGAAGGTGACGCCGGTCTGCTCCTTGAACAGCACGCTGAAATAGCTCGCATTGAGATGCGTCAGCTCCGCGACCTGCTTCATGCTGATCGGCTCCTCCAAGTGGGCGTCGATATAGCTGATGGCATCCTTGATCGGCGTGCCGTAACGCGCTTCGCCGCGCCCGACCTCCAGCAGCTTGGCGTCGACGAGCTTCTCCATCGCATCGATGCGGTCCCGGCCGTCGTCGAGCTCGAACGCTCTCTGCACGGTTTCCGCCAGAATATCCTTGTCCAGCGGCTTGAGAATGTAGTCGAAGGCCCCGAGCTGCAGCGCCTTCCGCGCATAGTCGAACTCGGCGTAGCCGGAAATGACGATGATGACGGGCAGAGGCCCGCGCCCCGCCAGCGTCTCCAGCATCTGCAGCCCGTCCACCTCCGGCATCCGCACATCCGTGATGATGATATGGGCTGTATTCGCTTTCAACCATTCCAGCGCCTCGACCCCGCTCGCCGCCGTCTCGATCCGGTGCCGGCCCGCCGACCAGGCGGTGAGCGTCTTCTGGATACCCAGCCGCGTGCGAGGCTCATCGTCCACAATCAACAACGTTTTCATACCCGTTCGTCTCCTCCCGAAGGAATCGTGATCTCAAAGCTTACAGTCGTGCCTGAGCCGGCCTTGCTCTCGATATGCAGCCCTCCTACGCGATCCGGGGGGCCGGGATAATGAAGCTTGAGGCGCCTTTGAACGTTGGACATGGCCACTCCAGCCCCTTTCTTGGAATCCTGGGGAGCGACGGCATCCAGGCTCTGCAGAAGCCGGATCACCGTCTCGCTGTCCATTCCGATTCCATCGTCGATGACGGCCACGGTCGCGAAGCCGGGCTCGGCGGAATGAATTCGGACCTTGACGGATCCCGGGACGATGCGGCTCTCCACCCCGTGCAAGATCGCATTCTCCACGAGCGGCTGCAGGATGAGCTTGGGAATCGGCACCTGAAGCAGCTCCTCCTCGACGTCGATGTCCCAGCTCAGCCGGTCGATGAGGCGCATCTTCATGATTTGCAGATAGCGCTGCGTATGCTCCACCTCGTCGCGGACGGTGACCAACTCATCGTCTGCAGCCGCGCTGCCGATGACGTAGCGGAACAATCCCGACATCGCGAGAATCGTCCGCGCCAGCTCGCTTTCCTCTTTTTCCTCCAGCGACCAATAGAATGCTTCCAGCGTGTTGAACAGGAAATGCGGATTGATCTGGGCCTGCAGAGCTTTGAGCTCGGTGCGGCTCTGGGTAAGCTCCTTCTCGTAGACAACCTGGATCAGCTCGTTCATATGGTCGACCATCCGGTTGTACGTGTGGTTCAGCTCGTTGATCTCCATCGTCCGCAGGCGGTTGTCGCTCGCCGGAATCGGCTTGAGTCCACCGAACCTGGCGCTGCGCATCGTTCTCATGAGCTGCTGGATAGGCCGCGTGATCATCGTCGACAGCAGCAGCGTCAGCAGCAGGAAGGCAAAAGCCGCAATTCCGATCGACACATAGATGGCCATGCGCAGCACCGATATCCCCTCCGTCGCCGCCTCGACCGGCAGGAGCAGCACGAGCTTCCAGCCCGTGACCCCGGAATGCTGGCGGACGGCGAGCATCCGCTCCTGACCGACCGTCACGGTGCTTCCCGTCTGGGCGATGACCGCCGACGCCGTCTCGTCATCCATATCCGACAGGATCGGATTGCCCTCGCCGTCGCTCAGCAGCATGGACTCCCTTCCTTTGGAGGGGTCACCTCTGCCTTCCGATTGATCCATCCTGAAGTAATCCCGGTTGACGTGGACGACCACGTAACCGCCGGGTGAGTAGGCATGGTCGAGCAGGTTGATGCGGCGGACGGCGAGCACCGTGTCCGGCGAACGCGGATCGATTCCGATCCAGGCGAGGCGGCCCTTCTTACCGTCCGCTGCGGCCAGCGCATCCCCGGAAATGCGGTTCAGACTCGTATCGTCGAGCGGGAACAGCCGCTTGTTGCCGATGGTGTAGAGCTCGAGCGAGCTGATGCCGGAGGAATAGGCCATGTAATTGTTGGCGATCTGCAGCAGCGACTGGCGCTCGTTGAAATTGGAGCGGATTCCCTGCACATCCTGGGAAAGCAGCTTCTGCACATAGGAATCCGCAGCGACCTGAGTCGTGAGCGAGTCGATCCCCTTCAGCAGCGCATCCAGCCGCCCATTGGCCTGGATGGCGGTCTGCTGGATATGCTTTTCCGCGCTTTGCTTGAGGAGCACGGACACCTCGCCGTAAATAAATGCTCCTGCAAAGGTCAGAACGAGAATCATCGTCAGCGTAAAGCTGATGAAGATTTGATTTCTCAGCGTGTTGGTCTCTCGCAGCTGGCTCAGCAGCCGATTGCCCCACCCTCTCACTGGCAACAGTCCTCGCTTCCGTACATGCTAGAATGCTAGGATCAACGTAATGGATTCGGATAAGCGTGTCAAATGGTTGTTGATCCTCCAAAAACCAATTTTAACGGTATTTTTCACAAGCATCTGAGACTGCCGGGGAAGGGGACGGATCTGTTAAAATAAGGGGAGAAATGGATTCTATTCATCGGGGATGACTAAAATGAAAACGGTTAAATTCAAGGAGCCTATCGTAACCCACATCTTCACCGCCGATCCGTCGGCGCATGTATTCGAGGGCGAGCTGTACATCTATCCGTCTCATGATCTGGACCATGAGCAGGTGTCGAACGACAACGGCGACCAATATGACATGGAGGACTACCATGTCCTGTCGATGGAGGATGAGAGCTCCCCTTGCATCGACCACGGCGAGGCTCTTCATCTGCGGGACATTCCTTGGGCCAAGCAGCAGCTGTGGGCTCCGGACGCTGCCTGCAAGAACGGCATCTACTACCTGTTCTTCCCGGCCCGGGACCATGATCATGTCTTCCGCATCGGCGTCGCGACCGGCACCTCGCCGGCCGGCCCGTTCAAGCCGCAGCCAAGCTATATTCCCGGCAGCTTCAGCATTGATCCGGCCGTGTTCGTCGAAGGCGACGAGGCCTACATGTACTTCGGAGGCTTGTGGGGCGGCCAGCTCGAGAAATGGCAGACCGGCGAATTCCTCGCCGAAGCCGAAGGTCCAGCGCCGGACGCTCCGGCGCTAGGCCCGCGAGTGGCCCGGCTCAGCGCCGACATGCTGTCGTTCCAGGAGCCGCCGAGCGAGATTTCCATCGTCGACGGCGACGGCCGGCCGATCCTCGCCGGCGACGAGGACCGGCGGTATTTCGAAGGTCCATGGATGCACAAATACAACGGAAAGTATTACCTCTCCTATTCGACCGGCACGACGCACAAGCTCGTCTATGCCGTAGGCGACAGCCCTTGCGGGCCGTTCACCTTCCAGGGAACGATTCTGACCCCGGTTGTCGGTTGGACGACGCATCATTCCATCGTGGAATTCGAGGGCAAATGGTACTTGTTCTATCACGACAGCTCCCTGTCCGGCGGCGCCGACAACAAGCGCTGCGTGAAGTTCGCCGAGCTCAAGTACAACGAGGACGGAACGATCCAGACGATCGATCCGTACGAGTGAACGCGGCGGGCCTGTCTGCGCCGCAGCGCTTGCAGCAGGAGCATCAACCGACGAAAGGCACCCCGCCAGGGTGCCTTTCGTGTTTTCAGCTGCCTTTATGTTCTTTTTCAAGGCCAGGCTTTGAGCTTCGTTCCAGCCTGAATGATGGTATCGGGCCAGAGACTCGTCGATGATTCCATCATCCTAAATTCAAGCGCAGGTCATGTCGACTATGAAAATATTTTGTCATTATATATAGATTTAATTGGTATAATGTCGAAAAGGAGCTTTTTGGCTCGCTAATCCATCGAGAGGTGCACCATGCTAGCGTTCCGGCAACCTATACTTGTCCTTCTCCTGTTCAGCATCTTCATTTCCGTCATGTCTCTCGTCTCCAATTCCCATGACGACGCTGCGGATCTACCTGTCTCCGAATGGAGCATCGCCTGGATCCAAAAGCCGAATCCGTCCGGACCGAATCCGCCTGCGGATCTATCCTGGCATTCTGCTACAGCACAGCGTCCCCTTACCGCATTGCCGGACGGAGCTGTCGGCGCCTGGATTCGTGTCCCGATTCCGCCTACAGCCGCCTTCAATGACCCGGGACTGTATATCCGGAAATTGTACGGGCTTGACGTCACCGTATACGAGGATGCCCGAGCGATCTATCACTCCTCGCGGAACTACGATTTTGAGCGCAATATCCTCTTGGTCCCGTTGACCTCCAAGTCGGCTGCTTCGGAGATATACATTGTTATGGAATCCAAGGAAGGCGCCGGAATCAGCAGCGAGATTCGAGTCGGCGAATTCGCCGATCTATCTTCATCGAATGCTCGCAAGCAGCTGCCGAATGTCCTGCTTGGAGCCGCGATAGCGTTCCTCGGATTTATTATGCTTTTATCCACCGGCTTCTTCGTTCGTTCCCTTACCAAGCCGGCCAACGCTCTCAGTCTGTTCATCCTGTCTACCGGCCTGCTGATTGTCACGAATTCATCCTTGCCCTATTTCTATTTTCCCGATTACGGCCCGATGCTGTTCTTTTTGTTCGATACATTTTTGCTGATCCTTTTTCCTTCCTTA
Source organism: Paenibacillus sp. D51F (assembly GCF_053345695.1). Lineage (NCBI taxonomy): Bacteria > Bacillati > Bacillota > Bacilli > Caryophanales > Paenibacillaceae > Paenibacillus > Paenibacillus sp. D51F. Next base: position 369,726 of record NZ_JBKFAO010000003.1, on the reverse strand, counting down.
TTTTATTTCGTCTGCCATTCCTTCGAGCTCACCAATGGCTGGCTGAAAATGTCCCAAAGCTGGCTGATCGGCTATTCTGGCGCAAGCTTCCTCGTCATGCTTGTCTATAAAGCTGCTGGCGGGTCCTTCTATTTTTATTACAAGCTCTTTACCTTCTGGATCCTGGCTCCTCTCGTTCTGGCTCAACTGGTTGTCATCCTGATTGTTGCCATTCGGAACCTCTTTCGGAAATCCCGCAGCTCCATGCTTTTATCGATGGGAATTATCGGGCTCGTCATTTCCGGCGTCGCGGACTTCATCGTGCTTTCCTATCGTCAGAGTCCGTATGAATTTGAGCTGTGGAAATTCGGTATCGTGTTTCTCGTCGCGTGTCTGGTCATGGCTTTGAATCGAAGGATAGCCGGCGACTATGCCAAGCTGCTAGCCTATTCCAACGAACTGGAGCTGTACAACCTTCAGCTGCAGAAATCGGAAAGAATGCAGATTATAAGCCAACTGGCTGCTTCCATTGCCCATGAAGTCCGAAATCCGCTGCAGGTGACGAGAGGGTTTCTCCAGCTGCTTTCGAGAAAATCCACTGAGGCGAACAAGTATCAGTACGATATCGCCATCAGCGAGCTCGATCGGGCAGCCGGCATCATCACGGACTATTTGACGTTCGCCAAGCCCGAGCAGGAAACGCCGGCTGCGATCGACGTGAAACAAGTTGAGCACCATCGAAACCATTTTGCTGCCCATGGTGATGATGCATAGCGGAGTGCTGCTCGTCAAAGCTTCCGAGCATCTCACGATCATCGGAAACACGTCCAAATTCAAGCAAGCCCTTATCAATATTATGAAGAACAGCATCGAGTCCCTGAAAGAAAACGGAAAGATTGAATTGGAGGCCTACGAGGAGAATGACGAGGCGGTGATACGAATTACAGATAACGGACAAGGAATGAGCGAAGAGCAGCTCGCCAGGCTGGGCAATCCTTACTTCTCATCCAAGTCCGAAGGTACAGGTCTTGGGCTTATGGTCACCTTCCAAATTATTGAAGCTATGAAAGGAACGCTGACATACCGCAGTGAAAAAGGAAAAGGAACCGAAGCCATGATCCGGTTCCCTCTCGTGCGCTAAAATCAACCCCAATTGTATCGGAGATTGTCCGACTCGTCCCCCGAGCCAGCAAGATCGGCCGGATTGGGAGGAATGATCAAGAAATAGCTTGAAGGCGTTTCTTCCATGACCTGAAGTTCGATTTCCTCCGGAACCATGATGCCGAAAGCTTGGAGCGCGCTTTTCGGATCGCTCAGCAGCTTGGCCTTGAATTCAGGATCTTTCCATGCCTTTTGAATAATCTGTACCTTCAAGGAGTCCATCGACATCAAACAACAACCTTTCATTGAATAAGTGGATTAGCCCTCTTATCATAGCATTTTATAGGTAAATTGTCCCTGTTTATTGAATAATTTTCGACAATAAATAGGTAAATCCGCCTACTTCAGCAAGACTGGCTTGGGACTGCTCGATCTTCCGAGCCTCCTCGCGGATTCCCGTCGCAATGGCATCGGCAAAGGCGGCCAGCCGATCCGGACGATGGGGAATCTGCCTGAGCCGCTCGGCATAACTATCGGCCGCGTCCGATAGTTCGCCTACGGCCTCATGATGGTAGATCGCCGTTTGGACGGCTCGCTCATCCAAAGCCTGACCGGCAGGCAATTGGAGCCTGGCCCGGACGATCGATAGGAACGCGTTGCCGTTCGGAGCGGGCAGATCTTCCTGCCAATCGTCCCAATCATCGGACAGCTGGAGCGCCGCTAGCGCCAGATCGACGGCTTGCTCCGCATCCGGGATGCGCTCCGGCATTCCCGCAAGAAGCAGCATTCCGCTGGCGCCTATTTTCACTGGAGCCGCCTTGCGGGCCAATAGACCCGGCTCGTTCGGACTCATGGGAAGCTCCATTTCCGTATGAACTGCGGATGCCCACTCCCCGACATATCGGCGATAGCAGCTCCAGAGCATGCTCTCCTGAGGAAAATGGCGCTGATAGCGCCGTCTGAACAGCTCCTCCAAAAGCTGGCCCAGCGCCAAGGAGGCTCTAATTCCTCCCGCGCCTCTCTCCTGCCCATCCATCGCATCGTCCAGCAGAAAATAACGCAGCATGGCGAAAATATTGCCGACCGCCAAATCGCGGCACAGCTCAATCGGGGTATCAGTCTGATCCCGCATCCAGTAAGGCAGCATGTAGCTGATCCTATTTGCCCGGCCTCCGTTGCGAAGCGGATCGCTGAGCGCCAGCAGCTCCTGCCCCCGTTCGCGAAGTCCAGTCGGAAGCTCTGCCAACTCCTCCGAGGCTTGCGAAAAGATCAGCACCAATTCCTCGCGGTCCTCTTCCAATTCCAGCATTGTGCCCGTCTCCTAGTCATTCAGCGTCCAAATGAATTCCTTTTTTTCATGAACAAGTTGATCCGCTCGGAGAACAGCATCAGACCGGCCGCCATGACCAGAAGATACAGCGGCAGGATCCCGTTGGCCGACCAGGCGGCAATGAAGCCGAACAGCGGCGGCAGGAGCGTGCTTCCCGTATAAGCAGCCGCCATCTGGAAGCCTATGATCGATTGGGACGGTCCTCTACCGAAGCGAACCGGCGTCTCATGCAGCATGCAGGGGAATATAGGCGCGAGCCCGAGTCCCACGACGACGAACCCGATCAGCGAAAACACGGTCGGCAAAGGCAGGAGCATGAGGACGATTCCCGTCACGGCCAGCAGCTGCCCGCCGCGGATCATCGCGCGGTTGCTCAGCTTGAAGGTGACAAATCCGGCCAGGAATCTGCCTGCGGTAATGCCCCCGTAGTAGAAGGAAATCCACTTCGCGGCATCCGTCGCGGACACGCCTTTGGATTCCGACAAGTAGGTGCTGCCCCAAAGGCCGAGCGTGGCTTCCACGCCGGAATAGAACAGGAACGAGAGCAAGGCCAGCTTGACGCCCTTGATTTTGAAGGGCATGACGCCTCCTGCTCGGTCATGCTCTCCCGTTTCCTCGGAACCGCCCGCAGGGTCCGTACGATTCAATCGCGCGACCTTGGCCCATAGCGGCAGCGTCAGCAGCAGGATGAGAACAAGCCCGAACTGGATCAGCGAGACGTTGAGATAACCGTTCCTCCACGACCTCTCCAAGATGGAATGGGCCATGATGACAGGTCCCAGTGTGGCTCCGACGCCCCAGAAACAGTGCAGCCAGCTCATATGCCGGGCTTTGTAATGCTCCGCGACATAGCTGTTCAGCCCGGCATCGACACAGCCGGCTCCAAGCCCGAGCGGAACGGCAAAGACGAACAGCCATGCCGTCGCCGGAGCATAGGAAAATCCGAGCAAGGCTGCCGCCGTGACAAGGCAGCTGAACAAGGTCACCTTGCCTGTGCCGAAGCGCCTCAGAAGGACTCCGGTGGCCAGGCTGGATACGATTGTACCGGCGGTGACCGTCATGAAGATGAGCCCGGCCATGGAGACCGGCGCTCCGATGTCCCGGTGCAAGGCCGGCCATGCCGCTCCGAGCATCGAATCGGGCAAGCCCAGACTGATGAAGGCCAAGTAGATGATGATCAAAAAGAAAGCTGCCATCGTTTCACCCTTCCGTTCTTGTTGAAGATATATCCTGAGAAATCATCGCTTCAAGGGAAAGGGTCTTCAGTCCGCCAAGGTAGTCGGACGGCCAATGGCTGCTCACAAGCTCGGGCAGATGTTCAGCGGGAACATAGCTCCGGCTCTTATGCGCGATCTGTTCCAGCAGCTTCCCATCGGCTTCGGAGTCGCAAAACACGATCCGCTTCGGGTTGAGGATGACCGTAAATGCCGCCACCAGCCGGGCGACCGCATCGACATGGACCTCATCCAACGTCCTCCCGTCCAGAAATCCGCGCTCCTGCAAAGCCTCCCCGAAATTCCACAGTCCGTCCATGGGGACAAAGGAGATTTCGCCTGAGAAGGAGGTGTTCCCGCGCAAAATGGTGCCGTTCGCCATAATGCCGGCCCCGGGTCCATTGTTGCCGAAATAAAGATACACGAGCGAAGCCGATTCGGCTTCGTCCTCCTTGGCGGCAAAGCCAAGCACCGCGGCGTTCATGTCATTTTCGACCCGGACCGGAATCTGAAGCCTCTCCTCGAAGTATGCTTTCAGCTCCAAACCCTCGTAGCGGCCGTAACCCGGAATATAACCGATCTTCCCATTCTTCACCGATCCCGGAACGCCGATGGCCAGCGAGCGCATCCTCGGATATTTCGCCATCAGCTCCTCCACCTGCAGCTGCAGCGCTTCGATGCCCTCGGTGAGCACGCTCGGGGCGATTCCTTCCTCCCTGGCCTCTCCCAAGCAGTCGAAGACGGAGTAGCGGGTTTCTTCCTTCTCGAGATAGACCGCCAGGCCGAGCATGAAATCGGGATTGTACGCATACCTGCCCGCCCGCCGGCCGCCGCTCGAATCGTCCAGCCCTATGGACCGCAGCTCTCCTTCCTTCTCCATGAGCGTAACGAACTTGCTGATCGTAGGAAAGCTGAGGGACAAGCTGCGGCTCAGCTCGGCCTTGGTCGCATGCCCCTTGGCGATCAGGCAGGATCGAATCGCTGCCGTAATGGTCCTGCGGATTTCATTCGGATCCGTCCGAGGCTCGCTCATCGACCCAACCTTCCTTCCCTAACTTTTTAAACCCGTTTATTAAGTCGGTTCGATCCTACCAGAGAATCAGCTGGCAGGCAACACATTTCTCCTGCTTCCGTTGATAAAGCCCGCTTCCGTCCCTAGCAGGACATCCGCATGGCTGTCCCTTCGCGGTCATCTGTTCCCAGCCGGAAAATGCTCCCGAGCAGGCATCTCCATCACCTCGAACTCGGCCGTTCCCGCTTTGAATTTCCCGACGACGCGGAAACCGGGACGTTCATATCCTTATAGCGAAACCCATAGATCGCCATAGCGATGGATCATCCCTTCGCCGCCGACATCCAACCCGGCCTCGAAGGATGAGCTGAGGTAGCGGTAGCTGCACTCATCCTCCAGGCAGCAGTAAGACTGCCTGAGCGGCTCGACCGCGAGCGAAGGAAAGCGGACCCATGCCGCGGTCATGTCCGCCTCCTGCCCCTTGCGCAGTCCCAGCCTGCGGATCGGCAGCGTATTCGTCGCGGGCGTCAGCTCGATATCGACGTCCAGGCAGCCTTGCAGTTCGGGCAGCTCCCGGCCGTCCATCAGCCAGTTTCCCCGGCCGTCCGCTTCTAGATGAAGACGGGCTTCCTCGTCGCCATGGGCAAATTCGACCATCACTTCCCGCGTAAGCCAGTCCGGGCAGGTCCTGATCCGGTATGTGCAGCTGACAGGCTCGGAGCCGAGCCTTCCGACGATGCTGCCTTCCAGAAGATAACCGTCGTTGCCGCGGAAGAGGCGGCAGTGCTCGAGAAACGGCTCGTCCAGCCGTTTCCATAGCCGGGATTGGAGAAGAAGAGGCGGATTGGATTTCATCGTCATGGGGATTGTCCTCCTGAGCTAGAGAATGAATGAGATTGGATTCGGGCAATGATGAGGTAAATACGTTTACGACCCATGCAGGCAATCGCCGGTTTATGGAAGGAGAATGAAATTCATGTCGACGCAAAAAGAACCGGGAAGCAGGCTTCCCGAGCAAGCCGTCAATGCCATCGAGCAAATCTCCGGCACTCATCCCGGCTACAGGCGCGCTCATGCCAAGGGCATCTGCTGCGAGGCTGTATTCCGTCCCAGCGGAGCTGTCTCGGAGTGGACGACGGCCCCCCACCTGCAGCAAGAGGAGACGCGCGCCATCGTGCGCTTCTCCAATACGAATCCCGATCCAGACAACCGCGATCTGCTCTCTCCCGCCAAGGGGCTTGCGGTTCAGTTTCTTCTGCCGGAGAGATCGAGACCGGTCATCGTTGCCGCCACGACTCCTGTCTTCTTCGCCCGGACGCCCGAATCCTTCCTGGAGATGATGCAGGCTTTCCAGGAGGCGAAGAGCGGCGGCATCTCCATCAAGGAGATTTTCACCGATCTGATCGGCCGGTTCCCCCATGCGAAGAGCGCCATCGCATCCATCTCCGCACTGAAGCCACCGGCAAGCTTCGCCAGCCGCCCGTATTATTCCATTCATGCGTTTTATTTCGTCGATGGAGCGGGCAAGCGGCGTCCGGTCAAATATGAATGGATTCCCGATGCGGGAGAGGACCATCTTGCGCTTGTGAAGGCGCCTTTCGCCGGGCATGACTATCTGGAAAAGGAATTGGCCGGGCGGCTGGAGTCATCGCCTGTCAGCTTTACGCTGCGCGTCATCCGGGGAGAGGAATGGGATCCCGTCGACGATCCGACCACGGAATGGCCGAGGGACCGGGAAGTCATCGACGCCGGCCAGCTTCTCGTGACCCGCATCGTCGAGGAACCGGAAGGGCTGCTCATGGATCCGACCGTGACCGGGGAAGGTATCGAAGTCAGCGAGGATCCCATCCTCCAATTCCGGAAGGATGCCTATGCGGTCAGCTTCAGCCGCCGCTCAAAAGGACTCTAGATCCGCGACTGCCGAACCAAGTGGGAGACCTGCTTACGGATTTTCTATTCTGGAAGCGGTCGTGTACGAATAAAGGCAAAGGCAAAGAGGTCGAGTCCAGGGCAATCGCCCCGGTCTCGACCTCTTTGGCCATCCGACATAGATCAGTCCTGTTTTTTGACGGATGGGCTTGTCTCCTGAGATACTCCCGCATCTCCAGCGCTTGCTTCCGTCTCGGCCTTGCTCACCGCTGCGAAAAAATGATGCAGCTCATGAGCGGCTACCTCCCGTATAAAGGCCAGATCCTCCCCGAACAGCTCCGGTGTCCAGGTCCGGCCGAAGGCGGCATGGGTGACCTCGTCGGCCCAATCATAATCCTGGAACTGCATCATGAGGGGATGCCTGGCCTCGTTGCGGCAGAATTCGTATTCACCTGCCTTGCCGGGGCGCTTCATCGCTCCCTCCTCGATGCCGATCGACAGCCAGGCGTACTGCGATCCGGGTAGCTTGGCGATGTTGACATCGTAATCCGCCGTGTACTGCGGCCGCGAATGCCAGTCCAGGCCTTCCGCCTCCAGAGCCGCCTGGCCGAACAGCGCATGGCGGACTTCATCCCATAGATGCCGCGCCAGATCGCGGTAGAAATCCCATGGCATGCCCTTCTGCGACCAAATGACGGCCGCAATCAGCTCTGCTGCCGTCATCTCCTCCTGACGGACCCGCATCATCCCGATCAGCCGCTCCCGAAGCGGATCGCCGGACGGCTCTCCCATGCCGGAGCGGTACAGCACGGTTCCTCCCGACGAGCTGTGCCGGACCGACTTCCTGGGCAGCTGGTAGGCGTCGGCCGAGCGGAACCGCTGCGGAAGCTGGGATGCCCTCGGCCCTTCTCCGCTGATTCCGCCCGCCGCTTTCAGATAGGATCGCAGCCGGCTGGAAAAGCTGTCTGCAGCCTCCTGATCCCACTCCCCCGCATCCTGCAGCCGCTCTTGTTCCTGCGCGGCCCAGTCCAGCTGCAGATCCAGATCCAGCAGCATCCCTCTCAGCAAGCGGATCGTCGGCTGGTCCACTATGCTCTGCGTCCGCTTCATATGGGATCGGCAAGCATCCGCAAGCGCCTTGCGCACGGTTCCATACGACCCAGCCAGCCATTCGCAATCGCTCTGCGCATGCAATAGCTCCTCCATCATCAGCGCCAGCGACGGATCCGGCTCATGGCCGACCGCAGGGGCAGGCTTGCGCAGCTGCCGAATTCTATCACGCAGCCCATCCGCCGCCTCCGCATCTTCGTAGACATGCCTGCCCATTGCTGCCTTCAGGTCCCAATCCCGCCTTGCCGGCAACTGAGCGGCACCTATGAACAGCAGCCGTTCATGAACGAAGCGCAGCCGTTGCAGAATCCTCGCATTGGCCTCCACGCCGAAAGCCCCAAGCTGGAAAGGCTCAGCGATGCCAGTGTAAGCAGTTCCCATCGGACATTCCTCCCGCCTAGTGCTCTTCCTAACTAAAACGAAATCGCTTACAATTAAGACTCCTCTTGGTATTTTGCATACTGCTTTTGCATACTGCAAACGATGACGAGAAAGGGAGCGTGATGGCCATTCGTGTTCAGTTGCCGACTCTCCGTTATGGAGGAGATTTCATCGTAAGGCGTCATTGGAAGCTGGAGAGCCGAGTATTGGAGGAATATGAGCTCGTCTATTTTCCCGAAGCATCCGGAACGAGTTACCGCAGCGGACCCTCCTGCTATGTTCTGAACGAGCCCTGCTGGATTCTGACCCGGCCAGGCCAGGAGCACGCCTACCAGTTCAGCGGAGATTCGACCACCCGCCATCAATTCCTGCATTTCAGCGGCGGCGAGGCCTGCGCTCCTCTGCTGTTGGCGCCGGATGGTCCTGACCGGCTGAATATCAGAGAGGGCGGGGGCACCGCAGAGGCGCTCCGCCATATACTCAACATCGCCCATTCGCAGAGGGACGAGCGTCTCTGCTCCTTGTGGCTGGCCGCTCTGCTGGGGGAGCTGGAGTATCTGCATCGCGGGTCCTTGCTGCCAAGCCCCGCATCTTCTCCGCCCCCCTGCCGAAGCTCCGTATCCGCTGCCTCCTACCCGGCTGCAGCCAGTCCGGAAGCCACATCGCCATCCCCCCTCTATCCGGCTGTTGTCAGACAAGTTCTCGCCTATATCCGGAACCATCTGGCCGAGCCGCTGACCGTCGTCCAAATCGCCGAGCACTTCTGCTTCTCCCAAGAGCATCTGACGAGGATGTTCGCATCCGCGATCGGAATGCCGATCAGGCCGCTCATCATCCAGCTGCGGCTGGAGAAGGCCGCACATATGCTCCGGCATGGAAGCAGCAGCATCAAGGAAATCGCATTTGAATGCGGCTACTCCGATCCCCATTATTTTTCCCGGTCATTCGCGGAGCGCTTCGGCCTGCCTGCCACCCTGTTCCGGGAGAAATACGGCGACTCCGCCCTCCAGCATGTGGTCCTGGACGAGAGCCTATCCACTCCGTATCCTCTGAACGTATACTTCCATCTCAGCCCTTGATGCCTGTCGTGGAGATGCCTTCGATGATATAGCGCTGCAGGACAAGATAGACGAGCAGCACGGGCAGGATGGCGATCGTCGACCCCGACATCATGAGCGTCCAGTCCGTCACGTACAGTCCCTTGAACGTGCTGAGCATGAGCGGCACCGTGAAGTTGTCGGTCGAGCTGAGGAAGATGACCGGCTTGAAGAAGCTGTTCCATGTGCCCAGGAAGGCCACGATCGCAAGCGAGGCCAGAGCCGGCTTGACGAGCGGAATCATGATGCGCCAGTAGATCGTCCACTGGTTGGCCCCGTCCACATAAGCCGCCTCGGACAGATCGCGCGGAATGCTCATGAAGAACTGCCGCAGCAGGAACACTCCGAAGGCGCTGAACAGGGAATCCGGCACGATGAGCGAGAGATGAGTGTCGAGCCAGCCGATGTTCTTCAAGATGATATAGAGCGGCACGATCGTGACCTGCTCCGGCACCATCAGCATGGAAAGGAACAGGACAAACAGCAGATTGCGGCCCGGAAAATCAATGCGGGCGAACGCGAATGCGGCCATGGAGCAGGTAAGCAGCTGGCAGATGACGATGACGACGGAGATGTAGGCGCTGTTGAAGTACGCCTTGTCGAACGGCATCGCCGTCAGCGAACGCGAGATGTTGCTCCATACCCAAGGGCTCGGCAGCAGCGTCGGAGGTACGGCGAAGATCTGCGCCAGATCCTTGAGCCCGCTGAACAGCATCCAGAGAAATGGAGCGAACATCGCGCATGAAGCGATGATCAGGACGACATGCAGCGCGGCTCCGGACAGCCGCTTTCCAGCCTGCGGATTCATATCGTTCTCCCTCCTATTCCGTATAGTGGACCCACTTGCGGGATACGTAGGTCTGGGTCAGCGTGAGAACCAGGATGATGCCGAACAGGACGACCGCTGCCGCGGAGCTTCTTCCGAACTGGAAGTTCTTGAACGCCAGCTCATAGACGTGATAGACGATCGTATAGCTGGCCTTGGCCGGTCCGCCGCTCGTCATGACGAACGCGGTATCGAACACCTTGAAGGAATCGATGACAGAGATGATCGTCACGAACAGCGTTGTCGGCGAGAGCAGGGGGACAGTGATTTTCCAGAATTGCTGCAGCCTGGACGCTCCGTCGATCATCGAGGCTTCGTAATAATCCTTGGATATTCCCTGCAGGCCCGCCAGGAAGATGACCATGTTGAAGCCCAGCCCCTTCCAGATGCTGACGAGGGCGAGGGAGGGCAGGACGAGATTCGTATCGGTCAGCCACTGGGGACCCTTCACGCCGAAGGCTGACTTGAGCAGCGAATTGATGATGCCGAAGTCCCCGTTCAGCAGCCACATCCAGACAATAGCGACAGCGACGGAGCTCGTCACGACCGGCATGAAGAAGAACAGGCGGTAGACGACCTTGAACCGGACCCGGTTCAGGGCCACGGCCGCGAGGATCGCAAGGAAGATTCCCGCTGGGACCGTCAGCACGGAATAATAAGCGGTGTTGAGAATCGCCTTGCGGAAGTCCGGGTTGTGGAAGGCGAAGGCGAAGTTGTCTAGCCCGGCGAAGGCCGCAGCCTGGAACCCGTCCCAGTCCAAGGTGCTGAGAACAAAGGAAGAGACGAGCGGGATCAGGGAGAAGGCCAGCAGGCCGATCAGCTGCGGGGAGATGAACAGGAATCCCCATAGGACGTTGGAGCGCTTCGGATTCATGTGGCTTTCTCTCCTTTCTTGCTTCCTGGGATCAGCTCTTTCCTCCGGCATCGGCGATCTTCTTGGCTACGCCTTCGGCCATCTTCTTGAGCGTCGTCTCCGCGTCCTGCTTGCCGAGCAGCATTAGATCATAATTGTCCTTGATGACGTCGGATGCTCCAGGGACCGCAGATTCCGATGGCCACAGAGCATACCCGATCTCCCTGGCGTCGAGGAAATACTGGGCATGCGCCGGCTGGGCATTCTTGTCGAGCACCAGATCGTCGACGCCCTTGACGGAAGGAACCGCGTTGCCGCCGTTCAAGCGGAAGCTCTGGCCATCCTTCGAGACGAAGGCCGATAGGAAATCATAGGTTTCCTTCTCATGCTTCGTCTTCTTGTTCATGACGATGTAGGCGGTCGGTATGCCTGCCGGTTCCATCGGCTTGCCGGTATTCGTCGGCAGCGGCACGATGTCGTACTGAAGCGCCTTGTTCGCGTTGAACTGCGGCACCCACCAGCGCCCGGCGATGCCGAATCCGACCTGATTGGACATGAACATCGCATCCGCCCCCTGACCCTTGGGCAGCGATCCGGTGAAGACGAAGTTCTTGCTCGCGGTATTGTCGGCCAGGTATTTGAATGCTTCCACCGTCTTGGGATCCTTATCGCCGATGAACGTGCCTCCCTGCTCCTTGTCATACACCTTGCCGCCGTTTGTCGTCACCCAGGAGTAGACAGGAGCCGACCAGTCCTCCAGCACGAGTCCGTACTTGCCAGCAGCCTTGAGCTTGCCGGTGATTTCTTGCAGCTTCTGCCAGTTCCATTGCCCGGACTCAAACAGCTTCTGAGGATCGTCCGCGATGCCGGCGTCGGCCAGAACCTTCTTGTTGTAATACATGACGAGCGGATTGCAGTCCACCGTCACGCCGTAGATCTTGCCGTCCTTCTTGGCGCCGCCCCACAGCCCCTCCGCATAGTCCTCCGGCTTGATGACGCTCTCTGCTGCGTTCATCATCGGCGTCAGTTCGCTGATCGAGCCGTTGGCGATCAGCTTGACCACCGTCTGATCCCCCGCGTAGAATGCGTCGGGCGCCGTGCCGCCCTGGAGCTGGGTAATGATCTTTTCCTCGTAGCCGTCATTGGGCACCGGCACGAGCTCCCACTTCACGTTGGGATGATCCTTGTTGTACTGATCCGTGAACTCGTAGAATTTCTTGAGCTCGCCGGGATTTCCCCATGTGCTCCATTTGAGCTTGACGACTTTGCCCGAGGTTCCGGAGCCGCTTCCCGAATTGTCGGAGCATCCAGCCATAGTAATGGAGAGCGCAAGCATCGATAAGGCGGACAGTTTCCAGGCCACTTTCATCTGATCGTCGACCCCTTTCAGAAATAAGTTCACGGAATGGGAGCGGACCATCAGGTACAGCCTTCCCTATTGCCGCAACGTCAGTTTACGGGAAATGACAGCGGTTACAAATGGAGAAATCCAGCACTCCGGTGGACTTTGACGACCTTTTTTCCCTTTTCCTCACGCGGGAGGCATCCCTCCAAGTTCCCCAGGAAACAAAAACAAGCACCGGCCATGGATGACCGGTGCTTGTTTATTGATGTGCCTGCATGCATCTCTGATTTTCTTGCAGCTAGCTCTTCATCCTGGGATCCAGCACATCGCGCAGGCCGTCCCCGATCAGGTTGAAGCCGAGCACGGTCAGCATGATCGACAAGCCCGGGAAAATGACCGTCCACGGCGCGTTCTGGATGAACTGCCGGGAATCGGACAGCATCTTGCCCCATTCCGGCTCCGGCGGCTGCGCACCCATGCCGAGGAAGCCGAGCGCTGCCGCCTCGATGATCGCCGTCGCGATGCCGAGCGTTCCCTGCACGATGATCGGACCAAGACAATTGGGAAGAATATGATGCCACAGAATGCGGGAATTCTTCATGCCGATCGCCCGCGCGGCCATGATGTATTCCTCCTCGCGCAGGCTGAGCACCCTGGCGCGAACGAGCCGGCCGAACACCGGCACGTTCACGATGGCGATCGCGAGCAGCGCATTCTGCAGCGAAGGCCCGAGAGCGGCCACGATGGCGATCGCCAGCAGGATGCCGGGGAATGCAAGCAGAATGTCGAATAAGCGGGAGATGAGCGCATCGAGCCAGCGGCCGTAATAGCCGGCAACGATGCCGAGCACCGTGCCTGCGATGATCGAGCCGACAACGGAGCTGATGCCTACCCAGAGTGATATCCGGGTTCCGTAGATGATGCGGGTGAAGATGTCGCGGCCCAGATCGTCGGTGCCGAACCAGTGCTCTCCGCTCGGCTTGTGGAGCCGGTTGACCAGCTCTTGCTCCTTATAGTCGTAGGGAGCGATGAACGGCGCCAGCACGGCGATCAGTACGAAGAAGACGATGATGCCGAGACCGACCATGGCCAGCTTGTTTTTGCGGAAGCTGCGCCAGCCGTCCCTCCAGGAGGAGGAAACCTCGGTCTTGGCCGGGGGCGTCGGCGCAAGCTTGATTGCCGGTTGTGACATGGGCTTTCCTCCTACTTGAAGTTGATTCTCGGATCAACCGCCGCGTACAGCAGATCGACCAGAAGATTGATGAGCACGAAGATGAAAGCGATGATCAGGATGCCGGACTGGATGACCGGATAATCCCGGGAGGAAATCGCATCGAAAATATACCGTCCGACACCCGGCCAGGCGAAGATCGTCTCGGTCAGGACGGCTCCCCCGAGCAGCAGGCCGAACTGCAGGCCGATGACCGTCAGCACCGGGATGAAGGCGTTGCGCAGGGCATGCTTGTAGATGATGAACATCTGGGACAAGCCCTTGGCCTTGGCCGTGCGGATATAGTCGGACCGCAGCACTTCCAGCATGCTGGAGCGCGTCATCCGGGCGATGATCGCCATCGGGATCGTGCCGAGCGCGATTCCCGGGAGGATGAGATGTTTGACGACCGTCCAGAACTGATCCGCCCTGCCCGAGAGCAGCGAGTCGATCAGATACAGGTTGGTCACCGATTCCACCGGGTCGCGCGCGTTCACCCGGCCGATGGACGGAAGCCACTTCAGCTCCAGCGCGAACAGCCACTGTTCCATGAGTCCGAGCCAGAAGATCGGCATCGACACCCCGATGAGGGCGATCAGCATGCTGAGATAATCGAACCAGGAGTTCTGCTTCCAGGCGCTGAGAATGCCGGCGTTCACCCCGAAGAACACGGCGAAGGCCATCGCGACCAGCGTCAGCTCCAGTGTGGCTGCCAGGTACGGCGTAATTTCGGCGGATATCGGCTCGCGGGTGCGGATCGACGTGCCCAGATCGCCGGAGGCGAGCTTTTTCAAATAATCCCCGTACTGAACGAGAAGCGGCTGGTCAAGCTTGAGCTCCTTGCGCAGGGCTTCCTTGGAACTGCTGCTGGCCTTCTCGCCGAGAATGACTTCCGCGGGATCGCCGGGAATCGCGTGGATGATGGAAAAGACGATGATCGTCATTCCCAGCAGAACCGGAATCAACATGAGCAGACGTCGAATCGTGTAGTTCAGCATCAATGTCTCCCCTTAAGCCAATAGGCGTATCAATAGAATAGACGGCAGGCCAGCCTGCCGTCCGCTTGATGAAGCGACGAGTCAACGGTTTACTTGAAGTAGACCTCGGTGTACGGCTCGGAGCCCGTCGGCGAAGGCGTGTAGCCCGCCAGCTTGGCCGATCCTGCCAGCAGCGGCGTGGAGTGGACGAGCGGAATCCATGGAGCGTCCTGCTTGATCAGCACCTGCGCCTGCTTGTACAGCTCTTCGCGCTTGGCGTTGTCGGTCTCCGACTGGCCTTCGCTCAGCAGCTTGTTGACTTCTTCATTGGAGTAGAAGCTGTAGTTGTTGCTTCCGATAGCGTCCTTGTGCAGCAGCGTGAAGAGGAAGTTGTCCGGGTCGCCGTTGTCGCCCGTCCAGCCGAGCATGAACAGATCTTCCTTGTCGCCTTTTTTCACATCATCAAGGTACGTCGCCCATTCCGGGGATTCGATCTTCGTCTTCACGCCGATCTTGGCGAAGTCGGCCTGGATCGCTTCCGCGACCTTCTTGCCGTCCGGCATGTAAGGGCGTGCCACCGGCATCGCGTAGAAGACCATTTCATTCGGCAGCCCGTTCGCGTAACCGGCTTCGGCCAGGAGGGACTTGGCCTTCTCCAGATCATAAGGATAGTCCTGCACGTCCTTGTTGTAGCCAAGCGTGGACGGCGGCATCGGATTGGTTGCCTTCTCCGCCAGTCCGCCGTAGAACGCCTGGATAATGGCGTCTTTGTTGACGGCATAGCTCAGAGCTTGGCGAACTTTCGGATTGTCGAACGGGGCTTTTTTGGTGTTGAAGCCCAGATAGCCGACGTTAAAGGATGCGCGCACGATCTTCTGGAGGTCGGCGTTGCCTTCGAGCGTCTTGAGATCATCGGGGTTGACGCCTTCCATCAGGTCGATCTCGCCGTTCTGCAGCGCCGTGAGGCGGGCCGAGTTGTCCGGAATGACCTTGAAGACGACTTTGTTCAGCTTGGGCAGCCCTTGCTGCCAGTAGGTCGGGTTCTTCTCCAAGGTGATGGAGTCGTTGCGCTTCCACTCCTTGAAGACGAACGGTCCTGTGCCGACCGGCTCGGACTTGAACTTGTCCTTTTTCTCCTTGATGGCCGTCGGGGAAGCGATTCCGAACGATGGCATCGCGATGTTCTGCAGGAACGGAGCCTGCGGCTTGTTCAGGACGAACTTGACCGTGCTTGCATCGACAGCGGTTACTTCCTTGATGACACGGGAGCCGTCCGGGCCAAACATGGAGTCGTAGTAATCGAAGGAGTCGCCTTCGAATTTGAACTCGCTCTTCGGATCGCTCCAGCGGTTGAAGTTGAACACGACCGCGTCGGCGTTGAAGTCGGTGCCGTCCGAGAACTTGACGCCTTGCTTCAGCTTGAACGTGTACGTCAATCCGTCCGGAGTGACTTCATAGCTTTCGGCCAGCTTGGGCTGAACCTCGGTCGTGCCCGGCTTGTAGTCCAGCAGCCCTTCGAACATCTGCTGCGTCACCTTGATGGATTCGCCATCGGTTACGATGGCTGCATCGAGAGCAGCGGAATCGCCGCCGCGGGCGGTGATCAGCGTATCCTGCGAGGTGGCGGAAGAGTCAGCCGGGGTTCCGCTCGGAGCGGGGCTGCTGGAGTTGCTGGCCGGGGAGCTTCCCGGGGAATTGCCGGTGTTGCTGTTGCTGTTGTTGCTGCTGCAGCCTGCCAAGGCGAGGACGGATGCCAGCACGAGCGCTGCTCCGGGTTTATACCATTTGTTCAAAATTGTCTCCTCCTCTTAATCTCTCTTTTTCCCAATCCCTTTGACTTTTGAATCTATTGTTGAAATCTGTTGCGGCTCCGTGGAGCCGTACAGATGACAAGCCGTCATATGGCCTTCCGACGTCTGCTGAAGCGCCGGCCGCTGCTGCCTGCATATGTCCATGACCTGCGGACAGCGGGTGTTGAAGACGCAGCCCTGCGGGACATTGGCCGGACTCGGAACCTCGCCCTGCAGGATGATCCTCTCGCTGGCTGCATTCGGATCCGGCTTCGGCACTGCGGACAGCAGCGCCTGCGTATAGGGATGCTTGGGCTCCCGGTAAAGGGAATGCTTGTCCGCAAGCTCCACGATCCTCCCCAGATACATGACCGCGACCCGGTCGCAAAAATGCTTCACCACGCTGAGATCATGAGCGATGAACACGTAGGTCAGTCCGAACTCTTCCTTGAGATCCTGCATCAGGTTGAGAATCTGCGATTGGATCGATACATCCAGCGCCGACACCGGCTCGTCCGCGACGATCAGCTTCGGCTGCAGCATGAGCGCCCGCGCGATCGCGATCCGCTGCCGCTGTCCGCCGGAGAACTGATGAGGGAACCGGTCCAGCTGCCAGGGGCTGAGGCCTACTGTCTCCATCACCCGCTCCACCTTGACGCGCCGCTCCTCGGCGTTCCCGATGCCATGCACGATCAGCGGCTCCTCGAGAATTTTGCGAACCTTGTGGCGAGGATTGAGAGAGGCGAACGGATCCTGGAAAATCATCTGCATGTCCCTGCGGATCTCTCTCATGCGGCTATCGGAAAACTCCGTCACGTTATGGCCGTCGAACATGACCTCGCCGTCTGTCGGCTCGATGAGTCTCAGCAGCGAGCGGCCCGTCGTCGACTTGCCGCAGCCGCTTTCGCCAACGATGCCGAACGATTCGCCTTTTTTCACCTGAAAGCTGACGTCGTCGACCGCTTTGACCTGTCCGACCTCGCGCTGGAACAATCCTTTGCGGATCGGGAAATACGTCTTGAGAGAGCGGACCTCCAGCAGGCTGTCCTCATGAACTTGGGTCGGGTTCAATTTGCCACCTCCTCGATTGCATTCAGCCAGCAGCGGGAGCGGTGGCCCGGGCTTGTCGTCGGCACGAGCTCCGGAAGCGAATGCAGGCACTTGTCCATCACATGCTCGCAGCGCGCCGCGAAGCGGCAGCCTTCCTTGACCGAGCCGGGCTTCGGCACGTTGCCGGGGATAGAGTAGAGCCGCTTCACATCCTCCTCGATCTTCGGAATGGAACGGATCAGTCCCTGCGTGTAGGGATGCCGGGGCTTCTCGAATATCTCGCGCACGGTTCCTTCCTCTACGACCTTGCCGGCATACATGACGACGACCCGGTGACATACTTCCGCGACGACGCCGAGATCATGCGTGATCATCATGATCGCCGTTCCGGTCTCTTCATTGAGCTTTTTCATGAGATCCAGAATCTGCGCCTGGATCGTCACGTCCAGCGCCGTCGTCGGCTCGTCGGCGATCAGCAGCTCCGGCTCGCAGCAGAGGGCGATCGCGATCATGACCCGCTGCCGCATGCCGCCGGACAGCTGATGCGGGTAGCCCCTGAGAATCGTCTCCGCTCTGGCGATGCCGACCTTCTTCAACATTTCCAGCGCTTGCGAGGACGCTTCCTTGCGGCTCATGCTGCGGTGGACCCTCAGCGTCTCGACGATCTGATCCCCGATCGTAAGCAGCGGGTTCAGGGATGTCATAGGCTCCTGGAAGATCATCGAGATCTCATCGCCGCGAATCTGCTTCATCCGCTTCTCCTTGGCCTTGATGAGGTCCTCGCCCTTGAACAGGATCGATCCTCCGGCGTATTTGCCGGGCGGCTGCGGAATCAGCCGCATGACCGACAAGGAGGTGACGCTTTTGCCGCAGCCCGATTCTCCGACTACGCCTACGATTTCGCCTTTGTGTATGAGTAAATCCATGCCGTCGACCGCGGGAATCTCGCCTTGGTCCGTTACGAAATGAGTGCGCAAATCCTTAATCTCAAGCAGCGTCGAACCCATGCGCCCGGTCTCCTTTACCATTCAATCTGTTTCGTACTTTAATGCATTAATGTATCTCAAAAGCAAACATCCACTAATTTCCTGCATACCGCTGAATGCTTGGATTAAAATCCATCGAAAATAAACACGGATTGTTCTGGCAATTACAATAATTAAATGCAAACTTAGTTAACATTGATTGTAATACATAGATGCATGGTTCGTAAATACGATTTAAAAATAAATTTTCTTACATAAAAATTCAAATGGAAACGATGTCAAAAGGGAGAAGCTTCACTCTGGAAGCATTCACATCCATTAACAGGTTATCGATGGTACTTTATCTAACTTCACCTTCGATGAAGGGATGGCCGATTTTCCTAAAAACCGGGTGCTAAGAGCAATACATAAATTTCAAACCTCATTCATTTCGAAGAATAATTTTCCTTTACTTGATAAGACAACCCTATCCTTTGGCTTGGATGGCGGATAGAATGAGCCCTATTTCAACATTTGCGCGCTTAGCCAAAACGCGACAACGAGTATCAGGACCGGTGAAGCAATCACAGCCGCCAGCTTGCCTGGACTTGCCTGCCAATTGTCCAGAAGCAGGTCCATTCCGGCCAACAGCGCGCCGGCGAGGCAGCCGAGCAGCCCCGCCATCCATGCTGCGCCGCCGGAGGCTGGCTGAAGCAGCGTGCCGAGTCCTGCACCGCATGACGCATGGAGAAGGATATAGGGAGCCTTTCTTCCGGGCAGCCATTTTCTGCAAGACCACTCCAGGAGAAAGGAGACCAGCGTGCCGCAGACAGCCAGGACCGTACCTCCATTTAGAATGGACAGAAAGACTCATCCTGCCAGCTCGAACACCCCTGCCGCTTCTGCTCCGTAAACCGGAACGAATAGACTGAGCGAAGCTGCAAGCAGCGTGGCTGCATATGCGGAAAGAAGCTTGCGGAAGACCGCGCCGATCATGGCATTCATCCCGATTGTTCCGTACGTTTAAAAGCTGCCATGCTCCAGCCCCCATTGGGCGCGAATCGCGTCCAGCGTCCCCATGATCTCCACGCTTTCATTCAGGGGCATGATATCGCTGGCTGTCCGGCTGCTGCGGATGCAATCCATCGCTTCAATCGCCTGATAGGCATGTCCGGAAAAATCGCGGTTGTCCTCGACGATCACAGGCTCTTGGCCGTCAATATGGAGCTCGGACCGGCGGGTCCACAGAAATCCGGGAATATGGATACGGCCCTTCGTACCATATATCCAGGCATCGTTGTTCATGCCAAGACGGATGGACGCATGCAGGGAAGCAGCCGCTCCCCCCTCGTAATCGAACAGGAGCGAGAATCTCTCGTCTACGCCCGTTTCCCCGATGTAGACCGTGCTTTGAATCCGCGAGGGCTGCGCCCCGAAAACGAGGGAAGCGAAAGAAACCGGGTATATGCCGGCATCCAGCAGCGCGCCTCCGCCAAGCTGCTTGTTCAACAGCCTGCCCTCCGGGTTCCAGCCCGCGTCGAATCCGAATTCGGCCTTGAGCAGCTTGATCTCTCCGACAGCGCCGGCGGCCAGCCACTTCCGGACGGCGGCAATCGGAGGCAGGAAGCGGGTCCACATGGCCTCCATGACGAAAAGCCCTTTGCCTGCTGCCGCTGCCTCGATCTCCCGCGCCTCGTCCGCGTTCATCGTGAACGGCTTCTCGCACAGTACATGCTTGCCTCCCGCCAGGCATTCCAGCACATTCTCCTTGTGCACGGGATGGATCGTTCCGATGTAGACGATATCGACTTCCGGATCGGCGGCCAGCTCTGCGGCGCTGCCATACGTGCGGGGGATGCCGTATGTCTCTGCAAAAGACTTCGTCTTCTCCGGATCGCGGCCCGCCACTGCCGTTACGACGGCACCGGGCGCATGCGCCAAATCCCGTACGAACCCTCCCGACATGCCGCCCGGTCCCATGATGCCCCAACGAATCGTGCTCGGTGCTCCTTCGTTCACTCGGCTTCATCCTCTCTATTATCCAGCTCTTCATACGGTTTGTTCGACATCCGCAACTATTGTCCTCCACGACAGGCCACATGCATCATCAGCGCCACGGCATGTGCCAGACGGCTTCCGCACTCGCCGAAACCGCAAAAAAACCGGTATCCGCAGCTGCGGATACCGGTTCGCTTAGTCTTTTTCATTGGCGATCTGGAAGAGAGCGCCGACGCCTTTATCTCCGAAGCGTCCTCCCTTGACGGTCAAGGAATAGCTGCCAGGCTGGGGATTGTTGAGAACGATGACGTTCTCTCCTTTGCTCAGAGCGATTCCGGCACCGAGGCTGCCCGCGTCAAGCGTGAGTCCTCTTCCCGCATCGGCCTTCACGATAAATACCGCCTTGATCATGGCCCCCCGCTTGAAATCTACCCGTTCGGGGGTGATTCCCGCCGCGCTGACAACGATCTGCGCTTCCTGCAGATCGTTGTCCGAATCGTAGCTGGCCGCAGCGACTGCCTGCCTGCCGTATTGGCCGACCGAAATGGCGCTGCCCATGACAAGCAGCAGGACGCAGGATATTCGGCCGGTTCAAATTCATGTTCATCCAAATGATGACTATTTTGCTGACGCCAATACGGCACTCTTCTTCGAGGACGACCAATAGATCAGATAGACAACAAGGAAAAGACCCATGACGCCAGCTGAAAAACGATACATGGCGGCATAGCCGAGTGAAGCTGCGGCTGCCCCGAGCACCATCGATCCGCATGCGACGCCGAAATCGGTGGAATTATAAAACAGGCTGTTCGCCGAGGCATGCCGCTCGCGGGGAGTCGAGCGCAGCATCCATGCTTGCGCCGATGGCTGAATGGAACCGAAGCCGAGTCCATACAGCAAAGCCGATACAATGAGCAGTCCCATATGCTGGGAGTAGGACAGGAGAGTCAAGCTGGCCATAAGGATGACGGCACCTGGAATAAGAATGACTGCCGGCCCGTGCCGGTCGAACAGCCGCCCCGAGATCGGCCTTACAAGCAGCACGGTCAGCGCGTTAAATAGGAAGAACAACCCTACATTCGCGAGATGGCGCTCCTCTCCGAAGAGAACGATGTAGCTGAGCACCGATCCATACGTAACGGCCATGAGCGCATTGAGCGCAGCCGGCATCCAGATGCTTCCGGAGCGCTGCTTGGAGGGCGAAGGATTCGCAGCTGCGGGCAGCACAGGCTTGGCGATGGAAGGCAGGGGCGGGATCGCTCTGAAAGCCAGCAGCAGCGGAATGATGAGCAGCGCGGCAGCGCCTCCGGTCAAGGAAAGCGTTCCGAATCCGAAGGAGCCCATGATGGACAGGCCGATCATCGGACCGAGCGACATGGCGATGCTGGTCGACAGGCCGAAATAGCCGACGCCCTCGCCAAGCCGAGACGGGGGAATGATCTGCGTTACGACCGTCGGCAGCACCGTGCTCGCCATGCCGAATCCGATTCCGAACAGGACCCTCAGCAGCAGCAGCATTCCGATGCTGGCAGCTTCGCCGTACAGCGCGGTCGATGCTGCAGCCAAGCCAAGCCCGATGAACAGTATCGTGTTCCGGCCTACATGCCGCAGCAGCCATGCCGTACCGAAGCGGGAGGCGATCGCCGCTAGGGCGAACAGGCTGGTGACGAGGCTGATGACGAAGGAGCCTGGATCGAACGTGTCTTTCACATAGGACGGCAAAGGCGAGAGCAGCATTTGAAGGCTAAGGAACAGCAGGAAAGCTCCAAGCGTAAGAACAATAAAAGAGCGGGTCCATAATCGGCCCGCGTTGCCGGCATCTTCCATCATGAGGTTACCTCCAGTTGTGAATTCGCGTTGCGGATAAGCTGACGGATCAAGCGGCGCAGCATCTCCTGCTCTTCAGCCCGCATCC
Organism: Paenibacillus sp. D51F; assembly: GCF_053345695.1. Lineage (NCBI taxonomy): Bacteria > Bacillati > Bacillota > Bacilli > Caryophanales > Paenibacillaceae > Paenibacillus > Paenibacillus sp. D51F. Next base: position 347,704 of record NZ_JBKFAO010000003.1, on the reverse strand, counting down.
CTGCGGTGATCCCGGCAACCGCCTCCGCTTCCACGGAAACGGTCTCGTCGATGAGTCGGCGCCCTGCTTCGCTCGCATGGATTCTCAAGGAACGGCGGTCCCTGTCGTCCGGACGTCTCTCGATCAGGCCCTTGGCTTCGAGATTGTCCAGAATCCTCGTCGTCGTCGGCTTATCCTTGGCGGACCAGTCGGCCAGCTCCTTCTGAATGAGCCCTTCCCGCTCGCAGACGCGGAACAGCATCGACCACTGCTCGCTCGTAATCTCCCAGGGCTTCAGCCGCTGCTGCAGGAGCAGGCTGATTCTGCGATAAGCGACCCCCATCAGAAAGCCGACGGACTGATCCAATTGCCCTGATTCTTCCTTATCGTTGAATACCGGATCCGGCATAAAAAGCCTCCGCTTCGCAAGTAGTTGTTATGACAACCATATGATTGTTATTCGTTTTTGTCAATCCATAGTCTTTCATTTTGAATGCCGATCATTCATGGTAAAATGAAGAAATCCGGCTTACAGCAAGCCATTTCAGGAGATGCTTCCTTGTCCAGAACTAAGCCCAAGCCGAGGCGCGGCCCCGCCGTGCTGGCCCTTATCGCAGCTGCAGTAATCGGTTATTCCCTGCTTAAGAACTATGTCTTCGATCCCCGCGCCGACTTTTTCCTTGGCGTCAAAACCGGGCTGAATCAAGCCGTGCCTGTACCCGCCTGGCTCGGGGCCATGCGCGTGCACGTCGCCTTCGCCTGTCTGGCGGCAGCCTGCGGAGCTCTCAACTTCTCTACCCGGCTGCGCCGGCGCAGCGTCAAGCTGCATCGCGCCAACGGGTATGCCTACTTGATCTCGATTCTAGCCGTATCCCTGACATCAGGATATCTTGCGCCTTACGCGACCGGCGGGAAATGGGCGAGCGTTCCATTCAACCTGCTCAACATCGCCTGGCCCGCGATGGCCGTCATCTCCATCCGCCATGCGCGGCAAGGACGGTACATGCCGCACCGGGAGTGGATGCTGCGCAGCTATGTCTTCTGCTTCACGAATTCCTGCATCCACTTCTTCGCCTTTGTTCTTTATCGCGGAGCAGGGCTTCCCTATGAGGCCAGCTACATCGCCGGCGTGTATGCCTCCATCGCCTTTCTTGCGGCGGCTGCGGAGCTCTTCATCCGGCTCCGGCGCTCCTCGGTCAACGGCGGCGCCTTGCCCGGAGCCTAGAGAGACGAAGAAGCCGGAGCGCCCATGTGCGCTCCGGCTTCTTTTCATGCTTGTTACCTATCCTCCGCCATTCTCAGGCATGCGAGGCCCATGCCGCCGCCTGGACGATAAGCCTGCGGTATTCCGGATGCCGGAACGACTGCCGATGATGTCCGGGCATCAAATAGACGACCTTGCCAAGGCCGAATTCATGCGCCCACGCGGCTGGCCAGCTGCTGCCCTCATGGCTGTATTCCATCAGAATTTGGGCCGGACCAATCGGATCCATCGTGAAGCGGTAAGGCTCCTCGCCCATCGTAAATGCCCGGATTCCCTGCATGACGGGATGAGCCTCCGCATCCTGCTTCACCGAAAACGCCAGCGGACCGTAATCGGGGTGGCCGGTGAACTGGCCGCCGATCAGCTGAGCCAGCTCGGGGTCCGCCTGCAGCGAAATGCCGTTATGGACGACAAGCAGCCCCCCGCCCCCGCTGACGTACCGCAGCAGCGCCGCCACTTGTCTCCGGGACTTCTTCACCCGCCATTGATCGGAATAGGAGATCAGCAGGTCATAACCTGCCAGCCCCTCCGTCGACAGGCAGCTGTAATCCTCCGTCGCCTCCACTTGCATGTCCATTAACAATTCGCGCAGCTCCTGCTCAGCAGGCTCCAGCGGATGATAGGCCGCATGGACCTGATCGCCGAGCAGCAGCGCCTTTGCCGATCTGGTCATGCGGTCGCCTCCCGTGCTTTTTTTGCCGGACACGTCCGTCTCCATCAAGTCCAGCTCATCTCGCGCCCGGCGTAATCTCGGAAATCGGGGTGCTTGCGCTCTTCCTGATCTTCCAGATAGCGCTGAATCGTGCCAGCGATCTGCTCGGCCGCTTCCGCGGTCGTGAGATCGCCTTCCGTGCTGAGGACTCCACCCATATAACTCTTCATCCATCCCGGGTGAAGCACAAGCACCTTGCCGCCATGCCCCTTGAGCTCGTTATGGACGATGTTGGACTGGATGTTGAGAGCGGCCTTGGACATGCAGTATCCGTACCAGCCTTCGCGCCATGCTTGGTTGATCTGTCCTGCCTCCGAGGAGATGTTCACAACAAGCTTGTCCGCACCGTTCAGCAGCAAGCCGCTCAATGCCTGGACGATCCGCAGCGGACCGACCGCGTTGACGGCGTACATCCTGTTGAGATGCTCGTAGTTGATGTCGCCGAAAATGGAGCCTTCCTTGTCGCCGCTGATGCCGGCATTGTTGACGATCAGGTCGAGGCTCTCCGTCTTCCCGGATACGGCCGCCGCGGCCTTCTCCACGCTGGCGGGATCCGAAACGTCCAATTCCAGCACATAAAGTCGGTCCCTCCGTCCTTCGGGAACGCCGTCCAGCGCGTCCCAATCCGGCATATACCGTCCGGCGAACACCGTGTATCCCCTTTCAAGAAGCTCCAGCGTCAGATCGAAGCCGAGCCCTCTGTCCGCTCCGGTCACAAAGGCATGTTTCATATTCGCATTCCTCCTTGTCCCTTCATCTTACCTGCGACGCGCGGGCGGCGCCATCCATAATATTCCTCTTAGCATTGGATAAGGATGCCGCTCTCCCATCGGCAACCTCCTATGCTTTCCGCTTTTTACAGCCGAATAAGACGATTTTTTCAGCTATCTCCCGCTCTCGTCTCTCTTCATTCTGTCCAAGGGTCCGTTCCGTCCTCCTTAACTGGCGCCTCGCCGCAGCGGCAGCCAATCCAGCACATCCCGGATCGCGGCGTCCCAGTAGCTCCATTCATGGCCGGCATCCGCCGTCTCCACGTAGGTCAGATCGATGCGGCCCTCGAACTGGCGGCGGAAATCGCGGTTCAGCCCGATATTGAAGTCGCTCGTCCCGCAGCCTTGATAAAACCTCGGCAACCGTGTGCCCGCAGCCAGATGCTGCTCCAGCACATGGGCCAAGTCGTTCGGGCTGCCGTCATACTCCTCCGCCGAGCCGAAGGTCAGCATCGCCATCCGCAGCATGGCTGCGTTGCCGATCGGCGACTCTCCGGTCAGCCGCGTCCGCTGGCTGAGGCTGCCTGACAGGCTCGCCACGGCGGCGAACCGCTCCGGACAACGGATGCCGAGCTTGAACGCGCCGTATCCGCCCATCGACAAGCCGGCAGCGAACGTATCCTCCCTCCGGTCCGACAGGCGGAAAAGGCTGCCCGCCACTGCCGGCAGCTCCTCGGAAAGAAAAGCAAAGTAAGGCAGCCCCATTTTCTGATCCGAATAAAAGCTCAAATGGACCGAAGGCATGATGACGGCAATGCCCTTCTCCTGCGCATAGCGCTCGATCGAGGTGAACCGCTGCCAGTTCGTATGGTTGTCCGTCGCTCCGTGCAGCAGATAGAGCACCGGATAAGGAGGGCCCTGCTCCAGCCCGCCCTTCGTCCCGATCGACGATGCCTGCTGCGGAATGACAGCGGTGAATGAGCTGGACAAGCTCAGCGTTTCTGAGAAAAATTCGATTTGGGCCAGCGGCATGCGCTTCGCCTCCTTTGCCTGATTCGAGCTGTACGCGACTGCATCTAAGGGTTCTCCGAAACGAAAACCAGCCCCCGGCCAAAAGCTCCAGGGGCTGGTTCGTTCTCGTCAGCCTTTCACGGAGCCGATCAAGGCCCCTTTCACGAAATGCTTTTGCAGGAAAGGATATACAGCCAGAATCGGAGCGCTGGACACGAGGATGGACGCCATCTTGACGGTGAACGGATTGACTTGCTGCTGGACGGCAACCGAGATTCCGGCCTGGGAGATCGCCTGCGACGTGTTGCTGATCAGGTCCTTGAGCACCATTTGCAGCTGCCACATATCCTTCTCCGTCGCATACAGCACGGAGGAAAAGAAGTCGTTCCAGTAGCCGACTGCGATGAACAGGCTGACCGTCGCCAGCACCGGCTTGGAGAGCGGCAGCACGATCCGGAAGAACACCGTCAGGTCGTTCGCTCCGTCGATTTTGGCCGCTTCCTCCAGCTCGTCGGGAATGCCCCTGAAAAAGCTGATCATGACGAAAATGTTCCAGGCGCCGATCGCGCCGGGCAGGATGAACGCACCGTAGGAATCGATCAGGCCGAGCATTTTGATGAGCAGGTAAGAGGGCACCAGCCCGCCGCTGAACAGCATCGTGAACAGGATGAGCAGCGAGAAGAACTTGCCGCCGCGCAGCCGCTTCTTGGAGACGGCATACGCCATCCCGGCGGAGAAGAACGTGCCGATGAGCGTGCCGGCGACCGTCGTGATCATCGTCACCTTGAAGCCTGACAGGATCGAGACATTCTGGAATACCGCCTGGTATGCGGTCGACGAGAAGCCTGCAGGCAGGAGGAACAGGCCGCCGCTCGCCGTCAGATCCGGATCGCTGACCGAAGCCATGACCATATACCAGAACGGATAGATCATCAGCGCCATCAGCAGGATGAAAAAGGTGATGTTGGCGACATTGAAGGCGCGTTCGCCTCTAGATATCGGCGTCATGGCCGATTCCTCCTTACCATAGGCCTTCCTGGCCGCTTTTTTTGACGATCGTGTTCACGCTCAGAATCAAGGTCATCGCGACCGCCGACTTGAACAGGCCCGCAGCTGTCGCGTAGCTGTAGTTCGCATCCTGGATGCCGACCCGGTACACGTACGTGTCGATAATGTCCGCGACATCGTAGACGAGCGGGCTGTACAGGAGGAAAATCTGCTGGAAGCCGGCCTCCAGAATGTTGGCGAGGCTCAGAATGAGCAGAATGAGGATGACCGGGCGGATCGCCGGCAGCGTGACATGCCAAGTCTGCTTGAGCTTGCTGGCGCCGTCGATGCGGGCCGCCTCGTACAGATCCGCGTTGACGCCGGCGATTGCAGCCAGGTAGATGATCGTGCCCCAGCCGACCTCCTTGTAGACGTCGCTGATGACGAGCACGGAGCGGAAGTACCGCACGTCGCCGAGGAAGTCGATCGGCCTGCCGCCGAAGTTCTGGATGATCATATTGATCAGGCCGTCGACTGGATTAAGGAACGTAATGAGGATGCCCGAGAAAATGACCCAGGAGATGAAATGCGGCAAATAGACGACCGACTGGGCGAAGCGCTTGAACAGCTTGCTTCGCAGCTCGTTCAGCAGCAGCGCCAGCACGATCGGCAGCGTGAAGGACGCAGCCAGCTTGTAGAGGCTGATGATGATCGTGTTGCCCAGGATCTCCCCGAAGTCCGGGGAGTGGAACAGGCGGGTGAACTGGTCGAAGCCGACCCATTCGCTGCCGGAGATGCCTTTGTAGATGTTGTACTCCTGGAACGCGATGACGACGCCGTACATGGGCATGTACTTGAACACCAGCACCAGCAGCAGCCCCGGCAGCAGCAGCAGGTACAGATACCGGTCCCGCGCGATATCCTTCAGCAGCGAGCCGCGGGCCGCCCGCGTCCGCTCGCCGGCCAAGACGGCCGGTTTCGTAACAGCCATGAGGCGCTCCTCCTTCCGTGCGGCTTATTTATAAGGCGTGATGTTCTCTTCGTACCATTTGTCGTACTCGACGCGCTCGGTCTGCTCCTTGTCGAACATTCCCGCCGCTTCCTCGTCGACCTTCTTGCCGCCGAGCTTCTCGTACTGGGCCGGCCACTTGTCGAAGGCGTCCAGCGGCGTCTTGCCGGTGATGATGCCCCAGAACAGCTCGTCGCGCACCTTCTTGATATCAGCCGAGTAGCGGTCCCACTCCGGACGCTCGATCGCCTTGAAGACGACGATCTTGTCGCGCATCGGCTGGGAGGTGGCGATCTTGTCCTCGAACATCTTGGTCACCTCCGGCGTGTTCTTGATGTTCGCCGCGTCCTTGCGCTGGATATACCAGCCGAAGTTGCCGAATCCAAGCTTGCTTCCTTCCTCCGGCTGGATCGTCGGCGTGAAGATGCCGCTCTCCATCTTGTAATGCTCGCCTTCGTTGCCGAAGGTGATCTTCTTGAACACTTCCGGCGTCGCCATCGTGTTCAGCACCTGGACGGCGCTGTCCACGTCCGTCGCGTCCGTCACGACCAGGTAGCACCAGCCGATGCCGGGATCGGGCAGATCGGAGCTGAAGCCGTCCGGCCCTTTCATCGGAGGGACGGAGATGAATTCACCCGTCGGGTTGAGCTTCTTGAAGCTCATGTTGACGGAGTTGCCCGGGTTGAAATAATCGACCCAGCGGTAGAACGAGCCGACCTTGCCGGAGGCGAAGATGTCGTTGACCTTGCTGTCGTCGTTGTTGGCGCTCGTCGTCATGCGCGGATCCATGACGCCTTCCTTATACAGCTTGTTCAGCAGCCCCAGCACATCCTTGACCTTCGGATCCAGCGCGCCGAACTTGATGGAGCCGTCCGGCTGCTTGACGAAGTTCTCGACATCAAGACCGTTCGCGTAGAAGAACGGGGCCAGGGAACGGTAATAGTTGTCGCCGGAAATGCCGTAGGTGTCCTTCTTGCCGTTGCCGTCCGGATCTCCGTTCGCGAATGCCCGGATCACCTCGACGTATTCGTCCAGCGTCGTCGGCACCTGCAGCCCGAGCTTGTCGAGCCAGTCCTTGCGCAGAATCGTCGTCATATAGCTTGCTTCCGGCACGTCGCCGGGAATGCGGAAGATCTTGCCGCTCTTGTCCCAGTGGTAGAACAGCGTGTCCTTGCGGTAGTAATCCAGGATTTCCTTGCCGTATTTCTGCAGGGAAGGAGTCACGTCCTGTGCGATGCCGGCATCAACCCACTTCGAGTACTCCTTGGTGTCGCCCGTCCACAGGATGCCGGGACGCGTGTCCTTGGCGCTCATGAGCAGATTGATCTTCGTGTTCAGCTCGGACCAGTCGGGCAGAAAGATCGGCTGTACATCGACCGGCCGCCCCATGCTTTTCGCGAGCTCTTCCTCCAGAGCCTTCTCCGCCCAGGAATCCGGGGTTTTAGGACCGGCCATGAGCGCCATCTTGATCTTGAAAGGCTCCTTGGAGGCTTCCTTCGTATCTCCGTTCGAATTCGAAGCTGCGGTGTTGGCCGCTCCGCTGTTGCCGGCCGCGGAATCGCCGTTTCCATTCCCGCTGGAGCAGGCCGTCGTAAGCACGGCCATGGCCAGAGATACCGAGAGAAGCATTGTCGTCCTTTTCATGCTTGTTTCCCCCATTTAGTGTGATGGTCTTGCCCTTGCAACACAATCGGTCCGAGCCAGTCTAAGGGAAGATTTATCCTCTGCTGGGCATGAACGCGCTTTCAATTAATTACAGGTAGATTATAAGCCGCCTCCATTCTTCTTGTAAACAACAAATTTAAATTTTATATAAATTGTTTCAATTTGTTTATATTATGGTTTTACCTATTGAATGGCCAGTGTGTCACGTTCAACGGGGCGGACTTAAGAGATTGGCAAGACCATCATAGAAACTTTGGTTCGGTTTATTTTGATTTAATTTCCTAAACAGCAACCAATCGTATAAGCTAAAGTTGAAAATGTTTCTGGAAGATGCCGGCACTTCATGCAAAAAAGCCGCATCGAGATCAAGGATCTCAATGCGGCTGCTTGCGGCGCTGCTCTCGCCGGTTTTTCTCGCAGGCTCTTCTTGTGCAGGGCTCAGAAAAAAGCCCATGACAAAGCGGAGCTCTGCTCGACATCCCGCTTGGGCGGCAGGACGAAACAGATGTCCTCCGCTGCCTCCCTGGGGTTCTCCTCTTACAGCTTCAGCATGAACTGCACGATGTCGTCATGCAGGCCGGGAAGTCCCTCATGCCCGTAATCCGGGTAGATCTCCACGGACTTGGGCGAGGCGATCTTGTTGTAGGCGGCGAACTGGGTCGACGGAGGGCAGATGGAATCCATCAGCCCGACTCCGAGCAGCACCTCGGCAGTGATGCGCGGGGCCAGATGCTGGATATCGATGTAGCCGAGCCGAGTGAAGATCTCTTCTTGACGCTGATGACGGGGGTCGAAGCGGCGGAAATATCCGCGCAGCTCGTCATAGGCGTCCTTGGCCTGATCCATCTCCCATACCCGCTGGTAATCGCTCAGGAACGGATAGACCGGCGCGGCGCGCTTGATGCGGGGCTCCAAAGCGGCGCAGGCGATCGTCAAGGCGCCGCCCTGCGACCAGCCGGTCGCCCCGACGCGCTCCGGATCCACCTCCGGCATGCCCATGGCGATGCCGGCCAGCTGGGCCGTGTCGAGGAAGATGTGCCGGAACAGCAGATCGTCCGGCTCGCCGTCGAGGCCGCGGATGATATGGCCCTGCAAGGTGTTGCCCTTCACTCCGCCGACGTCCTCCGAGGAGCCCCCTTGGCCGCGGACGTCCAGGGAGAAGAAGGAAAATCCGAGCGCCGCGTAACCGAGCTTATCCGCCCAGTCTCCGGATTGGCCGGAATAGCCGTGGAAATGAAGCAGCGCCGGATGCGGCTGCGGGATGTTTTTGGGACGCACGTATTTGGCATGGATGCGCGCACCCTTGACCCCGGTGAAATACAGGTCGAAGCATTCCGCATGCGGCACCTGAAAGGCCGCCGGCACGAGCTCCACCTGAGGATCAACCGCTTTCATTTCTGCCAGCGCGCGCTCCCAATAGGCGTCAAAATCGGCCGGACGCGGGTTGCGCCCCTCGTATCGGCGCAGCTCCTCGAGCGGCATGTCGAGCATCGGCATCGTCGAAAACCTCTTTCGTTTGGTTAGTTAGGCGGCCAAAAACCGTCATTCCTTTCCTTTTATCACGGCATGCCGGACCCGTCAACCCTCGCTTGGGCACCTTGCTCCCCCGTTCTCACGAACCTCACAGAACCATTTGGATGGGATCATAGAATTTTTTGTTTACCCGAAAATAAATAAAGCGATCCGCATCCATCCGGCTGGTCAAGCCGGACAGATGGGGATCGCTTCGTTTCAACTGCGTCAGTTCCTGCGTTCCCGCCAAGCGGCACGCCTGTCTATTCCTATTGACATGGATTCCGACGGCTCCGGCTTGATCCTGGAATCAGCTGCGGTTAAGCTTGCCGATCAATGCCAGCAGCTCTTGCTCGGTGACGGCTCCGCCGCCAAAGGCGAGAACGGACCTCAGAGGCAAGTAGGCAATCATCGCCTGCATCATCTCCCCCATGCCCGATTGCTCGCCGCCCGCTTCTCCGAGGCCGCTCGATTCCTTCATCTTCTGAAGGAGCGGCCCGATAACCGGAAGCGCCTCCGGATCGGCCAGCAAATCTCCTACGGTCGTGCTCAGCGAATACGTTTTGGGAAGCTTGACGGTGGATTCAACGCTGATCTTCCCGGCAAGCCTGATGTCCCGCGACGAGGATCCGACCCGAACCTCGTAGTCACCAGTCGCGGCATGCCAATCGGCAACCGCTGTCTCGTAATAAGCGAAGGCGCGCTTGCCCAGCGTGAACGACAGCGTCTTTGCTTCCCCTGGCTCCAGAGCGGCCTTGGCGAATCCTTTGAGCTCCTGCAGAGGCCTGATGACCTTGCTCCTGGGATCGCACACATAGAGCTGCACGATTTCCTTGCCCGCCGCCGCTCCGATATTCCGCACCGTTACGGAAACCTGCGCCGTCTCCGTATCCCGGATGGAATCACGGTCGATCTCCAGATCGCTGTACTCGAATTCCGTGTAGCTGAGGCCGTGCCCGAACGGGAACAGGACATCCATTTCCTTCTTGTCGTAATACCGGTAGCCGACGAACACGCCTTCGCGGTACTCGGTCCGGTCTCCCTCTCCCGGAAAGTTCAGATAGGACGGATTGTCGCTCAGCTTGAGCGGGAATGTCTCCGCCAGCTTGCCGGAAGGATTGGCCCGGTCGAGCAGCAGGTCGGCGATCGCTCCCCCGGCCGCCTGGCCGCCGAGGTAAGCCTGGAGCAGGGCTTTGACGGAGCCCAGCCAAGGCATGACGACCGGCGAGCCGCTCATCAGCACAACGACGAGGTTATTCTGGACGGCGGCGATCTCCTGTATGAGCTGCAGCTGGTTGTCCGGCAGATTCATATGGCTGCGGTCGTATCCCTCGGATTCGTACCGGTCCGGCAAGCCGACGAACAGCACGGCCGTATCCGCATCTCCCGCGATCCGCTTGGCCTCTGCGGCCAGCCCCGCATCCGGAGCATCCTTGCCTATGCTATAGCCGGGCGCATAGGCGATTCCGCCTCCTTCCCCGCCGCGCAGCTTCCGCAGCTCCTCGAGCGGGCTGTCTACCCTTGTCGGCACGATGTGGGAGCTGCCGCCGCCCTGAAATCTCGGCGTCTCGGCGAACGCTCCGATGACGGCGAGCTTGCCGCCGCGGAGCGGAAGCGCCCGATCCTCGTTTTTCAGCAGCACCATGCTCTCGGCCGCTACCCGCCGCGCCAGGGCATGGTGGCCGTCCTTGTCGTAAGAGGCATCTTCCTTCTTCTGGTCGACCGCCATGAAAATGATCCGCAGCAGCCGCAGCACGGCGCGGTCCAGAGCTTCCACGGAAAGCTTGCCCGAGGCAAGCGCCTCCAGCACCTTCTTCTCGCCGAGCCCGCCGCTGGCGGGCATCTCCAGCTCCAGCCCGGCCGCCAGAGCGTCGGCGCGCTCGTTTACCGCTCCCCAATCGGATACGACGAAGCCTTCATGATTCCATTCATCCTTCAGAATATCCGTCAGCAGCCTGGCGTTCTCCGAGGCATACGTTCCGTTCACTTTGTTGTAGGAGCTCATGACCGTCCACGGCTTGCCCTGCTGGACCGCTCCTTCAAAGCTTGCCAGATAGATCTCGCGCAGCGTCCGCTCATCCACGATCGCATCCGTCGTCATCCGCCGGTGCTCCTGGTTGTTGACGGCGAAATGCTTGAGCGAGGTGCCCACTCCCTGGCTCTGGACGCCTTGGATATGGGATGCCGCGAGCTCGGAGGACAGGTAAGGATCTTCCGAAAAATATTCAAAGTTGCGGCCGTTCAGCGGCGAGCGCTTGATGTTGACGCCCGGTCCAAGCAGGATAGCCACGTTCTCCGCCTGGCACTCCTCGCCGAGCGCGGCGCCGACGCTGTAGATCAGCTCGCGGTCCCATGAGCTGGCCAGCCCCGCCGCCGAAGGGAAGCAGGTTGCCGGAACGCTGTCCATCAGGCCGAGATGGTCCGCGCCCTGCGCTTGCTTGCGCAGTCCATGAGGGCCGTCGGTCACCATGATGGACGGGATGCCGAGCCTCGCTACCCCCTTCAAGTGCCAGAAATCAAGGCCGCTGCACAGCCCCGCCTTTTCCTCTGCCGTCATCTGATTGACCAGCTCTTCCAGATTCCGCTTCATCGACGTTCCCTCCCGAATTCGCTTTCCCTCCTAGTATAGAAAGCGTTTTCTTCAAAGCCTTGTAGGTATTCGTCTTTTTTGGCATGATTTTGACCTGCTGCTCCAGCAGCCTCCGTGCCGTTGCGGTACTTCCCCGGGGTGATGCCCGTCCATTTCCGGAATACCTTGGTGAAATAGCTCTGATCGCTGAACGTGAGCCGGGTCGATATTTCCGTAATCGACAGCTCCGTCAACCCGAGCAGCTTCTTGGCTTCCTCCACCCTCATGCTCTGAATGCAGTCCATGACGGTGAAGCCGGTCTCCTTCTTGAACCGCCGCGACAAGTAGCTGGCATTGAGGTTGACCAGCCGGCACAAATCCGTCAGAGAGATGGGCTCATAAAGATGCATGAAGATGTAATTCCTGCATCTGGCGATCGGAATGGAGACCGAGCAGTCGCGGCTGTCCCGGACCTTGCGCGCGAAATCCGTCATCGCCCCGCCCATCGCCTTGCGGATATCCCTCATGCCGACCAGCTCCTCGATATGCTGGATATGCAGATCGCTCATCGTGTAGGCGACCTCGGGATGAAGTCCCCCCTCGATCGCCGCTCTCGCGGCAAGCGCGATGCCGACGATGCCGAGGTTCTTCTCGTGCCGAACCCTGCTTTTCCGGGAAAGGATCCCGATGCCCTGCATCGTCTCCAGGCCGCTGAATTCGGCAGCCAGCTCCTCTACGCGTCCTTCCTTGACGAGCCGGATCAGCTTTTTTTCAAATGACAGATCGTGATGGCCAGCCAGTTCGTACAGACGCATGGAAACATCGAGATCCGCTTTCCTTTCCATGCCGGAATCCCATGCTGCCGCATGGTCCACCTTCCGGATATCGGAGGCGGCGATCAGAGTGCCGTAAACCAAATAATGCATCAGCACGCCGGCTTCGAGAAAACGATTCTTGCCCAGCACGGGCAGGCTGCGGGAATGAAGCCTCATGCTTTTTTTGTCCGGTCCGCCTGCATGCGAGTCGTCATCGAGGCCGTCCCCGCCCGCCTTGATGACGTCGGCTCTACTCCCCTGCTCAGCAGCGTAAAGGACTGGACCGGCAAGGAAGCTGCCCTCGTATGCTTCATCGCCGTGGACGCGAATCTCGATATAATTCAGCCCTTCGTCCGTCTGATGAAGGATGGCTGCGGCCCCGTCCCGGGGTTCGGCGCTCAGGTTCCGCATGTCTCCCGGAACGGGGATGAGAGGGACAGCCTCTCCCGCTGCATACTCCCGCTCTTCCCTGTTCGGATGCTGCGGATCGATGAAACGAACGGCAATGCCGAAGCACCCGTTTATTAACGCAAGCACATCCTCTTTTTTCCTTTCGCTGAGCAACGACGCCATCTTGCCCCTCCCTTCCAGTTGCAGCAAGTCGCAAGAAAAGGCGCCACCACCGCGTTCCCCTAAGAGGATAGCTATGATGCCGCCTATAGAAAATGGATGCCTGCATGAATTGTGCTGCCGCACTCCATGCCTCTCGTGACGCGGCTGCGAAGCACCCGCAGCATGGAACATCCCGTCATTCAATGTCGAAATCGAAGTATTTCTTGGGAAACGGCTCCTTTTCGAGCGTATAATGCCACCATTCCTTGCTGTAGGGGTGGAAGCCGCGCTTCTCCATCGCTTTCTTGAGAACGGCCCGGTTAGCCGCTTGGACGGCTCCGATCTGCTTGGTGCCGTGGCTCGAGATTTCCCCGAAAAAATCGAAAGGACTGCCCATGTCGGTCGGCTTGCCTGTCTTCAGGCTGTAGGTCGTAAGATCAATCGTGCTGCCCCTGGAATGCCCCGAACGGGAAGATACGAAACCAAGCTTGAACACATCGGCCTTGTCCACTTCAGGATAAAAGACGTCCTTCATGGCGGAATCGTCCGCATCCTTGGACCAGGACATGAACTGCCGGACAGCCTTGACCGGGCGGTAGGCATCGTAGACCAGCAGTCCGAGTCCTTTTGCGGAAAGATCGTCGCTGACCGCCTTCAACGCTTTGGCCGCCTGCTCGGACAAGATGGCGTAAGGAGCCTTGTAGCCGTTCAGCCTTCTTCCCACGAAATTGTAGTCCTTGTAATACCGGATTTCGGACTTGACCGTCGGGATGATTTCATCCAAGTAAACGAAGCCCTCCGGCAGTCGATGCTTCTTCTCTGCCACTGGCTTCTCTCCTTGCTTGGCGGTCGCGGCCTTGCCGGCGGGGGAAGGCCGCGGGCTGACACTCGAAAGCTGCGGCGCGCTTGAATCCGCGTGAGCAGCGTTCGCCGGAACCGGGGTACGGGCGGCTGCCGCCTCACGGGCGGCTTCGTCGGCTCCGTTCTCCGGCCCAGCGAGGCTGGGGCCGCCGGAATCCACGGCATCGGCCGGAGCGGCGCAAGCCGTCAGCTGGATGGCCAGACATGCGGCCGGCAAGCATGCCAGCAGCTTCTTTCCTTTCGAATGCATGGAGCTCCTCCTCTGCCTTCTTTCCCGGCACGACGCCAGGTTTCGCTCTTTCTTCGCCAAAATCGTATACACCGATTGTATACGACTCTGCTGAAAATGTAACGTCCCGTTCCGTCGCGCAAGCTTGGTTCCTGTCAGCGCAAGCCCTATACTAGAGGAAAGGAAAGCGTGCAAGGAGAGATGTCCAATGCTTGATGAAGATTGGGATAAACGGGTGGCGCAGCTATGGGACTGCGCAAGCGCCTTGAGCGGAGAGGAGCTCGTCGCCCGAATGGAACGGCTCGCTTCCGAGCTACCCGAAGACAGCCCTGAAGCGGCCTTCGAGCGTGCCGCTTCCCTGGAGCAGTCCGGACAGTCCGATCTGGCCGTGCCGCTGTACCGGCGCGCCCTATCGAGAGGATTGAAGGGAGAGCGCAGGAGGCTTGCCGTCATCCAGCTCGCAAGCCTGCTGCGCGGCATCGGCGCGCTGCCGGAGGCGATCGCCTTGCTCTCTACCGAACAGCGGCGCGGGTCCGATCATCTGGACGACGCCGTCCAGGCTTTCCTGGCTCTATGCCTGGCCGATGCCGGCGAAGAGCGCCAGGCGGCATCGATCGCGCTCGCCGCGCTCGCCGGCCATCTGCCTCGGTATCGGCAGAAGATAGAATCCAGCGCCAAGGAACTGTTGAAGGGCTGATCCGTCTCTACGAAGATCGAAAGGGGAAATGAATCGCGGTAGATCCCGCTCATCAAGGGAGAGGACTCGGCAAGCTCGTGATGGCCCATTTGATGGAGTACCTGGATAGCCATGCGCCGAAAGGTTCCTACGTAAGCCTCATTGCCGATGTTCCTCTTGTACAAGCAATACGGCTTTGACTATACGGAGCCCGCTTCCGTCGGCATGTACAGGAAATACTCCCTGTAAAGCGAAGGCTTGTTCCCAGCCTGCCGAACCAGGCTGGGATTAGAACCGATTGAGCAGGGATGCATACACTAGGATAAATGGCCTAGGGAGGGACAGAAATGAACCAGCTTGCCCAGATCGAAGACGCTAAATACACTCTGATCGGCAGATTGTTTACACTGGGAGGATCCGTGTTTTTCCTTATCGGATCTCTGATTGTCGCCATTCTGGCGTACAAATCGTACCAGGACCTTCTCCAGCCCCAAGCCTGAACAAAGCCTTCCCCGAATAAATGCTCATGCGCGCTTGATCCCGTGCTGCCGAAGTCCTCTCCGACCTTTGAGGGCTTTTATTGCTTTAGGGGCTTTGACCGCCTCTCCCCCCTCTCCCTGCAACCTCTTAGAAGAGAAAGCAGCCCCTCTAACCAGGCGATTAGAGGGGCTGCTGCTTCGCTTCATGGACGGGACAAGCGCTTGACCGCTACAATCGCCGAGCTTCGTTCATCGAGCCCTATTTCCGAGGAAATAAGATCTCGATGATTCAGCCAGAATTCAAGCACAGAATCCGGCTAGCCGATCCATTCCGAGGGCCAAAGATGCATCGGCGTCAAATTGTCGATCAGGCAGGCGCCGCCCTCCTCCATGGAATTGACCAGCAACTGCGCTCCGGACTCCTTGGCCCAGCCCGTCCCGATCTCCAGAATGCGTCCGAAGGCTATTTTTTGAGAATGAGCTCTGCCGCATATTCGACTCCATTAACCTTTTTGATTTCCTTCAGCACATAGACGGTATTCATCAGCTTGATTTCATCGCCTGGCCGATGATGCCTATTGCGCTCGTCTTCAATAATTACGAGGGAATCGATTGCAGAGGATGTTTTGTTTTCTTCGTACGTCCATTTGACCTTCCCGTTTTCCGATAAGCTCGGCAGCGGAACCAAAATACGGGCAGGGAGCGGGGATTGCCATAGGTTCGAGCGCCATAACGCTGCGGCAACGAACAGGAGCACGGCTGCCCCTGCCAGAATGAACATCCACTTTGGTTTCATGCCATCCTCCTATGCAAAATGGGACTGCTGTTTACCAGCGTTTACCAATCGGCCGTACAGGTATGAATTCAATAAAAGTCCCTATTTCCCTTCTCCGAACACAACGGCAGCATCGCAGCAATTCAAAATAAACCTATCCATAAAAAAAGCTGTCCCCCTGCCTTTCGGCAAGAAGACAGCTTTTCAAAACAAGAATAATGAATCAGTATTCCATCAGCATGGATACGTTCTGCCAGCCTGCGCCGACCGTCCAGAACACCAGATAGTCGCCGCGCTTGACCTTGCCGTCCCGCAGGGCGTCATGCAGGGCAAGGAACGGGCTGTTGCTGGCGGTATAGCCGTATTTGTCCCCGACATAAGCGACCTTGGAGCCGTCGATGCCGAGCCGCTCCGAGACGAGCTTCACGTTACCGACCGAGAATTGGGAGAACAGATAAGCGCCGACCTCCACATCCCGGATTCCGTTGCTCTCCATCAGCTCGCGCAGGGAATCCACCGCGGAATCGACGCATACGGAGTCGTCGAACGGAGTGAATCTGACCTGGGCTTCGGCAGCGTCCCCGCGGTACAGGTTCGACAGCCCATTGGCAGGGAACAGGGAATTGTCGATGACCGCCGTGTCCGTCTGATAGAGCGAATCGATGAAGCCGCCGCTTCCTTCCTGCGCTTCCAGAATGACGGCAGCCGCGGAATCGGCGAAGTTGGAATGGTAGACCGGCTCCTGCGGGCTGTGGACGGAGAAATGATCCGCTCCAACGACGAGCGCCCGCTTGATCCGGGGGTTGCTCAGCATCGTGCGGCTCGCCTGCTCGACCGCCACCAGCATGCCTGCGCAGTTCGCATTGATATCGTAGCACATCGTCCGCTTGCTACCGCCAAGTCCGCTATGGAGCTTGAGAGCGTTGCTCGGAAGCAGATACTCCGGCGTCTGGGAGGAGAAGATGATGAGATCGAGGTCCTCGGCCGCGCATCCAGCGGCGGCCAGCGCCTTGCGGGATGCCTCCAGCGCCATCGTGTACGTATTCTCGTCCTGGCTGTCGATGACAAACCGCTTGTCGCGGCCAAGAGCCTTCAGCAAGCCCGACACTTCAACGCCGGACTGGCGGAAGCGCTCCACATAATACTCATTGTCCACTTCGTGGGAAGGATGATAGATTTCCAGGCTGCGGATTCGGACAGCTGTCATTGGCTTTTCCTCCTCTGGATCGTGATCAGGCTTCGTTGATTTCGTAGTTTTCCAAGCCAACTCCGCGCGCTACGCGGCCGAGCTGCATTTTGAGCACCGGATTTTTGGCAAGCAGCAGAGAAACCTTCTTGAAGCCGTCTTCCTTGTACAGCGCGAAGCAGCCTTCGAGGATCGGCAGCGAGCTCGGAGCCGATACATTGAGCTGCGTGCAGTCGATACGGATTTCGTACTCGGACGTATCGATCGTCGCGATCGTGGCTTTGTATGCCTCCACGGATTTCATGCCGTCCTCGGGAGAGAACGTTCCCTCTACCTGCGCGTTGAAAATCTTGTTCGTTTTATCCAGATCAATATTGAAGCTACCCATTTCTGTATCCTTCTTTCTTGGCGAGTTTAGTTGAAGTCAGTTGACGACGAGCGCTTTGAGCCGGTCCAGTATCGGAGCAGGCTCGGTTCCATCCGTAATGACCTCGATGAGGCACGGTCCGTCCAGGCTATCGATGAACGACGGAATGCCAGCCATCTCCTCGATGCTTCCTACCGACATGGACCGGATCCCGGCAGCTTCCATCATGGCTGCGATGGAGATGCGCTCCTGCTTGTAATCCGGGATGGAGCGGCTGAAGAGGAACTGCTGGCCTCTTTCCACATAAGACAGCATCGCGTTGTTGATGATGAAGTAAATGACGGGAATCCGATATTCCTTGGCAGTGAGGATATCCATCCCGTTCATGAAGAAGCATCCATCCCCTGCGACGACGGCGACCGGCCGGGAAGGATCGGCGAGGGCCAGTCCTGGCGCTCCCGAGATTGCCGAGCCCATCGCTCCGTAATCGAGATTGATTTCGAAGTCTCCCCCGTCCGGGACATGGATGTACTTCAGCGCGAAGTTGGTGAACTCCCCGATATCGCATACATACCGGGTGTCCGAAGGCATGGTGTGCTTCAGGTTTTCCAGGAACAGCCTCAGAGACATTCCGGTATGGTTGAGCTCGTAAGGCTCGTTCACGGGATCCTGCCGAATGTGCCGGGTGGATGCGGACGGAACAGCGTTCAGGAGATACGGAAGAACCTCCTTCAGATCGCCGCATACGGCCGCATCCGTCCGGAACACTTTGCCGAGCTCGGAGGGATCGCGGTCCACATGGACGACATTCCGTCCGGCGACAAGCACGTCGTTGAAGTTGCAGGTCGACGCTTCTCCGAGACTGCTGCCCAGCACAAGCACGCAGTCGGGCTCGGCCGAATTCACATACCGGCTCGCTGCCTCCGTGCTGGAGAACCCGTAGTTGCCCAGATTCAAAGGAAAATCTCCCGAAACGATTCCCTTGCCGGCTGGCGTCGTAATTACAGGCCACTGCAGCTTCTCGCTGAGCTGCCTGATGCCGTCGCCGAAGCCGCGCCCGCCGCGGCCGACCATGATCAGCCCCTTGCTTGCGGAGCGGATCAGCTCAGCCGCTTGCTCCAGCGAGGCAGGGTCCGGCAGAGGAGCTGAGAACTCGGCTGCAGCCGGCGCTTCGGGAATAGGAACGTCCAGATCCAAGCGCTGGATGTCGATAGGAATGCACAGGTACACTGGACCGCAAGGGGGAGTCAGAGCGATCCGCACCGCCTTGTCCAGCTCCGCCAGCACATCCTGCTCGCGCAGCACCGTAGCGCTGTACTTGGTGACACCCTTCACCATCTGTTCGCCGTCAAGCTCTTGGATGGCTCCTTTGCCCATCTGCCAGCGGTTGATGCCGCCAGCGATGACCAGCATCGGGGCTTTGGCCCGCTTCGCGTCCGCAATGCCGTTCATCATGTTGCTGACGCCCACAGCTCCCGCTCCGGCGCATACGGACAGCCTTCCCGAAGTGCTGGAATAACGGGCCGCCGTATAGGCCGATCCCGCCTCGTTCTTCGCGATGACGGGCTTGATGCCCACGTCGATGAGCGAATCATAGATAGGTCCGATGATGCCGGCCGGAATTCCAAACAGATACTCGACTCCTGCAGACTTCAAATAGCGCAGCATGGCTTCTGCGAGTTTCAAAAAATCCACTCTCCGATTTTATAAATCTTCTCTGTAAAAGGCGATTAGGCGTTCCATTTCGCGGCTTGCGCCGGAGCAAGCTCATGCAGGCCTCCGATGGAGGCCGCGATCGCCGGACCGGCAGCCTCTTGCTCTTCCATGAAAGGAGCAGCCTTCTCCGGCAATTGTTGAATCAAATGTTCATTTTTATCTGTTTCCTTCATGATCAGCCGCATGGCGGGATGCTTCTTCTTGGATGGCCAGCACCTGCTGCCTCAGCAGACGTGCAGAATCAAGCGACTGCGTCATGGCATCCAGCTGCTCCTCCGCGGACATGGAGATTTCCTTGGACCCGGCCAGCGCGACTTCCGTGCTCTCCGAAGTTCCGCGGACGGAGGTCAAAATTTCTTCCGTGCTTGCGTTGATCTGCTGCGTAACGCTGGATATTTCCTGAACCTTTTCGGACACGCTTCCCGTCAGACCGACGATCTCATGGAAAGCCTGTCCGGCCGAGTTCACGCTGCTTACCCCGGACTGCAGCTCCGCGTTGAAACGGTTCATCGCTTCGGAGGAGCGCCGGAAATAGTTTCGAATATCCGCAGCCGTCTTGGCGATATCCTTGGCCGAAGAGGAGGACTGCTCGGCCAGCTGGCGAATCTCGCTGGCAACGACCGAAAAGCCTCTGCCGAATTCACCCGCATGGGCAGCCTCGATCGCCGCGTTCAGGGAAAGCAGATTAATTTGGCTGGAAATTTGGCTCACGACGTGGGCGATCTTCTCGATCTCCTCGTTCAAGCCGCTCATTCCCGACAATGCTTCCGACGAAGCCGCGGCATGCTCGGAGACGACATTCATCTGGGATACCGCATTGTCGATGACCGCGGCTCCCTGGTCGGCCGTCTCCGCTACAACGGCGGTCTCCTCTGCAAGAGACATCGAGGAGTTCGCGATATGCTCCATACCTTTCGTGACTTCCTCCAGCATGGCCATGTTGTTTCTGGATTCCGCCGCGATGGACTCATTGCCGAGCGAGATCTGCTCGATGGAAGCCGTTATTCCTTCCACCAGGTCTTTGCAGAATTCATTGTCCCGGACGAGCGAACCGGAAGCCGCAGCCGCTTCCTTGGCCAAGGACAGGATGCGCTCCGTGCTCTGGGACTGCTCCTCCAGCGGTGCAGGCGTAGCCTCGGCCTCGCCTGCTGCCGGCTCCAGGCCGAAGCGGCGGCGAATCTTCGGAGAGAGCGCCGTCAATGCAGCCGCCCCCGCAAGAACCAGGACAAAGGTCAGCATTCCGCCCCCTGCGGCGCTGCGGCCGCTTGCACCCGCAAGCGACAGCACAGCGAAATGGACGATACCCGATGCCGCTCCGATCAGCGCGGCCGATCCGGCAAACGCAAGAGCCAAAGGCCTTCCGGCCGTAAACGGATTGTTCATGATCATGCCCGCTTTCTCTACTGACTATGGTTTCCTGTTTGCTCCCCGCCTGAATGCCAGGTTGCTTGTTGAGCTTTCGTTGATGATGACGCTCCTTTCCGCTCCCGGCGGATCGACTGCAAACATTAGACATATCGGAATATAACGATGCATTCTTTAACTTTCATGGCAAATTTAAACGATTTTTGTCGAAATCTGTTCTATTTCCATGCCGCCGCCCAGGTTTCTCATGCCGAGCCGACAAGAAAAAAACCGGCCAGAAGGGCCGGTTCGAAACTCGGATTCATGGTGCCGCCGAGCTTAGCCGAGAAAATTGATGAAAAAGTCCAGCTGATATTCCATGCTTAGAGGATCGTTGAAGTAGAACGCTTTTGCGTCGGCTTCAAAGACATGCTGATTTTGAACAGCGGGAATGTTCTTGTACGTTTCCGTCGTCTGGAACGAATTGTCCTCATCGGCGTTTTTGCTGAAAATGACATAGTCGCCGACATAGTCGCTCAAGACTTCATTCGATACGGCGAAGTAACCGTCCTTGCTCGTCGCTTCCTTAACCTTGTCCGGCATATGCAGGCCGAATTGCTGATAGAGAATTTCGGTTCCGCGGCCAAAGTTGTCTCCATATACATAGAGCTGCTTGTTGAACGTCTCGATGACCGAGACCGTCGCATCGGCGCCGATCTTCGCCTTGATCTCTTCTCCGGCTTTCTTCGTACGGGCGTCGAAGTCGTCTACCCAGGCCTGGGCTTCTTTTTCTTTATTCAGCAGCTTGCCGATTTCCAGCTGCTGCTGCTTGAAGTCGACTTTTCCGTACGTAAAGGTGACCGTAGGGGCAATTTCCTTGAATTTTTGGATGTTTTTAATATCGGAGAGCCCGATGATGAGATCCGGGTTCAGCTCCACGATTTTTTCGAGGCTTTCTTCGTCTACAGCTTCTACGCCATCCAGCTTGCCGGCGAAATTCGGATTGTCCAAGGACATCTGGTCCACGCCGACCAGCGGTACACCGAGAATCATGACGTTGCCCGTCAGGAACCGGGTAAGCACGACGACGCGCTGCGGATGAGTCGGAACCTCGACAGGTCCGTTCTCGGATTGATAAGTAAAGGTTGCCGCTTCCGATGCGGGCGACGCTGCGGGAGCCGGGGAACTTCCGGCGTCGGCATCATTGGCTTGATTGCTGCCGCAGGCGCTCAGCAGAACAACGAAGGCAAGGACAAATAAAACGGAAAGCTTTTTCATGACATGACTCTCTCCCTTTAGATGCGATCTCTACACAGCCAATAAATGATTATGAAAATCATTCTCATTTACATGAGTTATTATAGAGAGCCATTGCTTTTCATGCCATGCCTTTTTGTTGGGAAATGGGCTTGGACTATTGATTGCCGGCATCGAAAACGGCTTGGACTATTGATTGCCAATAAAAAGCGCCTCCGCCCGCTGAAGCTGCAATCGAATCGAAACCGGATTGTACGGCACCCAGTCATCCTTCTCCACAAAGTGGACGCGATTGCGGCGTACAGCGGGAAGCTCCTCCCAGTAAGAGGAGCCCAGCACCGCTTCGGAATGCGCCGTCGACCCTTTGACATCCGGAAACACGATGACCATAATCCGGTCGCCCGCATAGTCCGCAAGCTGCGAGATTTCAATAGGGATGGAATGGAATTGTTCCCCGAGGCGATCCATCTCCTGCTTGATTCTGGCGGGCGGCTGCAGACCGAGCGAGCTGTAGAGGACATACCCGACATTGCGTGCTCCGTATACGAGCAGTTTATCCGGCTTGATCACCACAATTGCGATCGTCTCGTCCGCCGCTCCGCTATGCTGTATCCGTGCACGGGCTGCCCGCTCCTCCTGCTCGAATTCGGCCAGCCATTGCTCCGCCTACTCGGCTCGCCTGATCACCTGGGCGATGAGACGGAGATGCTCTTTCCACCCGACCCCCATCCATGGAATCTCCGCGATTGGGGCGGCGACACGCAGCTGGGCGGCATGCAGCCCATGCTCGTCCAGCTGCCGGCTGTCGGCAATGAGCAGCTCGATGTCATGGGCGAGCAAAGCCGACCTTACCTGCTCGACGGAGCTGTCGGCATGAATGAACGTCATCGCTTGCGGCGGCTGAACCCCTTCCGCGTTCACGTATTCGCTGTTGTCGGATATGAGGACGGACGGCTCCAGCCCGAGAAGCAGCAGGTGGCTGGCGTATGGCGTCAGCATGACGGCGGCGCGCCGCAAAGACATCCGATTGTAGGCTGAGGGCGGCATTCCCGTCTGCTGCTTGAACCGCCGGCTGAAATAGAACTCGTCCTTGTAGCCGACCCTGAGCGCGATCTCTCTCAGCGTGCCCGAGCCGCTCAGGAGCAGCTCCTTGGCCCGATGAACGCGAAGGCGCGACAAGTATTCATTGAGGGAGAAACCGGTCAGCCGCTTGAACAGCATGGAATAATGGGATGAGCTCACTCCTGCAATTTCGGCCAAGGCATCCCGCGTCATCTTGTCGCTGTATTGATTCTCCAGGTAAGCCAGGCTTCGTTCCATGGACGGCTGCAGGCTTGCTGCCTCCTTGGATTCCAGCCGCTCGACAAGCCCTAGAACGAGCTGGTGGAAGACGATCTGATTGCGGACATGGCGGGCTTCGCTATCCGGAGAGCGATGGACGTACAGTTCCTCCACAAAGGCAGTCATCTCCGGCTCACAAGGAAAGAAGTGAAGCTCTGAAGTAGAGGCGATCCCGCTTTTGCGCATCATTTCCTCTGCAAGCTGCTTCTGCTCTATGGAGCCGATGGAGAGGGTGTAGGCATGGAGCGCCTGCAGACGGTCCGCAATCAGAGCGGCCTCACTGCATGCAGAAAGCAGGATGACGCTCCCTTCCGCAATCTCGACGCTGAGATCGCCGGACTTGAAGATGCCTTTGCCGCCGGCGATGGCGACCAATGCGGTAGAGTTCTGCCCGATCGGCAGATTCGCGCTGCCATAGAGCGATTGAATGCTGCCGAATGTATAGAACGGAAATCGGGATTCCACCCATTCCGGGACCGCAACTTTATCCACGCCCGATGCCTCCATATGAAAAAAAGTGAAAAACACTTGCTACTATTCTGCCCGCTTGGACGACCATTGTGCAGACGGGCGGTATAGCGGAATCGATGCCGGCTCGGATTCTGCCTGGGAAAAACATTGCGCTATCATGTCCATTGTACCTAACCGATATAAGGATTGAGAAGATGAAGCTGCCGAATCGGCGGGGCTGTCATCGCCATTCTTGTTCGATTTCCTGAGCTCGATCTCTCTTCTCTTACATACCTGATTATTCAAACTGCGGTGCTGCAGCTCCATCGTATCCCTTACGACGGCACACGCCAAGAAAGGAACCGAATCCTGCTAATGTCTTATTCGCTTCGATCCATGTTCGCCGTCTTGCTCGCCGCCGTAATCATTCTGCTGACCGGAGTGCTGAGCTGGTCGATCGGCAGCAAAACAACCGTTGAAATCGAATCCCAGATCGGCCAGTCCCTATCGGAAACATCCTATCAAATGGCGGATAAACTGGATTCCTTCATGTGGTCCCGCTCGGGGGAGCTCGATGTGCTGAGCAAGCTGGAAGCTTTGCAGCATCCAGGCTCCCCGGAGCAAATCCGAGCTTTGCTCGATCAGTTGAAATTGAGCCTGCCTTCATTTACGTGGGTAGGCTATCTGGACCCGAAGGGAACGGTCATCGCTTCCACTGACGGGATTTTGACGGGCAGCAACATCGCTCAGCGCCCTGTATTCCAGGAAGGGATAAAAGGGAAGTTCATCGGAGACGTCCATGAGGCGGTTCTGCTGAGCAAGCTTCTTCCCAATCCAACCGGAGAGCCGATGCAGTTCGTCGACATCAGCCTGCCGATCTACGACAAGGCCTTGAACGTCCAAGGAGTGCTTGCCGCCCATCTCAGCTGGGCTTGGGCGCGCGAGATCGAAGCTTCTATTTTGCAGCCCATGAAAGAGCACAAAGAAAATGCGGATATTCTGGTCGTAAGCCAGAACAACGATACGGTTCTCATCGGCCCCTCCTCCATGGTGGGCAAGCCGTTGGTGCTGAACAGCTTGTCGGAAGCTCAAGCCGGCAAGAACGGCTATTCAAAGGAGCGCTGGAGCGACGGCAAAACCTATTTGACGGGATACGCGCTTGGAGACGGGTACCAGAACTACAAGGGACTTGGCTGGACCGTCATCGTCAGGCAGCCGATCGACATCGCATTCGCTCCCGTAGATGGCATCCGGAATTTCATTATTGGGATCGGCATTATAACCGCACTCTTGTTTGCGATCGCAGGCTGGTTCACCGCCGGCATGGCCGCCCGCCCGTTAAAACGGATCACGGTTGCCGCCGAGCGCCTGCTCCGGGGCGAGCCATCGGCCATCCCGATCCACAAAGGAATCCGCGACATCGAAATTCTGTCGGAAACCCTCCATCACCTGGTCACGGACCTGACAAAGACCGAGCTGGCGCTGGATGAGATGGAAAATCAGGCCCATCAGGACAAGCTTACGGGACTTCCCAACCGCCGCGCGCTGGATTCGTATCTGGACCACGCGGTCGCCGCCGCCCGCAGCGGCAAGGTTCTGACCTTCCTCTACATGGATTTGGACGGCTTCAAATCCGTCAATGACGAGTACGGCCATCAAGTGGGCGATCAGCTCCTGCAGCTGACGGCGGCTAGAATTCGCTCCTGCATGCGCGCTGGAGAGCTTGCGGTCCGTCTGGGAGGCGACGAGTTCCTGGCCGTGTTCTATACCTCCGCAAGCGATTCCGAAGCCGGCGGTATAGCGCTTGCGAACCGGATCATCCAGGCCATCAATGAGCCCTTGGCGATCGAAGGCCATTCCATTCAAATCGGCTGCAGCGTAGGCGCAGCCCGATGGCCGGATGACGACCCGGATCCGATCTCGGTCATCCGCAAAGCCGACGAGGCTCTGTATCGCTCGAAGCGCGAAGGCAAGAACAGGTTGACCTTCGCGGGCAAGGAAGCCTAGCCTTTTGAAAACGCAAAGAGACCGCATACCGATCGGTATGCGGTCTCTTTGCGTTTTCGTCCCGCGGCTGTCCACAAGGAGAGCGTGTGGAAACTTTTTACGTTCCGAATTTCCGTGCTAAATAGATGAAGGAGCAGGATCACGCAGAGCCTGCTCCTTCATCCTTGTTCTTCGGCCATTAAACTCTTAATTGCCGAAGAATTGATCTTTGTCTCTTCCCGAAACCGTTATGGTTTTATCGGAAGAGTTCGGGACGAGCTTGAATTGATTCTCGTTTACTTTTACGGCTGTGGCGGAAACGGATGCCCTGCTTAGTTGATTATTCAGAGCACTGACCAAATTAGCCATGTTGGCATAATTCCCATTCAGCATGATTGTTGCTGTTTTTACGCCGTCGCCAATGGTGAAAGTACGGTTTTTGGAGCTGTCCTCGTCCGTCCCGGTGTAATGATTGTTTTGGAAGAAGAAGGACTTGACGGAAGCAGAGGCGGCTATTGCGGCGCTGGAAGCGCAAGCAGCAGCAGATCAGGCAGCGGCCAATGCGGTGAAAGCGCAAATTTCCGCTCTGCCATCAAAAGAGGCTGTCACTCTGGCCGACAAAGCAGCGGCAGCTCAAGCACGTACAGCCTATGATGCTTTGTCTGCAACCCAGAAGGCGCTTGTAGGGGACTTCCTTGAAACTACTTCTTCGGACCGAGGGCCATATGGCCCGATGCGTGAATGCTTTGTTATAATAAGTAGCCTTTTTCTTCGAAAAAACCTACTCTTACTCTTTAAATAATTCGCTGAATTCATCTAGAAATACTTTAGGTGAGTCTTTCTTGCAAAAATAATCAAAGAAAATAGAATCCATCAAAGTTATTCCTGCACCAGCCAACGGGGTAAGTTTAAAACTTGCCGTTACAGCAGTTGCTAACCTCAGAGTTTTAATAAATGGCAAATCACCTATGTTTTTCGAGCGTTTATCGATCTCGTTGATAAAGTCCTTAACAATATCGTCCGATTCTTTATCAGCACGAACCTCGATTATATGCCGTAACCACTCAACAATAACTTTAAAACTTGAAGTTTCTTTCAACCTTAAAATATCATCTAATGTGATTTTTCCGTTAATAAACAAAGTTGGTATATCAGGTACGCCATAGGATCTTGTAAGCTTCAAGAAGCCATCTCTATACTTTGCATCAAACCGGTCGGCAAAATTCTCTAGTTTAATATTTATGACATCTACCAAGACGTCATCCATAAATACATTTGTAATATCAAGATCATTGCATACCGTAGTTCTAAAATATGTTTCCGATAATCGATTTACTATCTTGGCGTCATTACTAAAAAAGGTCTTCGGGGTCCGTGATGACAATGAAAGTCGGGATGAGAGGCTTCTATCTTGAAAATCACTTTCTATTCCTACCATTATATTGTCGATTAAGCTTGGAGTAATTGTTTTCATTGTTTCGAAAAGAGGCTTGGATAAACCAGAAAAATCACCTGCCCAGCCAGGACTCATTATTAAATGATCAATGTCACCTTGTTCTTTGATATTTATATGTGTAGGTCTATGAACTTTTGCAAGGGTATAAATATGATTGTGTTTTACAGCTCCTATATGGCTTTTACCAACATCTACTATAGATAAGTGACCCTTAATCACTGTTTCCAGAAGTGCATCCTTATTTCTCAAGAACCTCACTACTACAGGCAATTCTAGGTGTTCAATAAAAACAGAATCGTAGTATAGAATACTCTCCATCAGTTGTCCTATACGTAGATTAACAAATCGATCATTGTCCAACGAAAGACCATCTTTGTATACCACATTGCTTAAACTAACAGTCCTATGCCGAAAGATATCTGAATGAAATAATGTATATCCGTTATTCATCTTCGATACAACCCCCACGATTTATTTAAGGCTATTTCGTATAACGTCTTACGCATTCACGACCCGAGAGGCTTAAGCTGCATCTGCGATCAAACGAAGTAATCGCTCCGCCAGGTCGAAATCTTAGCCTCGCAGGTGTTGTCCGCTGAATCCGCTTCTCCGAAATACCTCCAGCGGACCGAGGGAGCGACAGCGACCGACGCGTGACATGCGGTGTTATCTGCAGTTCCTGCCCTCTTCGAGATCGCTAATCTTGCACCTAACAGTCACACTCCTACCATACGTTGAAAGAATCTGCCCCCTTAGAATCTAATAATCTATATTGTGAAATTTCTGAAAAGGGTTTAGATCCATAATAATCCATCATCATTTTTTCTATCTTCTGTTTTTGACCACTAATATATTCAAGTGCTATTGTTATCATTTCACTTAGGATAGTTACATTTTGTTTATATAAAAAATTTCGACGTACTTTTACGTGGGCTATTTCTACAATTTTGTAGTTTTTAGTATCCACTGTAATGCCAACTTTGCTATCTTTAAAATCACTTTCGTCATGAGCCAGAGTACGATTCCGTATATCTCGGAAATCATTGAATTGTTTTAAGTAACTATGCTTCCCAATACTATTAGCAAATGAGTCGAATACTTGCTTAGCATCTAACTGAGAACGACCCTTTCCACCTGAATTCGAAAAGCACTTTACTAAAAGTTGTATAGAGCTATTTATAAGTGCGCCATCAATCAAGGTTGAGTCCTCTGTAAAAAACATTTGATCGATGTACGCTCTTGAATATATTAGATCATGTTCATAAGCAAGCAGTGATAGGTACCTACTAAACATCCCTCGAAGTTCTCCTAAATTACATTCGTCAACTTGAAATACTTTATACCTGTTATCATTATCCTCGATTATTACTAACTGATCATCAGTAAAGATATAATTAAAATTCATATCTAAACTCCTCGCAACCATATTATTTTTTCTCATAGCAAGAATTGCAGATAAGTCTTTTCTGCGAAATGTTTATCACTTTCATGCCTTATGACCGATTCAACG
Organism: Paenibacillus sp. D51F; assembly: GCF_053345695.1. Lineage (NCBI taxonomy): Bacteria > Bacillati > Bacillota > Bacilli > Caryophanales > Paenibacillaceae > Paenibacillus > Paenibacillus sp. D51F. The sequence continues at coordinate 319,286 of NZ_JBKFAO010000003.1, read as the reverse complement.
GACTCTGCACGCGGAGGATGTTATGGATGCCAAGGTGGGTGTAGAGCTGGGTGGTTTTGAGGCTGGCGTGGCCGAGCAGGGATTGGATGCAGCGCAGGTCGGTGCCGTCCTCGAGCAGGTGGGTGGCAAAGGAGTTGCGGAGGGTGTGGATGGTGAGTGGCTTGCGGATGGCGGAGGTTCGTTTGGCTTTTCGAGCACCGCTCCATATGACCCCAATACGCCCGGCGCGCCTTCAAGCTGTAACCCTTACGCTTCATGGCTTCCAGACAGGGAAAATACCAGAGATCGCGATCGAGCTGCCGGAGAATCGAGTATTTAGCGGCAAGGAACGGCTGGACAGCAACGGAAACGGCAATGACAATGGCAACCGCACCATCCCAGCCGAGCGGCAGGTATACAACACGTCTGCCGTTTCTTCGAAGTCCATCATATATCATCGTAGCTATTTTTCGTTAACGCCATCAATCTATTTTTATTGCTATCTTTCCCTTCTTGTTTCCTATCATTTATAGGCACATTAGTAAATCGTTATATTTCGAGAAACTTGAAAAATCGTTCTGATAAGATAAATTAATGAAAACAAAGAAAAAGCCAGTAAGATCAATGGATTGAACTCACTGGCTATGCAGTAAATGATCTCAAACATGTTACATAAAACTTCATTTATTATTATTATCAATCTCATTTATAAACATTACTCACATATCGGCCTCGGCGAAGCTGGCCCTAGATTTTATACGCCTTCATCGCTTTGCGCAGCTCCTTGATGCTCGGACGCTTGCCGTAGAGCAGGACGCCGGTGCGGTAGATCTTGGCGGACAGCCATCCTAAAACGTAGATGCTGATCAGCATGATGCCGAGCGCGACGAGCACCTCCCATGTCGCCACATGGCCTACGCCCACTCTCAGAACCATGACATACGGCGAGAAGAACGGAATGAACGAAGTCACCTTGACCAGCATGCTGTCGGGACTCGCCAGATTGAAGATGCCCAGATAGAACCCGGCGAGCGAAACGAAGGTAAGCGGCATGACCGCCTGGCCGAGATCCTCGGTCCGGCTGACCAGGGATCCGACGGCCGCGTACAGAGTCGCGAACAGGAAGTAGCCGGTCAGGTAGAACAGGAGAGCGAAGATCAGCAGGTCGGAACTGACGTCGCTGAGATGGATATCCAGATTGCCGAGCGCTTCCCTGTTGGTCGGAATCTGGATGTTGATGAGGACTGCCGCCACGTAGATCGCGATCTGGAGCAGGCCGACCAGGAACATGCCGAAGATTTTGCCGAACATGCTGTTCAGCGGAGACACGCTCGTAATCAGCACTTCCATGATGCGGGAGCTCTTCTCAGTCGTCACTTCGCTGGCGATGACCTGGCCCGTCGCCATAATCGACATGAAGAGCAGGAACAGGACCGCATAGACCATGCCCATGTTGACGGCTTGCTGGGCAGCCGTGCGGCCGGCATCCTCGGAGGTTCCGTCCGCCGAGATCTGCAGCGCCTTCACGTCGACCGGCGCATACAGCAGCGTCTTCTGCTCAGCCGTAAGTCCAGCCGTATTCGCCTTGACGATCTGCAGCGCGGTTTTCAGTTCCTCGACCGCGGAATCGTCGAGCATTTTCTCCGATTTGTAGACAGCCGTATAGAAGCCGGTCTCCTTGTTAGGCTCCAGCAGCATGTAGCCGCTGATCTTGCCCTCGTTCAGAGCTTTCTTGAGAGCGGCCTCCGCCGAAGCCGCGCTCGATCCTCCATCGATCTTCTCCAGCTTGAGCTTCTGCCGGCCTGCCGGCTGGGAGTCGAAATATTCCTTGACCCAATCGCCGACGAGAGTCGGGGTCACGCTGCTTTGCGCCACGTCGCTCTGCATGGAGGCGTACCCGATCGTCTTCGGGCTGTCCGAGCCGCCGGATTTGAACAGCGAGATGATGTAGGGAAGGTTGATGGCCAGCGATAGAATAAGGACCAGGATAAGCGTCGTGATGAGGAAGGCTTTGCCTTTGACCTTGTTGCGGAACGTAAAGCCGGTGACCGTCCAGAGCTCATTCATGATTTTCACCTACCGTTTTAATAAAGATTTCGTTCAAAGTCGGTTCCATGATCTCGAAGCGGGTGACGTCGCTCTGCTGCATCGCATGCCGCAGAACCGCGCGCCCGGAAGCTTCATCCGCGATCCGCAGCTCGTAGGCATGCTCATGCCGCTTGACGCCGATAACGCCTGGCAGCTCCTCCAGTCCGGCGATCTCTCCGTCCGCTGCCAGCATGACTCTCTCCTTCGGAAAACGGTTTTTGATCTCCTTGAGGCTGCCCTTGAGCACCTCGTTCGAGCGATGCAGAATCGTAATGTTGCGGCATAGCTCCTCGACATGCTCCATCCGGTGCGTCGAGAACAGAATGGATGCTCCTTGGTCGCGGAGCTCCTTGACGGTCGATTTCAGCAGCTCGACGTTGACCGGATCAAGTCCGCTGAACGCTTCGTCAAGAATCATCAGCTTCGGCCTATGGATAATCGTCGCGATGAATTGGATCTTCTGCTGATTGCCCTTGGACAGCTCTTCCACGCGCTTGTCATAATATTCCGGCACGCCGAAGCGCTCAAGCCACATCTTGAGGCTTTTATCGGCGTCGGCCGCCGGCATTCCTTTCAGCCGGGCAAGGTATACCAGCTGCTCGCTGACCTTGATTTTCGGATAGAGGCCTCGCTCCTCCGGCAGGTAGCCGATGTCCCTGAGCTGCTGCTTCGTGTACGGCTTGCCGTTGTACAGGATTCGGCCCTCGTCGGGAAAGATCAGCCCGAGCACCATTCGCATCGTGGTCGTCTTGCCCGCGCCGTTGGCGCCGAGCAAGCCGTAGATCTCTCCGCTGTCCACCTCCAGGCTGATGCCGTTGACGGCGGTTTTGTCTGCATATTGCTTGACGACTCGTTCCACAATGAGAGGTTTCACTTCTTGTTTCCCCCTGTTCTTCTGATCGGATGTCGAAAATGCTTGCCGTATGGCCTGCAGTCCATGTTGTTGCAGTCCATGCTGCTGCAGTCCATGTGCCGCACTCCCAATTGATAGGCTGCATTCCAATCGCTGCGGTGCGTTTACTTCTGCGCAATCCTCTTATCTCTTATGCCGGATCAGATGGTCCAGGATATCGTCCAGCTCCAGAGCTTTCTGGCCGCTGACCGGATAGCCCTGCCGGCGGCACCATTGCTCCGCCTCCCATGCGCGGGAGGTGACTACGCGGCAGGTGCCTCCTCCAGTCTCCTCGACCCGGACGATTCCGGGCATTTCAGCGGCAGCGAGAGCTGCGTCGGCCGGCGAAGCGCCTTCTGGCGCCGATATATAGAACGTATGCCAGGATCCGAGCAGTTCATCCTTCTCATACATGCCGATGATCCGGCCGGAGTCCATGATCGCGATATAGTCGGCCAGCCGCTTCACCTCGTCGATGATATGGGTAGCCATGACAATCGTCCGGCTGCCTCTGTCCATGTACCGATGAAGCTCGTCGACCATCGTACGCCAGGCCAGCGGATCCAGACCCGATGAAGGCTCGTCGAGCAGCAGCAGCTCCGGACCATGCGCCATGGCGAGAGCCAATTCGTATTTACGGCGCATGCCTTTGGACATTTTTCCCAAGCGCAGCGAAGGATCTACCTCGAATTGCCTGAGCATTCTCTCGAATTCGTTGCGATCCCATCCGGGATACCACTGACGGACAAAGTCCGCCTTGGCCGTGCCCCGCAGCCTGCTGTCGAGCTTGTCGTCTTCTTCCGGGACGTAGCCGATCCTACGCTTGAGCTCCGTATCATCCGCCCCCTTGCCGACCTGTTCGCCCAGCATCGTGATCTCCCCTGCATCGGGGCGAGCTTGGTCAAGCAGCAGCCGGAAGGTGGAGCTTTTGCCGCAGCCGTTGGGACCTACAATCGCGGTCACATAGCCTGCCGGAAGCTCCAGATCCAGGGGACCTAGCCGGAACCGGCTGCGGTTCAGCAGCACGCCCGAGAAGCTCGCGGCTGAAGCGCTTCCATCAGCGGCCTGCTGCGGTCTGCTTCCCGCTGCCTCCTTCACATTCTGAACAGCTGTACTCACCCGGTTTCCCTCCGATCGGTTCGTCATATCATCTTCCTCCGCTCCAGCTCTTCGCGCAGCATGCTCTCCAGCTCTGCACGGCCGAGGCCTGCGCCTGCTCCTGCGTCCACCGCAGCCGAGATGGCCGTCTCTACGGCCTCCAGCCGCTGCTTGGCGCCTGCTTCGACATCGACCTTGGCGACGAAGGTGCCTGTTCCCTGCTTCGTACGGAGCAAGCCCTCCGCCTCCAAATCCTGATAGACCCTGCGGATCGTGATGAGGCTGCAGTGCAGATTCTGGGCAAGCTCGCGGTTGGAGGGCAGCAGCGTATTCTCCTCCAGCTGGCCGCTTATGATCAGTGTCCTGAGCTGGGATTCAATCTGGTGGTACAGCGGCTCGGCGCTATGCTCGTTGATATGAATGGGTAGCCGCACGGCTGCACCCCCTTAAGTTGAAAACATTCTCGGCCGGTTAACCCAGCAGGTTGCGGCGGCTGAGCCGCCTGGCCATCTGCCCGATCGTGGCGGCGAAGCTGAGCGCCGCGGCAGCCAGCATGATGATTGCCCAAGTCCAATTCCCCTCTTGCACGGCTTGCAATTGGTGGTTGACCAGCGCAATGCGGTTGAAGGACAAAAAGAGTGCGACGGCAAGAATGAAAACCATGATGACAACGCTGAACCAGAGGTAAGCTTTCCCTCCAAGCCCCATCTCCAGAAAAGCATAAAGGCAGCCGATTGCAATGCCGTATCCGAACCATTGCAGGCCGAAATTCAAAAATTGCAGCAGTGTCAGAAATTCATGATAAACAAGGACATATTGGGCTCCGAAGTAGATCAGCAGCATGGGCGTGAATATCGTTGCCATCGTCAGAAGGCGTCCGACGGCGATCTGCCGATAGCTGATCGGCAGCAGCCTGATCCGCGCGATCTTGCGCGCGACCTTGGCCTGCTTCCAGTTGCCGATGGTCGTCATGTTCATGAAGAATCCAAGGACCGGTATGATTGCCAGCATGATGAAGTCGATTGCCCATGAGCTCGATTCGGCTTGCCCCGCATCCCGGAGCTGCATGACCAGCGGAGTCGTCGTCACGATGAAGTAAAAGAGCATCGCGATATTGAACAGCCACCCGTACCCGATCGACATCCAGTCGTATTTGACAAGCAGCTTGGCGCCTTGCCAGGTGCTCAAGAGCGTTCCTCCTCTCCACACCGCGTTAATACGGTGTACATACTGTGTATATCTTTATATACACTATACACACCAATTCCAGTTTTAGTCAACAGCTAAATTTGGAACGAACTTGCATTCCCTGATTCCATCCACATTTGTTCAGCCACATATAAAGCCATCAAGATGACAAACTAATCTTCATCTACCATAAAAGGAGGAATAGAGCTTGAATCAGCCAACATTAGGGGCGTTCCTGTTCAGCTGCCTAAGCCGAGCCGGGATTTCCAACATATTCGGCGTTCCAGGCGATTATAATTTCAGCATCCTGGACGAGCTTCGCCGCCATCCCGAGCTGAGCTTCATCGGCTGCAGGAACGAGCTGAACGCCGGTTATGCCGCCGACGCTTTCGCCCGCTTGAAGGGCATGTCCGCCCTGCTCACCACCTTCGGGGTCGGCGAGCTCAGCGCCTGCAACGCCATCGCCGGCTCGAACAGCGAATCCATTCCGGTGGTGCACATCGTCGGCTCTCCTCCTTCTATGGATCAGTCCGCTCATAAACTCGTGCATCATTCCCTGATGGACGGGAATTTCGAAACGTTCCGAAAGGTCTATGAATCCTTGACCGCCTATGCTGCGTCCATCACCCTGGAGAACGCCGCGTATGAAATTCCTAAAGCTCTGCACATTGCCCAGACTCAAAAAAAGCCGGTATATTTGAACATACCAAACGATCTGATTCCAAAACCGATTCAGGCGCATATAGAATCATGGCCCGCTTCGGCAACAACTCCATCCTCCCTCGCAGAGGCGGCGGCTCATGCGGGCCAGCTGCTGAAGGGAAGCAGCCGCACGGTGTTGCTGACCGATGTGAAGGTGATGCGATACGGCTTGGAGAATGCCGTCCAGCTTCTGGCGGAAAAGCTTCATCTACCCGCAGCGTCCATGGTGTACGGAAAAGGCTCTTTCGACGAGAGCCATCCCAACTATATTGGCATGTACTCCGCTGGATGCGGCGAGGAATCCGTCCGCCAAGCCGTTGAAAATGCGGATTGCAAATCAACCCGGACAACGTCCGGATCGGAGCGGCCATGTATGCAGGCATACAAGCCCGGGATATGATGAATGCTCTCATGCAGCTCCAGATCGTACAGGCCGTTCCCGTTCCCGCTGCGATCTTTCCCTATGATCTTCCGCAGGGACAGCCGGATGATGACCTGGCGGCAGCCAACTACTATCCGATGTTCCAGCAATTCATCCAGGAAGGCGATGTAGTCGTCGTGGAAACCGGCACCTTGTTCGACGGGATGTCCCAGTTGAAGCTGCCCCGGAACGTCACCTACGTGGCGCAAGGGGGATGGCAAGCCATCGGCTATGCCACTCCGGCAGCCTTCGGAGCATGCATCGCCGTACCGGACCGGAGGGTGCTGCTGTTCACAGGCGATGGCTCCATCCAACTGACGGCTCAGGAGATTAGCTCCATGCTGGAGCATCAGTGCAAGCCGATCCTGTTCATTCTTACCAACGGCCTGTACGTTGTGGAAAATTATTTGAATGTCAACGCGGTTAATCCCGGTTATAACGTCATTCCCAAGTGGGACTTCACCAAGCTGCCGGAAGCATTAGGCGGAGACGCCTTCACCGCGACCGCCAGAACCGTCGCCGAGCTCCGCGATGCCATGAAGCAGGCGGAATCGGAATGCCGTTCCCGGCTGTGCATGATCGAGCTCATACCCGGCAACCCCATGGATGCTCCGCCTTTCCTTGTGAAAACCAGAGCCATTCTTGAAGCGCAAAAAAGGAACAGTTGACCCAAAAAACCAGTCTGCCCGGTCAAGCTCCGGACAGACTGGTTTTTTGGTTTTTTGTATGCATGCAAGCGGCCATGATCCGCCGCCTATCGTTCCGCCGCCTTGATGTAAAGCTGCAGCCTCTTATCCAGGCTAACTATGAAGCCTCACCGCCGCCCTTCATTCCGCTGTCAGCAGGACGTTGACTTCCGCGACCGTCGGCAGCGCAGCGATCGCGCCAGCGCGCGTCGTCGTAATCGCTGCGGCTGCATTGGCGAACGCGAGCAGCTCTCTCGCCGTCTGCGCCTCGATGCCGCCGAGAAAGTCCGATTGGCGCTGGACGCCGTACAGCAGCGAGCCGATGAAGGCATCTCCTGCGCCTGTCGTATCGATGACGCTTACGGCATGGCCCGGAACTTCGACGCGGAAGTCCTTGGACAGCCACGTCGCTCCTGCCGGTCCGCGGGTATAAATGACATGCCTGACATCGCCGGTGAACAGAGACTTCAGCGCTTCGTCCTCATCGGAGATGCCCGTAATGAACGCCAGCTCCTCGTCCGAGATCTTCACGATATGAGCCATCGGGAGGAACTCCAGAATGGCCTGACGGCATTGTTCCGGGCTGTTCCAAAGCGGCAGCCTTACATTGGGATCGAAGCTGACGATTCCCCCGGCTTCGCGGCATTTGGAGATCGCTTCCCGATGCGCGTATTTGACCGGAGCCTCGATGAGGTCTACCGAGCAGAAATGCAGGAGATCTCCTGGCTCGAACCAGTCTCCGATCTCATCCCTATCCAGCAGCATGTCCGCGCTCGGATTGCGGTAAAAGCTGAAATCGCGGTTGCCGTCAGCCTTCAGGCTGACGAAAGCCATCGCGGTATTCGCTTCCCGCGTCCTGAGCACCCTGCTGACGTCCACTCCGGCTTCCGCAAGCGTCTCCACCAGGAAATCGCCGAAGGCATCCTCGCCAAGCTTGCCGATGAACGCGCTTCTGCCGCCAAGCCGCGACACTGCGCTGGCGACATTGGCCGGAGCCCCTCCCGCCGCTCGGCTGAATCCGCTGACTGCCTTCAGCTCCACGCCTCTCTGATTCGGAATCCAGTCAATAAGGGCTTCCCCGATCGTAAATACAGTTGACATCCGTATCCTCCTCGATCATACGGCTTACCAGCCGAAAATAACGTGAAATACCGGCTTCGTGTGCCCGCCCGGATACATGAGGTACAGCAAGATGTATACGGCGGTTCCCGTAATGGCCGTAATGAACCAGATGATCGACGTGAAGCGTCCGAGCCTCCGATGGCGAGCGAATTTCTGCTTGTATCCGAGCACGATCGTCGTAATGCCGAAGACGGCGGCTACCGTGGCGAGCACGATATGGAACAGCAGGAACACGAGATAGTATGGCTTGAGGCTGTCCGGACCGCCCCAGTCGGTGTTGCCGATGACGAGCGTTCTGGACGTATAGATGATGAAGAAGATCAGGGCGGCGACCGCCCCGGCAAGCATCATTTTTTTGTGCGATTCCAGGCGGCGCTTGATGGCCAGATTCCAGCCGATCGCGACAAGAATCGCGCTCAGTACGATGAAAAAGGTGCTGATGGTCGGAAAAATCGTGTACTTGTCCAAGCTGATCCCCACTCCAATCCGAAAATAACCGCGAAGCAATCGCGAGGTTTAAACCGTTCCCGCCGGTCCCGTCCCGCGCAGATCGCCATCCGACTCCGCATTTTCCTGACGGTACCATTGCGAGAAAATATAAGCCAGAATGCAGCCGTACATAATTTCCTGAACAAGCTTCATGAGAATGCCGCCCAGCTGCTGATCCTCTGCGGGAGCCATCAGATTGAAGAAAGCCGGCCCCTGGAACTGGTTGAGCAGCTGCTGGGTGTTGCCGGCGACGCAGTAATTCATCGCCTTCGCCCATACGCTCGGATCGTTGTAGACGGCATACATCGGCTCGCCTGCGAAAATAATGAGCGCGCAGGCCGGAGTCAGCAGCACGCCGCTGGCGAATACGTACGCCATCTTGCGCAAGCCGTTGAGCCGGCTCCATTCCGGCACCGGGCAGGTGATCTGCCACCACATCATCATCGCTGTGACGAGCAGCACAAAATAGTAGAACTCATGCAGCAAATAGTTGGTCATGATGTAATCATGCGCCGCAGGAATGTGATAGAAGGAGAACAGCACATTGAACAGAACCAGCGTGAAGATCGGATTCATGGACGCGCTGTACCGCTTCCAGAAAGCCTTGCCGAAGGTGAATCTCCATACGTAAGCCGGAATGCCCAAAATGATGAGCGGCGGAGCGATCAGATAGGAAATGGACATATTGGCCATATGAAAGGTGAACATGAGATGGCCAAGCAGATTCATCGGTCCGCCCTGGGCTATGTACAGCAGCACGATTCCCGAGACGGCCATGAGCTGCTGCGATCGGGTAGCCCGCCGTTCTTCCGGGAAATGCTTCAGCCTCCACGGGCCGATGACATAGAAATATCCGATCAGCAAAGCGATCGTCAGAAACAGCAGCCAGGGACTCCAGAGAGCGCGGAAGCTGAAATATTCAAGTCCGAGCATGAAGCGGTCTCCTTTCTTTCGGCCGCGTTGCGGCCCGCTGCATCCGGCCATGAGCAGCATGGCAGCGGACACGGATAAGCTAAGCTTACTTGATTGGGGACGTCAAAGCAAAAGGCAATATTGAGAACTTCTTCCTAGTCGGGCGCCGGACGGCAAGACTCGTCTAAAGACATTGAAAACAACAAAAGAGGAGGTCGGTTAAGACTCTCCCCTTTCGTTTTGGTATAGATGAACCGGTTTACCACCAGGTCCAGAATTCCGCCATGATGACGATCGTGAACACGACGAACACGCCGGAAAGGATGCCTACGATCGGGAACAGATGTCCCCGGTCCTTCATATGCATCCAGAAGCCCATCTGGATGATGACCTGCATGATCGCCATGATGATTAGCAGGATGTAGATGAAGGAGGTATTGATCTCGCCGCCGATAACGGTAGCGAAGGCAATGAGCGTAAGCAGCATCGAGAAGATGTAAGCAATGATATGCTTCTTGGGACCTTCGTGCTTGTGGCGCTTGGCCGGCTCTTCGGAATGGGTCGTATGGTTGGCCATTCGTTATCCCACCTTTCCCATCAAATAAACGACGGTGAAGATGAATACCCAAACGACGTCGATAAAGTGCCAGTACATGCCGGCGACATATACCTTCGGCGCGGTGACGACCGTCAGGCCCTTGCGGTAAACCTGGCCGATCAGCAGCGAGATCCACACGACGCCGAGGGCGACGTGGGCTCCGTGGAAGCCGACCAGCGTATAGAAGGAGGAGCTGAAGGCGCTGGTGCTGAACTGATGGCCTTCATGCGTGTACTCGATGAACTCGTAGACCTCGAGGCCGAGGAAGGCAAGGCCGAGCACGACGGTTACGATCAGCCAGTTCTGCATTGCCTTCACTTGGCCGCGGTGCATCGCCTGGATGGCGAACACGCTCGTCAAGCTGGATGTCAGCAGGATAACGGTCGCAATCGCCACCGTAGCCAGCTTGAACAGCTCTTGAGAAGTCGGGTTTCCGTCGCCGACCTGGTCGCGAAGCGCCAGGAAGGCGGAGAAGAGGGTGCCGAACAGCACCGTCTCTCCTCCAAGGAACAGCCAGAATCCGAGAACCTTGTTGCGTCCTTCGAGGGTCGCGCGTTCCGGTTCATGAGGCAGCTTGCCGTCTAGATGCGAATGTGCGCTCATGCCTTAACCCCCTTGCCCGTAATTTCTTCCGGCTCGATGTGGAAGCCGTGATCGTCCTTGAGCGAGCGGACGACCATGCATCCCAGCGTGATCGCGAGGCCTAGGCCAGCGACGATATGGTTGCCGAAGACGTTGGAGACAAATGCATTGTTCCAGTCGTTCTTCGCGTACAGGAATCCGAAGCCGGCGATGAACAGGCCGACGGACATCAGGAACGGAAGGATCGATGGGCTCGGCATGTGGATCGGGCCGATCGGCTCCGCAGGCGACATGCCCTCGTTGCCGTCCATCTTCTCTTTCCACAGAGCGTCGTATCCGCGGACGAGCGGAGTCTGGGCGAAGTTGTATTCAGGAGCCGGGGACGGAATCGACCATTCCAGCGTGCGGCCGTCTTCCCACGGATCGTTGCCTGCATTTTTCGGCTTGGCAGCCGTGACGATGATGTTGATGATGAAGAAGATCGTACCGAGGCCCATCAGGAAGGCGCCGATCGTACTGATCAGGTTCATCGTGTTGAAGCCCAACCCGTCCAGATACGTCCAGATCCGGCGCGGCATGCCCATGAGGCCGAGGAAATGCTGGACGAAGAACGTCAGATGGAAGCCGATGAAGAAGGTCCAGAACGTCAGCTTGCCGATGAACTCGTTCAGCGCGCGGCCGAACATCTTCGGCCACCAGTAGTGCAGGCCGGCGAACAGGCCGAGCACGAGGCCGCCTACGATGACGTAATGGAAGTGGGCAACGACGAAGTAGCTGTCATGATACTGGAAGTCGGCCGGAGCCGCGGCCAGCATGACGCCGGTCACGCCGCCCATGACGAACGTCGGAACGAAGCCGACGGCGAACAGGTTGGCGGAGGTGAAGCGGATCGAGCCGCCCCACATCGTGAAGATCCAGTTGAAGATCTTGATTCCGGTCGGAACCGCGATCAGCATCGTTGCGATGGAGAACAGCGCATTCGCTACCGGTCCCAGGCCGACCGTGAACATATGGTGGGCCCATACCATGAAGCCGAGGAAGCCGATCAGAACGGTGGCGAATACCATCGAGCTGTACCCGAACAGCCGCTTGCGCGAGAAGGTGCTGATGACTTCGGATATGACCCCGAAAGCCGGGAGAATCAGGATGTAAACCTCCGGGTGACCGAAGATCCAGAAGATATGCTCCCATAGGACGGTGTTGCCGCCGCCCGCCACTTCGAAGAAGTTGGCTTCGAACAGCCGGTCGAACATAAGCGCGACCAGGCCGACGGTAAGGGCCGGGAAGGCGAACAGGATCAGGGCTGAGGTGATGAATGCCGTCCAGGTGAACATCGGCATCCTCATGAAGCTCATGCCCGGAGCGCGCATGTTGATGATCGTGACCAGGAAGTTGATGCCCCCGACCAGAGTGCCGATACCGGCGATCTGGAGGCCGAGAACGTAGAAGTCGACGCCTTTGTCTACATTATACGTAGGGCTTGCGAGAGGGACGTAGGATGTCCACCCCGCATCCGGAACCGTGCCGGCCAGCCAGCTGATGTTGAGCAGCAGACCGCCGAAGAAGAACGTCCAGAAGCCGAGGGAGTTGACGAACGGGAAGGCGACGTCGCGCGCGCCGATCTGCAGCGGCACGATAGCGTTCATGAGCGCGAAGATGACGGGCATCGCCGCGAGGAAGATCATCGTCGTGCCGTGCATCGTCAGCAGCTCGTTGTACGTGTCCGCGCCGACGAAGTTGTTGAGCGGCTTCCAAAGCTGAACCCGGATCAGCAGCGCCTCGAGGCCGCCGATCAGGAAGAAGAATCCGCCGGCAATCAAATACAGAATGCCGATTTTTTTGTGGTCCACAGTCGTCAGCCAGTCCATGAGACCGGTATGGCGCTTGACCGGATGTGCGTGAGCCAAGGCTGGTACCCCCTTCAATACCGATAGGTGAATGCTACTTCTGCTTGTATTCGGACAGATACTTGGCAATGCCGTCGATCTGTTCCTTTGTCAGGTCAACCTTCGGCATGGAGTTGCCCGGCTTAACCGCTTGCGGATCGGAGATCCACCGTTTCAGGTTGTCGTAAGTCGAGCCTTCGTTTTTATACTTCGGATCGTCCGTGTTGACCAGGATGCCGCCGATCGTCTCACGGTCGCCGATGTTGGTCAGGTTCGGATACAGCTGCAGGCCTTTGTCGCCTACCGCGTGGCAGGTGAGGCATTGCTTCTGGAACACGTCGCTGATGGCCGCATCGGCCGGCAGCTGTCCGGGCTCCTTCATTCCCGCTACCCAGCGGTCGAAGGAATCGTTGCTGACGGACTTCACCTTGAAGTCCATGAGAGCATGGGAAGGTCCGCACAGCTCGGCGCATTTGCCGAGGTACACTCCGTCATGCTTGGAGCTGAAGTACATTTTATTGACGTTGCTTCCCGGGTTCGTATCGATCTTGCCGGCAAGCGATGGAATCCAGAACGAGTGGATGACGTCCGCGGATTTGGCGGAGATGGAGATCGTCTTGCCAGTCGGAATCATCAGTTCCTGAGCGGTCTTGATGCCGTACTGAGGGTATTCGAACTCCCACCAGTATTGATGGCCGGTCACGATGACCTGTACGGCGTTGTCGTCCTTGGAATAGTCCTTGGCCAGGCCGAATACCGACTGGACCGTAGGGACGCCAAGAATCAGAAGGAGAACGATCGGAATGACGGTCCAGATGATCTCGAGCTTGTGGTTGCCTTCCACTTGTACCGGAACCTTGTTGTCTCCGGGACGACGGCGGAATTTAACGATTACATAGAAGGATAGTGCGAAAACAACCACGATAACGAGCACCATGATCGTGATGGTGAGCTTCATCAGATTGAATTGTTCGAGCGCCACTGGACCTTGCGGCCTCAGCGTGGACAAGTCGGCTCGTCCGCATGCCGATAGGAACAGAGCCATTCCTGCGAGCAACGGCAGGAGACGTCGTGCAAGATGCCACCGTTTCATCATTCATCAACCCCACTTTTGACGTTTTCGGCATTTGCCCAAGCAAAAACGGAGAACCGCCGGAAGGCGATCATCCGTTTACGGAACGATTGTAGGAGTTGGAAAACCATCCGGATTCATCCGGTGAAACGCTTTCTCTTCCTTATGTACGTCTTGAGGCAAATGCTTCATGCACAGCTGTAAAAATGGCAACTCCTGCATGTCAATTACTTTATTAAATATAAAGTTGAAGCCCCTAATTGTCAATGTTCCACAGAGAGTTCACAAATTGTTCTCAAAGCTGTCAAAAAGAGCTTCGGACGCCGAAAAAGGCTTCCAATTCATGGATTGCACCCCTGTCTTCCTTGTTATTGTCCACCAAACCCATGGTCAATTATGTATCGGTTTGGGACCGCATATTTACCCCTCCGCGGCGAATCCTAAAGGCACTCGCCACAAACGAAAGGGGAGGCCCACTTCATGAGACAGCCATCACGGGTACTTGCTTCCGCCCTGATCTTATCCTTGCTGCTCGGCGGCTGCAGCTACAAGCAGCATGTCCAGAACAGCGACCAGAATTACGGCACGCGCCAGAAGAACGATCCCAAAATGCAAGGAAGCCGGATGTACGGAACGCTCGGCACCGACTCCACCCAGCACCAGAACCGCTTCTTCGAATACAGCTCGCAGCTCTCGCGCGACGTTACCCGGCTCAACGGAATCGGGCAAGCCATCGTCATGCTGACCGACAAGAACGCCTATGTGGGCATCGTGCTCGACGGAACGGCAACCCATGCAGTCCGCAGCGGCAGCAAGGTCATCCGCGAACAGAACAACGGCGGCTGGATGGAGGGCGTCTACAACCATCAGACCGGCAGCGACAAATGGGACAACCGTCAGCTTGTCACACCATACAATTCGTATTTCTCCGTCAACGACCACAACGAGCTCTCGAGCAAGCTGAAGCAGACGATCGCCGTGCGTGTCCGCAAGCTTGCACCCGCGGTTCAGGAGGTCCACATTACGGCCAATCGCGATCTGGTGAACCAGTTCGTCGAGTACTCCCGCGAATCCTGGGCCGGCAACGATCTAAGCCCTTATGTGAAGCCGTTCAACATTTTGGTGCAGAAGCATTTTGCCGGCGGCAACGAAATGCCCGTTCCTCTGCAGATCATCAAGCAGAAGGCCGACAAAAACGGCGGGAAGGCGATCATCGGCAAATACAGCGGCTCCGATCCGGAGACCGGAAGCTTCGGCAATCCTGGCGACGCGGGCGGCGCCAGCCAGAATCGCTGACAAGCTTCTATATAAATAGAACCAATGTACGGGGAGCGTCACTTCAGCTCCGGCTGCGCGAGGCGGATGACTTGATCCAGCTGGCGCGATCCGGACAGAAGGGCCTCCCTTTCTTCGTCGGTGCGGGCGAAGTGGCCGAACTGATCCAGATCCGCCTTGGCCTGCTGGAGCGTTGCGAGCAGCTGCTGTCTCGGCGTAAGGCTGTTCGGTTCGAGGGAGCCATCCAGAGAACCCGTTTGCACCGTCAGCTGCTTCTGGGCGTCGACCTGCGCCAGGAACACGTTTTCCGGCTTCACCTTGAGCTTGGCCAGCTCATGGCGCAGCCAATCCTCATCCAACCCTGTCTCTTTCAGCTGATCCTGCAGCACACGACCGTCCATCATCACGGTTTTCGTCTCCTGCTCCCTCGACATTTTCCAGCCTAGCATGGAGGGCGTCAGCGGCTGGTTTTCCTTTTTGAGCAGCACGTTGATCTCCCCGCTCTTTTCCATGACGGCAAATTCGATCTCGGAAACCTTGAATACGCTCTTTTTTCGCAGCTGTTCGAGAAGCTCGTCGATCGTCAGTCTTTCCTTGTATAAGTTCTTCTCGAGAATAGAACCGTTCTTGATAAGCACGGTTCCTTTTCCGTCGACAAAACCGCCGAGAGCCCGGCTCTTCATGGTGGCATATTCCATGGCGATCGACATAATCGACCACGTACCGATCGCTACAAACCCCAGATACCATGTCGTATCGGTGTCCATGGAGATATAACCGGCGATATTGCCGATGGATATGCCGGTTATGTACTCGAACAACGATAGCTGGGAGATTTGGCGTTTGCCGAGCAGCTTCGTTACGATAAACATGACCGCCACCGAGCTGAGCGTGCGCAGCACGATTTCCAGCCATTGCGGCATTGTTGGACTCCTCCTTTCCGTATCTTTCCTAGGTTGTCCAGAGAATACGGAAAAATGCGTCAAAAAAGGATTGCACCGAAAGCATGCGGTGTTATATGATGTTCTTCCGCTCTCTTACGCATTTCACCTTATTTGGAAGATATCCCAATATCTGAAGGATCGAGGTGCCTCATGCTTTTCTATGCGCTGTCGCGCGCCAGCTTCAACCGCAACCTGCAATACCGCGCATCCCATCTGCTTCACAACGTTGCCAGCGCCTTGTTCGGCTTCATCTATCTGTCGATATGGACCGGGATCGGCGAGACCAAGGATCTCGGAATCTACGGGCTCTCCGGGCTTGTGTCCTACGTCGCCCTTAACCAATGCCTCTTATGGGTGACGTCCTTCACCTCCAACGGCCTCGGAATTCCGCAGCTCGTACGTACCGGAGCGATCGCCACCGAGCTCGTCAGGCCGGTGCACTTGTTCTACCAGCTCATGTGCAGGGAATGGGGACAGCTTGCTTACCAGGCTATCTACAAAAGCTTGCCGATCTACATCGTCTACCTGTTCGCCGTTCCGCTCCGACTCCCTGCCCTGCCTGCCGCCGCTGCCTCCGCGGCTGCCGTCGTCTGCGCGGCCTACCTCTCCATCTGCGTCCATTATCTCATCGGCGCAGCCGCGCTCTGGACAACGGAATCAGCTTGGTTCCAGTGGCTGAACTACGCTTTCTCCACTCTTCTGTCCGGCTTCCTGATCCCGATCGAATGGCTGCCCGGCTGGATGGGATGGATCAGCCGCTGGTCCTTCTACCCGAGCCTCAGCTACATACCAAGCCGGATTTATCTCGGCTATGACGGCATTGCCGCGATCTGTCCGTCGCTGGTCTGGTGCATTGTGCTCACCCTCGTCTGTCTGGCTGTCACCAGCTTCATGAGGCGCAAGGTGGAGGTGCAGGGCGGATGAACCGAGCCGAATGGAACCGATTCGCGACCATGTACCGCCTTCTGATCCGTTCCAGCTTCCGGAGCCGGATGCAGTATTCATTCAACTTCTGGGTCGGCATTGCCGCAGCCGCCATGATCAATGCGGTAGAGTTCGCCCTTCTTGCCGTCGTGCTGAACCGCTTCGGCACGATCGAGGGATGGAGCATCGCGGAATCCGGGTATTTGTACGCCGTGCTCACTTTGTCCAAGGCGCTGTACCGCAGCTTCGCCTCGGATGTCCATCACCTCGAGAAGTATCTCGTCAGCGGCGATCTCGACGGGCTGCTGCTGCGTCCGGCTCCCGTCCTCCTCATCCTGATGGCCCAGAACTTCTCGCCGAGATTCGGCGAGACGCTGCTCGGCGTCTCCATGCTCGCCATCTCGCTCGGAGCGATCTTCGAAGGCAGGTCCGGCATCTGGACTGCAATCCCGCTGACGCTTGTCGCTATGACGGCAGGAGCCGTCCTGATGTTCGGCATCGGGCTGCTCACGGCCTCAGCCGGATTCTGGCTGACCCGGATCGAAGCTTTACAGGTGCTGACCGAAGACGCCGCGCGAACCGCCGCCCAATATCCGCTCACCATTTATCCCGGCTGGCTGCAAGGGCTGCTTACCGGCCTTATTCCGGTCGCCTTCATTAATTATATGCCCGCTCTCTACATCATCCGCGGCACCCATGGCGCCTGGACGCTCGGACTCAGCGTCGGCGTAGCGGCAGCGATGCTCCTCTTGTCCCTCCAGCTGTGGAAATTCGGCCTGTCGCGCTATCAAAGCACCGGCTCGTGACGAAAGGAGAATGAAAATGATTGAAGCGATTGGACTCACCAAGGAATTCCGGGTGCCGGATCCGGAAGCATCGGGCAAGCGGCGCGGCTTGTTCCGCCGGCGGTCCATACCGAAGCAGGCCGTATCGGATATCAGCTTCTCGATTTCCGAAGGAGAATTCGCCGGATTCATCGGCCCGAACGGAGCCGGCAAATCCACGACCATCAAAATGCTTTCGGGAATTCTGCATCCCACCCAAGGTGAAGTCATGCTGGGGGGAATCAATCCTCACCGCAAGCGCAAGGAAGCCGCGCGCACGCTCGGCGTGCTGTTCGGGCAGCGTACACAGCTGTGGTGGGACTTGCCGCTGCGCGATTCTTACGATATCCTGGCAGCTATGTACGGCTTGACCCCGGAGCGGAAAAAAAATCGGATCGAAGAGCTTGAGAACTTGCTGCGCCTGTCGGATTTCATGGACACGCCGGTCCGCAAGCTGTCGCTCGGCCAGCGGATGAGAGGCGATCTGGCGGCGGCGATGCTGCATGAGCCGTCCATTCTCATTCTGGATGAACCGACGATCGGCCTGGATGCCGCATCCAAGCGGGATATCCGTTCTCTCCTGCGCGATATTAATGAGAGGATGCGGACGACCATCCTGCTTACGACGCATGATATGGACGATATCGAGCAGCTGTGCAGCCGGGTGCTCGTCATCAGCGAAGGCAAGCTCGACTATGACGGCGGCATCGCGCAGCTGCGGGCCCGCATCGGGCTGCCCGCCGTCATGGAGGTTACCTTCCGGCAGGCGGACAGCGCCGCTGCAGCGGCCGAGCAGCTTCGAAGCCTGGGAGAAAGCGCCCCTGAGGCGGCAGGCGGGCTTTCCCGTCCCGAGCCGCCTTCCCCAGCCGCTGCCGGCATTCGCTTGAAATCCCTTGAAGACCGCACGCTCGTCCTTGAATGCGATCTGGAGACGTCAAGCAGCGTCCAGGTGCTTCGGGAGCTTGAAAAATACGGCGAGCTGGAGGATATCCGGATGAGGGAACCGGAATTCGAGGATGTCGTCCATAAGCTGTACTAGCGCGAAAGGAAATGAAGAAAAGGCGCCAAGCAGACCGAAAACCGGTCTGCTTGGCGCCTTTTCGGGCTTAAAACCAGCTGAAAGCAGGCATAAGCCGATATGAGAGGTTTCTCATCTTTTTCTCACAAAAGAGGGGAAAGCCGCATGAAATCTAGTTCTTAGGTCTCAGAGGAAAGGGTTGGCAGCTTTCAGCTGTGTTATGGTGTTTATGCGGAATTGATCAGCCGCTCCAATACTTCCACAAGAAGAGAGGAATCATACATCATGACATTCACCTTCAGCCAACTTACAAAAAAAATCGCAGCTGCTGCGCTTGCACTTAGCATCGCCATTTCCGGAGGCGCCCTCCTGTCGGCACCGAAAGCAGAGGCGGCAACCGCATCGGCTTCCTCGAAAGCCACAACCGTCATCAATGCCGCCAAAGCGCAGATGGGAACTCCTTACAAGTTCGGCGCTTCGACCAGCACGACCAAGTACTTCGACTGCTCCAGCTTGATGAAGTATGCTTACAAGAAAGTAGGCGTTACGCTTCCCCGTACGTCCAAAGCGCAATCCAAGGTAGGCAAATACGTCTCCAAAAGCAACCTCAAGCCCGGGGATCTCGTCTTCTTCTACTCCCCTGTAACGCATGTCGGCATGTACATCGGCGGCGGCAAAATCGTTCACACGTACGGCAAGCCGGGCGTCACGACCAGCACCATCAACTCCGGCTGGTGGAAGAACCACTACAACACGGCTCGCCGCGTCCTCTAGGACAAGCTCGGCTGCTGCCGGATCGATCAGCTCCCTTCGGGGAGCTTTTTTCGTCTGCCCGGAGATAATGCAGCGGGATCACGAAGCGCCCAGAAGCGGTCTGCCGGCTGTCTTCCTCTATATCACCTTTGACGCATCCTCAAGCTGTACGGTTGCAGGAAATCCGTGGAAGCCGGCTTGCTCCGTAAAAAAACGCGCTCCTACGAGCGCGCTTCGTCCTTGAGCGGGAGCCACGCCAGCACGCGCTGGATCGCCACATCCCAATATCCCCATTCATGCTCGCCCGGTCCTTCCTCATAAAGAAGCGGCAGGCCGAGACGAAGAGCATGCTCCTTGAACTCGACGTTCTCTTCATATAAGAAGTCCTCGGTTCCGCAGCATTGATACAGCATCGGCCGCTGCTCCGCCGGGAGCGCCGCCGTCTGCTCCGCCAAGTGGAACAGGTCGTTGATGCTTCCGGGATGCTGCTCCTCCGGACCGAAAATATTTTCGATCTCCTGACGCGATGCCACGCCCTGATCGTACCGGCGGCGAACATCCATCGCGCCTGACAAGCTGGCCACGGCCGCGAAGCGGTCCGGAAGCGCAAGGCCTAGCTTCATCGCCCCGTATCCGCCCATGGAAAGGCCGGCCGCAAAGCTGTCTTCCCGCTTGCTGGAGATCGGGAAAAACTGGGAGACGAGCTCCGGCAGCTCCCCGCTCACGAACGTCCAATACCGTCCCCCACGATGCATGTCCGCGTAGAAGCCGCGCTGCACCGCCGGCATGACGACGGCAAGGCCGAGGCCAGCCGCATACCGCTCAATGGATGTGCGCCTCAGCCAGATGGAGTGGTCATCCGACATGCCATGGAGAAGATACAGCACCGGGTAGCGCCCTCCTTCTCCCGCCTTTCCTTCCATCCCGATCTGACGGGTCGTCTGCTGCGGCAGGATTACGTTCATGGAACAGGACAAGCCGAGAACATCGGAGAAAAAGTCGCATTGGATAAGAGCCATCGAAAGACTTCCCTTCATCGATAGATTAGCGGGATGCGAGATCCCAGATCTGCTTGAGGATCAATAGCGAGCTGACGGCAATGAACAGCGGCCGGACGTACTTGGCGCCTTGACGAATAGCAAGCCGGGATCCGGCTAGCGAGCCGGCGACCATGAAGACGCCCATCGTAAGGCCGATTCTCCAATCGATGCTTCCGAGGCATGCGAACGTAATGAGGCTGGCGATGTTGCTGCCGAAGTTGAGCACCTTGGCATTACCCGCCGCTCGGACGAAATCAAAGCCTGCCATCAGGAAGACGAAGATGAGGAACGATCCCGTTCCGGGTCCGAAAAAGCCATCGTAACCCCCGATCAGCAGGGCTGCGGCAGCAAGCAGCAGAACCGCTCGGCGCGTCAGGCTGCCGCGGTAGGCGCCCTCGCCGCCCCAGCTGCGCTTGAGCAGCGTGTAGACGG
Organism: Paenibacillus sp. D51F; assembly: GCF_053345695.1. Classification (NCBI taxonomy): domain Bacteria; kingdom Bacillati; phylum Bacillota; class Bacilli; order Caryophanales; family Paenibacillaceae; genus Paenibacillus; species Paenibacillus sp. D51F. The sequence continues at coordinate 298,361 of NZ_JBKFAO010000003.1, read as the reverse complement.
TGATGGCCAGCAGCAGCACGACGACAAGCGGCTTCAGCCAGGCCGATGGCACCGCTTGCAAGAGCAGCGTGCCGCATGCTGAGCCGATGAGCGTCAGCGGGAACAACCGCTTGACGACACTCATCTCCACCTTGCCGGAGCGCATGAACGCAAGCGTGCTCGTAAGCGAGCCCATCGTGCCGGCGAGCTTGTTCGTCCCGAGCGCCAGATGCGGCGGCAGCCCGGCCGTCAGCAGGACGGGCACGGAGACGAGGCCTCCGCCTCCGACGACAGAATCGACAAAGGCGGCCAGAAACCCCCCGGCCGCCACTAAAGCGAATAAGTCCCATGTCATGGATGTCTTCAACCCCGATTGCAGTAATATGGACGGCAAGTGAGTCCATTGTAAAGCGAACGGGGCATGGATGTCCATGCCCCGTCGGGATGATCTAGGCTTCTGCAGCTGCTTTGGTTCCCGCTCCCGGCCCTGCCTTCTTGCCGGTCGCCTTGCGGCGCGCTCCCTCGTTGACTTCCAATCGCTTGGAAAGCAGGGAAAGGCCGTAGTTGACGAGGAAGTAGAGAAGGGCGGCGAAGATGAGAACAGGGAATACCTGCTTAGGATCCTGGCCGGATACGATCGCTACATTATGCATAAGCTCCGGCAGCGTAATGATGACGGCAAGCGATGTATCCTTGAGCAAGGAAATGAACTGGCTTACGAGCGGCGGAACCATCCGCCGCAGGCCGATCGGAAGAACGACGAGACGAAGGGTTTGAATGTAGTTCAAACCCGAGGATCGCGCCGCCTCGACGAGCCCCTTGTTCACTGACTTGAGACCGCTTCGCACGATCTCGCTGATCATGGCCGCTTCGAAAATGGAGAGGGCAACAACAGCCGCCCAGAAAATAGACAGCTTGATGCCAAATTCCGGCAGCGCGAATTTGGTGAAGAAAATGAGCAGGATAAGCGGAAGGTTGCGGATCGTTTCCACGACAATACCCGTAAGCGGAGAAACGATACGGATTTTTGCATAACGCAGAATGCCGAGAAGTACGCCCAGAACAAAGCTCAGAACGATGGAAATCGCCGCCACTTCAAGCGTAAGCAAGAAACCTTCCAGCAGAAATTTGAGATTATGGGGAGCAAGTGCTCCTGCAAAGTTCATGTGGCGTCCTCCCCTTATTTAACCGGCTCGCGCCAGCTTGCGCTCCAGAACGCGCGTCGCATAAGCCAGCGGGAAGGTCAGAATGAGGTAGAAAGCACCCGTGAATAGATAAGTCTCTACCGGTAGAAAAGTGTTGAGATTGACTTGATCCGCGAAATACATCAGGTCCAAACCCGCTACGACTCCTAGAATAGACGAGTTTTTCACCAGGTTCAGAAACTGATTGCTGATTGGCGGAATGACGATCCGCACCGCCTGGGGAAGGATGACATGCCTCATAGCTTGGAGGTAGGTCAAGCCAGACGAGCGTGCAGCCTCCATCTGTCCTGCAGGAACGGATTGAATGCCCGCGCGAATGGCTTCTGCGATGAAGGAAGACGTATAAATCGTCAATCCGAGCGTACCTGCCTGGAAGCCGTCCAGCTGAATTCCCGCCGTAGGCAATCCCAGATAGAACAGATAAACGACCAGAAGCAGCGGAATATTGCGGAAGAATTCCACATATGCCGTGCCGAAGCCCCGAAGCGCCGCGAAGGGAGAAATGCGGAACACGGCGATCAGCGTGCCAAGCACGAAACTGCCTGCCAGCCCGAGCAGGCTGGCATAGATCGTATACTTGAACCCTTCGAGGTAATCGTCCATGTTGTTGGTCAGTACCGAGAAGTCCAGCATAGGCCTACTCCGTCGGAGGCTTCTCGCCTATCCATTTTTCATAGATGGTGGCGTATTCGCCGCTGTCCTTCATTTCTTTCAGCGTTTCATTGACGAGGGTGACCAGATCGGCGTTGCCTTTCTTGGCGGCGATGCCGTAAGGCTCATCCGTGAACGTGCCGCCTACGACCGTGTAGCCTGGATCTTGCTTGGCCATGCCGTACAGAATGGCGTTGTCGGTCGTGAGCGTATCGCCTTTGCCCGCCTTCAGAGCGGTGAAAGCTTCCTGGTAATTCTCGAACTGCAGCACGCGCAAGCCAGGGACCTTGTCTTCGATGTTCTTGATCGAAGTCGCGCCTTTGACGCCAAGGACCTTGGTGTCCTTCGTGACGTCCTTCAGTCCGGTGATCGGGCTGCCTTGCTTGACGAGCAGCGACTGGCCTGCTTTGAAGTACACGTCGGAGAAGTCGACCTGCTTCTTGCGCTCGTCGGTGATCGTCATCGTCGCCACGATGAGGTCGATGTCGCCGTTGTCGAGCATCTGGATGCGGGTCTTGCTCGTCACTTCCTTGAGCTCGATCTTGCTCTCGTCGCCGAAGATCTTCTTGGCGATCGCCTTGGAGATGTCGATGTCGAAGCCTTCGACGTTGCCGGAAGCCGTATCCTTGAGGCCGAACAGCTTCGTGTCGTATTTGACGCCCACGATGAGCTTGCCGCGGTCCTTGATATCCTTGATGACGCCCGTTGCTTCCGTACCGCCTGCCGAGCCGTTGCTTGCGGAGCCGTCTCCGTTATTGTCGTTCTTAGCTCCGCATCCGGAAACCACGAGGGCAACTGCCAGCAGCAGAGACGCGCCTGCGCCCCAAAGCTTGTTTTTCTTCATTGTCCGTTTCCCCTTTTCTTTGTCTGGTTTAATGATTGATGACCCGGCTCAGGAAATCGCGGGCGCGAGGCTGCTGCGGACGTTCGAAGAAGTCCGCCGGCTTCGCTTCCTCGACGATCCGTCCGCCGTCCATGAACACGACCCGGTCCGCCACTTCGCGGGCAAAGCCCATCTCATGGGTGACGACGACCATCGTCATGCCTTCCTTGGCGAGCAGCTTCATGACGCTGAGCACCTCTCCGATGACCTCGGGGTCAAGCGCCGAGGTCGGCTCGTCGAACAGCATGATCTTGGGCTTCATGGCAAGGCCTCTGGCAATGGCAACCCGCTGCTGCTGGCCGCCCGACAGCTCGGACGGGTACGAATCCGCTTTGTCCGGTATGCCGACCTTTTCGAGATACATCTTGGCGGTCTTGCGCGCTTCTTCCTTGCTTACGCCTCCGGCATTCACCGGAGCGAGCGTAATATTGTCGATGACCTTGAGATGCGGATACAGGTTGAAATGCTGGAAAACCATGCCGATGCGGCGGCGGAGAGCGTTGATGTCCGTCCCTTTGTCATGAACGGCCGCGCCGTCCACCTCAAGCAATCCGTCCGAGATGTCCTCCAGCCGGTTGATGCAGCGCAGAAGCGTGCTTTTGCCCGATCCGGAAGGCCCGATGATGACGACGACCTCGCCTTCGGCGATATCGAGGCTGATGTCCTGAAGGACATGAAAATTCCCGAAGTGCTTGTTGACCTGCCGGAAAGAAATCATGGCATACCTCCGTTCCGATGAAATGAAAAGTAAGAGATCCATCCTGCCGTTATCCTTTTTCCAACAAGAATATGTTAACTATCATAACTTATAATCCGCTCCTTTTGAACTAAAAGCAGAAAATTTCTTCCTCATGTCAGAGGAAGCGATTGCAATATAAAATGAATTCTTACTCATGAAAGATACTTTCCCATGAATAAGATACATTCCAGCTCTTTAGAATCATGTTCTTCCATCAAGCCTCTATATCCGGTTTTTGCAGCCTCATAAATAGCGCTGCCGCCGACTGCATCGCATAGACCGTCTCGACCGGCTGGCCGTTCTCCAGGATGACAAGCGCGGGCACGCTTCGGATCTGCCACTTCTCGCGCAGTTTCGGAGCGAAGTTGATATTGATTTTGCTCACCGGCACCGTGCCGCCGATGGAAGCGGCAGCTTCCAGCAGCCTCTCCGCTACCCGGCATGTTCCGCATAAGGGGGTCGAAAAGAAAAGAGCCTCCCTGCGGTGGATGCGCCCAAGCGCGAGGAAGGTGTTTTCGTTCATTTCCGTCAAAGCCATCCGTTCTTTCCTGCCTTTCTTTGGGACAGGAAGCCTAACCTTCCTGCTCGTGATTGATTATATGCTTCTGCTTCATCCGAATATAATCCAGGTCTTTCTTGGCTGAATCCCAAGCATCCTTGAACACAGCTCTCGCATAGCCCATCTTCAGAAATTTGCGTGCCATGTCCATGCCGGGAAATTCAGCTTTATCCTTATATTCCGTAGTCGAATTTCCTACCTTTCTTCGCGGTCATCCGCCTTCCTCCTTGATGGCGCCCTCGGATGCCGAGATCGCCCGATAAGAAGCTTGGATCGCTTCCTCCTCGCCATACAACAGCACGAAGTCGCCGGCTTCGATCGGCGTCTCCCAGCGGGCCTTGCGGATCTTGCGGCCGTCGCGCTTGATGGCCAGAGGCACGATTTCCTCTCCCTCGGGCAGCACTTGCCTCAAGGTCAAGCCGAGCCAAGGCGAATCCGCCGCGATCTGGACGCCCATGACGTCCTCCTGATGCTGGTCGTCCGCCAGCTCCTCTACCGGCACCGGAGCTGCTTCCGTATGGGACGGAACCCGGCTCGCGATCCAGTGGGCGACTCGGCGGTTGGCCGCAGGCACTCTCAGCAGAAACCAGGCACAGGCGAGCACGGCCGCCACAGCCGCCAGCACGGAAATGTGGCTGTTCTCGGAGATGAGGCTGCTGATGACAGACACCAGCACCGCGAGGGAGAAGGCGCCGAATAATATGAGCGCCAGACCGATCCTGCGGCGGACAGGGTGGCGCAGGACGAGCTCCGATTCGGACGTCGTGAAGCCGGCTCCTGTCAGCATGGACGCAGCCTGGAAGCTGGACTGGCTCGGCTCCATGCCGGTCATGACGAGCAGGATCGTGCTTAGACGGAGCACGATCAGGATGATCAGCAAATATAGCGCGATAAAGGCATAGCCCATGGATGTCGGCACCTTTCCTGTTCCCTTGTCAGGGAGCGCGTATCGATCCGGTTTGCCGGCAGCTTACGGTTCCCCCGGAACAGCCGCCCGCATCGTTCCCTTCACCTTTCTTCTACCCGCGAAGGCAACGTCTCATTCATCCTTTCTCACGAACGCGACGCCAGACGCCTGTAGGCGATCAGGACCAGCCCGAGAAAAGCGATATACAAGACTGCCAGAGCGAAGATGCGGGAAGGATGAGTGGCAAGGCTTTGGCCGGCGTAAGCATAGATAAGCATCGCCGGCACCTTGCCCAGCGCCGAAGCCGCAGCATATAGCGCAAACGGAATTCCCGCGACCGCGGCGTAAGCGTTGACCGCATACTGCGGAATGACCGGAATCATCCTGGCGATCAGGATGGACAAGAAGGGATGGCGCTCCGTCATGCGCACGAAGCCGTCCAGCTGCCTGACCTTGCCAAGCCACTGGCGTCCCTTGTCCTGGAAGAAATAACGGAGCGCCCCGAACATCAGCAGAGCCGCTGTCCATGCCCCGAACAGGCTGATGAGCCCTCCCGCGAGAGGACCGTACATATAGCCGAGCGCGCCGATGACGATTCCGTAAGGAATGATCGGAAAAAAAGCGAAGCCTGCCGCCGCCAGGGCCATCAGCGCCGCCGGGGCGTTCCCATCCTTCATCCAGGCGATAATCGGCTGATGATAGAAATAGACGGCAGCCAGAACGGCGGCATATCCGGCGGCCGACAGCCATTTGAGTTTGTTCATCCAGACTCCCGCCTCCTTATGGTTTCATTCTACATACAGTGCGGCTAGAAACTCAAATAAAGGGGCGATATTATGCGCCGATGACAGCTGCCGCACCATCAATCCGTCCTGCAAGAGCTGTTTGATTAAAGCGATCAAAGGAGCGCATGCGCATGAAAGCACTGACTTACCAGGGAAGACGCAATGTCGAGGTCAAGGAAGTCAGAGATGCCAAGCTTCAGAAGAAGGACGACGTGCTCGTCCGGATCAAGACAACAGCCATATGCGGCTCGGACCTGCACATCTTCAACGGCGAGATCAAGGGAATGTACGACGATTACGTCATCGGCCACGAACCGATGGGCATCGTGGAGGTCCCGCTTGCCGACGTTATGATCTCGAATTTCTCTTCACGGATGATTTCTGCTTCCTGATCAGGGGTCATAGGTGCCTTTTCTCATCACACTCTCATTGTCCATTCTCTGTCCATTCTCAGTTTAATCGCATGCCCTGCATTCGAATAGAAGCCCCTCCGGATGCAGGAAAGGGACAGAACGTTTTCATAAGAAAGAGAATGCGGACATATCCTTTTAGTCCAGTCTTATTTGGTCCAAAGGAGGTCCAGCATGCCTTATATCGAAACCCGGGACGGCACCGCCCTCTATGTCCATGTCTCCGGCCCCTCCGAAGGCGTTCCCTTGCTGCTGGTGCACGGATGGCCTCTGAACCATCGGATCTTCGATACCCAGCTGGCGCGGCTGCCCGCTCTCGGTTATCGCTGCATCGCACCGGATCTGAGAGGCTTCGGCCGTTCGGACGCCGCCTGGAACGGCTATTCCCATGACCAGACCGCTGACGATTTGGACGATATCGGGCAGTCGCTCCGTCTTGGACGATTTCTGCTGGCCGGCTTCTCCACCGGAGGAGGGGCCGCGATCCGGTACGCGGTCCGCCACGGCAAGCAGAAGCTGGCCGGACTCGCTCTTGTCTCCGCCGCCGTCTCTCTTGCCAAGAGCGCAGAATGGCCTCATGGCTTGCAGGCGGCTCAAACGAAGGATTTGATCGACAAAGCCAAGGCAGACCGGCCGGCCATGGTGACCGGTTATGCCAAACAGATGTTTTACCGCTACCACAGTCCTGAATTCATGAGCTGGTTCGCTTCGCTCGGGCTGGAAGCTTCGCTTGCCGGAACCGTCTCGGGGGCCGAGGCGGCGCTGGCCGAAGATTTGAGCGGCGAGCTGAAGAGGCTTGCAGGGCTGCCTTCCGCCGTCTTTTACGGCGTGCACGACCGCATTGTCCCGCTAGCCGCTTCCGAGCAGCTCGCGGCTGCTCTGCCCGGAGCGACAGCCTATCGATTCGAAAAGAGCGGGCACGGCCTGCTGTTCGACGAGGCGGAGTTGTTCCAGCAAAGGCTGGAGGATTTCCTGGCGGCAGTCCGGCCGCATGCATGAGAAGGTTGGAGAACCGTGAAGGTTGCAGAACCGTGAAGGTTGGAGAACCGTGAAGGTTGGAGAACCGTGAAGGAGCGGCGTCGCTCGGCCATACAAGGAAAAGGCAGCCGGAAGTTCCGGCTGCCTTTTTGTCTATTTGGACCTAAGCCGTCGGACAATCCGACCGACGTCCCGCAGCTCAGCGGAGCACGGCCGCCGGCGGCTCGCTCCAGATCAAGCCAGTCTGCTGCTGGCTCCACTGCCAGAGCCGCGCGGCCATTTCTTCGTCCAAAGCCTTGCGGGAAGGCTCGGCCGGCTTGCTTTTGATATAATACAAGCTCCCTTCCTCTCCACCCTCTTCCGACAACGCCAGGTAGATAGCCGTAGAAGCGCCTGCCTCAGCCGTCTGGAAGAACGGGGTCAGCAGCTTGTAGACTGCCTGGCCGAAGCCCGTGTCGCGGCTGACGCCAAGGCTGGTCGAGACTGCCCCCGGATGGAGGGCATGCACGTGAATCCCTCGATCACAGCAGCGTTTCCTCAGCTCCAGCGTGAACAGCAGGTTTGCGAGCTTGGACTGGGCATACCCCTTGACGACATTGAATCCCTTCGTAAGATGCGGGTCGGGAAAATGAATGCTGCCCGCCTTATGGGCGCCGGAGGAGACGATTACGATCCGAGAGTTACCCGCTGCAAGGAGCGGTTCCATCAATCCGTGGACGAGCGCAAAATGCCCCAGATGGTTCACGCCGATCATCCGCTCGAACCCGTCCTCCGTCGTCTCCCGCTTCACGGTGACAACCCCGGCATTGTTCACGAGCACGTCAAGCCGGGAGTAGCGGGCACGGAAATCTTCGGTGAACCGGGAAATGCTGTCGAGGGAACCTAGATCGGCCGTCATCAGCATGATATCGCTCGATCCGCTGCGGCGGATGGCTTCCTCCCTCGCCTCCGCTCCTCGCCGAGCGTCGCGGCAAAGCATGACGACCTTAGCGCCCGATCGGGCAAGCTCTACGGTCGTAGCCAGACCCATGCCGGAGTTCGCTCCGGTAACGAGCATCAACGGCTGCTGCATGGCTGCGTCTCCTCTCCTGAATAGCCTGAATCCGGTCAAGTCCGTGCGATGCGGATCTGTCTCCGCTCGCCGCAGGCTTCGAATCTTCGCATCTGCGTTCAAGCTATGTCCTATTACCCACGCCGGAGGAGAAGCAAGCTTCATTATCCAGGAGGCAAGCTATACAATCCGGCATCAGGGTTACTATCCGAAGGCAAGATTAATATCCGGTGGCAAGCTTAGTATCGGATAGTATCAGAAGGCAAGCTTGATACCCGAAGGCAAGCTTACTATCCGAAGGCAAGCTTAATACCCGAAGGCAAGCTTAGTATCAGAAGGCAACTTGATACCCGAAGGCGAGCTTGATACCCGAAGGCGAGCTTAATATCCGGAGGCAAGCTTAATACCCGAAGGCGAGCCTAATATCCGGAGGCAAGCTTAACGTCCGGAAGCAAGTTCCAATGTCCGGCTGTCAGCCGCCCCCCTTGCGGTAGTCGTAATTCTCCTTGCACAGCTGCAGCAGCGCATGCTTCAATCCGCGCTTGGGCTGCGTAATGAGAAGCGGGCGGGCCCGGCCTTCTCCGGGCATGCGCAGCGCCCTCCGCACCGCTCCCGGATCGGACACGACATTGACGATGAGCTCGTCCGGCTTGGTATTGTGCCGATAGCGATGGATCAGGAAACGGTCGCAGGCCGCCTCGCCGTATCCTCGCTCCAGCTCGTGCAGCTGCAGGTCTCGGAGCATGCCTTCCTGCACCTTGGCGATCATGACGCCTTCCTCGCCGAAGTAGAGAACCTCCTGGTTCACATTCGTCTCGCGGTCGACGATCTGCTTGTCCGGCGTTTTCTCGAGGTTGCGGATATGGCCCAGCATATTCTGCGCTTTCTCGAACTTCAGCTGCTCGGCATATTCGCCCATCTGACGGTACATCTGAGCAATCAGCGCCTCCTTGCTGCCGCTGAACAGCAGATCGGACACCTGCTTGACCTTCTCGCCGTACTCCTCCTCGCTGATATGCCCTTCGCAGATTCCGCTGCATTTGCCGATGTGGTAGAGCAGGCAGGCCCGCTTGGGCAGCTTGGTGCAGGAACGCAGCTTGTAGTGGTCGGCGACGAACTCCAACAACTCGTTGCGGAAGCGGGCGCTCGCGAACGGCCCGAAGCGCTTCGGCTCCAGTCCGGCATTCATCGGGCTGTTCTTGCCTGCAGCCGAGGCTGTTGAAGCTGAATGGTTCCACCCGCTTCTTGTTGCGTTTGAAGCGTTCGGCTCGTTCGAGGCGTTCGGCAAATCTGAAGCGTTGGAGACATTCGAACCGTTCGAGGCCCCAGAGACATTTATAGCACTCGCACCATTCGAGGCATCAGAGACATTTGAAGCACTCGAACCATTCGAGATGTTCGAACCATTCGAGGCGTTCGAATCGTTCGAGATATTCAGCTCCTTTGAGGCGTTCAAGGGATTCGAGGTGTTTGAAGCATTCAGATCTTTCGGCTGCAAGGAAAGGTATGCTTGACCAGCTGCCTCGGCGGAAGAGGCTGCGCCCCCCTGCTCGCGGCGGTCGCGATAGTAAACGTCCAGCCTCGGAATCCTTTCGGCGGTCAGCATCAGGTAGGCGTAGCCGCTGTTGTCCTTTTTCAGCGCTCGATTGTAGGGCGGCTTATGGATCTTGATCAAGTTGTTTTCCAGCAGCAGGCTCTCGGTTTCGTTGTTGACGAGCAGCACTTCGATGGAATCGATGAGGCCGACGAGCTCTCTCAGCCGCTTGCGTTTATGATTTGTATGAAAATAGGAACGCAGACGGCTCCTCAGCTTCTTGGACTTGCCGACATACAGCAGACGGCCCGATGCGTCGCGCATCAGGTAGCAGCCGGGCTTGTCGGGATAATCCCCGGCCTTGAACTGGAACGGCATCGCCTGTCCTCCTCCGTTGTTCGGCGGCTCCAAACATTTGTTCTAGAGCCTCATTTTAACGCCGGCATACGGAAAAAGGAAGATCATGAGCCATTCCGTCATTAAACTGTAAAAAAGTGGATTGGCACAGGCCGATTTGATACACTGTCACCACAACGGATATATGGAGAAAGGAGTTTTTCCGTGATTCGCAATGCTCCTAGTGCCATCATAGAAAGAAACGAGGGCGCCTCGTACGAACTGGTTTGGTGCCTCCTCGGTATCGTCCGGATTTGCGCAGCCCTTTGCGGCGGTCGCAGCAAACGGTTGGAAAGCTGGAAAGTCTCGCTCGGCGAAAGGCTGGATCGCGGTGGGCGGCTCGACCGGAAAAACCGCCGCATTTAGACATTCAACCCGTCAATTGGCCGATACCGAATCGTCAGGAGTACTATCGGCCATCCGAACGAACCTGGATCGGCTATCGGCACGCTAACTTGCGTTTTCTCGCATGTCCGGACATCGCGTTCGGCAATCGGGCTCCGCAACCATGTCCTCTCGGATTGTCGGACAGCCCGCTCCATTTATGGGCAGTCTAAATGCCGTTCTGGCCTTTATCGGACATCAGATCCGTTATTTGGCCTTAAACACGTGTTTTTCAAATTTATCGGACATCAGTTCCGCTATTTCCTAAAAACAGACCTCTAAAGACCTTAAAACAGGAAAATAACGGATCGTATGTCCGATAACGAGCGATTGGACGTCTTTCGTCTCAAATAACGGATCGTATGTCCGATAACAAGCAAACAGCTGTCCTTTCGGCTCAAAAATAACGGATCGTATGTCCGATAACAAGCGAATGGACGTGGTTCCGAAAGGTTGTCTATTGGATCCCATCCAAATAAACTCTACAGATAACGGATGATATGCCCCATCGGATCCTTTGATAGGCAGCCAATGTTCCAATATGTCTCCCATCATCCTATCCTGTCTCCCATCATCCCCCATCAACCAGCTAATAGGCAGCTTCTTCGCCTAGAGCCCTCTCGCGGACACAAACAGGGCTGCCGGACCGCCGGAAGCGAAGCTTCCTGCCATTCGTCAGCCCTGTCTGAAACAAACGGGTTGCCCGCCGCTGCTGGTATATGCAGCCAAAGCCTGCATCCAATGCCGCAGCAATCCTTCCTCCTACATACCCTGCTCAGCCGCCGCCTCCAAAGGTCTCAGCGCCGTGCTCCCATCCTTCTCGATCAGGCTCTTGTGAATCCAGATCGCCGCCTGGCAGCCGTCTCCCATGGCGATGGAAGCCTGTTCCGAATGCGCAAGCACGTCGCCTGCAGCCCACACATGGCGGACATTCGTCATCTTGGTGCGCGGATCCGCTTCGATATGGCGGTTGCCGTGCAGCGTGACGCCGAGCTGCGCCGCCAGTCCGGAACGCACCTCGTTGCCGCCGAAGGCGACGAATGCCTTGCCGCCCTCGATTTCCTTGCCCGACTCCAGCACGATTCCCTGCAGCTGCTCATCCCGGATGATCAGGCGGCGGATCGGCTCCTCCATGATTTCGACGCCCTTTTGCCGGAGCTTGTTCATGAGATCGGGAGAGACTTCCTTTTGCTCATGGTTCACATAGACCAGATCCTGCGTCCAATAAGTCAGGATATCCGCCATATGCGCTCCCGGATTGCCTGAACCCATGACGATCGCCCTCCGGCCCGACAGCTCGTAGCCGTCGCAATCAGGGCAGACGTAGATGCTGATGCCGAGACACGGAACGAGTCCCTCGAGCGGCGGCAGCCTGTCCATGACGCCTGTCGCCAGCAGCAGCCTCCGTCCCTCGTACCGCTCTCCGGCATCCGTCTCGATGACGAACTCTTCCTCTCCGTCCGCCTTCGCGGTTACTGCTGTTCCCTTGACGAACCGGACACCGACCTTCTCGGCCTGCTCCTTGCCCGCCTTGCGCAGCTCCGGACCGCTTACCCCGTTCTTCCAGCCGATCAGATTCTGGTAGCGAAGGCAGAAGTTCGATCTTCCGTCATCGGAATCGATGACCAGCACCTTATGGTTGTAGCGGCCCAGCTGAACCGCCGCGCTCAGTCCCGCAAGTCCGCCCCCGACTATGACGACATCGTATAGCATCGCTTTTTTTGTCTCCTTCCGGCGTAGCTTCTTCCTGCTATTATTACCGACACTCAACTGAAGCTAATCGGCATACACGGAATCAGCCCCTCACCCAACTTGCCTTTGAGGGTTGGATTCCGAGAGGGGGAGGAGTAGAATGGAAGATGACGGAAACGATCGGAGAACACCGCAAGCAACCGGATTAAGAATTTTGAACCGAATACAGGCTAGAACTAGGGTCCAGCCAGCCCCCAGAAAGGATTTGATACCCCTCATGGCGGATTCATTCTTATGGAAGCGCAACCTCTTTGTGTTGTGGACCGGCGTCTTTTTTTGCAGCACGGCCTACTCGATCTCCATCCCCTTCATCCCGATCTTTCTGCATAATGAGCTTGGCGTCTCGAGCCGGCTCACCCTCTGGTCCGGATTCGCCTTCGGCATCACGTTTCTCGCGAGTGCGCTGATTGCTCCCTACTGGGGCTCCCTCTCGGACAAATACGGCAGGCGCCCGATGCTCATCCGCTCCGGCTTCGCCCTTGCGGCCTTGTACATGCTCACCTTCTTCATCCACGATCCCTATCTGTTCCTGCTGCTCCGCATCGGCCAGGGCCTGCTCGCCGGATACGTGCCCGCGGCAATCGCGCTCGTGGCGACGAATACTCCGGAGGAGAAAACCGGCTACGCGCTCGGCATCATGGCGACCTCCGGCGCGACAGGCGGCATTCTAGGCCCGCTCATCGGCGGCATCGTCAGCCATTACATGGGCAACCGCGAAAGCTTCGTCTTCTCGGGCTGCATCGTGCTCGTCTCCGCGCTGATCGCGGTCTTTTTCGTCAAGGAGCAGAACTTCAACCGCAAGACGGTGCGCTCCTCGGTCCGTCAGGATCTGAAGGAAGCCTTCTCGAACCGAGTCTTCGTCACGATGCTGGGACTGGTCGCGCTGGGAACGTTCTCCGTCATGATATTAGAGCCATTGCTGACCGTCTATGTGATCGAGCTTGGGGCAGGCAAGAGCGACGCCACGCTGCTCTCCGGCATCATCTTCTCCGCTGTCGGCATCGCGACGCTGATCGCGGCTCCCCAGTGGGGCAAGTTCGGCTCCCGGATCGGCTATACGAACGTGCTCGTCATCGGCCTGATGGGAGGCGGAATAGGCAACCTGCTGCAGTTCTTCTCCAGCAGCTATGTCGGCTTCGGCGTGCTTCGCTTCTTTTACGGCCTCTGCTTCGCCGGCGTGTATCCGGCCCTGAACGCCATGATCGTAAAAGTGACGGAGCCGGAATTTCGAGGCCGCGCCTTCGGGCTGAACCAGTCCGCGACCCAGCTGGCGACGATGCTCGGCCCGATGATCGGAGGGCTGCTGGGCGGCTGGATTCCGATCCGATACGTGTTCGTCATCAATGGACTCATGCTCGTCGGCGCAGCCATACTCATCCGCACCCGGCATCTCGAGCAGCGGGTAACCCGGACGGCTCAGGCTCGCAGCTGACGGGAAATGAATCAAAAAAACCAGCCGTTCGACGGCTGGTTTTTTTGTGCGTGGTTTTGCTATGACATTGTGTGCATGGTTTTGCTAAGCCATTGTGTGTGTTCTTGTTCTGCTCGCTCATGGTTTTGCTATGCATTGGGGTTCATAGTTTTGCTATGCATTGGGGTTCATAGTTTTGCTCTGCATTGGTATTCATGGTTTTGCTGCGCATTGATGTTCATTCTTTTAACGGGCATTGGCGGCAGCCATGGTCCATATGGACCAACCAGCTTGCCGAGAAGCTGACCGCCTTCCGCCGATGCATGCCGACACCTACAACAGGCCGACGAGCTCCAGGCCATGCTTGATGCCGTCCTCGGCCACGTCCTTCGTCACATGCTTGGCAGCCTTCTGCACGCTCTCGATCGCATTGCCCATCGCCACGCTGTTATGCACCAGCTGCAGCATCTCGATGTCGTTCAGCCCGTCGCCGAACGCATAGACATCCTCCGGACGGACGCCTGCCAGCTTCACGAAAGCCTCGATGCCCTTGGCCTTGGAGCCGCCGAGCGGGAGCACGTCCATCGAGAACTGATGCCAGCGGATGAAGTCCAGCTCCGGGAACGTCTCCCGGTACTTCAGCTCGTCGCCGATCGTGCAGAAGAGCAGGCACTGGTAGATCTCGCGCCCGATATAGTACTCCTTGTCCCATTCCATGACCTTGTTCTTGAGCGCCAGCGAGCTCATGCTCTCGTCGATGTAATCATGCTGCTCGATATTGGCCTTCATCGCATCTTCGTTCATGTAGACGATCGGATGGTCATTAGCTACAGCAGCCTCGGTAATCCGCTGCAGGTATTCCGGACGGATCGGATTGCGTACGATCACCTCGCCCTTCCGGACCGCATACTGGCCGTTGTAGCTGATGAACGACTCGATGCCGAGCTCCTCGCGGATTTCCTTGAACATGAACGGTCCGCGTCCCGTAGCGATCGCCACCTCGTGGCCCGCTTCCTGGAGCAGCCGTACGGATTCCTTGGCTGATGCCGGGATGTTCTTGTCGTGGTCGAGCAGCGTTCCGTCGATATCGAAAAAGATCAGTTTGCCTGTCATCGTGATTCCCCCTCTAGGTTCCCTATGTTAAAAACGTTTCCTCGATCCTATGCGTCCACTGCCTGCAGCGCCTCGCGCAGCCGATCGGGCAGCTCCCGGCTGCGCCGCTCGGCCGCATCCATGCAGACGCTCGTCACCTCGGCATCGGCCCTCACGATTCCCGCCGCATCCGCGAGCTCCTGCTTCAGGACATAGCTGGTCCGACCGGCACGCAGCGGATGCGTGCGCACGGTCAGGCGGTCTCCCTGCACGCATTCCCGCCTGTAGTTGATGTTGACGTTGACCGTCACCGTCTGGATGCCCATCTCAAGGAAGGCCGCGTAATCCAGTCCCGCCCGCTCGTACCAGTCTTCCCGTCCCCACTCCAGATACTCCAGGTACTTGGCGTTGTTCACATGCCCGTTCACATCGATCTCCGTCGACCGGACGATCAGTTCAAGCTCCGAAACCATCGCGGGCGCCTCCATTTCCTGACTCAGCATCCTTGCGCAGCCGGCTCATCCCGCGATGCAGCAAAAAATCCGCCACAGGGGACGGATTCATGTAACCGCTACCGCCGGGTCGCTTCCGCGAGCCTCGACCGGATCAGTCTGATATTTTGTTCGGCGGCTATTCTCTGCTGAAGGAGCAGGTCCTCCGAGGTTGCCGTTCCGGTGGCGAACAGGAGCGCGTCCCGGGGCTGAATGCCGTCCGCTTCGGATACTCGGCCGTTCTTGGATACCCATACACAGCTTTTCATTGCCGCATCCCTCCCAGAAATAAGCTCACCAGCCGGATCATCTGCGTGTTAGGCCCTATTATAGCATTATTCACGCTGTCTTTGTAGCGCATATAGCGGAGGTTGCTCCAGGACGGTCCCGCCGGAAAATGGAATGTCGCTACATAAGGGCCGCTGCGGACACAATAAAAGAACTTTTGGCGGGCTTCCTTGTAGTATACGCCCTCGGCACGGCTTCCCATGCCGTACGTGAGCGCGACATAGGAGCTTTGATCGCCCAGGGCAAAAGCCCGCACCGCCGATGTCTCCCCGCAGCAGGCGACGAACCGCAGCTCTCCGTCCTCATGCCGGTATAAAGACGCCCCGTTGCATGCTTCGTAATGCCCTACGGTCTCGCGGCTCCAGCTGCCGTAGGCATGCTCCACCTGGCGGCCTTGCAGCCGCTGGCTGACCGTGCCCAGCCAGTCCGCCCAGCTGCCCGGAGGCTCCAGCCGAACTTGCGGCAGCAGCGCCGTCATCAGGTCGAAGCTTTGGCCGGCCTGCTCCAGCCGCAGGCTGTTGTCCATGATGGACGGCTCCAGCGGGAGCAGCAGCAGGCCGCGGCGGAGCAGATCGCTGAAGCAGCTCTTCCAGTCGATCGGAACCGCTGCGGCCAGATCCTCCATATAGATGCCGCGCTGGCGGATGTCGTACAGCAGCAGCCAGACATAGGGATCGACATGGGCGTCCGCCTCTTCGCAGGTGCGGAGAAAATCCAGCAGCCGGCCATTATCGGGATACTGGCCGGTCTCCTCGACCGAATGATCGATATAGGCATCGAGCCGGTAAGCCACAGAGGCAAAAAATTTGCCCTTCACCTGCACGTCGGCCCAGACGAGAGCCGCGATCCCTTTGTCGAGCGCTGAGATCAGCTCCGAATGGGTCACCGTGATGCCCGAGACGGGATCGTAGGTCCCTGCCTTCGTTCCGATGAAAAGCACATAGAGGTCAGACTCCCCGACCGCTTCCAGGCATTTTTCCACCGGGTTGAGATAGGAGGGCCACGGGCCCAGATTTTCTTCCCACAGCAGCGGTTCATGGCCGAGGCTCTCCAGTTCCCGGAAAGCCGTCCGCCGCAGCGGCTTCAATCCATCCTCGTTGACGGAGCTGATGAATACTTTCGTTTTGCCCATACCGGCTTCCCCTCCCGTGCGGCCGTGCAGCCAGAGCTCGTTTCCTGATTGTACCATAAGGAAAGAAGGGATCGAGGGACAAAAGGAGCAATCCGAGCGCAAAAGGCCAGCCGGAACAACCGGCTGGCCTGAGTGTTGGAAAATCCGAGCTGCATCGATCAGCCGATCAAGCCGGCGTGCTGCAGGAACCGCTTCAGCATGACGGCCGCTTGGGCGCGGCTTGCCTTCGCCGCAGGGGCGAAGGAGTCTGCGGTCATGCCTGTGATGATGCCTGCATCGACGGCTTGCGCGACGGATGCGCGGGCCCAGCCGGCGATGCCGGCTTTGTCCTTGAAGCCGTCGAGCGAAGAGGATGCGGAAGCGGCTGCGGAGCCTTGCGCGAACGTCATGGCGCGGCCGATCATGACCGCCATCTGCTGACGCGAGATCGTGTCGTTCGGCTTGAAGCTGCCGTCCGCGAAGCCTTCCGTCAGCTTCGCCTTCACCGCTGCGCCGACAACGCCGGCATGCCAGTCGCTCGCTGCGACATCGCTGAAGGCGGCTGCCGCAGCATCAGGCGAGAGGCCGAGGGAGCGGACGAGCAGCGCCGCGAATTCCGCCCGCGTAATGCTGCTGTTCGGAGCGAACTTGCCCGCAGCAGCTCCGTTCACGACGAGTTTGGAAGCGAGCAGCTCGACATCGGATTTGGCCCAATGCCCGTTCAGATCTCCGAACGACTTATCTGCCGTCAATACGGCGTATATGCTGTTCCCGGTACGCTTGAAGCTGATCTTGGTCGTGCCGTCCGCCTGTTTGGCGAAGAGTGCGGGAACGAAGCTGAACGTACCCGTCTGCGGATCATACAGCGCGACGGTCGCATGGTCACCGTTCTGGATTCCCGTCACGACGAGCGTGCGGGACACATAAGTCGAGCCGAATTCGTTCAGCTCAACGGCCTTCCCGCCGGCTGCCGCCGACATCGAGAATCCGATCGCTCCGCCAAGCTGTGATGCGCCGATCGTCGCAGCGCTCTTCTTGATGCTGCTGTTCAGATCATTTCCCGCCGGATCGATGGTGATCTGCAAGGTGATGTCCGCAGTCGAAGCGCCCAGCTGCTTCGCAATGGCTGCGAGATCCAGCACCGATAGAGGCAGCGAATATTCGCCCTCCACCGTCTGGAACGATACGAGCGTGCCTGCGGCCGCATCCTTCAATGCGGAGAGCGGCAGGTCGAAGCGTACCGTTTGGCCCGCCTTGCCGTCAAACGCGATGTAGACGACAGGCGCCGCCCCGTGGTTGTCCTGCTTGGCCGCCTTGGCCAGCGCTTCGGCAAGCGCAGCCGCATCCGGGGCGACGACCGTTACCGGATGGCCTGCGCCGTCGACTGCTTCGGAGAGCTTGCTCTTGCTTGCGTCTACGCCGATCGGAGCCGCGCCGGAGCCGATCGGCGTGATCGGCTTGGCGGATGGGGCAGGCGTCGTCGTTGGAGCCGGCGTCGCCGCAGAGCCGCCGCCTGTGAATCCGCCCCCTGGCGCCGGCGTTGGTGTCGGCGTCAGCGTCGGCGTGGAGATCGGCGTTGATGTTTCCGTCGGTGTGGACGTCGGCGTCGCCGGCGGAGGCGTCGTAATCGTTCCATCTCCGCCTCCGTTGCCGCCTCCGGCTGACGAAGCCGTCACGTCGAAACGCTTGCTGTCCACCTGGTTTCCTTTTCCGGCAACGGCCGTATAGGTACCTCCAGGCTCTCCCGCGCCAAGCGTGAAGGGAGCTGCGAAGCTGCCGCCGGTCACCGGTACGATATCGAAGTAGACGATGCTGCCGTCGGGCCGCAGCACCTTGACGATGACCTCGTCCAGAGAAGAGCTGCCCTTGAGATCGACCCTTTCCCCCGCCTTGACCGCCGTGACGGCATCAAGCGCAACGGCCGCGGAGCCGGAGGCGGAGGCCGCCGGCGCCACGAGGGCGAGGCACAGCGTGAGCATCAAAACTAATTGCAGCACTCGCGATTTCACGTTTTGTTTTCCCCGCTTCTTCATTAGTCGTTGTATGCGTTCCGCAGCATGGCTTCGTCGATCTCCGCCTGCGTCTTGACCGTGCCGAGACTAAGGCCGAGATCCATCGTGTCGCTGTCGAAGCTGCTGACGAGGAACGCCTTGACGGTATAGGCTTTGGATGCCGCATCCGATACGTTGAACTTTGCTGTATATGTGCCCGTTCCGACCATGAGCTCGGTCGAGGCGATGCTGACCGGCGTCGTGCCGTCGAACAGCTCGAACACGACAGACTGAGTTCCGGCTTCGTCCGACTGCGCCTGGTTGTAGATGAACACTTTGGCGGTAACGCCGTTTGTTTTCGTGACGGCGGGCGCCGTCATGTAGAAGATCTCGGAAGATTTATAGGAGTACCCGTCGAATACACGGGTGCCGTAGCCTTCGGCCTCGACCTCGATCCAATAGCTGCGGTCTTTCAGGAACGCGCCCTTGGCGATCGTCAGCTTGCCCCCAGCGACGCTGTACTCCGCTTCAGTCAGTTCGCGGTATCCATTCCAGTTCCATCGGTCCCATACCTTCACGTTGCGGATACGGCTGCTCCAGGCGCTGTCGTCATCCGTTTTCAACACCGTATCGGCATCGCTGAACAGATAGCCGGTGAGCTGGGAATCGGTATAGGAAATCGTCTTTTTCAGCTCGCCGCTCGCCTTGTAGCGATGCGAGTCGATGAAGGCGCCGGCGGCGATCTTCACCTGAACGCTTCCCGACTTGATCTGATTTTCCAAAAAGATGCCGACTTGATTTCCCTGCAGGATGATCTTGTCACCTTGAGACAAGGTCTGATACGTCGCTCCGTTGTCGCTTGAGATCGAGATCAGCTCATGCAGGCGGGACCCGTTCTCATCGGCCGTCAGATCCTCTAATTCGTACGAGAAAGGATTTCGGAGATAGAGGCCCAGGAACCGCCCCTTCAAGCCGATATACCCATTCTCCAGACGGATGACGTTCTCATCGTTGACTTGGAAATGATTCGAATAGAAATAGTCGTCAGCCGCATTCCCTGCAGCATCCTTGACGCTTGCCAGACTGCCATACAAATAATGTGTCGAGCTTGTATACGTTTCAAAATGGACCGTTATGGTACGGCCAGACACGGTCACCGACGCATTGGAAGGAAGAGGGACGTCCCACCAATTGTTCCGCCACCAAATGCCGGCTTTGAACGCTGCGATGTCGTCCTCGCTCATGGCCAGATCTTCGTTGAAGATGAGCGTCAGATCCCTGAGATCGGAAGAAAGCAAATACTTGACGAATTGCGGCCGCGTCGTATCCGCCGTGTCGCCGTCCGCATGTGCTTGCAGGTACGGGGTGACGACACCATCAGCCGAGTAGTTCCCGTCCGCGTCCTGGATCGTTCCGCCCTGGAAGAAGATCTGGATTGCCTCGCCGCTCAGCGCTTTGTCCATATGCAGAAGCAGCTTGTCCCCTGCGATCGACACCGTATCGCCAGCGCCCGGATTCCAGGTTCTGTCCGAATTCTGCAGCCGGATTCTGGACTTCAGCTCCTCCTGGCCCACGAACGGCGTTGCATAGACGATGCGGTCGAACGTGACCGTCACATCATGATTGTCCGGGCTCAGCTCGGCGCTGCGGATCGCTGGCGGGCTCACGCTCAAAGTCAGCTCCGGGTTGGCGTTGCCGGCCCCGTCCTTCAGCAGGCCGGCGGCAAGCTTGATTTTCGTCTTCGCCCCCGAAACAATCATGAGATCATCGCCATACCCGATAACAAGCTTGCTTCCGTCGACGCGTCCGTAGGCAAGGCCATTCACGAGCGGCGAGAAATGCTCCCCATCCTGTGCAAGCTGCAGGCCGCTCAGCAGGTAAGCTTCCTTGTCGACATCATCCGTGACATCAGTCGGATAAGCGATCTGGAACGACTCGTCGAAATGAAGGCTGACCTCCTGGCCGTTCTTTCCCTTCTCGGCTCCGATGAATGCAGGCGGCGTGAAGTCCGCGCCAACGATCGAATCAATTACAATGGACTGTGCATAAGGCTCCGTATCCTCGCCAAATACGAGCGTATTCGCCGCGATAGCGACAGCATTGCCCGTGCCGATCAGCGGCTGCGCCAGCGTGAGGACGAGCGTGTTGTCCACGTCATATACGACCGTGTCCGCTGCGTCAAGAGCGGCAAAATCGCCGCTCTCCGTCTTGCGGATGGTGAAGGCGCTTTTCAAATCCTCCACCGCGGCCGCGGGCTTCACGTCGCTGTCGAAGGCGATGGTCAGCGTTTTGAAGTCCTCGCCCAGCGAGGCGATCGCCTCCGGCATGCCTTCCGGCGCCAGGGCCACTTCCTTCGTTCCATCGAACGAGCAGACGCTCCTTTCACCGGCGCATTCCGTCCATGGACGATTGGCCGGCAGCTCGCCTGCCGCCGACGCGTACGGCACAGGCAGGAAAGAAGAAGAAACCATGATTCCAAGCAGTCCTACGATTAGACCTTTTTTCATACTCCCTTAGTCACTCCCAAAGAGATTAATAGCTTCTAAATGAGTATAATGAGAGTCAATGACGGCTAAATGACAAACTTCGACGAAAATTCTGTCTTTTATATGAAACAAAAGACCCATTCCAAAGATTTGAAAGGGGTCTTTGCCGATCCTGGACTTATTCAGTTCCTTTCATCCAGGCTGCTCAGCCGCTCGGCGTACAGCTGGTTCAACTCGGTGGAAGGGCCGACGCCAAGCTCCTCTCTCAGCACCGACTCATATTCCCTGTAGCGGCGAATCAAGCCCTCCCGATTATGCTGCATGACGAGCGCCCTCATCTCAAGCTTGAACGTTTCTTCGTCCAGCTCGTTGTGGAGGCTCAGCTTGCCGAGCAGCAGCAGCGCGGCCGGAACGTCTCCGAGATCCAGCAGCGCCAGGCATAGCCGCTGGGCGAAGCCGGCGTATAGAAGGGATATCCGCTCGACCTCGCTCCACGCCCATGGATAAGCCAGATCGCCGAACAGGCTGCCGGCATACATCCGCTCCAGCTCCAGCGCCTGCTCCAAATTGCTCTCGTCGATGGACGCCAGCTCCCGGCATTCCTCCTCGAAACGAACCATGTCCACCTGGGCCAGGCTGAGATCGAGCGCATAATGATTCGGATCCGAATGCAGGCTTCCCTTCAGTCCGACCGTATCGAGCAGCTTGCGCAGCTGATAGGCGGTCGTATTCAGATAGATTTCAGCATTCTTGAGCGGCTTCCCTCCGAAAATATCCTCGATGAGCCGGGCTCGCGATACAAGGCTGCCGCGCTGCAGCAGCAGGTAGGCGCACAGCTCGGCGCTCTTGCTCGACTTCCATTTGACCAGCCCCAGCGTGCTGCTCCGGATCTCCATCCGCCCGAGGCAGTTGATTTGCGCCTGCGGCAAGGCCCCAGCTGCGCTCTCCTGACGGCTCGCCTCCCGGCCCAGCTCCGCCATCGCCCGCATCACTGTCTGCTGCAGCCGTTCCTGGACGACAGGCTTCACCATATAGTCGTAGGCGTACAAATCGTAAGCCGGCAGCGCATAGGCAGCATGAGAGGTGACGAAAACAAGCCTCACATCGCTGCCGCGCTTGCGGAGCCGCTGGGCGAACGCAAAGCCGTTGTCTCTCGGCATCTGGATGTCGACGAAAACCATGTCCACCTCCGCCCCGCTCAGGAACGATTCCGCCGAAGCGGTATCGGTGAAGCTGCCGGCAATTTCGATCCAGTCGCCGATTTTGGCCAGCATCCGTTTCAAGATCAGATGCATCGCTTTTTCGTCATCGATAAGGAGGACTCTCATCGTATCTCCCTCTTGTCCTCTTCCGCGACATTCGCGGACGGCATGGTGAAATAAAAGGTGCTTCCTTGACCGGGAACGCTGTCGAACCAGATTTCCCCGCCGCTCAGCCGGACGAACTCCCTGCACAAGGTCAAGCCAAGGCCGACTCCCCGCTCCCCCGCCGTTCCCTCGGAAGGAATGGAGAAGTCCTCGTTCAGCAGCGTATGGATCTGGTCTGCAGGCACCCCGACGCCCGAATCGCGGACGGATACCAGCAGGCTGTCTCCGAAGCTTGCAGCGCCCAGAAGGATGCGGCCGCCCGGCTCCGTGAACTTGACGGCATTGGAGAGCAGATTGCGGAGGATCAAATCCAGCATATTCTTGTCCGCATGCACGAACGCTTCGGCCGGAATATCGGATACGATGTCGATGCCCTTGCCTTCGCTGCGGCTTCGGAGAAGCTGAACGTTCCGCAAGGCCGCGTCCTCCAGGGAGATGACGACAGGAGCGAAGTTCATGCCGCCGCGCTGGCTGCGGAACCACTCCAGCAGGCTTTCGACCAGCGCAAATATGTTGCGCACCTGCCCCCCCATCTCTCGGACGATCTCCTGCTCATCCTCTCTGCAGTCCGTCGTCTCCTCCTCCAGCAGCTCCATCAAGTTGTGGAGCACCGCGATCGGATCCCGGATATCGTGGGCCACCACATTGAACATCTGATCCTTGAAGGCGTTCAGCTCGCTCAGCTGCCTGGCGTTCTCGTGCAGCCGCTCCTCGGAGAGCACCGTATCCGTCACATCGCGGAGGAGCAGCATCTTGCCGGTCGGTCTGGAGCGGTAGTCGTAGATTTCCGACAGCTGGACTTGATAATGCCGGCCATATGCCTCATCCAGAATCAGCTCCCGTCCGCTGTTATCACGGCCAAGCGCAATCCGGCGGATCTCGGGCTGCCCCCTGAGCAGCGCCGCGGCCGGCAGCCCGATGCCGTTTTTGCGGCCCAGCCCCGGTATGGCGCGGCAAGCCGCCTGGTTGAAGCCGCTTATGTTGTCATCGAGATCGAGCAGGAGAACGGCGTCCTGCATCGACTCGAACACCTTTTGAAGAGCCATCGGCGCCAGCCGAAGCAGATTGAACTGATAGATGCCGAGCAGGAAAAAAACGCCCGAGAGCACGAACCCGAAAGGCGAGATGTCAAGCGGAGTGTGCAGGACGCCGCTCAGGTGGACCAGCGTGAACCCGTAAGGCGCGCAGGAGCCGACGAGCATGAGGCCGATCTGCTTGCGCATGCGCGGAGTCGATCTCCGGTACATCTGCAGCAGCATCCCGGTCCCGATGAAAATGAGCAGGTAGGAATAAGCGGCATGAAGGAAGTAGAGCGGCCCCCGGACGATCCGAGCGAGCGGGAAGCCCTCGGAATAATCGAGCGTCAGGCTTCGGTAGAACAGATGATGCCATTCATTCGTGTTGTGGGAGACGAACGTAAGGATGGGGATGACCATCGCCAGCGCGACGGTCCACTTGCGTATGTAAACCTCTCTGCCTGTATATTGAAGCACCATGATCATCCAGAACACCGTGCCGAACGGAATGCCGATGTATTCGACGCGCAGCCAGAAGCGGATCGCCTCCAGCGAGGAGCTGACGATCTCGGACGCATACCCGAACGTATAGAAGGCGGTCGTCAGAATGCCCAATCCGTAGCTGACGGCGATCGGCAGCTCCCTTCTTTTCCAGCAGAGAAAGACGACGACGGCCGAGCAGGACGTAGCTGCCAACAACAAGGCCGATAGGTAGAGATTGAAGTTCATGCAGGGGGAGCTCCTCAGCGGAAGATAGGCTTTTTCTCCATTATACGCGCTCCCGATGACAGTACAATGACAAGATTCGACGAGGTTCGAGGGGGTGAAAAAAAGCCTCCGCCGGACGATTTCGTCCACGCGGAGGCCGTTGGTTGGGATTCAAATCTGGACGGAGGGCAGCCTCCGTCCAGCGTATATGCCCGCCCTGACCGGACGCGCTGGCCGGCGGCAGGCCTCAGCGGGTACGGCGGCGGCCGAGCAGCGTCGCCATCGCGAGCAGGGCCAGAACTTCGGCGGCGGCGATGACAACCGCGAGCGGGAGGGCGCTGCCCTCGCCTCCGAGTCCCGACAGCGCCGAGAACGCCATTCCTGCGGCGAACTGCAGCATGCCGATCAGCGCGGATGCGCTGCCTGCGGCGCTGCCGGCATTTTGCATCGACAGAGACGTCGATGCCGTGCCGACGATGCCCACGCTCGAGACGACGATGAACAGCGAGGCCATTACCGGAGCGAGGCCTCCTCCGAGCAGCACGGTCGCGAGCAGAGCGGCGCCGCCGCAGAGTGCGAGCAGGACGCCGCTGCGGAACAGGCGCTCCGTGTTCATGCTCATAGCGAGCCTTCCGGTCAACTGGGAAGCGATGATGATTCCCGCTCCGTTGAGCGCGAAGATGAAGCTGTATTGGGATGGCGACACTCCGTACAGCTGCTGCAGTACGAAGGACGAGCCGGAGATGTACGCGAACATCGCTCCCGACACAAGGCTCATCGTCAGCACGAAGCCCATGAAGGAACGGTCGCGCAGGAAGAAGCGGAAGCTGCCGAACGTCTGCCTCAGCCCGCCCTTGGCGCGGCGCTGCGGAGCCAGCGTCTCCGGCAGCGCGAGCCATGCGGCGGTCAGCAGGATGACGCCGAGAATGGCGAGGAACACGAACGTCCCGCGCCAGCTGACAAAGCGGAGCAGCTGGCCGCCGAAGATCGGCGCCAGAATCGGGGCGGCGCCGTTGATCAGCATGAGCTGCGAGAAGAATCGCGTCATCTCCTTGCCGGAGTAGAGATCGCGCACGACCGCTCTGGCGATGACGATGCCGGCTGCTCCGGAGAGGCCCTGGATCAGCCGGCAGGCGAGCAGCATCGCGATGCTGCCGCTGAAGGCGCAGAGCAGCGAGGAAGCCGCATAGATGGCGAGAGCGACGAGCAGCGGTTTTTTGCGGCCCCGGGCGTCGCTGAGCGGACCGGCCAGCAGCTGCCCGGCAGCCAGGCCGAGCATGCAGAACGTCAGGCTGAGCTGCCCCAGCAGCTTGGTCCCGCCGAGCTCGGCCGTCATTTCCGGCAGCGCCGGCAAGTACATATCCAGCGAAAAGGGCCCGATCGCCGTGAGCGAGCCCAGCATGATCGCCAATCCCCAGCGGCGCGGCGCTGCGGAATCCGCTCCGGCGTCCGGCTGCCCGGCTGAGACCGCTGCCTGGCTGCCGGCCGGCTGTCGGGAAGAAGCTCCTTCTTGGCCCGGCTGCGGATGGTCTTCAGTGGTGGTCGGCAAGATGCATCCTCCTTGGATTCAGCCGCGGATGCGGGAAGGGAGCGATCCGCCCAATCCCGCCCGGCCGAAATACATCGAATTCACCTATCGTACCGCAAATCCCGCCTCCCGCCAATCTCTCTTTTCGTTGAAGGAAGATATCTCTCCCTTCCACCGCAAGGCTCGGCTATGCCTATATTCTCAAGGCGCCTTCGCCATCCCGGACAAGATTCCATCCCGTTCATCCATCAACGGCTTGTCCATACGCCCGAACGAAACAGCTTCCGCCAGCTCCTCGACCTGCTTCCGGGATTAGAAAAAACCCCCTCGGCCGGCCACAATTCCGCCGCTTTCTGAAGGCGGCAGTGTGATCTTCCTCGGGGATTTCAGCCTATCGGCAGGCTCGAAGCTCATAACTTCAGCCTGAAGGGGCGGGACTTGCTAGTTCAGCGCGCCAGGGATGCGGACGGCAATGAGCTTGCTGTCCGTCTGCACGATCAGGACCGAGCCGGTCCGGAGAGTAGGTCCGAACAGGCGGGATCCCGCGTTCACCTTCAGGACAGAATCCGTCGTTTGGAGATTGAACGCATACAGGAAGCCGTCAGACTGGGCGGAGTAGACGCCGTTGCCGAACACCTCCGTACGGACCGCAGGATTATCACCGGCCCAGGACACGGGATTTCCGTCGGCAGTCTTGAGCCCGCGCAGCGCTCCGTTGTCCCGGTCCACCAGGAACAGCCTGCCGGAGGCCGGCTTGCCCGCCAGCTCCGTCCGCTCGCTGCGCTTGGCGTATGTCTTCGAAGGCTTCTGGCCCGAGGCGTACCGGCTGAAGTCGAACTTCAGCACATTGGCACCCGTATCCAGATAGAGATCGTTTCCGTCCAGAAATGCCCTCTCCCCTCCGTACGGATAGGGAGGCTGGCCCGGCAGCTTGTAGCCGTATTCCCGGGTTCCCTGCGACTTGCCCGTCCGCAGGTCGAGCACCGAGACCTTGAAGACGCGGTTCGGTGTCGCGTCCAGATCGGCATTGGGCAAGCCGTCCTTGACCGCATAGACCTTCCCGTCCTTCACGTCGAGCAGGCTGCTCGTAGAGTCCGCCTTCCACAGCAGCTTGCCCGTTTCCTTGTCCACGGCGTCCAACTGGATCGATGTAATGGCCCCAGATACGACATAGGACATCAGCACGACCCCGTCATGCTCCTGGATTTCATAAGGCGCGTAGCTTGCCGACTTCTCCGTCTGCTTCCACAGCTTTTTGCCGTCGGAAGCCCGGAACGCCGTGACGACATTCCCCGTCGTCGCGTACACCGTATCGCCGCGCACGATAGGGGTGCGTCCTTCCTCTTGCGCGCCTGCGGACGATGTCCATTTGAGCTTGCCGGTTGCGGCATTCAGAGCGGCGATCTTGCCGTCCCGCTGCACGACATAGACGGAACTGCCCTCATACACGACAAAGGGTCGAAGTCCCGTTCCGTAACGGAACTTCTCTTTGCCGCTCTCGGCGCTGCGGGAAATGAGCTTTCCGCCCATGACGGAATAGACAATTCCTTTCTCCGCGACCGCATTGGTCGCGTACAGGAAGCCTTGCGGCCCCGGCTTGTCGATCGGGGCGGTCCAAAGAGGCTTGGCCAGCGGCGCGTTCAGCGCTGCCGGCGCGTAGCCCGGCGCGGACAGTACCGGCGCCTCGGCGCTTGCCGGAGCGGAGGGAATCGCCGCTCCGAGCAGCAGGGATACGCCAAGCAGCGCGGAAGACAGCCGCAGAGCGGAGTTTTTTCGGGTAGAAGTCAACATATGGGCATGCATCCTTTCCATCGTTGAAGGTAGTGGAGCAGGAATCCCGCCGGAACAACCGGCAGCGGTTCATTCCCGTCTGGGTTTAACTCCCAGTTCCCTATCTCTAGACGGAGCTAGCGGATAAAAGTTGCCTCGGGCGCGCCCGTATTCTCACCAAAACGCGCTTCTATCCCAAATTCCTTCCCTTGCTCCCTTTCCTTCCACACGCCGCCCGTCCTTCTCTCTCTTCTCGCGGAAAGCCCCGTCACGGAGAAGCGGAAGAAGCAAAAAAAACCTGTCCCGGCATGCCTGGAGGCATGCGTGGGAACAGGTTTTATGTTGGAGGATGGCCGGAGCACTCTTACTTCCGATGCATCTTGAATTCCAGGAACAGCTCGTTGTAATGCGAGAGCATGCGCTTGCCGAGGTTGTCATACACCTCGAGCCGGTCCGTCAGCTCCTCCGGCGGATAAAAGCGCTCATCCGAGGAGATTTCCTCGGGCAGCAGCGGTATCGCGTCCTTATTCGGCGTGGAGTAGCCGACGTATTCGGCGTTCTGGGCTGCATTGGCCGGATCGAGCATGAAGTTCATGAACTTGTAGGCTCCGTCGAGATTGCGGGCCGTCCTTGGAATGACCATGTTGTCGAACCAGACGTTGGAGCCTTCCTTCGGAATGACGTAGTCGAGCTTGTCGTTCTCGTCCATGATTTCCGACGCATCGCCCGACCAGACGACGCCGGCGGCCGCTTCCTCGTTCGCGAGCAGCATCTTGATCTCGTCGCCGACGATCGCCTTCACGTTCGGCGTCAGCTTCTGCAGCTTGCGCAGCGCTTCCTGCAGATGCTCCTCCTTGCGGTCGTTGAGCGAATAGCCGAGGCTGTTGAGGCCGAAGCCCATCACCTCGCGCGCGCCGTCGACGAGCAGCAGGTTGTTCTTGAGGCGCGGGTCCCACAGGTCGTCCCAGCTGTCGAACACAAGATCCTTCGGCGTCAGCTCCGGATTGTAGACGATGCCTACCGTTCCCCAGAAATAAGGAATGGAATACCGGTTGTCCTTGTCGAAGCTTAGATTCAGGAACCGCGAATCGATATGCTTGAGATTAGGCAGGCGGTCGTGGTCGATCGGCAGCAGCAGGTCCTCCTGCGTCATCTTGTCGATGGCGTACTCGGACGGGACCGCGACGTCGAACGTCGTCCCTCCCTGCTGCACCTTCGTCATCATCGCCTCGTTGGAGTCGAATGTCTGGTAGATGACGGTGATGCCCGTTTCCTTTTGGAATTTCGTCAGCAGGTCGGGATCGATATAATCGCCCCAGTTGTAGATGGTCAGCGTATTGGACCCGGAATATCCCTGGCTGGAATTGAGGTAGGAAGCCAGGTACATGCACCCGAGGGAGGCGACCAGAATGGCGGCGAAAGCCTGGATCAAGCCCTTCATCGCGATCCCCCCTCTCCGGCTCCGGTCATGACGCCGCTGCGCGACGCCGCGACAGCTCTCGCCCCGCTCCGCCGGGTGATGAAGTAATATCCCGTGACGAGCAGGATCGTGAACAGGAAGATGAGCGTCGACAAGGCGTTGATCGACAGCGAGATGCCTTGGCGCGCCCTCGAGTAGATCTCGACCGAGAGCGTGGAGAAGCCGTTGCCGGTGACGAAGAACGTCACCGCGAAGTCGTCCAGCGAGTAGGTCAGAGCCATGAAGAAGCCGGCGAAGATGCCTGGACGGATGAACGGCAGCACGACGCCCGTAAGCACCTGCCAGCGGCTTGCGCCGAGATCGCGGGCGGCATCGATGAGCGTCGGGCTCATTTCCTGCAGCTTGGGCAGCACCATGAGCACGACGATCGGGACGCTGAAGGCGATATGCGACAGCAGGACGCTGAAGAAGCCGAGCCGGATGCCGATCATCGTGAACAGGATGAGGAACGAGGCGCCGATGATGACATCGGGACTTACGATCAGCACATTGTTGAAGCTGAGCAGCGTGTTCTTGTCCCGCCGCCGGCGCACCTCATAGATGGCGAGCGCGCCGACGATGCCGAGCACCGTCGACAGAAGGCCGGACAGCAGGGCGATGACGAGCGTGTTCAGCACGATGATCAGCAGCCGGGTATCGGCGAACACTTCCTTGTACCAATCAAGCGTGAACCCTTCGTAGCCGTGCATCGTGCCGCCGCTGTTGAAGGAGTAGAACGTCAGATAGAAGATCGGCGCGTACATGACCGCGAAGACCGCGATCAGATACAGATTGGACCATGGCCATTTTCTGGTGGCATTCACTTCTACCTTCTCACCTCCCGTTTACCGGCTGCGAACATGATCAGCACCATGACGATTATCAAAAACACCGCGATCGTGGAGCCCATGCCCCAGTCCTGCGTGACGAGAAAATGCTGCTCGATGGCCGTGCCGAGCGTAATGACGCGGTTGCCGGCGACGAGCCGCGTGATCATGAACAGCGACAGCGCAGGGATGAACACGGCCTGGCAGCCGGCCTTGACGCCGTCCAGCGTCAGAGGGAACACGACCCGGCGGAACGTCGTCCATGGCGATGCGCCGAGATCCCTCGCCGCGAACACGAGAGACGGATTCAGCTCTTCAAGCGAATTGAAGATCGGCAGGATCATGAACGGAATGAAGATGTAGACCGAGACGAACACGAAGCTGAAGTCGGTGAACAGAATTTGCTGCGCCCCGATGCCGAGCCACTCCAGCGACCGGTTGACGGCGCCGTACGTCCCGAAGATGCCGAGGAAGGCGTACACCTTGAGCAGCAGATTGATCCAGGTCGGCAAAATGATGAGCAGCAGCCACAGCTGCTTGTGCTTCGTCCGCGTCAGCAGCCAGGCGGCCGGGTAGGCGATCAGCAGCGAGAACAGCGTGATGAGGAACGCGTACCAGAACGAGTTCAGCGTCATCTTGAGGTAGACCGGCGTGAAGAAGCGGACGTAGTTGTCCAGCGTGAACGCGCCGTCGACGTCGAAGAAGGACTTGTACAGCGTCAGCGCGATCGGCGCCGCCACGAACAGCAGAATCCACAGGACATAGGGAACGAGGAAGAAGTTGCGGTTGCGGACGGCCACTAGCTGTTCCCTCCGGGCCTGCCCGTCTCGATGGACGCCGGCTCAGGCGCTCCCGAACCCGGCTCGGCTCCTCCTCCGGCCGCGCCGGCGGCATCCGTGCCGCCGGCAGCTCCGCCTGCTTCGGCCGCCTCGCGCGTGCCGTCCGCGTCCTCGTAGCCCTCCAGACGCCTGTCGAAGTCAGCCTCCGACTCCCCGAACCTCATGACGTGGATCGCCTCCGGCTCGAAATCAAGCCCGATGATCTCTCCGACGATCGCCTTGCGGGTCGAATGGACCATCCACTCGTTGCCGATGTCGTCGCGGCAGATGATCTCGTAATGCACCCCGCGGAACAGCTGGGTCTCGACGACGGCCCGCAGCTGGCCCTCGTCCGCCGGCTTCATCTCCAAATCCTCCGGACGCAGTACGACCTCCACCGGCTCTCCCCGGCGCAGGCCGCGGTCGACGCATGTAAAGGCCTGTCCGGCGAACTCCACCTTGTAATCCTCCAGCATGCGCCCCGGCACGATGTTGGATTCCCCGATGAAGTCGGCGACGAACCGGTTGATCGGCTCGTCGTAGATATCCGTCGGCGTGCCGCTCTGCTCGATGATCCCCTTGTTCAGGACAAATATCTCGTCGGACATCGCCAGCGCTTCCTCCTGGTCATGCGTGACGAAGATGAACGTGATGCCGAGCCGCCGCTGCAGCTCCCGCAGCTCGTACTGCATCTCGTAGCGCAGCTTGAGGTCGAGCGCGGAGAGCGGCTCGTCGAGCAGCAGCACCTGCGGCTCGTTGACGATGGCGCGGGCGATCGCCACGCGCTGCCGCTGGCCGCCGGACATCTCCCGGATCTCGCGCTTGTCGTACCCTTCCAGGTTGACGAAGCGGAGAGCTTCCTTCACCTTGCGCTCGATCTCCGCTCCCTTGAGCTTGCGGATGCGCAGCCCGAAGGCGACGTTGTCGTAGACGTTGAGATGGGGGAACAGCGCATAGTCCTGAAAGACCGTATTGACCTGCCGCTTGTTGGCCGGAACCGAGTTGATGCTCTTGCCGTCCATGACAATCTCCCCGGCCGTCGGCTCCATGAATCCGGCGATCAGCCGGAGAATCGTCGTTTTGCCGCAGCCCGAAGGCCCCAGCAGCGTGTAGAACTTGCCCCGCTCGATGTCGAAGCTGACATCCTTCAGCACAGGGACGTCGTCGTCATACTGCTTGGTCACTCCGCGGAACGAAATGACCTTCGAATCGTCCATCGACGCTCCTCCTCTCCTGCGGCCTGAGCCGCGCCCCCGGCGAATATCCGGTCCGCCGGCGATCTTTATGCCTCATTATACCTGATTACGCCTCTCTTGGAATCCTCTCTCCCTGCATCGAAAGGCAAAATATTCCGGTACGAAAGGCCCGGAAAATGCCATCATATCCCGATTGCTTAGCCGTATGGCCTTTGTTACGAGCCACCTTCGCGGACCTCATCGGTCCGCGGACCTGGTAGAACCGAGGGCAGTCCGGAATATCCGGGCTGCCTTTTCTTGTTGCGTATCCGCCTGATTTCACGTCCGATCCGATGAAGTCACCGAATGTCCCATTCCATGACTGGCTTGAAAACATATGTAAATAGAGAAGAAGCGGCTGCGAGGCAGCCGCCCCTTGAAATGACCGCCAGGAACCCATCCAAAGGAGTGACATCAAACGGGTATGAAACTGTCGGACGCCATCATGAACTTGCTCGCCCGCCACGGAATCCGCCATCTGTTCCATGACTGTTCCGCCGTTTCGCCGGAGAAGGCATCCCTGCTCGCGGCAGCGGCCCGCTCCGGCATCGCCGCTGAAGGCTTGCCGGATCTCGCCACGGCCGAGGCTGCGGCCGAAGGCTGTTCCGCCGCAAGCGGCCTGACCGCGGCCGTCATCGGGACATTCGCATTGCAAGGCGGCTCCATTACGCTGCAATTGCTCTTGAATATCGAGCATGAACGTTCTCCTGCCGTGCCGTCGCACAGGGCTGCATCCGATCTCCCGCTGTCTCCATTTCAGCCTGACGACGGAGCCTCATTCGACGACGCTGCGCTTGCTTCCGACCTGTACGACAAGATCGGCAAGGCTCTCTGCCTGGCCGCCCGCGCCCATTCTCTCCAGGCATGCTTCCGCTTGGACGGAATCCGCCTGGAGCGGGACGCCGATTCCCTGCGGCTGCGGCCTTTCAAGGAATCGGACCAATACTGGGAGCTGCTCGCCTCGGAGCCCCCGATTCACGATGCCGATCTCGATGACTTGATCGATAGCCTGCGCTCGTCCCGGCGTCCGCTCCTGGCAATCGGAGCGGGAGTCCGCCACTCGGGCGCCGCTGCCGAGCTCCGGCAATTGCTTGATCTGACGGGCATTGCCGCCGCAGCCAGCTTGGACGGGCTGGACTCGCTGCCCTCGGGATCGCCGCTCAACCTCGGCCTTGCGGACGGCTCCCGTCATGCCAAGCCGGATCTGGTGCTGGCACTCGGATGCTCCCCCGCCTTTTCCGGCCTTCTCCGCGATGAAGGAGGCCGGCTTATCCGCGTGAATTATGAAAGCTGTCGCCATGGGAACCCGGGAGCTTCCCCCGACTTCAACAGCGATCCCCGGCTGTTCCTGAACGCGCTCTGCTCCCGGCTCCAAGCGACCGGCTATTCCCGCTCGAAAAAAGCGATCCCTCGCTCCAAGCTTCGGAGTTCTCCGCCTCCTGTTCAGGAAGCCCTGCAGCAGGCTGACCTGCTCTTTGTCCGGTACGATCAGCCTGGTCTGGAGAAGCTGCTGAGCCCGTCGCCTCTTCGCTCCGGACAGCGGCTCATCCCCATTGCCGGAGGACCGGAAAGGGCGGCTGCAGCCGCGCTCGGCGCGATGATCGCCCGGCCCGATCGGACGGCAGCGCTCATGGCGGACAGCCGCAGCCTGTCCGCCATTCCTTCCGAGCTGCTGAAGCGGCTGGCTTCCGCCGGTTCGGAGCCGCTGCCGAATCCATTGCCAGGCAGCCGCATCCTCCTGCTCCCGCTTCGGAAGCCTGCGGCTTCCGGCCCATCTGTGATATAATTCAGCCGCAAGCTCAGCGGCTTTCCAGTCCCCGCACGACGAAATCCAGATTCTCCTTGGACACCCCGTTCAGCTCCGGGAAGCCTTGACGCTTCAGGCTCACCGTCTTTCCAGCCTGAATCGGATATACGCCCTTCAGCAAGCCGAGCACCTGATAGCCGTCCTGTCCTTCCAGCTTCTTGAGGAAAATCAGGTAATCCGGCCCGGATGCCCAGGCTCCGGGAAATTTCTCGTTGGCCTCCGTCTGAGAAGGCGGCGGCAAAGGCTCGATGCCGGTCGTAATGATTCGGACCGAGCTGCTGGACGGGCCTTTGAGCATCCGCTCCACGGTGAACGGCTGTACAAAATTAACAAGCCTCCCCTGAGGAGCCGTGCGGTCGGTCAGAATCATCTGAGCGCTGTCCGAGAAACGGCCGACGGCGATGCTGTCGGCTTGCTTGGCAAGCTGGGAAGCGCTGACGACCGTCGTATCGTCCACGATATCCTTGTCCAGACGGAACGGAGCGGCTGCGGCCCCGGCGATGACAAAAGCAGCCAGCAGCAGGAACGCCGTTGCCGGCGATATCAGCCTTTTGCCGGCGGTTGATTTTCTCTTCCAGGCTTTCATCTTATGCTGCACCTCGATTCACTCGGATTGCCAATATTGCCGGCCTAGCGCTAGTATGGATTGGAAGCGCTGGAATATTCGCGGCATCGGCCCGATCCGGGCCGACCAACACCCGTCAAGGAGGAACATAACCATGGAATACCGGAAGCTAGGCGCAAGCGGGCTGCGCGTGTCGGCCATCGGTCTCGGCACGAACGCCTTCGGCAAAAGAGCCGATGAAGAGACAAGCATCTCGATCCTGCACAGCGCCTTCAGCCACGGCATCAATTTCATCGACACCGCCAACATCTACGCCGGCACCGAAAGCGAGCGGATCATCGGCAGAGCCATTCAGGGCCGGAGAGCCGACATCGTTCTGACGACGAAAGCCGGGCTTCCGAGAGGCGAAGGACCGAACAGCCGCGGAGCGTCCCGCAGCCATCTCATGACGGAGCTCGAAGGAAGCCTGCGCAGGCTCGGAACGGACTATGTCGATCTGTATCAGATCCATACGTTCGATCCCGAAACACCTCTGGAGGAAACGCTCCGCGCGCTCGACGACATGGTCCGCTCCGGCAAAGTCCGTTATATCGGGGCTTCCAACTATCAGGCTTGGGAGCTCATGAAAGCAATCGGCATAAGCGATCGTCTAGGCCTCAGCCGCTACGCCTCGATTCAGACAAGCTACTCGCTCGCCGACCGCACGCCCGAGATCGAGCTGGTGCCCTTATGTCTGGATCAAGGTCTCGGCCTGATTCCCTACTTCCCGCTCGCAGGCGGAATTCTCACCGGCAAATACACTGCTGGAGGCGAAGCCCCTGCAGGCTCCCGGCTGGAGAGAGACCCGGCGTTCGGCCGCTTCATGAAGGGCGATTATATCGGCCTCGGCCAAGACGTATCCGAGCTGGCCGAGGAAGCCGGATGCGAGCCGGCGGCCTTGTCGATGCGCTGGCTGCTGGACAAGCCTGCCGTGGCGAGCGTCATCGCCGGCGCCACGAGCGCCAGGCAGCTGGAGGCCAATCTGCGCAGCCTCGAGCTTGCTCTGGAGCCGTCCATCAAGGACGAGCTTGAGCGGATCAGCCGCCCGTTCCGCTACGGCGAGCCATTTGCGAGCTACCGGCTGTAGAGCGCACGCTGCCGGCAGGCAGGCCTCATGCCCCCCTCTTGATCACGACATCATGGGGCATGGGGGAGAATCAGGTTCAATAAGACGACGGAGCAAAGGGCAGTTCGGAAGTGCGCTTGCGGAAACAGGCCTGGCATGCGCAGCCTCGCGGCCGTGGCGCTTTTGCGGCCGGGGGAGCCGGTTTTGAAAAAGCAGAACGCCCCCCGGCCATGCCGGAAGGCGTTCTGCTTTTTGTATGAAGGATCGAGCAAAAGAAGATTGCGATGACGATCAAAGGGCGATCAGCCGTTGATGACCGTCAGCCCTCGTCTGCTCAATGGCCGCCCATCATCATTTGCGGTTCCGGATTCAGATCGCTTCCGTCCGCGCCTTTTTGCGGCTTCGGCTTATTGAGCAGGAATCCGACCAGGACGCCGAGCACGGCGACCCAGATCAGAATCGCGAAGGTGTCCCCGTAAGAAGCCGTAAGGAGCTTATGCGGATCCTGGCCGAGCTCCGGTGCATAATGCTTGATGCGGCTGGTCACATAGGTAGACAGCCCCGCGATGGCCAGCGACGAGATGACCTGCTGCAGCGCGGCCGTCAGCGAGGTGACGCGTCCGACCAGATGAGCCGGAGCCGATTGGATGATATGCGTGTTGAGCGGCATCATGGAAATGCCCATGCCGGCGCCAAGAAGGACCAGCGGCAGGATCATGCCCGATACGCCGGTGTCGACGGTGATGCGGGAGAACAGGAAGGCAGCGCCCGTAATCAGGGTCAGCCCGCTGATGACGAGCGGACGAGCGCCGATGCGGTCGTACAGCCTGCCTCCGATCGGCATGAAGATGCCCGCCGCCAGCGCTTGCGGCAGCAAGACGAGGCCGGTTTCCAGAGGCGTATAGTTTTTCCCGGTTTGGAGGAACAGCGGAATCATGAAGATCGTGCCGAAGAGCGCGATCTGGGAAATCCACTGGACGATGACGCCCCGAGAGAAGTTGGCGGATTTGAACACCCGCAGCTCAAGCAGCGGATTGCGGCGGCTAAGCTCGACGATGATGAAAATAAGAAGCGATACGCCGCCGACAACAAGGCCGGTAATCGTTCGCGCGGAGCCCCAGTCGGTGCCGCCTTCGGATACTCCATAGGCGAGACCGGCGAAGGCAAGAGGCCCGAAAATCATGCCTTTGATATCAAGCTCCGGAACGCTCTGCCGATCGATGGCAGGCAGCGTGCGCAGGCCGAGCAGGACGGCTATGATGCCGATCGGCAGGTTGATGAGGAAGATCCAGTGCCAGGATACGTCCTGAACGAGCCAGCCGGCAACGACCGGACCGAGCGCCGGAGCGAGCAGCATCGGAATGCCGATCATGCCCATTACGGCTCCGACCTTGCCCGGAGGAGCGATGCGGTAAGTGAAAGCCATGGCGATCGGCGCGACCATGCCGCCGCCGAGCCCTTGCAGCACGCGGTAGATGATCAGCTGATCCACGGTCGTCGCCAAAGCGCAGAGGCCCGAGCCGACTGTGAACAGAATGACGGAGACGAGAAAGATCGTTTTGGCCCCGAAACGGTCGGACAGCCAGCCGGCGAGCGGAATGACGGCTGCCTGGGCAAGCGCGTAGCCGGTTACCGTCCACTGGACCAGAGTCAGCGAGGTGACGCCGAAATCTTGCTGCAGCTGGGGCAGCGCCACGTTCATCGCCGTCCCGTCCAAAATGACCATGAACATGCCGATGATGATGGCTACCAGCGGCACCATGATGGCGCGCATGGATACTTCCGCAGCTGCGGAAGGCGAGGCTTGAGGTTGGCTCGACACCGGTTTCCCACTCCTTGTTTCCACGGTTTCCGTGGTTTCTCTTTTTTTTGCGTTCATTGACCGTCTGCCAGCAAAAAGATACAATATGGACACTGAGCAACGATGCCCCGACTGACAGCGGACAATTGTCCGCTAATGAACGTATTGACTATAGCGGACAATTGTCCGGGTGTCAATACGGCTATTTTGCTATAGAAAGATGTGACGTTCATGTCTTCGATTTATAAGCGCAAGGAGTCCCAGGAACTTAGCGAGTCGATTCTTGAAACGGCCCGCGCCTTGTTCGCCGAGCACGGCGTCGACGCCGTGAGCATGCATCAGATCGCCAAGACGGCCGGCGTCGGCCAAGGCACGCTTTACCGCCGCTATTCGCAGAAGGGCGAGCTTTGCATGGAGCTGATGGAAGGCTATTTCGACCGCCTTCAGAAGGACGTCCGCAACTCTCTGACCGAAAACGCTTCCTTGGCGGTGAAAGAGAGAGCGACGCTCGTCATCCGCGAGCTTGTGCTCTATTTGATGAACAATATCCAATTGATGGAGACGATCTATGCCGCCATTTTCGCCGGACGCAGATGCGAGAAGGAGATCTCGACCTTTTTCGAGTCTCCTCCCTACCAATTCCTGTTCGGGACGCTGCAGGGACTGCTCCAGGAGGCCGTAGATGCCGGCGCTGCAGCACCGGGAGTCTGCCCGCCCATCAACACCCATCTGCTCATCTCGACGCTCGCTCCCCAGTCGCTGAACCATCTCCGGGACCAGACCGGCTTTTCACCGGAGGAGCTGGCGGAGGTCATCAACCGGACGATCGTCCTTCCATTGTTCGTCTAATGTGGATGAGCCGGTTATTCGCCTGCAAGGATGATTCAGCAGCAAGGATGATTCGTCTGCAAGGATGATTCGGCAGCAAGGATCATTCGTCTGCAAGGATGATTCGGCAGCATGCAAGGGCTTTACCTCTTTCGCACTTCATTTCCATCCTCATATTGCCAGCCGGTCATGAAGAACATGCCGCCATTGGTCCGCAGCTTTACTGCGGCCAGGGCGGCTTTTTTTCTGCCTGTTGGACGTGTTGCATCATACCTGGCAAACCAATCTAAAGGGAGTGATAGCTATGCAATCTTTATTCGAGACGGAATACGAGGCTTGGCTCAGCAAGAACATCCAGGAAGAAGAAAACCCGCGCAGGAGGGAACGTCTTGGAAGCGGGCTCGGTCATGGCACCGTTGAATTTCTGCGGACGATCTGGTTTCCTTCCGTCGGCCATTTTGAGCATCTGTATCCCGAGTGGGAGGTCAGGGATTTTGCCAACGGCTATCGGTACCTGGATCTGGCCTATAGACCCGGAAACGCTAAAGGCGGCATAG
The DNA here is from genome assembly GCF_053345695.1 of Paenibacillus sp. D51F. Lineage (NCBI taxonomy): Bacteria > Bacillati > Bacillota > Bacilli > Caryophanales > Paenibacillaceae > Paenibacillus > Paenibacillus sp. D51F. The sequence continues at coordinate 259,887 of NZ_JBKFAO010000003.1, read as the reverse complement.
AAATCCAAGGTTACGGACCTCATGCAAGGGACTTGGACGTTAGACGCTTCAAGGATCTCTGCCGACGCCACTGCCTGCTGGCATTGGACGGGTGGATCTTCCTGCCGATCGCCTACCCGTCCATTGTGGACGAGCCCAAGCAATGCCAGCAGCTGGTCCTTGCCTTTATCGGCAAATTCGTAAGCACCGATCTGTCTGCTTCCCTTACGGCGGCCGAGGCTGAAGCTCTCCGCTATGCAAGGCGGATTCTGCGCCCATTCAGTCCGCTTGAGTTTGCAGCCCATATCAAGGTCAGCGACAGGCACGCCAGGCGGATTCTCGGAAAGCTGGCCTCCCTTCAGCTGCTGAGAGCGGCAAGCGGCACAAAGCGTATACGTTCCTATCAAATTTGGCTTTAAGGTGAGAGATGTCAGGACCAGCCAACCATCTGAATTCATGAAGCGCAAGAATAATGTTATATGGTTTATGGCGGGAATTATATTGCTGGTTACTAACTCATGCTTTTTGCTTCAAGGTCGTCGGTTCGTGGCGGGGTTGTTTTGCTGGTTAACTACCTTATGCGCGTACGTTTCATGTCGATGGTTCATGGCGGGAATTATCTTTTTGGCCAACTAACTCATGCTTTTGCGCATCAAGGTCGTCGGTTTGTGGCAGGGTTTGTTTGTTTTGCTGGATAACTACCTTATACGCGTACGTTTCATGTCGATGGTTCATGGCGGGAATTATCTTGTTGGCCAACTAACTCATGCTTTTCGCTTCAAGGTCGTCTGTTTGTGGCGGGGTTTGTTTTTGCTGGTTAACTACCTTATGCGCGTACGTTTCATGTCGATGGTTCATGGCGGGAACTATCTTGTTGGCCAACTAACTCATGCTTTTCGCTTCAAGGTCGTCTGTTTGTGGCGGGGTTTGCTTTGCTGGTTAACTACCTTATGCGCGTACGTTTCATGTCGATGGTTCATGGCGGGAATTATCTTGTTGGCCAACTAACTAAAGCTCTTGCTTACTCGCGGAAGTTATCTTACTAGTTAACTGCCTGCCTTGCACTCGTGCTCTTCAGGGCGGCTGTTCCGAATTTGATGCAAGGCCAGCTTAGGAGCCAATAAGATGTTGCGCCGTTCTATCGGACATACGATCCGTTATTTAGCCCATTTCTACCGTTATAAAAAATTTAACGGACATCAGATCCGTTATTTAGAGTAGAAAGGCTGTTTTCAGCTCATTTCGGGCCAAATAGCGGATCCTATGTCCGATAAGTTGAAAATTAATGGGTTTTTTCGAAAATAACGGATCGTATGTCCGATAAAAGTCCGGCAGCTGTTCCCGCATCGCGGACACGTCCCCAAACTCCAACTATAGTCTGCCTGCAGGCAGCAGTTGACGACGACGCCTACAGCTGCTTCTGCCTGGGCCGCTACAGCCCAGCAGCGACGCTCCTCGCGCTTGCCTGGGCCGCTACAGCCCAGCAGCGACGCTCCTCGCGCTTGCCTGGGCCGCTACAGCCCAGCAGCGACGCTCCCCGCGCTTGCCTGGGCCGCTACAGCCCAGCAGCAACGCTCCCCGCGCTTGCCTCGGCCGCTATAGCCCAGCAGCAACGCTCCCCGCGCTTGCCTGGGCCGCTACAGCCCAGCAGCGACGCTCCTCACGCTTGCCTGGGCCGCTACAGCCCAGCAGCAACGCTCCTCACGCTTGCCTGGGCTACGCCATCCCAGTCGCCCAGCAGCGACGCTGCTCGCGCTCCGCGCTTGCCTCCGCCTAACGGGCGGAAGCAAGCGCCGCGTCCACTTCCGCGCGCGAAGGAAGCCCGTCCTGCGCGCCGAAGCGGGTGACAGACAGCGAGGCCGCCTGCACGGCGAACGCCAGAGCTTCGCGCAGCTCGCCGTCACCCGGCGCGCTTCCGCCGCCAGCAGCAAGCTCCGCCAGCTTCACGCACAAGGCCGCGTTCAGCGTATCGCCGGCGCCGGTCGTGTCCACGACCTCGACCTTCGGAGCGGCCACGGTCTCAAGCGTGCCGCCCTCGCCGAGGAAGGAGCAGCCTGCGCCGCCGCGCGTGAGGATGACGCGGCTGCCGACCTCGCGCTGCCATTCCCCGAGCGCTTCCGCGATGTCCGCATCGCCAGCCGGATCCTTGCCGGAGAGAGCCGCGAATTCTGTCTCGTTCGGCGTGACATAGTCCGCCAGGGCAAGCAGGTCCGCCGGCAGCTCCTGTGCGGGCGCCGGATTGAGCACCGTCGCGACACCTGCCGCACGGGCAATCTCCAGCGATCGGCGTACCGCATCCAGCGGAACCTCCAGCTGCACGAGCAGCACATGGGACTGCTCGATCTGCTCCCGGTGCCGCTCCACCCACTCGCCGGTGCACTCCCCATTGGCTCCGGCCACGATGACGATGCAGTTGTCTTCCTTGGTATGGTAAATGGATGCGATTCCGGTCGGCGCCGATTCATGGACTCCGATCGCTTCCGATTGTACGCCCATCTTCTTCATCTGGTCGAGCATTTGACGTCCGAAAGCATCGTCTCCGACCTGCCCGATCATGACGGTCCGGACCCCAAGCCTCGCCGCTCCCGCTGCCTGGTTGGCTCCCTTGCCGCCGGGCAGCGTGTGCAGCTCCCGTCCTGCAAGCGTTTCCCCTTCGACCGGCATCCGGTCCATGCTGATGACCAAATCCATATTCAGGCTGCCCACGACTGTAATCCGCGGCTCTGTCCCATTTGCGCGCATGCTCATTTTCCGCAACCTCCACCAACGTTTTCGCTTGACCAACCATACCATATTTTCATCGACGGTTACAGCGCAGCAAGCCGCATTCTCTGCTGATCGCTCCCCTCCCGGCCTTTCCTTTAATTCCAAAAAAAACCTGATCACCGTCATCTCGTTCCGCTATAATTAAATGAAGTACATATCCTTTTATCCAAAGAGGTGGATTTCATTGGCAGTCAAATTCAGCGAATACCGTTATGAGCGCCCTGAGCGCGAGGCCGTCACCAGCCTTCTGAAGGAACTGAACGCCTCGATCCGCGAGGCAGCAAGCTTCGAAGCCCAGGATGAAGCCATCGCCGCCTTCAACAAAAGCCGCAACGATGTCGAGTCGATGTTCCAGCTGGTCTACATCCGCCATTCCGTGGATACGAACGATGAATTCTACAAATCCGAACAAGAGTACGCGGACGAGCTTAGTCCTGTCCTCCAGGAATACATGACGGATTTCTACCGGGAGCTGACGGAATCTCCGTTCCGCTCGGAGCTGGAAGCCAAATACGGCAAGCAGCTGCTTGATATCGCCGAGCTGTCGCTTAAAACCTTCAAGCCTGAGATCATCGAGGATCTGCAGCTGGAGAACAAGCTGAAGACCGAATACGGACAGCTGATCGCATCCGCCAAAATCCCGTTCGACGGCAAGGAGCTGACGCTTTCCCAGCTCATTCCGTACACCCAGTCCACCGACCGCGAGGTGCGCCGCAGCGCCAGCGAAGCCCGGTACGGATTTTTTGCGGAAAAAGAGCCCGTCATCGACCGCATCTATGACGATCTGGTCAAAGTCCGCACATCCATCGCCCGCAAGCTCGGCTACGAGAACTTCGTCCAGCTCGGCTACGACCGCCTCGGACGGACCGACTACGACGCGGCGATGGTCGCCGGCTACCGCAGCCAGGTCCGCGAGCATATCGTCCCGGCCGTCATCAAGCTGCGCGAGCGCCAAGCCAAGCGGATCGGCGTGGATACGCTGCATTACTACGACGAGGACTTCAAGTACTCCAGCGGCAACGCCACGCCCAAGGGCGATCCGGACTGGATCCTCGACAACGGCCGCCGCATGTACAAGGAGATGGCTCCGGAGCTCGACGAGTTCTTCCAGTTCATGTCGGAACGCGAGCTGCTGGATCTCTTGAGCAAAAAAGGCAAGGAAGGCGGAGGCTACTGCACGTATATCAGCGCCTACGAATCTCCATTCATCTTTGCCAACTTCAACGGCACTTCGCATGACATCGACGTGCTGACCCATGAAGCAGGCCATGCGTTCCAGGTCTACATGAGCCGCGGCTTCGACATTCCCGAATACCTCTGGCCGACGTTGGAAGCGGCCGAGATCCACTCCATGAGCATGGAATTCCTCGCTTGGCCTTGGATGGAGCTGTTCTTCAAGGAAGATACGGACAAGTACCGCTTCAACCATCTCGATTCGGCGCTGTCGTTCATTCCGTACGGCGTTTCCGTGGATGAATTCCAGCATTTCGTCTATGAGCATCCGGAGGCGACGCCTGCCGAGCGCAAAGCCAAATGGCTGGAAATCGAAGAAACCTACCGTCCGGGACGAAGCTTCGACGGCAACGGCTACCTGGAGCGCGGCGGGTTCTGGCAGAAGCAGAGCCATATATTCCAAACGCCGTTCTACTACATCGACTACACGCTCGCCCAGCTGTGCGCGTTCCAGTTCTGGAAGCGCTCAGGCGACGACTTCCAGACCGCATGGCAGGATTATCTCGCGCTCTGCCGCCTCGGCGGAAGCAAATCCTTTACCGGCCTCGTGGCCAGCGCGGGACTGATCTCGCCGTTCCAGGACGGCGCCGTCACCAGCGTCATCGGCCAGATCAACGGCTGGCTGGACAGCATCGACGACAGCAAATTCTAGCCTTCCGGCTTCAATGATGAAGCCTCTGAAGCAATGGCCGCTCCCCCGGAATGTCCGGCGGGAACCGGCCTTTTTTGCATTTTGGCGCTTTTTCGGCTTATAATCAGGGTAATGGACTGAAAAAGGGGGGAAAGATCATGATGATGCACTCACGCTCGTTCTACCGATTGTTTTCATCTGTTTTCATCGTGCTCATCATGACTTTGTTCACTCCCACTCCCCCGCTTGGCATCCATGAAGCAGCCGAAAGCTCTTCCGCCGCGACCGTTGTCCGCAGCCTGGAGACCGGCATCCACACCACCGTAAGATCCAGCGCCAGCGCGAGCAATGACGCCGCAGCCATCCTCAAGACCAAGCCGATGCCGAAGACCGCCAAAGTACCGGGAGCCTTCATGCTCCTGTTCCTGCTGTCTTTCTTCCTCCCGCGCAAGGCAAGCATTTCCCCGCGCATCGAGCGCAGACTCCTGTCCCAGAAGCTTCTTCCCGTCCTGAAAGGATCCATGGCGCCAAGCTGCTTGTAGAAGACGCATAACCGCTTCCCAAAACTTCGTCCTGCTCCACGGTTTTCAGGGGCCTGTTTGCCGCTCCCTTGCTATTTCAAGGGCTTGTTCGGCGCTCCCTTGCGCTTTTAACCGTGCCTATCTTTTCTTGAGCAGCCTTTGATTGGAAAGAGGTTATTTAGGCATTCTATAACCAGCGGACCATGAGACATTTCATGAACAGGAGGGATTTCCATATGGATATCCGTGAAACCTATCTGCCCGGAATCGGGCAAAAATTCGTACTGACTACAATCGGCGGCGACAAGCTTGTCATCGTCGTGCATGACGACGGCAGGCGGGAATGCTTCCGCTACACGGACGATTACGATGACAGCCTCCCCGTCTTCACGCTCGAAGACGACGAAGCCCGCATGATCGCTTCCATTCTGGGAGGCATGCAGTACAAGCCGCGCGCGGTGGAAAGCATCGAGATGGCGCTGGACGACCTCATCATCGAGTGGTACCGGGTCGAGCCGGGATATCAATGCCGCAACAAGTCCATCGGCAGCCTCCAGGTGAGGCAGCGGTCCGGCGCGAGCATTCTGGCCGTGGTCGACCGGTCGGGCGGCAAGCATATCAATCCAGGACCCGAGCTGGTCCTGACCGAGGAGGCGCTGCTCATCGTCGCAGGCGAACGCGGACAGCAGAAGGCGTTCCGGGACATCCTGAAGAACGGATGTGAGTGAGCATGGAGCATATCGTACTGGAAATCGGCTTGGCGATCGCTCTTGTCGCCATGGCGGGCATCCTGTCCGCCTGGCTTAAATTTTCGGTCATTCCTTTTTATATCCTGATCGGCATGGCCGTCGGGCCGCATGCCTTCCACTGGGGACATTTCGATCTCCGCTTCATCCACAGCGGAGAGCTGATCGATTTCTTCGGCCGCATCGGCGTCCTGTTCCTGCTGCTGTACCTGGGACTCGAATTCTCGGTCGGAAGGCTGCTGAAATCCGGCAAGTCGATCGCCGTAGGCGGCAGCATCTACATCGGCATCAACTTCACCGTCGGCCTGCTGTTCGGCTTCCTCACCGGCCTTCCGCTTGCCGAGGTGCTGATCATTGCCGGAATCACGACTATTTCCTCGAGCGCCATCGTCGCCAAGGTTCTGGTCGATCTCAAGCGGACGGCCAACCCGGAGACGGAAATGATTCTCGGCATCATCATGTTCGAGGACGTTTTCCTCGCCGTCTATATCTCCATCGTCTCCGGCCTCGTGCTCAGCTCCTCCTCTTCGGTGGGAGGCGTGATCCTGTCGGCGCTCATCGCCCTGTTCTTCATGCTCGGCGTGCTGTTCATCGGCCGCAAGATCGTGCCGCTGCTGAACAAATGGCTGGACATCCGCTCCAGCGAGCTGTTCCTGCTCGTCGTCTTCGCGGCGCTGTTCATCATTGCCGGCTTCGCCGAAACGATCCATGTCGCGGAAGCGATCGGCGCCCTGCTCGTCGGGCTCGTGCTTGCGGAAACGAAGCATGCGCACCGGATCGAGAAGCTGATCCTGCCGTTCCGCGATTTCTTCGGCGCCTTGTTCTTCTTCGGCTTCGGCCTCACCATCGACCCGACCGCCCTTGGCGGAGCCGTCTGGATGGCTCTGATCGCCGTCGCCCTGACGCTCGCGGGCAATTTCGCCGCCGGCATGCTGGCCGGCCGCAGCGCCGGGATGCCGCCGTACGCGTCGGCCAAGATCGGACTGACGATCGTGGCTCGCGGAGAATTCTCGATCATCATGGCCAACCTGGCCATAGCCGGCGGCCTGTCGGGCATCATCCAGCCGTTCGCCGCGCTTTACGTCCTGATCCTGGCTATCCTGGGTCCGCTGTTCACCAAGGAAAGCAAACGCGTGTATGCGGTGCTGGATCCGATCTTCCGCTTCACATCAAGAGCCGAGCGGCGCAAGCAGCAGCGCGCTCAGCAGCCATCTTGACCGGTTTTGAACGGCAGGCCTGACAGGCCTGCCGTTTTTTTCATCGGCATCGCGCATTTGCCGCCCGGGCGAAAGGCATGGTATAAAAAGACAGCATGGACCGTTCGGCTTTAGAGTGCGCCGGATGCGTTTAAAAGGGTGTTGAAGGGCTCGAATCCGCACCTTCCTGCCCCTGGGCGATCAGGCCCCGACGGGACAGGAAGGGAGCCGATCGTCCGGCACAGCCTGGAAATCCACCTGCGGAAGGAAGTGCTCCATATGAAGCAACTGAAGCATCTGGACAAGCTGGAGCTCGCCGAGGCAATGAAGCTCGCCGATCTCGTCTTCCGGGATCCCGGCCAGCGTTCGATGGGACAATCGTTCCCCGCTATTTTCGACTCGGCTCTGGGCTTGTCTCTCGGCGTCATCGAGGAAGGGAACGTCGTTTCCTTCCTCGGCTTCGTGCCGCAGCAGATCGCCGTCGGCGGCGCCATGCTCGACGCCTGCGCGCTCGGATCGGTATGCACCCACCCCGATTATCGCGGGCAGGGCCATGCCAGCGTGCTGCTCGGCGAAGCGTTCCATCAAGCACAAGCCATAGGAGCCTCGCTCATGCTGATCTCCGGCACCCGCTCCCTATACCGCCGCAACGGCTGCCACGCCTTCGGCTCGATGCGCCGCTACCGGCTCGAAGCCGGCATCCAGCCGCAAGCTGATGCGAGGACGAGACCTCTGCGGCCCTCCGACTGGTTCCGTCTCCATTCGCTTTCAAAGGCCAAGCCCGCCGCCTACCGGCGCAGCATCGCAGAGCTGGCCGGTCAGCTCCAGAGCGCGGCAGTGGCGAGCATGTACGATTTCGCGCACAGTTCCTATGTCCTGGAGGAGGACGGAGAGCTGACCGCATACGCCGTCATCGCTTCCGGTCCTATCCCCGCCGGCTCGGACATGGAGCCGTTCGTCGTGGAATGGGGCGGAGACGAGTCCAAGGCTCTGGCCGCGATGAGGGCCGCCATGCATGAGATGGGGCTTTCCTCCCTGCTGCTGTTCGTCGGCTCCCATGAAACTTCGATGCGGCAGCTGCTGCAAGGCAGCCTGTATTCCACGAGCCATAACCAAGGGACGGTGAAAATCATCGACCTGCCGCTGCTGTGGCGGCAGCTGCGTCCCTATCTCGACAGCAGGCCGAGGAGCGGGCAAGCCGCCCCTGCCGTGATGGAGCCTGTCCTCAGCCCCAGCGGCGAATTCGCGCTCCGGCTTGGAGACGACGAGATACCGCTCTCCATGCGGGAGTGGACGGCGCTGCTGTTCGACGGTCCCGAGGCCGAGCTGGACGACGGACCCGACGCGTTTGTCCGGCAATGTGCCGCTCCGGAAGCGGATGCCGGGTCAACGCGGTCCGCAAGCCGCTCCGGGGCGGATGCCGGGCCAGCCCGGTCCGCTGGCCGCTCCGGGGCGGATGCCGCCGCTGAGACAGCGGTCGCCGTCCAGACCCCGGCGGAGCCGTCGAGCGGTCCGAGGCTCCCTTTCACCCAAGAGCAGGCTCAGATGCTGAAGCCTTATTTCCCGATACCGTTTCCGTACACGGCAGGCTTGAGCTATATCTAAGTCCGGAAAAGACAGCAGCCGCCCTCTCCCGTGCAAGATGCGGGCCGAGGGACGGCTGCTGCTTCGTTATATGCGTGCGTCGTTGCATGCGTCCCAATCCGGACCTGAGGTCAAGGGGTCAATGCCAGCTCCAGCCGCTCCAGCGCCCAATCCAGCTCTTCCCGGGTTATCGTCAGAGGCGGTGCCAGCCGGATCGTGTTCGCATGCGTTTCCTTGCACAGCAATCCCATCTCCATCAGCCGCTCGCAATACGGCCTGGCTTCCATGAACAGCTCGATGCCGATAAATAGGCCCCTGCCCCTCACTTCCCGCACCAGCGGACTGCCCATTCCGCGCAGCCGGCCGGCAGCGTAAGCTCCCAGCTCGTCGGAGCGCTCCGCCAGCCGCTCCCCTTGAGTCACCTCGAGCGCGGCGATTCCGACCGCGGCCGCCAGCGGGTTGCCGCCGAAGGTCGAGCCGTGCGAGCCAGGTTCGAACACGCCGAGCAGGGCGGCATCCGCCGCGACAGCCGAGACGGGGAAGACGCCGCCTCCGAGCGCTTTGCCGAGCAGATAGGCATCCGGCTCCACGCCTTCCCAGTCGCAGGCGAAGCGCCGGCCCGTGCGCCCGAAGCCGGTCTGGATCTCGTCGGCGACGAAGAGAACGCTGCTGGCGCGGCAGACCTTGGCGGCCTCCCGGAGATAGCCGTCCGGCGGGATGACGATTCCGGCTTCGCCCTGGATCGGCTCCACGAGGAATGCGGCTGTATGGTCCGTCATAGCGGCTTCGAGAGCAGGAAGGTCGCCGTAAGGGATGATCCGGAAGCCCGGCGTGAACGGTCCGAAGCCGCGCCTGTATTCCTCGCTGGAGGAGAAAGAGGTGACCGTGACCGTGCGCCCGTGGAAATTGCCCTCGCAGACGATGATTTCGGCAAGCCCGTCAGGCACGCCCTTGACGTCGCAGGCCCAGCGTCTCGCTGCCTTGACGGCGGTTTCCACTGCCTCTGCTCCTGTATTCATAGGCAGAATCATGCTCTTGCCGGTATAAGCGGCCAGCTTCTCGTAGAACTCTCCGAGCTTGTCGTGATGGAATGCCCTCGACGTCAGCGTCACGCGGTCGGCCTGATCCTTGAGCGCCTGGACGATGGCCGGATGCCGATGCCCCTGGTTGAGAGCCGAATAGGCGCTCAGCATATCCATATATCTGCCGCCCTCCGGATCCTCGACCCAGACGCCTTCCGCCCGGCTGATGACGATGGGCAGAGGATGGTAGTTGCGCGCCCCGTAGGCTTCCGTCCGGCGGATGACCGAATCGGTGACGGAATGGTTGCCTGCTTGACTCATGATGCGCCGTCGCCTCCTTTCCATCCATTCTATGCTTCGTCCGCGAGGAGGCATACCCGAACCTTCTAGAATGCGGTATGATAGGAGCGTGCCAGGAAACACTACAATTGATTGGGACAGGGATCCAAGAAGGGATGAGAACAATGGCATTCAGGCTCGAGCATGATTTTCTAGGGGAGAAACAGGTTCCCGAAAGCGCTTACTACGGAATCCAGACGTTACGGGCGGTCGAGAATTTCCCGATCACCGGCGTGCCGATCCATCATGAGCTGCTGACGGCTCTTGCCCACGTGAAGAAAGCGGCGGCCAGGGCCAATATGGACGTGCACCTGCTGCAGCCTGCAGTAGGCCAGGCTATCGTCAAGGCATCGGAAGATATCATCGACGGCAAATACGCGGACCAGTTCCTCGTCGACTCCATCCAGGGCGGCGCAGGCACTTCGATCAATATGAACATGAACGAGGTTCTCGCCAACCGGGCGCTGGAAATTCTCGGCCATCCGAAGGGCGATTATTTCCACTGCAATCCGAACAACCACGTCAATATGTCGCAATCGACCAACGACGCCATCCCGACCGCGCTCAAGATCGCGGCGTTCGGGCTCACCAAGAGCCTGCTGACCGCTTTGAACGCGCTCCATGCGGGCTTCATGCAGAAGAAGGTGCAGTTCGACGACGTCATCAAAATGGGCCGGACCCATCTGCAGGACGCGGTGCCGATCCGGATGGGACAGGAATTCGGCGCGTACGCGGCCGTTCTGGCGCGCGACATCGCCCGCATCAAGCGGTCGGCCGACAATATCCTCACCGTCAACATGGGAGCGACCGCCGTCGGGACCGGCCTCAACGCGAAGCCGGAATACATCGAATCGGTCATCCGCCATCTGCAGGAGCAGCTCGGCTTGCCGATCCAGGCGGCGGAGGATCTCGTCGACGCGACCCAGAACAGCGACGGCTATACGGAGCTGTCTGCCGCGCTGAAGGTATGCTCGGTCAATCTGTCCAAGATCTGCAACGACATCCGCCTGATGGCATCCGGCCCCCGCGTCGGCCTCGCCGAGCTCATGCTCCCGCCGCGCCAGCCGGGCTCGTCCATCATGCCGGGCAAGGTGAACCCGGTCATGGCCGAGGTCGTCAACCAGGTCGCCTTCCAGGTGATGGGCAACGACCATACGATCTGCATGGCATGCGAAGCCGGACAGTTCGAGCTCAACGTGATGGGCCCGGTCATCGCCTTCAACCTGCTGCAATCGCTCAAAATTTTGCGCAACGGCGTGGACGTCTTCCTGAAATACGCCGTCGAGGGCATGGAAGCGAACCGCGAGCGCTGCGAGACGTACGTCAACAACTCCTTCGGCATCGTGACCGCCCTCAACCCGCATCTGGGTTATGAGGTCGCTGCGCAGCTCGTCAAGGAGGCGCTCCGCACCGGCTTGTCCATCCGCGATCTGATTCTGGAGCGCGGATTGCTGACCCCGGAGGAGATTACCGAGATTCTCAATCCGTACCAGATGACCTCTCCCGGCATTTCCGGCGAGCGGCTGCTGGACGACGCCAGATAGAGCGCACCTATCGAGCGATCGGAAGAATGATTTCCGACTGCAGCGACACCTTTTCAGCGGCCCCCGTTTTTGCGGGGCTTCCTGACATGATCACGCCAGCCGGCACTTCGGGCTGGCGTATTTTTTTCGCCGGACCGTTCTAAAAATAAATGCCACAGCCTGCTTGTCCGCCCTGTTTGCCCTCCGGCCGAAGCCGTGTATCTACGAGTATTCAGCTGAAGCGCCTTAAGCCGATTCCAAAAACGATGAGGAGGAGAAACACCATGACAACGCCAATCGTAGGGATTTTAAACTCCGAGAAAGACACGATCGCCGTGATGGAAGAGCTTAAAGCATCGGGCTGCCGGAACGAGGAGATTTCGGTGCTGAGGCGGGGCAAAGAGATGCAGGCGACGACAGCGGTCGAAACGAGCACGAACGGTCCGGAAGGAGCGGCCGCAGGCGCGGCTGCCGGCATCGTTCTGGGAGGCACGGCCGGCATCCTCGCAACGGTCGGACTGCTCTTTATCCCCGGAATAGGTCCGCTGCTTGCGGCCGGTCCGATCGCCACCGTGCTGGCGGGAGCGGCTGTAGGCGGAGGAGCCGGCTCGCTCGTGGGCGGACTCGTCGGACTCGGCATTCCGGAGCTCGAGGCGGAGAACTACAGCATGTTCATTGAAAATGACCGTCTGCTCGTCATTGTTGCCGCTCCCGCAGCGAGCCGCTCGCGGGTGGAGAGCATCTTCCAGGTGTACGGCTCGCTCGCTCCGTCCTCTGCCGTCTCCCGCACGGCTGGAGCCGCGTCTACGGCCGGCTTCCACTCCGTTCCGATGCGCGACGAGGCGCTGCAAGGAACAGCCGACGACCTGAGGGTGTTCATCAGCTCCAAGTCCTCCGATTCCATGCTGGACGGTCCTGTCCCTGTCCAGGAAGTCATCCTGCCTCATCTTCCATCAGGAGAATAACGCCAATCGAATAAGAAGGAAAGGCGCTGTCCCAGCCGACGATGCAGCGGTCGGAGGACAGCGCCAACTGAATCAAAAGGAAAGGCGCTGTCCCAGCCGACGATGCAATGGTCGGAGGACAGCGCCTTTTGGGGATTTATTGTCGCCGTCGTGCTGCCGTCGATGGCAGCGGCGCTGCTCAGGCAGACTCCCTTCTCTCTGCTCAAAAAAGATGACCCCTGCTGCGCAGGAGTCATCGGCTGGCGATTAGAAGTGGAAGGATTGGAATCGGTTGCGGGTCAGACCAGCTCTTCGGGTGCTTTGTACGCATAGCCGAGATCGCGGGCGACCGCCTCGTAGGTGACATGGCCGCCCATCGTGTTGACGCCTTCGCGGATCGGCTGGGACGCGCGGATGGCGTCCTGAGCTCCGGACCGGGCGATCTGAAGCGCGAACGGCAGCGTCGCGTTCGTCAGCGCGAGCGTGGACGTGTACGGCACCGCTCCCGGAATGTTGGCGACCGCATAATGCAGGACGCCGTGCTTCTCGAACACCGGATCGTCATGCGTCGTGATGCGGTCGATCGTCTCCACGCTGCCGCCTTGATCGATGGCCACGTCGACGATGACGGAGCCCTTCTGCATCGAGCGGACCATTTCCTCAGTGACGAGCTTCGGCGCCTTGCCTCCCGGAATCAGCACCGTCGAAATGACGAGATCCGCTTCGCGGACCGCTTCGGCGATGTTATGCGAGGTGGACTGCAGCGTCTGCAGCTGGTTGCCGAAGATGAGCGCGAGCTCGCGCAGGCGGTTCGTATTGGTATCGAGCACGGTCACGTCCGCGCCGAGGCCGACGGCGATCTGCGCCGCATTCGTGCCTGCGATGCCGCCGCCGATGACGGCGACCTTGCCGCGCTTGACGCCGGTTACGCCGGCGAGCAGAATCCCTTTGCCGCCGCGTGCGCGCTCCAGCATCTGCGCGCCGACCTGCACCGACATGCGGCCGGCGACTTCGCTCATCGGAGCGAGCAGCGGCAGCGCGCCGTTCACGCGGATCGTCTCGTAGGCGATGGCGGTAACGCCGGACTTGCGAAGCGCTTCGGCAAGATGCGGCTCGGCTGCGAGGTGGAGGTAGGCGAACAGGACAAGGCCTTCACGGAAGTAGCCGTATTCGGAGGATAGAGGCTCCTTGACCTTCATGACCATGTCGCTTTTGCCCCATACATCGGCTGTTTCCGTCACGATGGCCGCGCCTGCGGCTTCGTACTGGGAGTCTTCGAATCCGCTTTCTGCTCCGGCGGAACGCTCGACCAGCACTGTATGCCCTGCGCGCACGAATTCGGCCGCTCCCATCGGCGTCAGCGCGACGCGGTTCTCGTTGTTTTTGATTTCCTTTGGAATTCCGATTTTCATGGGACAGCCACCTCGTCTATAATGGATATTGCCTTCTACTGTCATGATACGGGAAGGGGCCAAGTCTGGCATCTTACACGTTGTCGATATTTTCTCTCCTTGGGCTCGACTTCTTGCCGATTGCTCACACGGCTCTGGCAGCTCTGCCGCCGTCGGCATGTCGCGATTGCCCGGAAAGGTGTCTTAGCGAGTGAAAACAACCGATCTGCATGTCCGGGACGTGCTTCAGCGTCCCTTGTTCGCCCATGCCCGGCTCGCCGCCGGTCAGGTAGGCCTCGGCAAGCGCGTCGGCTGGGTGCATGTCATCGAAATCGTGCAGGTAGCCCCGTTCATCAGCCGGGACGACCTGATCCTGACGACCGGCCTATGGCTGAAGCAAGCCCAGCAGGACCGTCTCGAATATTTGCGCCAGCTTATCCGTCAGGAAGCCGCCGGGCTTATTCTCGAGCTCGGAACGAGCATCGAGGAGGTTCCCGCGGAGGTGCTCGAGCTGGCTGAGCAGCATGGCTTCCCCGTCATCGTTTTCGACCATCCGGTGCGCTTCTCGGAGATTACTCAAGACATCCACTCTCTCATCATCAACCGTCAGCGCTCCCAGAGGGATCTTGCGGAGGGCTTCTCCCGCCGCCTGCAGCAGCTGACGCTCCAGCACAGCGATATTATGCCCGTCCTTCGCCTGCTTCATGGGGACACGGGACGGCAAATTGTCTTTTATTCCCTTATTGAAGCGGATCGTCATTACCCGCAGCTGCCGCCTGTCTCCGGCGAAGCCTCCAGCCTTGCCGATTTCCCGTTCCGCCGGCTTGAGCGCGAAGGCGTTCTCGGCGACGGCAAAAGCGAGCTTCTGCTGCCGCTGGACAGCGGCGGCAGCCTGCTGCTGCGGCCCGTGTCCTGCTACGGCCAGCTGCTCGCGGCTGTCGGAATGCCTCTGCCGGACCATGAGCCGGACGAGGAGGCTGCCGCGCAGCTCTCTCCTTATCTGGATGCGGCCGCCTCGGCTATCGCCGCCCTCATGCTCCGCACCCAATTCCGGCGGGAGCACGACAGCCGGCTGCAGGATCAGCTCATCCCGGAGCTGCAGGAAGGGCGGATCGCGAGCGAGGATCAAGCCCGCACCATGATCGGGCTGACCGGGCGCATTCCGCAGGACCGCATCTGCCTCAGCCTGCCCGGACAGCTGGAGCTTGAGGAGCGCTCCCCGGAGGATGGCGGAGACCGCCTCGAAGCCGCTCTGAGGGATTTGGCCGTGCTGCTGCGCACGCTGATCCGAAAGTACAGCCTCAAGGGAAGCGTGCAGGCGCGCAGCGGCGGACTGCAGTTCCTGCTGGCGCTGGAGGCTTCGCCTGCCGCGGCCTCCGACCGGCTGCTGTCGTCCTCGCAGTCGCTGCTGGAGGACATCCGCCGCTTCGGCGAAGAACAGCTCGACGGCCTCACGCTGCGCGCCGCCGCCGGCAAGCCGCGGAGCAGGCTGCTGGATGCGCCGCTAGGCTTTCGCGAAGCAGCTCAAGCGCTCGAGGTAGCGCGGAGCGTCACCGAGCTCGGCCCGGTCGTGTTCTATTCCAGCCTGGGCGCTTACCAGCTGCTCAAAGCCATTCCCGATCCGCAGCTGCTGGAGCGGTTCGTCCAGGACCATCTCGGCGCAATCCTGCGCCTGGAGAAGGAGAGCAGCCTGCAGCTGCTGGAGACGCTCGACATGTATCTCAAATGCTTCGGCTCGAAGCATGAAACCGCCAAACGGCTGTTCATCCACCGGCAGACGCTGTACAACCGGATGGATAAGCTGACCGAGCTGATCGGCGAGCCGTTCCTGGAGCCGCATAAGCGCGTCGGGCTGGAAATCGCGCTGATGGCCTATAAGCTTCAGACGGGCACCGCGCTCGGCAGGCGGCTGGGGCCGTAAGGATGGAAGCCTCACTCGCGGAATAAGCCGACTTTTTCGGCTTATTTCCGCCTGCAGGCCGTTCACTCGCGGAATAAGCCGACTTTTTCGGCTTATTCCCGCCTGCGGGCTGTTCGCTCGCGGAATAAGCCGATTCTTTCGGCTTATTCCCGCTTGCGGGCCGTTTGCTCGCGGAGTTAGCCGACTTTTTCGGCTTATTCCCGCTTGCGGGCCGTTCGCTCGCGGAATAAGCCGACTTTTTCGGCTTATTCACGCCTTCGGGCCGTTCGCTCGCGGAATAAGCCGACTTTTTCGGCTTCTTTCCGCTTGCGGCCCGCAGGCGGAGTTACCTCCTAAGTATCCGCAATTCGACTTCGACAACACTCTAGCCAATGCCATTTCACTTTTACGCCATCCGCCTTTTCGGCAACGCAGCCTTGCACCTCTGTCCCCTAAGCAAAAAAGCCTTCCGCCAGGTCATCCCTGCGGAAGGCTTGCGGTTACCGGTACGAGCCGTAGCTGATTCTCCTGCCGTCTCTTCCGAACCCGAGCAGCACCGCGATGCGGTACGTCAGCCAGGTCACGGAAGCAAGCAGCATGATGTCGTAGGCGACATTGAACAGGAACAGATGCTTCTCGATGTCGGCCAGGCCGTCGCCCATGATCGGAATCAGGAAAGCGAAGAAGCCGACGAATGCGACGAGCATGAGCAGCTCGGAGGTCATTTTGGCCGACCCCTCGCGCGCTCGCAGCCATTCGATCACGCACACGCCGTAATACACGATATAGAACAGGACGATGAACAGCAGCGAATTCGGCATATGCGCCGCCTTGAACCGGCTCCAGCCGCTGTACGTGTCGTTGAACGCGCCCGGAGGCTTGCCTTCGGCCTTCTCGTAGTTGCCGAGATAGCCCGGCTTCAAGTAGACGCTCTGGTGGGCGGCGCGCTCCATGAGGCCGATCAGCCGCTGCGGATGGGTCGCGTAATAGAGCATGACCTTGCCGTGGGACATCCGGTCGTAGAAGTCGGCCTTCATTTCCGGCGCGTCCTGCTTGATCGGAACGTCGCTCTGGAAATAGTTCGAGCCGGCGTTGCCCGCCAGCTTCTGCGGCAAGCCAAGATCGTCGAGATCCCCTTTCACATCGGGGGAGCCGTTCAGAATGCCGTAGAAGACGGTCTGATACAGGTTGATATGCTTCAGCCCGTCCGGGGCGAACGCGTACAGCAGCGCCGACAGCAGGAACAGCGCGGAGCAGCAGACCAGCACGAGCTTGCGCCAGGCGCGGTCCCAGCGGAGCGGCAGGAAGCGGAGCCCGTAGAGGGCGAACACGACGCCCAGCGGCGTATTCTGCAGCTTGCCGCAGACGAGCATGAACACGCAGAAGAAAAAGAAGATCAGCGTCCAGCGGCCCGGCTCCTCCTGATGGGCGAGCCGGAGGCCCGTTCCGAGCGTGAGCAGAAGGAAGATCAGCGACACCGGCTCGGCGAAGAAGGAATTGAAGTAGGCCAAGTAGCGGACATCCAGGAATATGAACAGCAGCCCGGCCGTCAGAACGACGCCTGCCGCCATGGAGTATTTCCTGCCCGTGCGGACCAGCAGGTAGACCGCTGCGATCAGCAGCGCTCCGTACACCGCCGCCAGAATGCGGATGTTGAACAGGGAAGGATCATAGAGCCATCCCAGCCCCCGCGCGATGAAGACCGGAATCAGCTGCGAGGTGATGTACGCCCCTCTCAGGCTCCCATAAGCGAAATGCTGGTTGGCGTAGCTGAAGAACCGGTCCTCGTATGTAGTGGCGGCAGGATTGTAATCCAGTCCCGCCGTCATAAGCACGCGCAAAAAGTCCCCCGAATCGGCCATGCCGATGAAGGGACGGGTGAACAGCAGCCAGATGATGATCCCGGCCGCGCCGGCGGCGGCCAGATATTCGATTCGGAACCGTGTTCTCACGGCTGCACCCCCAGATAGCTCAGCGCGTCGGGACCGCTCTGAGACCTTGTCGCCGCCGGGACCCCAGCGGACGCGGGACGGACCGCAGGCTCCACTTCGCGCTCCACGATATAGAGCGGACGCCTTTTGACTTCGCGATAGATTTTGCCGATGTATTCGCCGATCAAGCCGACCGACAGCAGCTGCACGCCGCCGATGAACCAGAGCGAGACGATCAGCGACGCCCAGCCGGAGACGGTGTTGCCGTACATCTTGGAGATCAGCGCGTACAAACCCATCACGATGCTGACGCCGAACACGATGAAGCCGGCGGCCGTCACCATGCGGATCGGCTTGACGGACAAGGAGGTGATGCCCTCCAGGGCGAAGCTTATCATTTTCTTGAGCGGGTACTTGGACTCGCCGGCTGCGCGCTCCAGCCGCTCGTAATACACGACGCCGGTCTGGAAGCCGAGCATCGGCACGATGCCGCGCAGGAACAGGTTCACCTCCGTGAACTTCTCCAGCTCGTCCAGCGCCCGGCGGCTCATCAGCCGGTAGTCGGCGTGGTTGTTCACGATGCGCAGGCCCAGCCCTTCCATGACCTTGTAGAAGCCTTCGGCTGTCGTGCGCTTGAACCAGGTGTCGCGCTGCCGGCTGCTGCGCACGCCGTAGACGATCTCGCAGCCTTCCAGATAGCGGAGCACCATGTCGCGGATCGCCCGGACGTCATCCTGCAGGTCGGCATCGATCGAGACGAGGCAGTCCGCATGGCGCTTCGCTGTCATCAGCCCCCCGAGCAGGGCGTTCTGGTGGCCGACGTTGGCCGCCAGGTTGAGTCCCGACACTCTCCGGCAGCGCGAGGCCAGATCCGCAATAAGCGGCCAGGTGCCGTCCTTGCTGCCATCGTTGACGAACATGATGAAGCTCCCCGGCGCGATGATGCCTTCCTTCTCCATGCTCTCCAGCATGCCGTCCAGCTCGGGCGCAGTCAGCTCCAGCACTTCCTCTTCGTTATAACAGGGCACGACGACGCCCAGTACAGGCCTATGTTCTCTCATGGCAAAACTCACTCCTAAGCTTCCGGCTGCCGCCCCGGCTGCCGCGAAAATTAGCCCTATTATACCGCATGTCCGGGGAAAAGTCCCTGCTGGAGGGAATAACAGGCAAACAGGAGGCTGCGCCAGCCGCCGTGGAAGATGGCGGAGTGCAGCCTCTTTCCTTTCCATTTAAACCCATCCTGCAGAAACCTAAACGATGGGCGAAACGCATGGCGCCGGCTCAAAGCCTAAGGACGCGCAGCCGCTCTGCCGCCGCATCCACCCACAGACCGTCATCGTCCGCAAGCAGCGCATGCCAGCCGAACGCCTCGGCGGCCGCGACATTGCGGGGCGAGTCATCCACGAACAGGACCGGCGCGCCCGGCTCCAGCTTGCCCGCGCACCGCTCCAGCAGCGCCGGATCCGGCTTGCTCAGCCCTTCCTCGCTGGAGATCGTCAAGCTCGCGAGCCATTCCGCTGCCGGCTCCAGCACCGGCCGAAGCCATTCCGAGACATGGTTGCTGAGCAGATGCACGTCGGCCGACCGTGCCAGCTCCGGCAGCCTGTCCATGGCGGGCAGCGGCAGAAGATGGGATCTCAGCAGCTTCTCTGCGTCCTCATCCGTCCAATCGGGACGGAAGCCGGCGATCCAGCGGTAAAATTCCGCCGCCGCTTGCTCTCCCGTCCACAGCCTTCCCGCTATATCGCGCTTGTACCTGTCCCTCAGCTCGCCGTAGGCATGGCCGCTTATTTCCGCCAGCTCCTGCCACATGGAAGGCGTCAGATTGGAGACGAGCACGCCACCCGCATCGAGCACGAGCTGCGGCCGCGGACCAGACAGCGGCTTGCGATCAGGCATGTAATCCATCTTCATGCTCTATCTTTCCTTTCAATATTGTTCCTTCGTGAAACCGGGAGTCCACCCGGCAACGCCCCCCGATCATGCCGAAAGCCTGCCCTATGCAGGGCAGGCTTTCATCGGCTGCCTGAAAAGGCAGCCTTGCGATTTGGATCTCCTTGCAGCCTTGCAACTTAGATCTCCGCGCAGCCTTGCGACTTGGATCTCCGCACAGCCTTGCGACTTGGATCTCCGTGCAGCCTTGCGACTTGGATCTCCGTGCAGCTTGCGCCGGCTCTCTGCCTGCGGCCGATCGGCCCGCCCCTGGAAGAAAGCCCTCCTAGCCCAAGATGAGCCGGTCGTCCGACAGCTTCTGGCCGCTGATGCCCTCGAACTCACGCAGCAGCTCCTGGACCGTGAGCCCCTGCTTGCGGCTCTCGGGAATATCGAGAATGATGCGGCCTTTGTCCATCATGATGAGACGGTTGCCGAGCCGGATGGCCTGCTCCATGTTGTGGGTGACCATCAGCGTCGTAAGGCCCATGTCGCGCACGATGCTTTCCGTCAGCCGGGTGATCAGCTCGGCCCTCGCCGGGTCGAGCGCGGCCGTATGCTCGTCGAGCAGCAGGATGTCCGGCTTGGTGAAGGTGGCCATCAGCAGGCTGAGCGCCTGGCGCTCGCCGCCGGACAGCAGGCCGACCTTGGCGCGCAGCCGGTTCTCCAGCCCGATGCCGAGGCGGCTGAGCTCCTTGCGGAACAGCCCGCGCTTCGCTCCCGACACCGCCCAGCTCAGTCCGCGCGGCTTGCCGCGCTTGTAGGCCATCGCCAGATTCTCTTCGATCGTCATGTTCGGCGCCGTGCCGGCCATGGGATCCTGGAAGACGCGGCCGATCCAGCGGCTCCGGCTCGATTCGGATACCCCCGTCACGTCCGCATCGGCGATGGAGATGCGTCCGATGTCGGGCTTCATGACGCCGGAGATCATATTCATGAGCGTCGACTTGCCCGCGCCGTTGCTGCCGATGACGGTGACGAAGTCTCCCGCCTTCAGCTGCAGGTCGATGTTCATGAGCGCGACCTTCTCGTCCGGCGTGCCGGGGTTGAACAGCTTGGATACCGATTGCACATGCAGCATCAGGCTTCCCCCCTTCCGGCAGTCCCAGCCGCAAGCTCGGCGGTGCGCCTGCGCGCCTGCCGCTTCTGCTTCATCGAGCGGTTGACCGTCGGAATGACGAGCGCGATGATGACGATCGCCGCCGTGATCAGCTTGAGATCCGACGCCTCCAGATGGAGGAAGTCGGAACGCAGCGCCAGCGCGATGACGATCCGGTAGACGACGGCGCCGACCAGCACGGCGAGCGTCGTCATGAAGACGCCGCGAGCGCCGAGCAGAGCCTCGCCGATGATGACGGAAGCGAGGCCGATGACGATCATGCCGATGCCCATATTGATGTCCGCGAAGCTGGCATCCTGCGCGATGAGCGCGCCGGACAGCGCCACGAGACCGTTGGAGAGGCTGACGCCGAGAACAGTGGAACGGTCCGTGTTGCCGCCGAAGCTGCGGATCATCCGCTTGTTGTCGCCTGTCGCCCGCAGCGCCAGGCCGAGATCCGTGTGCAGGAACCCGTCCAGAAGGAGCTTGGCGGCAATCGCCACGACGAGCAGCACGACGGGATAGAACCAGGAGACGCCGCCGAACGTCAGCCATTCGGAGCCCGCGATGCTGCCGAGCAGCGTATTCTCGCCCGAGATGGACACGTTCGGCTTGCCCATGATTCTCATATTGATGGAATACAAGGCGATCATCATGAGTATGCCGGCCAGCAGGCCGTTGACCTTGCCCTTCGTATGCAGCAGCCCTGTGCAGGCGCCGGCTGCCATTCCGCCCCCGAAGGCGGCAAGCGTGGCAATCCACGGCGACCAGCCATGCGTCAGGAGCACGGCCGCGATTCCGGCTCCCGTCGTGAAGCTGCCGTCTACCGTCAAATCGGGAAAATCAAGGATGCGATACGTGATGTAGACCCCGAGCGCCATCAGGGCGTACATCAGCCCAAGCGCAACCGCTCCGTTCAGGGATAGGATCAAGGAAGCCACCTCTTAGCTATTGGATAATGTTCGTTTCCTGGTCTTTCACTTTGGCCTTCATATCGTCGGTAACGGCAATGCCCTGGGCCTCTGCGGCTTTGAGATTGAGGATGAGGTCGAGCTTCTCCTGCATGCTTACCTTCATGTCCCCTACCTTCTTGCCGTCCTTCAGCACCTCGGCCGCCATTTGTCCGACCTGATAGCCGTGGTCATAGTATTTGAAGCCGACTGTGGCGAAGGCGCCCTTCTCGACCGTATCGCGGTCGCTGGAGAAGAACGGAAGCTTCTTGGAATTCGCCACCTGGATGATCGTGTCGACGCCGCTGATGACCGTGTTGTCGAGCGTCGTGAAGAGCGCGTCCGCGCGTCCTACGAGCGACTCGGCCGCCTGCTTCACCTCGGAAGTGTTGGATACCGGGGCTTTCACCAGCTTGATGTCATGCTTGGCAAGCGCCTGCTCGGCGTTTTTGGCCATGATGACGGCGTTGGACTCGCCTTCGTTGATGACGAGGCCGACGGATTTCACATTCGGAAAGTCGGAGGCGATGAAGTCCATCAGCTGCACGATGGCGTCCGGGTTCGTGTCGGAGGCGCCGGAGATGTTGCCGCCGGGCTTGTCCAGGCTCGTGACGAGCTTGGCGTCGAGCGGATCCGTGACGGCCGCGAACAGGATCGGCGCGTTCTTGACCTTCTCCGCTACAGCCTGCGCGGATGGAGTCGCGATGGCGAGCACGAGATCGTTCTTGCCCGAGGCGATCTTCTGAGCGATCGACAGGTTGTTGCTTTGGTCGCCCTGCGCGTTGTTGAAGTCGACCTTGAGGTTGTCGCCCTCCACGATGCCGGCATCCTTCAAGGCGGCGAGGAAGCCTTCGCGCGTCGCATCCAGAGACGGATGCTCCACGATCTGCGAGATGGCGATGGAATACGTCTTGCCTTCCGCTGCGCCTCCTGCGGACGGAGCCGGGCTCGCCGCGCCGCCCTCATTCGTGTTTTTTGCCCCGCAGCCTGCCGCCGTCATCAATGCGACCGCGAGGAGCGCCGATGCCCACATTCTTTTTCCCATGAATAGACCCCTTTTCCCATTTCATGAATTTGTCCAGACCGGTTTTGCTTCCACTCTTTTGAGCATTTTGTAAAGCTTTCTGTACCCAGTTTAAGGGGGAACTGAAATTTCGTCAATTAAAGCGCGACCGCATAAAGGCAGGAAACAGACAGTGCTTGAAAGCGGCTTTCCTTTAAATGAGCCCATGCCCTTCTCTGCCTTTTCATTTCCAATCGGTTGAAAGCCGGCAGCGGCTGAAATTTTCTCTCCGGAACGGGCAGACAATGCCGGAAAGGGCGCATCTTTTTCTATTCATGCGTGTCCATATGGAATCGGACAGCTGACGGGCGTATATTACGATCCGGACCCTGACCATGCATCATTTTGTGTTCATGGCGGATGCCGCCCCTTCCCAGCGGGCTCCTCGGCCAAGCTCGCCGGAAATCCTGGAATGCCGCTTCTGGGCAAGAGACGGGCTTCCGAGACCGATCAGCGATTTCACCTGCAAGCGAATTGACGATGCATTGAATCCGAATAGAACGCGGCTTTTCCATCCTGTGGGACCGAGGCAGTTGCTGGAAGGATAAAAGGAAGAAGCCGTCCGAAAGACATCGCATGGGAGCTTCATCGAATCGGAGTTCCGGATCATCGGATGAGCTGCGGACATCCCTTCAAAAGAACTTCATCAAGAATTGGCAGGAATGATCGAGGCTAATAAAAGTCGGCAGGCGCTCATGGAGGATCGGCGAAAGCAATCATTCCAATGGTTTTATCCGGATGACCACCTTTCCCTTGGCGCTTCCGCCTTCCAAATACTGAAGAGCTTGCCCGGCATCCTCCAATTGGAACACTTTGTCTATCACCGGCTTGATGCGGCCGCTCTCGAGCATTTCTTTTAAAATGTTCAATTGCGCTCCGCTCGGCTTCATGAACAGGTAGCGGTAGCTCGTCCGGCTTTTTTTCGCCAGCGCGGTGATCCTGCGGCTGACGAAGGCCAACAAGGCCGTTTTTATCCAGCCGAGCTGCTGTTCTTTTCCGAAGGCGGCGTTCGGCGCTCCCGATATGGAGACAACCTGCCCGCCTTCCTTCAAGATCCGAAACGACTTTTCCAGGGCGGCACCTCCTAAAGTGTCGAACACCGCGTCATACCCGGCAAGCAGCTCTTCAGCCTTTTCTTTCCTGTAATTGATGATCCGATCGGCGCCAAGCGATTTTACCAGCTCAAAGCCTTTATCGCTTGCCGTCGTGGCGACAAATGCGCCCATTGCTTTGGCCAGTTGGATCGCGAAGGTTCCGACGCCTCCTGCCCCTGCGTGGATCAAGATTTTTTGGCCTTCCTGAAGCTTGAGAATATCGGTGAACGCTTGATAAGCGGTAAGTCCGACGAGCGGAATGGAGGCCGCCTCTTCAAAGCTTAGATTTCGCGGTTTCAGGGACAGGTCATCCTCATGAACGGCGATGTATTCGGCCAGTGTCCCGATCCTGTTCTTGCGGGGCCTCCCGTAGACCTGGTCTCCGGGCTTGAATGTCCTCACAGCCCCGCCTGCCTGGACGACGGTTCCGGAAAAATCATTTCCCAAAACAAGAGGAAACTTGTACTTCAGCAGGAACTTCACTTTCCCTTCCTTGATCTTGAAGTCAATCGGATTCAAACTGGCCGCATGAATTTCCACCAGCACGTCATGCTCGCCAATAGAAGGCATGGGCCGTTCCGCCATCACCAATGGACTGTTCTTTCCATACTTTTCAATGATCATGGCCTTCATGTCCATCCCCCTTGAATGTTTATACGTTTAAACAAATCAACCTACTAGGCGAGCAGCAGCAAGAGCATCCGTCTATGCGGCTGCATTTCCCTCTGCCGGCGCCCATTACCGAGATCCGCTGCACTCGGCTTCAACGGCCGCAATCAACGACTTGAGCTGTTCAAGCGGCTTGCGCACAGTCAGCACATAAACATTTTCGACGCCCTTCTTTTCGGCTTCGATATAGCCGGCCTGCTTCAGCACCTTCAGATGATGGGAGACGGCCGGTCTGGACAGCTTCATATGGCTGGATATCGTATTCACGTTAAGTCCCGATTTGTGCTGCGCCAGCAGCAAGATGATGGCTTGGCGGCCAGCATCGGTCAACACATCCAGCAAAGGGATGCATTCTTGGAATTGCTGCAGGACATGCCCGGTTTGCTCGCTCATCGTTCTCCCCCGATCCGTTCATTGGTTTAATCGTTTAAACTGAATTATAACCGTCCGGCAAATAAAATCAAGACCGGGCTCGAAGCTCCTCTCTATGCTTCCGGTTCCATTCACGGCGCATTTGTCCGCTTCTTCGGATTATTTGCTTATACCCATCCTCTCCCTCGAACGCGAAGGCCGATCCGTCTATAGTAGGGATGAAAGGAAATGCGGGCTCTCTCCTTGCGCCGCAACGAAGGGAAGTGCGGACCATGACGGCCTACAACAAGCCAAGCGTGGCTGAAAGCGAAGTCGAGGACGTGGTGAAGGCTCATCTAGGATCAATCGCGACGGAGATAAAGTCCATGGACGGCGGCAACTTGAGCAGCGTCTTCTCCTTCAACCACGAAGGAACAGGGCATGTCATCAAGTTCAGCGACCTGGAAGGAGCCTACGAGACCGAACGGTTCCTATCGGAGCTGCTGTCCGGCCAGGGAATCCCGTATCCCCGATGTTTGGGACAAGGGAAGCATGGAAACTTGGCCTACGTCATCATGGAACGGATCGATGGCGGCAGCCTCGCGGCCTGCACCCCCGAGCAGCAAGCCGGGCAGCTGCCGGAGCTTATCGGTATTTTGACGCGGCTCAATCAGGTGGACATAGGGTTTACGAGCGGCTATGGGTGGATCGGGCCGGACGGCAATGGAAAGCATCCGACCTGGAAGGACTACTTGACGGCCTCGTTCGCGGAGGATCAGACGGGCACCTTCTGGGAGAACTGGCATGGCTTGTTCCGCAGCACTTGCCTGGAAAAGGATGTGTTCGACGAGTGCTACAGCCGGCTGATGGCTTACGCGCCTTACAATGAACCCCACCGCAGCTTCATCCATGGAGATTTTCACCAGTGGAACATTCTGTCCAGCGGCACCCGCATTACCGGCATCATTGACGGCAACTGCGCTTATGGCGATTATCTTGTCGATCTCGCGATTCTGGACCGGCATATGGAGAGACTCGGAGTCGTTCGCGCCTATCGAGACTTCCAGGAGAAAGCAGGAATCACGATTCCAGATTTCAACGAGAGGCTGCTGGGCGCCTACTATATGAAAGGACTGGACGGCCTTCGCTTTTATGCGAAAATGGGCTGGACCGACGCCTACAACGGCACCCGCGACTTCCTTCTGAAGCTGGATTCGCAGCCGCCGGCCAGCGTGGCTCGGGCCTGGCGCAGCCGCTGACGGCAACCGGCAAGAAGACAAAAACAGCCGTCCGGCTTCGATGACGAAATCGGTACGGCTATGCAGACTGCAGCGACGCGGCGGAAGCCGCCGGCGACTATTCCGACCGGACGTCGGGAGCGCCTTGAGCCGCTTTCTTGACATCGGTCTTCTCCTTGTTTTCCTCCAGATAGTAATGACGGACCGGCTTCAGGTCATCCCCGAGCTCGTACACGAGCGGCGTTCCGGTCGGGATGTTGAGCGTCGCGATGTCGTCGCCCGGGATGTCGTCCAGATAGCGGACCAGCGCCCGGATCGTGTTGCCATGAGCGACGATCAGCACCCGCCGGTTCTCATGGAGCGAAGGCTCGACCTTCTCTCTCCAATAATCCAGCACCCTCTGCTCCGTATCGTCCAGATTCTCCGTCACCGGCACCCGGTCCTTGATATCCTTGTAGCGCGGATCCCTTCCCTCATAGCGCTCATCGTCCTTCTCCAGCGCCGGCGGCCGGACGGTCACGGATCTGCGCCACAGATAGACCTGCTCTTCCCCGTACTCCTGCGCCGTCTCCTCCTTGTTGAGCCCCTGCAGGGCGCCGTAATGCCGTTCGTTGAGCATCCAGGTCTTGTCCGTCGGAATCCAGAGCAGGCTCATTTCATCCTGAATGATCCAGAGCGTCCGGATGGCGCGCTTCAGCACCGACGTATACGCGACGTCGAACACATAGTCGTTCTGACGGAGAATCTCCCCGGCACGGCGGGCCTCCTCCTTGCCGCTGTCGGTCAGATCGACGTCCGTCCACCCCGTAAAGCGGTTCTGTGCGTTATACTCGCTCTGTCCATGGCGGACAAGCACGATTTTTATCATGGCTTGTTCAACTCCTCGTTTCGGTTGTGGAACTCCTGCGCTCTTCTCCAGTCTATTTTTACCCACCTGGCCGGCATGCAAGCCCTCCTGTCCAACTCCATCCCGCCACAACTTTAAGTTCGCTTAGTCGTCTTCTATGGAGATACCACTACTCCCTGCAAGGGAGAGGAGCCGACTCGGCATGACGGATCGAATTCTAATCGTGGACGACGATGCTTCCATCGTCCGCATGACGGAAGGCAGCCGGATTCCGGTCATCATGATGACCGCCCGCGGCCAGCTGGAGGAGCGGATCGGAGGCCTGCAGCTTTGCATCGGGCACCCTTCGATGAAGCTTGGCCGCCTTTGCAGAGAATTCCATCGATCTGCTCCACATCGACGGTCTCCATACGTACGAAGCGGTTCGCCCCGACTACGAGAGCTGGCTGCCGAAGCTGGCCGAGGATGGAATCGTGCTGCTGCATGACACCGAGATCAAGATCGCGGACTTCGGCGTCTGGAAGCTGTGGGGAGAGCTGTCGGAGCGCCATCCCGCGAGAAACTTCCAGCACCTTCCGCCGGTCTCGGCATTCTGGCTCCCAAAGGCATTTCCGCTGCGGCCAAGTCTTTGTTTGCCGAATGGCAGGCGTTGAGCCGTTATTATTCAGACACGGAATAAGCTTGCTCCGCAGGACAAAAAGGCTGCCGCACGGCAGCCTTTTTACGTGCCTGGTCAATAAGCCCTTTATGGGCAGCATTCGCGTTTATGCCGGTCTTGCAGCCTACCGTGCGTGCGCTCCGATCGAGCCGCAACCCTGCTTGCCGGCATTCCGTTTCGGGCCTCGCAGTCCTACCTGACGGCGTACCAGCCAGGCGGCTTCGCGACCCAATCGTAGTGATAACGATGTCCATGGAAGCGCATGCCGCCCATTCGTCACTGATCGGAGAAGCCTTAACCGATGTAGAAATCCTCATCGGCGGCGAATGCCTCCTGCCGCTCCTCCTCCTCCTTGCCGTTCGGAACCGGACTCGCGCATACAAGGGCAGGCTGGGCGCGCATCCGTCCAGGGAAGGGGAGATCCAGGGCAGCGTATCGTCCAGCATCGAGTCTCCCGAACAGTGGAGGAGATATTCCGTCCGGCACCGGTAGATGGCGACGAGCTCCGCGATAGAATAATAGTAGCCTCCCTCGAAGCTGTCCCGGCTCAGACCGAAGAAATCCAGCGCCTCCCCGCTGAATGCCTCCACGACCGCGTAGACGTCAGGACGCCTTCATCCACCAGGCGTTGCGCATGCCGCGACCAGCTCCGGGCGGCTGACGTTGTTGATGTACAGAATTTTCTCGGCAAAAGGATGCTCATGGCGCTCGATCGCCTGCCTCAGCCGATCCGTCAGCAGCAGCTCCCGCCAATCCTCCTCGTAGCATTTGGTCTCGAAGGTAACGCCGGGCCTGAGCAGCCGCATTCCGCTCCGTTGCGGGGACCGCTATGGCCTTGCTTCTTCATGGACTCGCCCAGGCGCTGCCGCCCACCCGGATGTCCAGCTGATACGGCCGTTCGTCTCCGCCAGCAGCCGCAAACCCAAGCGCATGGTCCCAGCGCAGGCCGCCGGTGCAGAGAGCCATCCGCACAGGCTGGGAAGAGCCAATCGAGGAGAAAGCAACGAGCGGAATGTCCGCGCTCAGACAACGCCGGAAGCTTCGGAAGGCGAGCGCATCATCCCGGTGCAGCTCCTCGCCCGCCCGCAGCCACAGCATGAATTCACACCCGGCTTCGTTCAGTCCGGCCGCCACCCCATTCGCCTCCGCTCCCTGCTCCCCCTCCGCTTCGGCGTAGACCGTCTTGAGATTGCGGATCAGACCGGTCCGGTGCACGGACTCGCGGCTTTCCCTGCCTCCATAGTGGACGAGCAGGATTTCGTCGGCCATCCCGGCCATGCTGTCCAGGGTCCGCTCCATTTGCTCCTGCCCGGCATCCGGACCGGCGCCGACGCATAAGGTCAGCGTAGGCTGGACCTTGTAGATCAGGTCGATCAGATCTTCGCCCCATTTGCGCCGGGCGATTTCCCGGTTCACGCTGAGCAATGCCGTCAGGTCGAAATCCTCCAGCGCATTGACCGTCACATGGCCGTAATGGTGGATGAACGAATCGCAGGCGACGACCAGCCGGTAGCCTCGGCTGCGGATTCTCATGCACAGGTCGTCGTCCTCATAGTTGCCCAGGCCGAAGCGCTCGTCGAAGCCGCCCATTTCCAGCGCCATATCGCGCGGCAGCAGCAGGCAGAAGCCGACCAGCCGGGGCACTTCCATCGTCTTGCCCTGCCAGGCCGCCGAGCGCGCGGCTGCGAATGCCCCTATCCCTTCCAGGCCGGGACCGTAATCGGTTTCCACCTGCTGCTGTCCGCTCGCATAGTTGGACACCGGGCCAGTCATCCCGGCGGTGCGGTCGGATTCCAGCGCCCGCAGCATCGCTTCCAGCCAGCCCTCCGTCACCACCGTGTCGTTGTTGAGAAACAGCACGAATTCGCCGTCGGCAAGCTCCAAGCCTTGATTGCAGCCTTTCGCGAAGCCTGCGTTGCCGGCATTGAAGACGGCCTTGCAGCCCATTCTCCGGATCATCTCGGGCGTGCCGTCGCTGGAGCCGTTGTCGACGAGGACAAGCTCGTAATCTTTCGTGTGCGAGATGATGCTCGCCAGGCATCTCATCGTATACTCCAGCTGATCATGCGTCAGGATGATAATGCTCGTTTTCATCTTCCGCCCCCTTTTCGCGCACGTTCCGTCCGGTTCGTCCGCTTGTCCGGCCTGCTCCCTCCTCATAGGTATTCGGCTCGAGCCCTCGTTATTCCAGCCTCCAGCTCAGGCGGCCGATGGCGGCAAAGAAGTCTGGCGACGGGGCATATCGGTTAAAGAAAAAGTTTACCTCGCCAATCGTCCGGACGGACGGTAGATTAAAGGCATGAAGGGTTGAATCAGGGGAGTGGATTTCATGAAAGAGGCGAGAAGCATCGCGCTCGTCACGGGCGCCAGCAGGCCGGAAGGGATCGGCACGGCGGTTTGCCGGGCATTGGCTGCAGCGGGCATGGACGTGTTTTTCACGCATTGGGGTGCTTTTGACGAGCTGGAAGGCAACGGAGCCGCTCCGGGATGGCCGGACCAGCTCGTCCGCGAGCTCGCGGCGATCGGGGCGAGGGCCGCGCACATGGAAGCAGACCTGGCCGATCCGGCATCGCCGGCAGCGATTCTGGACGCCGTGGAGGAAGCCTTCGGCAGGCCGCCGTCCGTCCTCGTCAACAATGCGACCTACGAGCGGCATGCAGGCTTCCGCGAGCTGGACGCCGCCATTCTCGACCGTCATCATGCCGTGAACGTACGCGGCACCGTCCTGCTCAGCACGGAATTCGCCAAGCGGCTCGAGAGCAGCCGTCCTTCTCAGACGCCGGGGAGAATCGTCTTTCTCGTGTCCAAAGGGCCTGATCCCGGCAATCTCGCCTATATCGCCACCAAAGGCGCTGTCATCGGCATCATCGAGCCCCTTTCGGTCGCGCTTGCTCCGCTCGGCATCACCGTCAACGGCTTCGATCCCGGACCGACCGACACCGGCTGGATCGACGGGGAGCTGCGGGAACGCTTCCTCCCCATGTTCCCCATGGGCCGGATCGGCATGCCCGAGGACGCCGCTCGCGGCATCGCCTTCCTCGCTGGCGATGCTTCAGGCTGGATTACCGGCCAGGTCATTCGGTCCGAGGGAGGGTTTCTGGGCAAATAAACTCGAAAAAACGGCTGCCGAAAAAACGAGGCCACTGAAAAAGTAGCGTAAGGCGCGAAATCGTTCTGGAGAAACGGATGTGGTCGCCTTTGTCCCCGGATTTCAACCGCTAAAAGCGGCAGAAAACAGAGAAATCTGGGGACAACAGCGATCGGAAGATTGATTTCCGTCTGCAGCGACACATTTTCAGTGGCCTCGAAAAAACGGCTGCCGCTTTTGATTCGGAAAGGATACATTCGGCTCCTTATTCGTACACCTCTTCCGACTTGATGCCGGCCATCCAATCCGCTGCGAACGCCAGCACCTCTCGCCGTCCTCTCTCGGCATGCAGCTCATGCCGAAAGCCTGACCATTCGCGGTAAGTGCATCTGCTCCCCGCACGGCTGGCAAAAACTCGGCTTGCCCGGCAGGAGGTGATCTGATCCGCGCTTCCATGCATGAGCAGCAGCGGAGTCTCCAGCTCATGGGCGTGCTTGAGCGCCCAGCGCCCGGCTCTCCTGACGCCGGTCAGCGTGCGCAGCGTAATCCGCCCGTGCCGCAGCGGGTCGGCCGCATAGCGGAGCTGCATCTCCGGATCCGACGTCCCGCGGGCATTCGCGAGGAGATGCCGATACCCGGGCTGCAGACGCTTCCGAAGACGGATGAGCAGCTGCCGCACAGGCGGCGGCGCAACCGCCAGCTTGAGCCATGGCCCCGCCGCGATGACGCCGGCGACATCCGGCTTGAGGCGCAAAACATAGTTCAAAGCGACATTTCCGCCCATGCTGTGCCCGAACAGAAACACCGGCAAGCCCCGATGCTGCGAGCCGATATCGCCGAGCATAAGCAGGACAGGCTCAAGCAGCGCCTCGTAGTCCGGACAATCCCCTCGTCTGCCGGCCGTCAGCCCGTGTCCCCATTGATCGAAGGCATAAACGGCATATCCTTTGTCCGTGAACCAATCCGCCACATGGTCGTACGCGCCCGCATGCTCACCCAGTCCGTGCACGATCCCGATCACCGCCTCCGGTTCCTTCCCCTCGGGTATCCACCTGCAGCCATGGATCGGCGTTCCGTCCGCGCTGCTCCATGCCCGTTGCTCCTGCTTGCAGGACATCGGGGCACCTCCTTCCATGCCGTTGAAGTAAAATGGCATCGCCTCTTCAATTCCATTCTTACCCATAATAAAGAATAGAAAAAAGATAGTTGGAATGGAGAATTCTAATTTCCGGAAAAGCTTGCCAAGGACTACCCGTCAGAACGGGATAAGCCCCGCTTGGATGGTTCGGGAGGTCTCTTCAGGCAAAGAAAAAGAGCAGCCCCGAAAGACTGCTCCAAAACCGCATTTCATTGCTGTTTTTCGCCCAGGCAAACAAATGCGACTTGCGGAACATTTCCCGCATCCGCTGCATCCAGCGATCCGCTGAACACATCGTTCACGCGCGGCGTGCAGACGACGGACACTTCCCGGCTCTCGCCGGGCAGCAGCATGAAGCCGGCCTCGTCCGCCACCGTCCACCAGCGGTCCGAGCTTTCCTCCGGCATGATGTGCAGCGCGATCAATGCGCCTTCGTTGCGAATAAGGTACCGGCGCACAACGGGATGGATGACCGACGCGGCCACTCCGACTCGCGGATAGATATCCGACAAGCCCTCTTCGCCCGATTCAGGCTCCCAGCCCGTCAGCGGTTCAACCGCCAGGCTCGCCCCGCTCAGCTCCAGAGCCGGACGGAACGGATGCTCCGCCAGCGTCGAGAACACGTAGACGTTATCCTTGCGTTCCGGTCCGTAGAGGAGCCGGACGAGGAACAAGCCATCGCGTGTGTGAGGCACCGCGAACTCAAGCCGTCCCGCCGCTGCGGAGCCTCTGCGACGCAGCCCGCTGCCCTCCGCCTGCGGATCCGCCTCCGAAGAAGCTGCGAAAGACCTCGCAGCCAGCACCTTTCCCGCCGTATCCAGCACCTGCGCCTCGATCTCCATGTTCTCCCCGTCGGCGAAATGAGCGAACACCCCCGCCGTAAACGTCTCTCCCGCACGCCAAGTCAGGCTGCGGTAGTCCAGCGACGCATGGGAGCCCTCGAATGCTTTGCGCACCCCGTAATAGGCCAGCTTCGGCTCCATGTAATAATCGACGAGATTCGTGCAGCTGGCGTTCGGCCAAGGCTCGTTGAGCTGCCAGATGATGCTGCCGCTGTTGCGGAACGCCCTGCGCCGGTTAGCCTCCAGAATGAAGCGCAGCCCTTCGGACTGGATCCACTGGCTCGCCTGTACGAAGGCGGGCAAGTCCGCGAATTCGCCGAACAGCTCCGTATCCCGGCTGAAGGTATCCCACCATTCGCCATGATGCCTCCAAACGAGGTTGTCCTGCATCGAGACCGGCTTCAGGTGGACGGGGCTCAAAAACTTGCGGAGGCTCTTCGCCGAGCTGACGCCGTCCACTCCGAATTCACTGTGGAACAGATGGTCCACGTCTCCATACAGCTCGTAATGTCCGGGATTGCCCTGATACTTCCAGTGGCCGTGGACATCGTGGCTCACGCCCTTCTCCGCCGTAATATACTGGACAGGCCCCGACGCGGAAGTCGGCAGGAACAGCCGCTGCGGATCATGCGCCTCGACCAGCTCCCGCAAATAGGCCAGGTTGGAGTCCTCGTAGGTCGATGGCCGATTCTGCTCGCTCATGAGCTCGTTGCCGCCGCTCCATACGGTCAGCGACACATGGTTGCGCCGGGATTTCAGCGCCGTCCCGGCCGTCCGGCCGAGCAGCTCGATGAAGGCCGGCTTCTTGGAAGGCTCGTTGTCGATGCCTGAGCTGGATTGGATGAATTCCTGCCAGATCAGGATGCCGTGGCGGTCGCACAGCTCGTACAGGTACGGCTTCTCGATGATGCCGCCGCCCCAGATGCGCAGCATGTTCATTCCGCAATCCTTGGCCAGCCGTACGATCCACTCATATCTCTCCGGTCCGGCATTTCCGTACAGATGGTCGAGCGGCGTCAGGTTGGCTCCCTGGATGTAGATCTTCTCGCCGTTGACGACGAAGGTGTACGGAAGCGAGTCTTCAGGCGCCTCCTCGTTCCGGACGTAGCCGAGGCTGCGGATGCCGGCGTCCATCACGCGCTCATCCAGCACGCCCGTATCGTCCAGCAGCCGGATCGACACCCGGTAGAGGGGCTGGCTGCCGTAGCCGTTCGGATACCAGACGGCCGGCTCGGGAATGCGGATGACAGCGGCTCCCTCGGAGCCTTGCACCGCTTCATCAACGACAATACCAGGCGATGCCGCTCCTCCTTCTGGAGACTCCACCTCGACCTGCCAGCGCAGCGTTCCGGCCGGCTCTCCGCGGCGGACGGCTTCCGCCGACAGCCGGATGATGCCTTCTCCGCCCCTCAGATCGGTATGGAGAGCGACATCGCCGATCGTCGCCGCTTGATGGACGCGCAGCACGACATCGTCCCAGATGCCCGTATTCACGAGGCGGGTGGAGAAGTCCCACTTGTAGTTGAAGCGGCTTTTCTGCGTAAAGGTTTCGGAGGTTTTGCCGATTTGCCCCATTTCGTCCGGCGCATGCTTCAAGACGATCTGCAGCTCGGTCGTTTCCCTCAGCTTGATGGCATCGGTCACGTTGAAGACGGCCGGCTCGTACATGCCCTTGTGATCACCGAGATACACGCCGTTCATGCTGATGATGGCCTCGTAATCCAGCCCTTTGAACACCAGCTCGATCTGCTCGCCCGCAAGCGCCGGACGTTCGAAGGAAGCCCGGTATACCCACCAGCGGTTCTCGATCCACTCGCAATGGATGCTGTTGAGATCGCGGTAAGGGTCCTCGATCAGCCCTGCCCGGTACAGATCCTGATGCACGCCTCCCGGCACGGTCGCCGGAATCCACTCCGTGACGCCGAGGAGCTCGCTCCCGATCTCCATGCTCGTCCCTTTGAGCGGCACCCAGGGCCAAAAGCCCTTGAGCTCCCACTTCGTGCCGTTCAGATTCAATTCCATTAAGCGCCCCGCCTTTGCCTTGATATCGTAGACAGTTTTCAACAAAATGTTAACATACTTAAACTTTTCTCTCAACAATGGTTCTCAGGGCGAAAAATGCTGGGTCCGCGAACCAACGTCCAAGCTGCTGCGGCTTGAATGGCTTGCATGGCAAAAAGCCGCTGGACCGGGAACAGTCCAGACGGCTTAGGTTAAAATATTGGAGAAGAGATTTCTCCTCTATTAGTGCCGTTTCATTCCTCTTCCACCTCGAAGATGGAATCCAGGATGACGGGCAGATTGTTCCGGAGCGACGCGGCTCCCAGCACGGAGCGGGCATGCATGCCCTTCTCTTCTCCGAATACGTCCAGCATGAGCTCCGTGCAGCCGTTGAGCACAAGATGATGCTCCTCGAATTCCGGCGATGCATTGACGAAGCCCTGGATCTTCACGACGCGCTTGACCCGGTCCAGGCTTCCGAGCGCTTCCCGGACGACCGCCAGCACCTCGATGCCGGCCTGGCGGGCGAATCCCATGCCTTCCCTGGTCGTGAAGTCGGTCCCCAGCTTGCCCTTCGGCTGCCCCGCCGGCCCCTTGCCGGAAACAAACAACAACCCTCCGGCCAGAACGCAGTTCGCGTATGCGGCCGCCGGTCCGCTTGCGGACGGAAGCACGATGCCGAGCTCGTCCAAGCGGGCCTCCACGTTTCCCTTTTCCGTCATCCTATTTCCCCCTAAATCAATGTCCATGGCCAGCATCCAGACATAGCGAACCGAAAAAAACGCTCGCCTTTAATGACGCCTGAATGCCCATGCATGCCGGCTCAGGTTGTATTTTACGCCCGTTTTCCATCGTCGGCAATCGGCTCTCCTTTGATAAAATAGAACCATGCAAGCCTATTCAAGGAGGGAATCCATGGACGGAAGAGAGAGGGTTGCCGCCGCTCGGAGTGACCTGAAAATTGAAATTGGTCAGCTTGCACTCTCCTTCTCGCAAATATGCATATTGATACTTCTATCCTATGTGCCGGCTTGACATCCGGTATGGTCCAACTGCCCGCTCAGCTAGATTTCCTGTGAACCCTTCCCAGCAACCTTCCTACGAGCTCATTTCTATGAACCCAAGCTTCCTTCATAAATTAATAGAAACAAATGAAAGGGTGACGCCTATTCTGATGTAAGCAGCAAGGCAATTTCATTCACTTGCCCCCGCTTCCTGCCGGGGATTTTCCTCGTTCAGCCTCTCTTGAGATGCCAAAAATTCAAAAAGAAGCCGTGATTACACGACTTCTAATCAGCTATTAATTCTTGTCTTAAAGCCAAGATTAATAGTTATCGTAATGTAGAGGAACTGCTTATTTTCAGCTGCTTGCTTCTATTTGCTTCTTTGCAGAGAGATACATTCGATATTGGACGGGGTCGAACTTCTTCAATCCGTGAAAGCTCGGTTTGGTGTTGGCCTCGATAAACCATACCTTTCCTTTCTTATCGATGCCCATATCCAATCCGACGATTCGAAAAGGGAAACGAGAGCCTAATTTACGTGCGATTTTGTAGGAGACGCCGGTTAACTCCTTCAGGACCTTGGATACGTTTAGCGGTTGGTCGGCTCCTCGAAGGATTTCCTTTATTCTCGCATCCCGGGCTCCTTTTGCCACATTGGTAACGATCGAATTGGACCTTGGCGCGACCTTGGCGCTCATCCAGGTAAGCAACCACCGGTCGGAGGGTTTTTGGAGAACAACACGCAGGTCAAAAGGTTTATTTCGATAGGTTGCAAGTGAAATCCCCTGCTGGATAATATATTTTTTATTGCGACGCATTCTCTTCGCTACTTCGGATACGATGCTTGTGTTGGGACAGATTTTGGACATGGCTTTGAACGAAATCAAGCTTTCGGAACTATTGAGTCTCTTGACCCGGATTATCCCCGTTCCCGCAGAACCTTTATCGGGTTTGATATATATTACAGGGAAGGCTTTGAGCATCATAGTAAGAGTGTCATCATGATACCAATGGGTTTTTGGAACATGATGGGATAGGACGCGATCATTCAGCAAAGGCTTCCCTTTTTTCATCTTGCTACGGATGAATTTGTGTTTCATCAAGCCACCTCCATTCCTACCATATTCGGGACCACTTATCTGGACGACGGCTAATAACCATACTGATTTTATTTCGCTCATAACCCGATAGCCGAGCGAAATCAGGTCGTTGCACGGCTTCAGAAGCATCAATAAAGGCTATTACTGAGCTTTCGTTCCATCGATCACCCGCAGCCCGAACGTTTCCGCCATAAAAAGTAAGAAGGGTAACTAACCGATCCCATAATCTCACCTGGAATAGCAGTTCCTTCGGAGTTTGCAGTTCCATTCTCTCACGCAACCGCTTCAGCCTCGATATTGAAAATTCCCATAATCAATCACAACAATTTCCCCGCTTTTCTTTACACGCAAGTTGTTATAATTTGGACTGCCATCCTTTTTCATTACTACTTCATAAGGAATAATGCCATAGTTCCTGAATTTAGCTCTAAGTCGGTAAAGTTTACGTTTATATTCTTTATATCGGGGAAAATTCTGATTGTATCTTCTCATTGTCAGCCAACGATATTCGTTCTCATATTTGATAACTTCGGCAAGATGTTTTCTTATTGGAGACGGAGAAGAAATATATGTAAACACCTCTCTTCTGTTGCTTTTAATCCCATTTTTTGATTTAGCTACTTTTAATACATAGCCATTACCAAATTCATATACAATTCTCCTCGCACCTGATCCGATAATTTTTTTGCCTTTAATCCGTTTTTTTATGTTTTAGTTCAATTTAACATGGTCCTTTCCTGTTAAAGATTGATGTGTTATTTTATTCGAATAAGCTTCAGCCTGCATACGCACTTGTACGATTTGTTTTTAATTAGGCCCTTGCTCAAGGATCGTCGGTCATCTGCTTTGCAAAGGCAGATCGAGGAGATATACTTGCCACTTCACCGGCCTGACGTGATAAAATAAACGATAATGAACCGAGCGGATAGACATGCCGATTCCGGCTGAGAAGAGCGTTTGCAGGCAAAAGGGAAACATGAACGCTCATGGCCTCCATTGGGATCTGCGGATCAAGACAAAAAAGCATGGAGGTTAGGCAGTGGACACGATGGTGCTGCGGGTTGCCCGCAACTTGAAGAAAATCCGCAAGGCCCGGGCCTACAGCCTGGACAAGCTGTCCGAGCTGACCGGGGTCAGCAAGACGATGCTCGCCCAGATCGAGCGCGCCGATTCCAACCCGACCATTACGGTGCTGTGGAAAATCGCGAGCGGGCTGCGCATCTCCGTCTCGGATCTGATCGAAGAGGAGCGCCCGTCCGTCACTCTCGTGAAGGCTTCCGTCCGCTCCCCGATTCTGGCCGGGGACGGCAAATACATGAGCTACCCGCAGTTTTCGTACAACGACAGCTCCCGCTTCGAGATCTACCGGGTCGTCATGCTGCCCGGCTGCGTCTACGAGGCCGAGCCCCATCACGAGGGCGTCGAGGAGTTCGTCACCGTCACTCGCGGAACGCTCCGCATGGTCATCGGCAACCAGTCCTACACGGCCGGAACCGGCGACGCGATCCGCTTCGACGCCGGGCAGCCGCATACGTATCTCAATGAGTCCGGCGAAGAGGAGACAGAGCTTCAAAGCATCATTCTCTACCCGTTCTAGAGGGGTCGTGTCTGCCCCTCGCGGACGTCCGTCCAACGGGCGCGAACGCGCGCCCCATAAGGATTTTCCGCCATTCAACAACCTTCGCCGAAGGTTGTTTTTTGTTGTTTACAAAGCAGGGTCGACTAATATACTATTACTTACGAAGCAGTACCATATACTGCACATATGTTCGTTATGACGATCATTCTTGATCAGAGGAGAATGAAAAATGAAGGATAAAATGATTGGTTTGGTCAAGGCGGAGCGCAAAGCCGGCGCCGTGCTTATGGAAGTGCCGATTCCGCAAATAGCCGACGACGAAGTCCGCATCAAGGTGAAGGCAAGCTCCATCTGCGGCACCGATATGCATATTTATCACTGGGATGAATGGGCGGAGCAGAACGTCGTCACGCCGAATGTATTCGGCCACGAATTCTCCGGCATCGTCGAATCGGTCGGAAGCGCTGTCACGAATGTCGCCGTCGGCGACCATGTGTCGGCCGAGGGCCATATCGTCTGCGGCACCTGCAAGCAGTGCCGCTCCGGCAACGCGCATGTATGCCCGAACACGCGCAGCTTCGGCATCAGCGCTCCGGGCTGTTTCGCGGAATACGCGGTGACCAAGGCCGTCAACATCATCCACAACGATCCTTCGCTGCCGCATGAGCTGGCCTGCCTCCAGGATCCGCTCGGCAACGCGGTCCACACCGTCATGGCGGGAGACATCGTCGGCAAGTCTGTCGCCGTCATCGGCTGCGGCCCGATCGGCCTCATGGCGATCCAGGTCGCCAAAGCGGTCGGCGCGGGCAAGATCATCGCCGTCGACCTGCATGACTACCGGCTCGGCATGGCTGCCAAGCTCGGCGCGGACGCCTGCATCAAGTCGGAGCCGGGCAAGGATGTCGTGGCGGAGCTGCGCGGCCTGACGGACGGCGCAGGCGTCGAGGTCGGTCTCGAGATGTCGGGCAACGGCCATGCGATCAACAGCCTGCTCGAAGCGATGGCGAACGCCGGACGCGTCTCGCTGCTCGGCATTCCGTCCAAGGCGGTGCCGATCGACCTGGCCCGCCACATCATTTTCAAGGGCTTGCAGGTATACGGAATCACGGGCCGAAGAATGTACCAGACCTGGCATCAGATCAAGGGCCTGCTCGACGCGGGCCGGATCGACCTGCGGCCGCTCGTCGACCACACGTTCACGCTTGACCGCTTCGAGGAAGCGTTCGAGCTGATGGGCTCCGGGCAATGCGCCAAGATCGTGTTCAAGCACGAGTAGAGTCATACTAAAGGGCCGACGCGGCCCCGTTCAAAAAAGGAGAGATCCGCCAATGGCTGGACTAGACGGACTGAAGGACGAACTGGAGGAGCTGAAGCGGCAGGGGCGATATCGCCTGCCCGCCGTTTGGGAGAGCGGCTCCGGCCCGTGGATGGAGATGGGCGGCCGCCGCATTCTGCAGATGGCCTCCAACAACTACCTGGGTCTGACCGATCATCCCCGGATGAAGCAGGCTGCGATCGAGGCGATCGAGAAGTACGGCGTCGGCAGCGGCTCCGTCCGCACGATTTCGGGCACGCTCGACATCCATGACCAGCTGGAGCGCGAGCTCGCCGAATTCAAGGGAACGGAGGCCGCGCTGGTGTTCCAATCCGGCTTCACGACCAACCAGGGCGTGTTCGGCACGCTGCTGCAGGCTGAGGACGTCGTCATCAGCGACGAGCTCAATCATGCCAGCATCATCGACGGCATCCGCCTGACCAAGGCAGCCCGCCGCATCTTCAAGCACAAGGACATGAACCAGCTGGAGGAAATTCTGAAGGAATCCGGCTCGTTCAGCCGCCGCTACATCGTCACCGACGGCGTCTTCAGCATGGACGGCGACATCGCTCCGCTGCCGGACATCGTCGAGCTGGCCGAGCGTTACGACGCGATCGTCTGCGTCGACGACGCCCATGCGAGCGGCGTGCTCGGCAAGAACGGCAAGGGCACGACCGACCACTTCGGCCTGAACGGCCGCGTGCATATCCAGATCGGCACGCTGTCCAAGGCCGTCGGCGTCGTCGGCGGCTACGCGGCAGGCAGCCTCGCGCTCAAGGAGTACCTCATCCATAAGGCGCGGCCGTTCCTGTTCAGCACGTCGCAGACTCCGGCCGTCGCAGCCAGCTGCCTCGAGGCGATCCGCGTCCTGCGCAGCAGCCCCGAGCTCGGCGAGCGCATGTGGGCGTCAGCGAACTTCTTCCGCTCGCAGCTGCAGGGCGACGGCTTCGACACCGGCGCCAGCGAGACGCCGATCATCCCGATCGTCATCGGCGATGCGGCCCGCACGATGGAATTCTCGGCTCGCCTGCTCGAGGAAGGCGTATTCGCTCCGGCGATCGTGTATCCGACCGTAGCGGCCGACAAGGGCCGCGTCCGCTTCATCATCACGGCCTCCCACTCGGCCGAGGACCTCGAGTTCGCCCGCCAGGCGCTGCTCAAGGTCGGCCGCGAGTTCGGCCTGCTGGGCTGATCGTTCGGGTATTGAAAAAGCTGTCCTCCGTCCTTCGACGGCAGGGACAGCTTTTTTTTGGATAACCTGGACGGCTTTATGATGTCTGGATAACTCTGTTGTTCCATGCCTCTTCCATCCTTGTTCCATCCTTGTTCTATCCTTGTTCCATGCCTTTTTCATCCTTGTTCCATGCCTTTTCCATCCTTGTTCAATCCTTGTTCATCCTTGTTCCATGCTTGTTCAATCCTTGTTCCATGCCTTTTACAATTCCATGCCTCAGTTTTGATGTCTAAAACCGATAATCCAATAAATATCCGGCTGATTTGGGAGCTCTCGCCTCTCGAAGGCTTAGCGATTCCCCGTTCAACAAATGGTCAAGCCCTATCGGACATAGGATCCGCTATTTCCTCAATTTCAGGCATTAAAAAAAATTTAACGGACATCAGATCCGCTAATTGAGGCCTTAAGTCCACAATTGGCCCTTTTCGATCCAAATAACGGATCTGATGTCCGATAGAAGCCCTTTTCCAGCTAAACAGGCGAAATAACGGATCTGATGTCCGATAGCAGCCAGTAGCCCAAAGAATAGTTAGTTGTTGCGGTTCAAAATTTAGTTCGAGGGTGGATAGTTTCGATTGGATACGGTCGGGCTGATTTTGCGCAGTAGTTCATTGAATTTGCTCAGCGGACTCTCTGCGTCATGGCTGGCTATGTCCGTTCCCGGCATTTCGTTTCTCAGAGCTACTGGCTTTATTTGTTTCTGGCGTCGCACGATACAATAGCCGACTTTATCTGTTTCTGACCGTGGCACTAAACCATGGCTGGCTTTGCCTGTTTCAGGCGTCGCACGATACCATAGCCGGCTTTACCTGTTTCTGACCGTGGCACTACAACCTAGCCGGCTGGACCGTGCCACTAGACAATGACCGCTTATATCTGTTCCTGGCCGTACTAAGAAATGGCTGGTTCACTGCATTTGGCTCAAGCTAAGGCTAGCTTCCACACTCTGGCGTAAACGCCTCCCGCCCATCCTTATCCACTTTCTGGCGCGAACGCCTCCGACTCATCCTTATCCGCTCACCGGCGTGAACGCCTCCGACTCATAGACCGGCGAGTAAGCCCCCGCCCGTCCGTCCGGCGCATAAGCCTTGACGCGGTACCACGCCGTGGCGGAATGCGCCCGCAACGGGTCGCGCCAAGGCATATCATGATTCGCCGCCCGCGCATCAAATACAAGTTGCCACGGCCCATCGGCTCCGCGGCTGGAGCGCTCGAGCGTGTACATCGCGGCGCCGGTTACGCCGCGGAAAACGATCTGCTCCTTGGCCGACGTGATGATTGGCGCCTCCGGTATCGAATGCTCCGGAACTGTCTCGCCGCTCATCCGGAAGGCATGCTCGCGCAATCGCAGCACCCGCCTGCCGATCTCTTCGTTGACGCCCGTGCCGGGATAGTGAAGCGAGAACCCATCGTAATGCGGCACATACCCACCCTCGTCGCCATGCCCGAACAGCGACCAGAACAGTGTCCCCGTCACTCTCTCATCCTCTTCGGCATGGCGGAGAAAGCCTTCCAGATCGCCATCCGGCCATCCGAACTCCCCGGCGATATATACCTTGCCGGCCTCTGCGGTAGCAGCCGCATCAGCAGCAAGCTTGCCCGCATCGGCCGGGTAATAGTGGACGTCGAGAATGTCCAGCTCTTCAATGCCGAGCTTGTCGAGGTCCAGCTCGAACTGCTTGCCGTGGGCGACCAGGTGGCGTCTGTCCTCGGACTTGATGTGGCGGGCGATCTCCCGCACCCATTCGGCCGGAGCCCCGTTCAGCTCATTGCCCAGCTCCCAGGCCATGATCGTCGGATCCTCCTTGTAGGCTGTGCCCGTCAGGCTGTTCACTCTGTTCAGCACGAAGCTGAGATACGACTTGAAGTCCTCGATGACGGCCCGATCCCTATAGAACAGCTCGGGGTCATCGAGCCCTCTCCAGGAGGTGAAGGTTTCCCTGCCCCCATGGTAATAAGCCCAATTGCACACAAAAGGAACCAGCAGCCGGAGTC
Source organism: Paenibacillus sp. D51F (assembly GCF_053345695.1). Lineage (NCBI taxonomy): Bacteria > Bacillati > Bacillota > Bacilli > Caryophanales > Paenibacillaceae > Paenibacillus > Paenibacillus sp. D51F. The sequence continues at coordinate 216,984 of NZ_JBKFAO010000003.1, read as the reverse complement.
CCCGGCGGCCTGCCTCTGCGATGGCAAAGTCCACGCGGCGGAACGCTTCTTCATTGTACTCCCCGCGCTTTGGCGAGAGTGCCTTGGCGCATCCCTGGGAAGCTGCCAGCGTGTGCGAACGAACGACGGCGGCACCCATCTGAACCGCGGTATCCAGCGCGTCGAGCACCCGGAATTCGGTCGGCCAATCCACTCCGCCTACATTTTCGTCGAGCCCAAGCCAATAGATATTGGGTCCCCCGAACCGGAACGGCTTGCCGCCAAGCATCAACCGGCTGCCTTCGCGGCTTATGAATTCCTTGCTCGTCATGGATGCATCCCTGCCTTTTCTTCAAGAAATGAGAACGATTTCAAGAAAAAGCATACCATGAGCAATATTTTCATTCAACATAAATAAACTTTTTTATTCTATGTTTAAAATTGTTTACCGGCTTAGCATTTTCACTCTTCCGGGCTCATTGCCGGCATGGCTCTGGTACAGACCGCATCGCCGCGCATGAACCCTGAGAATGCTTGTAGCCCGGCTGTGTCACGGTGCCGTCCGCAGTTACGCTTTGCTAGGTTCTCGAGCTGATGTTGACGATTTCTCCTTCGGGGAAGGAGAAGAATGCTCGCTTCATATCCAGCGGCGAAGGTCAGGTCCGGTTTTTGATATCCCCCGCCAAGAAAGCGTTGAGATCCCCTTTTCCGGAGCTGGACAGCGGGACAAGCGCCTGCCAGGGGTTGCAGCAAAAAAACCGCCTATCAGCTCGAAGAAAGAAACCTCTCCGTTGAAGATGGAATAGAAACGGTCCGCCTCTTCTTCCGGAAACAGACAGGTCTGCTGGTCTCTTCGAATTGGTCCGTGCTGCGCAGCGGCGCACGGGCATACTGCGCCTGCAGGCCTGCCCGGCGGATCGCGAAGCTCCGCGCTTCGGCCGGATCCCCTTCCTGCAGCAGCCTTCGCTGTTCCGGCAGTACGAGAGCTTCGATACGGATGGTTCCTCCGTCCTCAAGTCACTTTGTAGCCGAAAGCTTGGGAGACGAAGCGCAGCGGGACATAGACCCGGCCGTTTTCGATAACGGTCCTGGCATCGAGCTTCAGCTTTCCTGCGCAGGGATATCCGAAGGAGTCCGCCTTATCTTCTCCAACCTCAGCTTTCCTTCAAATACATGCCGACCGCGGAAACGATCTCCCGAAGAATATCAAGCGACTGCCCGGCATCCGGCAGCTCCAGTCCATGGTCGCCCCCGTCGATCGCCAGCAGCCGGACCCCATTGCCCGCCGCTGTGCGCCGCATGTCCTCCGGACCGAACACCGGGTCCGCTGTCCCGACTGCAACCAGACCTCCATCCCGCAGCATGGAGGGAATAGCCGGACCGATCGGGGTCAGGAAGATGTGGCGGAATTCCTTGCCTCTCAAATCTTCCGCAAGAGCCTCCCGAGTACGGCTGGAGACGACGGTTCCCACACTCTTGCCGATGAAGGCAAGGCGGTCATAGCGCTCCAGCAGCGGCCTGAGGACGGCCGCGCAATCGGCGCTTGCCGCAGCCATCGCCTCCTCGAAGGGACCGGGCTCCCTGCGCGCCGCCTGATAGCCGTATTCCAGCAGCAGAAGATCGTACCCCTCCTGCATCGCCGACTTGCCGGCATAGTGCAGCAGCGGCATTTCGCAGGAATAGCCTTGCCCTGGAAACAAAACGGCCAAGGAGCGGCTGCCCTCCCTCCGAATCCAGCGGCAGCGGATGTCCGTTCCCCAGGCGGAGGGAGAATGAATCCAGCTCATTTGCATACCGAAGCCCTCCTTGCTCTTCCACATTTTCCTTTTATTCTATTACAAAGCAGGCCTCCGCATTTCCTGCAGCAGCAGGCTGGCTGACGGAATTAAAAAAAGACAGGGCGCCTGCCGGCCCTGTCTTCCTGACCTGCCCGCTACGCCTCTGCCCGCTACGCCTCTGCCGTCTCCGTCTCGCCCGCAGCGGCAACCGCCGCCCCGGCCGGCGGAGCTGTCGACTCCCTCTTGATCAGCGACGTCGACAGCATGACGAGCTCCGGCAGCCGCTCGGGCTCTCCGATCCTCCCCAGCACGAGCTGGGCCGCCCTCGCACCGATCTCTTCCTTGGGCACGCTGACGGTCGTCAGCTTGGGCTGGTTGAGCTCAGCGAGCGTGAGGTCGTCGAAGCCGACGACGGACAGATCGCGCGGACAAGACAGCCCTATCTTGCCGATCAGGTTGAGCGCGTCGAAGGCGATGAGATCGTTGGCGCAGAAAAGCGCCGTAAGCCTGCGCTCCGCGTGCAGCTCGGCGCCCAGCTCGGCCGCGAATGCCGGCTGGGTATACATGCCGCTGCCGCTGACGCCCATGCCCTCGATCATGACGGCCTCGGCCTGGTCGGCCGGCTGGCGGCGGTTGTGCACGGCGATTGCTTCCGCGAAGCCCCGCTGGCGCTCCGAGAAGCTCCAGGTCGTAAAGGCGTCTCCGGCAAAGCCAAGCCTGCGGTGGCCTTCAGCCAGCAGCGCCTGCACGGCCTGGTAAGCGCCGAGGTAGTTGTTCGCAAGCACCTGGTCCATATCGGGATGCTGGGCGTCCGGATCGACCAGCACGAACGGAAGCTTGCGCTTGGTCAACTGGTCGGTATAGGCTTCCGGCAGCTGGCCCAGCACGATGACTCCGTCGACCTTGCGCTCGGTGATGGCGGTTGGCATGCCGTCCTTCACCCGCATCGTCACGTCGATGCTGGAGAGCACCATGCTGTACGTCTGCTTGGCGAGCTCCGCGTCGATGCCCTTGATGATCTTGCCCCAATACTCGGGGTCGTCCAGATAGGCGCGGGGCATGAGAACCGCGAGATTGCCCGTCAGGGAGGAGCCGCCGAGCCGCTTGCTCCCCTTGATCCGATAGCCTTCCTCCTCGGCCGTTTTCCAGATGATCTCGCGTGTCACCTCGTTGACGGCGCTGTCTCCGGAGAGCGCCTTGGAGACCAAGGCTTTGGAGACGCTCAATTTATCGGCAATCATTTGCAGCGTGACCTTTTTGATGATGCTCACCCCTTAGGTTTTACGACCCTTTCCGGTTCGTCTTCTTTCCTTTAAGTGTAAAGGTTCCTTCAACTTTTTTCAAATTTTTTCAGGCTTTCTCATCCCCATTTCTCTTATGAATGAAAATTTTGGTTGCAAGAAATGGCAACCACTCCTATTCTGGCGTCGCAGAAACATGGAAGCACATGGAAGATGTCCTCGGGAAATACGCAACCGGAACCGCAATTCTTCGTTACGTTTAAGATCAAATCGGGGAGGACATCCAATGAAAACGACACGCATCGTGCTGGCCTTGAGCCTGATTGCAGCTTTATTGACCGCCTGCTCCGGAGCCGGGTCAGATGAAGCGGATGCCATATCCGTTCTGGATAAGGCCATTCACATTCAGTACGACGTCAAGCATGGCGATATTCCGGAAGATGATTACTCGATGATCAAAGAACGCGGCAGCCTGCTCAAGCCTCTTGTCACCGAGGAGCTGCTCAAAAAGCTGGAGGCCAACTTGGAAACGGCTATGCTTGTCCGGATTGCAGCCTATAACAAAACCGATCTGGAGGCAAAGGCAACACAAATGAAGATCGAAGCGGTCAAGGATGCGAAAGACTCCTACGACCTGATATATATCGTTGTTGTAAAGGTGACCGAAGACAGCGGAAAGGTCCAGCCCTACAACGTCCCCGGGGAAGCGACCGCCGTCCGGACAGCGGAGGGCTGGGTTCTGAGCCGTCTCTGGTCCGATTACCGCGAGATGGCTAAGCTGTATCCTTGACCGGGCCAGTAGCCCGGCTTCACGCAGCAAGGCATTCGGCGAGCTTCGCGAGGCGGAGGAGAAGTCTGCACCCGAGAGCCGCCTTTTGCCGAGAGCGGATTTTGGGGCATGGAAAAAGCCCGCCCCGGCTGGATGCCGGTGCGGGCTGAAGCCGTTCTATTCGAACTTCACGAGGTAGTAATTCTTCTTGCCGCGGCGCAGCACGACGTAGCGTCCATGCAGGCGCTGCTCCGACGTCAGCATCGTGTCGATGCCGGTCTGCTTGACGCCGTTCACGTAGACGGCGCCGCTCTCGATGTCCTGCTTGGCCTGGCGGCGGGAAGGAGCGGCCTTCGCCTCGACGAGCAGGTCGATCAGCCCCGTTTCGGCAGCCTCGCCCATGACGGTCGTCGGCATGTCCTGCAGCGCCTCGACCAGCTCGTCCTCGCTGAGCTGCGTGACGTCGCCGGAGAACAGCGCAGCCGTAATCTTCTCGGCGCTCTCGACGGCATCCTCTCCGTGCACGAGCTTGGTCACCTGGCGGGCGAGCTCGCGCTGGGCCTCGCGCTTCTCCGGCTGCGCCGCGACGGCCTGCTCCAGCGCCGCGATCTCCTCGCGGGAGAGGAAGGTGAAGTACTTCAGGAAGCGGATGACGTCGCTGTCATCCGTGTTGATCCAGAACTGGTAGAACTGGTATGCGCTCGTCTTGCCCCGGTCCAGCCACACGGCTCCGGATTCGGACTTGCCGAATTTCTTGCCGTCGCTCTTCGTGACGAGCGGCATCGTGATGCCGTAAGCGTCGCTTCCGCCCATTTTGCCGATCAGGTCCAGGCCTGCGGTGATGTTGCCCCACTGATCGCTGCCGCCCAGCTGCAGGTTGACGCCATGGTCGCGGTTCAGCTTGAAGAAGTCGTACGCCTGCAGGATCATGTAGCTGAACTCCGTGAAGGAAATGCCGTTCGCGAGACGCGAGTCGACGGAGTCCTTGGCCAGCATGTAGTTGACCGTGAAGTTTTTGCCGATGTCGCGCAGGAAAGTGATGATGTCGAGCGGCGCGAGCCAGTCGTAGTTGCTGACGAGCTTCGCCGGATTGCCCGCGGCCTCGAAGTCGAGGAAGCGCGACAGCTGGTTTTGCAGGCTCTTGGTCCAGTTCGCGACCGTGTCGTCCGTGTTGAGCGAGCGCTCGGTGGAGCGGCCGCTCGGATCGCCGATGAGGCCGGTGCCGCCGCCGACGAGGGCGATGGAGTTATGGCCCGCCAGCTGGAAGCGGCGCAGCGTCAGGATCGGCAGCAGGCTGCCGATATGCAGGCTGTCTGCCGTCGGGTCGAAGCCGCAGTACAGCGTGACGCGGCCTTCGCTCATCTTTTTGCTCAGTTCCTCGCGGTTCGTCACCTGGTACACCAGGCCCCGGTATTCCAGGTCCTCCAGCAGTTCCGGATTGACGGCCGCAGCTTGCTCTTGTGCCATGTCTGTTCCCTCCACTTGATTGAATGAGTGTTGCAGCTGATCCTGATTGATGGGGAATGCCGCCAGCACCAGCGCCCCGTGCTCATGGACAAAAAGAAAGACCCCTCCCTGTCCAAAGACAGGGACGAGTCATCGCGGTACCACCCTATGTTGAGCTTCCCGTACGGGGACGAGAATGCTCCGCTCTGCCGGGTAACGGCCGGCTGCCGTCCGGGTCCTTCTGCCTCAGGCAGGTTCGGACGCGGATGCTCCAGGATGTAATTCGCAGCCCGACCCCGCACCGGCTTGCACCAACCGCCGGCTCTCTAGAGCGATGTCGCTCGGGCGCTACTGATTCCCTTCAACGCACTTTATCGCTATCACTTTAGCGAATCCCGGCGGATATGTCAACTTCCTTCCAGGCGGAGCACATGCCGAAAGGAGCGCATCCGCTTCTCAGCCGGCTCGTCCGGATCCAAACCTTGGCTAGAGGAGCCCGCTGTACACTTCTGTCTCGTAGTCAAAGCTGACTAAAGAAGCCCGCTGTACACTTCTGTCTCGTAGTCAAAGCTGACCGTTCCGTCCTGCTGCGTCTCGTCGAAGATCTGCCGCAGCTCATCCAGCATCTCCTCGTGCCCGGGCTGTCCCTCGGCGGGAGCGTACGAGGAAGACAGCAGGCGGCCCTTCACGCCGTCGTAATCGAAGATCTGCCGGTTAGGGAAAGTCTGCAGTTCCATCGTTCCCTCGCGGAAGAAAGTCTGCAGCGCTTCCGGAGAGACGTTGCGGTGGTTTACGCTCGCATAGTCCGTCCCGTACTTATGCAGCAGCGCCTCGTACCTTTCCAGAAAAGGCGTGCCTGTAAGCACGCGCGAGTTCCAGATCAGGAACGCGCGTCCTTCAGTCTTCAGGATGCGGCGAAATTCCACCTGCGCGGCAGCCTGGTCGAACCAGTGGAAAGCCTGCGCGCTTACGATCGCTTCGACGGAATCCTCGGCCATCCCCGTATCCTCCGCAGGCGACAGCATCAGGCCGAACCGCTCGTCGGGACCGAGCTTGGCCCAGGCCGCCTTGGCCATATCCGGATTGGGCTCCACGGCCATGACCCGGAGCTGCCGCTCCAGCAGCAGCCCGGAGAAGATGCCCGTTCCGGCACCGATATCGGCTACCGGAGAATCTTCCTTGAGCCCGCCACGGCTGATGATGTAGTCTACCGCTTGCGCCGGGTAGCTCGGCCGGTATTTCTCATAGTTGTCCACACGGCTGGAAAACCGCTCCTTGCTGTCCATCGATCATCCCTCCAAATCTCGTCCATGAGGCCAGGGTCCGCCGTTCGAACCAGCCGATGCGGCCGCGCACCCTGGCTTGTCTGCATGCTTAACCGTACCAGACAAGGGTCGCTCAGGCAACCGGAGGCCTGCAATAAATGATCTCGGGATCGCCTTCGTCCAGGTTGTCGACAATCCCGCTGCGGACGTAGCCCATCGCTTCGCACAGCAGCTGCATCGGCATGTTGGACTCGTTGGTGGAGGTGAACAGCTTCTCTCCAGGGAACCCGGCCTCCCAAGCCGCCATTAGACTGCGGCCGACTCCGCTCCGGCGGTCGTCCGGATCGACCATGATCAGCTGCAGGAACCGCTGCCCGAAAAAGGACCGGTCATGCGCGGCGAAGCCCGCTAGGCGGCCCTCTCGGAGAGAAGCGAGGCAGTTGCCGCTGCGCACATGCTTCTCGAGCTCGGCGAGCCGTCCGCCATGGCCGATTACCTTGGCATCCAGAGCGGCTATAGCCGGCAAGTCGGCCATGGATGCCTTGCGGACATCGGTGGAGCAGGCTGTGGCTTTGCCGGGCGGTTCCTCGGATTCCGCAGGCAATTCGGCGACGGAGCCAGCTGGCGGTTTCACACATTCCCGAAGGGGCTCAGCGGGTGATCCAACAGACGCTTCCGTGGATTCGGCCAGCATCCAAGTAGAGGATTCGGCAGCATCTACGGCCTGTTTTATTCCTTCAAGCACTCCCCCGGAAGGTTCCGCTGCCGATGAGAAGAGGAACAGCTTGCTGCAGCCAAAGTGCTCCAGCTCCAGATCTTCCTCCGTATATCCGTCTTCCCCCGCATGGCGGGCCAGCGACTTCCGCCAGAAGGCGATGGAGCCCCGGTTGCGCTCGCCCGGCGTCGTGAACAGCGACCAGCTTCCGGGATGCCGCCGGAACAGCTCGCCAGCCGCCGCTTCACCGATGCCTTTGCCTCGGTATGGCCTAAGGATGAAAAACTCGTTCACCATATAATCGCTGCCGGACTCGGTGTACGGCCCGGAAGCAATGAGCGCGAAGCCGGCCGGAAGTCCGTCCGCGAGGATCAGATAGGGGAACAAAAGGCCTTCCTTTTCCCACCAGATGTCGAATTCGCCCTGCTGCTCCTGCAGTGTCCGGATTCCGTCATCCTCTTCAAATACACCGCAGCGGTTCGGCATAACTTCGCGGATTCCGGCCAGATCATGCAGATACAGCGGATACAGATTCATCAGAATAAATTTGCGGTTCAGGCCGCACGGCTCTACGGATATGTTCATGTTCATGGCTCACTCCCGCGTTTTGTCCTGCACCTACTATACTTGCAGGCTACGAGGGTAGGATATGGAAAGAACGGTTATAGCCGAAGAAACACGAGAACTTGAGGTGCGGGCTTAACATGAATGCTCCCCTGCTTCAGGTGCTTCGGCCTACCTTGACCGAAAGCAGACGAATCCGCTTCAGCCCATATTCTATAGATCCCCTATGCGTCGCATCCATCATTCTAGACCCCGTCCGCTTCATAGAAGGTAATCCGGTTCCCGAACGGATCCGGCACGGTTGCTTCGCCAGCCGCCCCAGGGGGGCTTTTCCAATCCCGGCTTGGCATACAATGGTGCCGGTAGTGGTGTTAATCGCCCTACTCAACATGAAACAGCAGCGGTTTATATTGTAGATTGGGATTTCCCTGAAGTTTTAATATCTTCCATAAAAGATAAGCGCTTCATGAAAACTTTAAAAGAAGGGACATTCCCAAGTCATAGTGACTAAGGAACGCTCCCTTTTTTAATTTCAGGCTCTGTTAAATTTTAATGTTGATTTTAGAAAGGAAATATGGAGAAACCTTTAAACTGAGGCTTCCCCGTTATAAATTTAATTTGTATTGTATTAGTTGGCTGTTCATCCCTAAGTATTCTTCACTACCTAATCTACTCATTTCTCTAAACCCTATCTTTTCAAGCATTTTTCGTGAACGAACATTAGCTTCGTGTGTTTCTGCGGTAAATGATGTAATACCTAATTTTTTTGAGGCAAACTCCATCATACCTATGGCAGAATTAAATCCAATCCCTTTTCCCCATAGCCCACTTTCGCCAATTGCAATACCTAACTCAGCAGTATTATCTTTAATACAAGCTAAATCTGCATATCCAACCAATTTCTCATTAAACTCAATACCCATTCTTATAAAATCTTCAGCTACATTGTCAACACATTTGAGCCACCATCCATATAGTTCTTCAGGACTTCTATTTAATTCCCATCCATTGGCTGAACAAAAAGAGTCGTCCATACTCCATTTTAAGACAGTTTCATAATCATTTATGGTTAAAGGTCTTATCTTTATGCACTGTGAAAGGTTTTTATTTGCATTCATTCCTATTCCCCAACCTTTATATATTGAATTTAGACAAGCGTAAGCTATCATAAGTATCTGTCATTTCAAAAACAAATGATGATAACAAGAATTCTGGGCGATGCCCGGCAAGCCTTGCCGGACTTGACCAGCAGCCTGTAAGATCCCTTTCGGTGGAATTTATCGGCATCAAGCATCCTTCAATATGGATACGCTCCTTGGAAACGATACTAACTATCATTAGACCCTTTGTGTTCCGGATTCCAGCTCATTCGGGACATGGTTCACGACCAATTCAGTATGGTTAGCAACAATTCAGAATTCTTTCGGACATCATCAAAGCCCTGCCTATGGTTCGCGATCAATTCGGAGTTCTATCGGACATTAGATCCGTTATTTGGACATTTCAACCCCCTTTTGGATTCTATCGGACATCAGATCCGTTATTTCCTCAAAAACCTGTCATCCATAGCAATTTTCGCAAGAATAGCGGATCGTATGTCCGTTAAAATGTGAAATCGTCCTAAATGGGCTAAATAACGGATCGTATGTCCGATAGGTTTGCGATGCCGTCTTTGCCACAATCCGTTGGGATCGAAATGTACAATCCAGCCATGAGTCTGCTATTCGTCAAAGAAGGCTTGATGGCCGCGGCTCGGCAAAGTAAAATTTCGGGCTCGACAAAGAAGGCCGCTCCCTCATCTCCAGATGACGGGGAGCGGCCTTTCTTCTTGTCATTCAGCGTCGTTATTCAAACAGCTTCAGCATCCGCTGCAGCATAACCGCTGCCTGAGCGCGGGTAGCCTTGCCCTTCGGCGCAAAGCCGTCTCCTCCGGCGCCGTTCATGACTCCGAGCGCAGCCAGCTGCGCGACCGACGAGCGGGCATAACCCGCTATTTGGCCGCGGTCCTTGAAGCCCGCGAGCTCCGCATTCACGTCGGCGGACTTGAGACGGTCCAGATGGTTGAGAGCATTAGCGGCCATGACAGCCATTTCCTCGCGTGTGATCGCTCGGTTCGGCTCGAATTTGCCGGCACCGGTGCCGCCTGCAATGCCCAGCTTGGCAGCAGCAGCCACCGCCTCGGCATACCAAGCATCGGGTTTCACGTCGCTGAAGCCTGCCATCGATCCGGCGGCATCCAGCTGGAACGCCCGGAACAAGGCTGTAATGAATTCGGCGCGAGTAAGAGGTTTGTTCGGAGCGAACTTGTCGCCGCCTACTCCCAGCATGATTCCTTTGGCCGCCATCTCTTCAATGGCGGAACGCGCCCAATCGGTCCCGCCCAAATCGCCAAAGGAAGGGACTGGCTTGGAGCTTGGCGACGGCGTCAGACTTGGTGCAGGCGTGGCGATGGGCGAAGGTGTGGCGCTAGGCGCAGGCGTCTCGCTAGGCACTGGTGTCCAAGCCCCTCCAGGCGTCGGCGTTGACTCTCCTCCAGGCGTCGGCGTTGACTCTCCTCCAGGCGTCGGCGTGGCTTCCCCTCCAGGCGTCGGCGTTGCTCCTCCTCCAGGCGTCGGCGTCGCTCCTCCCCCAGGCGTCGGCGTTGCTCCTCCAGGCGTCGGCGTTGCTCCTCCCCCAGGCGTCGGCGTTGCTCCTCCCCCAGGCGTCGGCGTTGCTCCTCCTCCCGGCGTCGGCGTGGCTTCCCCGCCAGGCGTCGGCGTTGCCCCTCCTCCAGGCGTCGGCGTCGCTTCCCCTCCCGGCGTCGGTGTTGCTCCTCCCCCAGGCGTTGGCGTCGGCGTCGGCTCCCCGCCCGGCAGGTCAGCGGTCTTAATCAACGACACGTCGTCCACCTTGATCCAGTTGCCCCCGCTGTCCTTGGAATGGAAGCCGACGGCCAGCTTGCCTTCCCGCACCTCGAGCCCGGATACCTTAACGGATGCCCATGAGCTCTCTCCTTGCGGAATCGCCGCCTTCCGTACGGCTCCCTGATCGCCAGCAGCCGTCAATTCGGCGGTTATCTGGCCGCCCTTGGACTTCGTCCAGGCTTTCAGCTCGTAGATGCCGGGCTCGAGGCCAACGACTTCCTGCGAAGTCGTGACTTCATAGGCTTGGTCGTTCCAGTGGACGAGAGAATACTGATCACTGCGCGCCCCGCCCTCCAGCTTGACGATGCCGCTCGTCACCTCGGCGCCATCGGCGTTTTTGCTGGACCAGTGCTTCGGCAGCACAGGCCATGCGCCCGCATCGACCGCCTCTTCGAAGCCCGGATTGAGCAGCCGGTTGTTCGCAGCAGGCGCCGTGCCGTCGTCATAAGGATTGCCCGGCACGTTCACGTTCAATGCCGCCGTGCTGCTGTGAAGGACGGTCCCGTCAAACAGCTCGATGGCAGCCGTCGCCTCCTTCATGCCGTTGGCGATTTTGGAAGTGGTGTACGACCAGGTTCCGTCCGGCTTCACCGGAGCGTGGAATGTCTGCTTGCCGACCTGGATGCGGACGAATTCCGCGCCGCTGGCCATGCCCCTGAGGGTGTAAGGCAGCGTCCCGATGACGGCTCCGCTATCCTGGATGGCCACGGACGCCCCGTTCAGCCTGTCGGTAAAGTCAGCTCCCTGGATGTCGTCGACATACAGCGTACCCGATGCCGACAGCGAATCGGGCGAACCGCCGAGATACAGAGAGAACGTCTTGATCTGCCGGTTCGGATCCGGACGGTCGTCCGGATTGCCTCCGTACCAGCTCGGGTAGCGGAAGGCGCTGAATGGAACGTACATCAAGCGCGGATCGCTGCCGCGGAGCACCGCCTTCGTCTCCCAGAACTTCCCGGCGTCGTCGGAGAACTGAATCGCCAGCTCATTGTTCGACCCGTCCGGCTGCAGCCAGAAGCTGAAGCCGTCATAACCATCGAGCTTCAGGTAATCGGGGCTGAAGCTGCCTCCCGCATATCCCGGACCGCTGAAGTCGTAGTCCATCCGCAAGCCGTAATCGCCTTCGTATTTGCGCGAGCCTTCCAGCGATACATCCAGCGCTCCGCCGCCCGTGTTGCGCGCGAATGCTTTCTGCACCAGGGCATCGTAGCCGCCATAACCTTCGAAATTGTCCAGCTTGGAGGCATTGGCCATCCGCACGTCGTCCACGACGATCGTGCCCGCTGCGGCGGAAGCTCCATCCGTCCTGCTCACATACAGGCCGAATCCGGTTACATCGGACAGATCGATCGGGCCTCGGCCGCCATCGCCTGCCGCAAGGGCGAAGTCCGCCAGCTTGACCTCCAGCGTACGTGCCGCCGTGCCGCCGAGCGAAGCCGCTGCTTCCCATATCCGTCCATCTCCCGTGGAGAGCCTGAAGCCGAGCTTATTGCCGCTGCCGTCCGGCTTCACCCAGGCATGCAGAGCATCAAAGTTAGACAGGTCGGCATGGTCGATGAGCCTGCTCAAGCCCGCAAACGAAGCGGAGCCAAGCTCGTAATGGAGTTTCGCGCCGTAGCTGCCGCGATTCTTCGCGGCGGCATCGAGGGCAATCGACGCCTCGCCGCCATCCTGGTCCCGCTCGTAACGGGCAGCGATGCTGTCATTCTTGCCGTAATCGTATTCGCCGTCCTCGAGGACGTTCGCGGGCGGAGCTTCCGTGAGCGGAATCAGAGCCGCTCCGAAGCCGATATCGGCTTTGGCGAGAGCCGGCGACTCCGGGCTTCCGCCTGCCGGATAGGCGGCCATGATGTAACGGGTTCCGGCCGGGAGCTCGAAGCCCGCATAGACGAGGCGGCTCCATCCGTCCGCCGTCTCCTTGCGGGTCACGGCCGGCTGCAGCGGCTGGTAATTCAAGCCGTCGATGGAAGCCGACAGCTGCAGCTCCTCTCCTCCTTTCACATACGAGGTGAACCGGTAGGAGTTCATGTCGCCTGCGGCTGCGTACACAAGCTCCGCATGCTCTCCGTCCAGACGGCTGAGGACCGGCAGCCCTTCCGTGCCGGCGGAAGCCCCGCGAACGGCCAGATTGCCCGATGCCGAGTCCGGCTGTCCGTCGAAGCTGCGGTCTACGATCAACCCGCTGCGCACCGGCGCCGGGACGGGCCGATAGCCTTGGCCGGCATAGGCGTATTCCAGCTCGACACGGTCGACCAGAACGGAGCTGCCGCCGTCAATGGCCAGCTTCACATACCGGGTTTCTGCCGGAAGCCCGTCTGCCGTCCACAGCCCGTCTGCCAGCCTCGGCTGGATTTCGGCATACTTTCCGTTGACCGAGGAGACGAACAGCCTTACCTTGCCGCTTCCCTCGGTCTTTATACGCACCGCCTCCAGCGGAACAGGCGCCGCATAGGTAAGCGTGCCCGGCAACGAGCCGGCGACATAGGCTTTGAAGCCTTGGCCGAGCTCATTCCAGTTGTCCGCCTTGTTCAACACATTGGAGGACTGGTCGTAGGCATACGTCTGGCGATTCTCCTTGGGACTCTGCATGAGGCTAATTTCATCCGTGATGAGATGTCTCGCCGTCGTACTCACGACATTGGACCACGCCGATACGCCGGACTCGTTGACTCCGCGTACCCTGTACTGATACGACGTGCCGGTGATGGCCTGCTCATCGTGGAAAGCCTTCGTTCCGGCGCGTCCTCCGTCGGAGGCGTCGGCTGCGACCGTCTCCCAATTCATTCCGTCGGCGGAGCGCTGCACCTCGTAGCCGGATGCTCCGACAACTCCCTGCCACCTGATGTCCGCGACTGAATCGATCGGGAACAGTCTCGGAGCTCCTTCCGGCGCCGCAATCGCGGGAACCGCGGAGGTCTTGCCTTTATCCAGCGCATTCATGTAATGAGCGTAGTTGTACACCGTCCGGATAATATCCGTCTCGCCGTAATAATCGCCCGAGGCGAAGCCCGGCCAGTGATACGAAGCCCAGTTGCCCGGATCCTCGTCATGCCAGTAGAATCCGCCGTCCTCCTTATGCGGCCTCAGCGACCAGATCATGATGCCGGAGGTGCCGTTTTGCAACGCCGCGTTGTACAGGGCTTCAACCGGCTCCTTGGTCGTGTAGAGCCCGAACTCGCCCAGAATGTAAGGTTTCTTGCCTGCGGCCAAGGCTGCGTCGGCATTGATCTTGTCGATGAAATTGCCGGTGTAGAAATGATTGCCGACGATGTCGATATGATCGTCCGTCAGCGATGCGGCGTTGATCGAGAAGCGCCCGTCGAGCAGCAGCTGCTGCGGCTGCTCCTCCTCCTTGATGTAGCGGGCGATTTCCGTCGTCCATGACTGCGGGAACTTGTCCTGGTTGTAGCCGCCCAGCTCGTTGCCCGTCTCCCAGGCAAGGATCGCCTTGTCGTCCTTGTATTTCACTCCCGTAATCGTGTTGGTGCGGTTCATCATGTAATGGACGACCTGCTTGAACAGACCGATGACCTCCGGGTCGGTATAGAACTTCCAGCCGTCCGGATCCGTCGCCGCATCCCCCGTTATCGTGCCGGGATGGACGAAGTTGACGTAGCTTTCAATGCCGCCGACCCACTGCCATTGATCGACGAACGGGATGATGACCCGGACGCCGGTCTGATTGGCGAGAGCGAGCATGCGGTCCATCTTGGCGAAGCCTTCCTCGCTGAACTGCATCCTGCCGCTGGAATCCGGTCCGAGGATGAAGGCCGAGTCCTTGTTGGAACCGTCATAACGGAGAACGGACGGCACATAGGAGCGGGTCACTTTCCCGCCCATCGCCTTGATCGTGCGCAGGGCGTCGTCCTGGGAGAATGCCGGGTCCCCCAGCGCCCCGGGATAGTTGAGGCTGGCAAAGCGGTATTCCCTGCCGTCCTCCATCAGCTTGTCTCCTTCTGCGGTAATGTAGGAGGAGAACAAGGTATTCCCTCCGTATACCTGATCCGGAACGCCTCCGTATGCGGATTCCGTCACGCTCCCTTCTTCCGATGCTCCCGCTGGAGAAGCTCCGGCCGTCGACCCGAAGGCAGGCGTCATCAGACCGAAAACCAGCACCCACGATAAAAGCGCTTTCAATAATGGCTGTCTCGAACAACTAGAACTGGACAATTCCATTCCTCCCGTCATGAACATGGTTGACGCTTCCTTGCTGCCCTGTCAGAGCCTCTTTCTTTCTCTCTCTCGACTTGCAGGCCTGTCCTTGATTTCATTCCTGTTTTGTTTGGTAAAACAAGGAACGAAAACATAATTTCAACGAAATTATAGATATACCTTAAACTTATGTCAACTATTTTCAAATTATTTATACCTTCTAGTCCTTGAAAATAGGAAAAAAGACCCTTCAGCCAAACGGCTGAAGAGTCTCATCTCGCGTTGCGGAACCGAATGATGGAAAACTGGCGCAGCGACGATTGCATGATCGCGTCCCTGGCGGGAAAGAGGCTTGGCGTTACGCGCAGCTCCGCGCCGGAGCGCGCGATTTCTCCTAGAAGATCAGGCATGCGATCGACCGATCGGGGGACAACCGTCTCATCCGAAACATAGTAGCCCGCGCTTTCGTCCTCCATCCGGAATGTATCGGCAGGCATATCATACCGGTACAAAGCCGCGGCCCGAATCCGCTCCAGCCATCGGCTCTCGACCAGAATAATCCGTGAGGCGCCGGACATGCCGAAGAGCAGCCGCTCCTCCCGCCCATCAAGCCCGGGCTGGCGATTGTAGATGATCCGCGGACATTCCCGCGGAAAGAAATAATTTACTCTATGCTCTTCGTCGACAGCCCATACCGCGGCAGGCAGATCGTCGCGTCCGGGCCTTGGCCGAGGGACAAAGCGGCTGATCGCGGACTCTTCGCTGAAGTGGTAAAGAAGAGATTCCAAGGCGTCGTTCTCCTCTCGGCTCCTGCATAAGATAGCTGGGAAGACAGAATACAAAGCGGAAGAAGGCATCCCATGACTTGCGCATCCTCCGCCGGCCGATCCGGCGGGAACGACGGCATGATTCGTTTCACCGGCTGCAGGCGATGCTCGGCCGATGCGCCGCAGCCTGGGCTGGCGTTCAGCAAAAGCTGCCCGGCCCGGCATCCAGCCTTATCGCTGAGCTCAACCGGCGCAATCCGGATCAAAGCGGGCGGAATCTATCTGGCCGACATAGCCATAACAGGCGGCAGTTCCATTCTTCCCGCGCTTGCGGTCAACGGAACTCCCCTTCCGGGCGCCCTGCACGGTCCGAACGGCAAAGGAGCGCGAACCGCTTATCAGCTGATCGCGCTCCAACGCAGCGACCTGCTGACGCTGCTTGATCTGTCCGCTCCGCTGAACAGGCTTCTCCGGCAATCGGGCAACCATGTCGGGCCGGATGACGCCGCCTGGACATTGACGCTCCGCCGGCTCGACGATCAAGAGGCCGGCGGATCCGGCGCCAGCGGCAAATGAACCTCGCAGATCGTCCCCTGATTCGGCTTGCTGCGATAATACGTCCGGCCGCCCATCGCCTTGATCAGGTTGGTCACGACCATGAGTCCGAGTCCGGTTCCCTTGTCCTTGGTCGTATAGAACGGCATCCCGATGCGCTTCAGCTGCTGTTCGTTCATCCCCACTCCCGTATCCCGGATGAAGATCAGAGCCTTGTCGTTCTCCTGCCTCGTGCTGATGGCAAGAACGCCGCCTTCCGGCATCGACTCGATTCCGTTCTTCATGATATTCAGCAGGCATTGCTGGAATTTCTTGGAGTCCCCGACAATGATGAGCGGCTCTTCCGTCGAATGGCTCGTCACGAACTCGATGCCCGACATGACGCATAGAGGCTTGACCCACTGCTCGACGCTGCTGAGCTCCTGCCGGATATCGAGCGGCTTCGGCTCGTCGACGGAGGGCTTGGAATAATTGAGATAATCGGTAATGATGGCATTGGCTCCGTCGATGCCTTCAAGGGCATGGTTGCGGTATCGGTCCATCGCCTGCTGGTCCAGTCCCGGCTTGCCCATAAGCTGGAGGAAGCCTCTGGCCGTCGTCAGCGGGTTGCGCACCTCATGCGAGATGGAGGCGGTCAGCTGCCCGATGAGATGGTATTTCTCCGCGTTGAACAGCTCCTCGGTCAGCCTCTCCTGGTGCTTCACCAAATAGTAGGTGTAGGATACAAGCGGGGCGGAGAGGATGGAGCCCGCTGTAATCAACAGCACTTCCGTCAGGTTGAATTCGAATCCCTGTTCGGCCATAAAGCCGTAATTGATTCCGATATGAACAAGGGTCAAGAGAATATGCAGCATGATCATGAGCCTGATCGACTCCGGCAGCTTGATCCGGTAATGGAAGATGATGCCCAGCACAGTCACGACGGCGCATGCTATGGTGGGCGGAAGCCAGTCGTTGCCCGCAATGAAGACATTGCCCAATACGAATGCCGCCGCCGTTGCCGTCCCTGGAATCCACCCCTCGAACAAGGCGACCATGGCGACGCACACCGGCGTCAGATGGAGCGCGTAGACCAAGGGATCGATCTCTTCGTAGGCCAGATAGAAGTAGCTCTGGACGATCAGGATGAGAACGAACAGGATTTTGCGGCCATGGCGTATGAACGACACTCTGGGAGTAATGATCAAGAAGAGCAGGCATGCGGTCAGATAATACATCAGCCCTTGGAATTCGCGTGCAATTATATTTTCAATCACGGCAGGAAATCCTTCCTATCCACTCTAGCCGACGATTCTGCCGTTCCAGGGCAGCCCGTTTTCCCACCGGGATTTGTCCCTGCTCCGGTTCAAGATCAGCCAATCGTATTGGTACATATCCCATATCTTGCATTTGTCGGCCTTGAGATCATAATGATCGATGATGGCGTTGACGGCTCTGCGGGCTGCCTCGTTCGCGCCCTCCATCGTGGCGAGATCCGTATTGGTGCGCACGTAATCGGAAGCAAGGAACAGATTCGGCACGGCCGTATAGGCATTGGGCCTCAAATCCCATGTATGCACCCTGTTGACGAGCAGCGGCTCCATGTTGGTCACTGAATTCGGATTGGGAAACTGGATGTCCTCGTCGAGGAACCAATGCTCCAGCTGATCGTCGCGCAGCAGCTCCGCTTCATGGTTGAAGCTTTTCTTGAGCTGGGCCCACACCTCGTTCTTGATCTCCTCGGCCGAGCATTGCATGGCGGGACGGTCGTAAAGGATGCCTTTCTCCTGCCAATCCGAGATATCGACCGAAATGACTCCCCGTACCCGCCCGTTGCCGTATTGGGACAGATCGGTGCCGGGCCAGAACTGCTTCTGCGAGACGAGCGTCAGCGCCCAAGGGCTGTCCATGCAGATGATATGCCCGTGAATCAGCTCGACGTCCTCGTTGAGATAGAACTGGATGCCGTTCATCCATTCGACGGATTCGCTGAGCGTCCTGAGCTTGCCGAGGAGAGGATCGGCCTTGGCAAGCTCCGGCGTGACGAGTCCCGCCATGACCTCTACGGGCAATGCAGATATGTAGGCATCCGCCACAACCGTCCGCTCCTCGCCGTCGACGACGACGGCGACGCCGGCCACGGCGCCGTCCTGGCAGGCAATCGATTTGACCCGGGCATTCCGATGGAACTCGACACCGAGCGAGAGCAGATAGTCCTGCCACGGCTTCAGCCAGGCTTCGTTGGTCGGAGCGTTCAGCAGCCGGTCGGCGCTGCCTCCCGGAGTGATCATGTCCATCATCAAGGTCGCTCCCACCGTTCCGATCGTGCAGGCGTTCGCCTCCTTGGCCTTGGCAGCGACAAGAATGCGGGACAGCCCTGCGAGAATGCGCTGGAACTGCTGGGATTGCTTGTCCGCTTCGATGAAATCCCACCAGGAGACACGCTGGTATTCCAGGTATCGGCGGAGGTCGCTGCTGGAGGCGAGCTGGTAGAGCTTGCCGGCATAGTGCTCGGCTTCCGCCCGGGTCAGGCCCAGATCGTTGCCGAAAATGGATTCCAGCAGTACTTTCCAGTCGGAGGAGTTCGCCGGGAACTCCGTCACGAACGGCTGCATCGGCCGATCGTCGAATGCGACGCCGAGCCGAGTGCCCTCCACCAGATTATCGAAGACGCCGCGTTTGTTTCCCGGGAAGGGAATTCGCTTCATCGTGTCGGGAAGATGCTTGTAGAACTTAGGGAAGAAGCGGAAGCCATGCTCTCCGGGAAGATCCTTTCTCCCCTCGGTGCCGCTTCCCTTCACATCCATGCTTCGGGCTTTGCCTCCCGGTATGGACCTTGCCTCGTAGACGGAAACGTTGAAGCCTCTCTCCGCGAGCTCATGGGCAGCGCTCATTCCTGCTACGCCCCCGCCCAAAATGACAATTTTCGGCATGACCTTATTCAAATCGCCATCTCCTTCTCTAGCATCCATTATTTGTGCGCCAACACCAATAGGCCGATATACACATAAACTCTTTCCCACATAGTACCATCGAACTAATGTCTATTACTGTCGAATTTTATCAATTAATGAAATAAATTTCTGCGATAGGCATCCATCCCATCCTTTGGGCACGAACAGGCATCCGCTCTCCTGCCGGCAAGCGCTTCCAGCGGCGGATGAGGCTCCAAAAGAGATTAAAAAAAACAGGCGTCCCCTGGCGGAGACGCCTTCTAATTATAGCGGTTCGGGTCCGATCGTCCTGGTCGAGCCTGCTTGCTTCCCATCTATCAATATAAGGTTCTCCATAGATAAAAAGTCGCATAGGCCTCCCAGCCCTTCCATGGCCGTGCAAGCTCCCTGGCTTCATCCGCCGTCGGCCTGCGTTCCATGCCGCCGGCTGCCTTGATCGCGTTCAGCAGACCGACATCGGCGGCCGGCAGCGCCTCCGGCATGCGCAGGCAGCGCATCATGACATAATGGGCTGTCCACAAGCCGATGCCGCGAATAGAGACCAGCTTGCTTTCCGCGCCTTCCCAGCCCGCCTCGAGCAGCGACTGCTTGTCCAGCGAACCGTCCGCGACCAGACGGGCGGCCCCGATCAGATATTCGGACTTGCGGCCGGTCATCTGCAGCGCCATAATGTCGGCCGGCTCCAGCGAAGCGACCGCAGCCGGCTCCGGGAAAGCCCAATATTCGCGCCCGTTCCATCTCACGGAACGGCCGAACGTCTCGGTGAACCTTTTTTTGAGCGTGTAAGCGAACGCCAGATTGATCTGCTGCCCGATGATCGCCCAGCAGACCGCCTCGAACAGATCCGGGATGCCGATCATCCGCAGTCCGCGGAACGTCCGGCCGGCCTCGCGCAGCAGATCGCTGCTCTCCGTGAGGACATAGAACGGCTCCAGGTCCCGGTCCAGATCGAACCATTCCATCATGTAGGTCCCGATAAGCTCCCTCATGTCCGCGGAAGGACTGTCTCCCATCGGGAAGGAGGCGACGAGACGGCCGGCGGCCGGCAAGACGCCGCTCTCCTCCTCGTAATCCACCTGGACCAGAATCTCTTCTCCGCCTCGCGCGAACAGCTTGACCAGCGAATCCCCCTCAACGGCATAGAGAGCTTCATCGCTGGAGCGGCTCAAATAAGCCAGGGCGGCAGGGTAATTGAAATGTTCGGGCACAGGTACGACAATGGGCCCGGCGCCCGCATGAGGCGTAATTCCGTTCATCGGCAGATCCTCCCTCGTATGGCGGGGGCTTCCCGCCCTCTAAGGGCTATTTTAGCATAAGTGCTTATGAAATCCGGCCGGATTGTACGATCCGCACGCCTTTTCCCGGCACGGAGACACGGCCGCCGACGGTCGCTCCGGTCAGCAGATCGACGCCCCCGCCTGCCGTAAGCTCCGCCCATCCCTCATCCGCCCCATGGTTGAGCAGGAACAGGTATCGTTTTCCGTCTTTGATGCGGACGGCGGCTTCCAGCTCTGCAGACGCCTCTTCCACAAGCGCTTGGATGCCGCGTCCGCTGCACAGGCTTCCGAGGAAGTCACGGAGGAAAGCCGGCTCCGGGCTGGAGGCGACATACCAGGCTTCTCCCTCGCCGAACTTGTTCACGGTCAGAGCCGGCATGCCGCGGTAGAAGTCGTCGCCGTAGACAGCCCTTACCTCCGCTCCTTCGCTATGGATCAGATCGCAGAGCAGGCCGCACTCATACTCGGAACGCATTCCGGCGCCGGCGCGCGGGCCGCCGCTCCGTCCGCTGCCGCCTTGAGCGTCCGACCCGCCCGCAAGCTCTCCGGTTGCCGCCATGACGATCCGGTTGCGCTGCTCGGGCAGAAGCGCATCGATCTCCTCGGACCAGATGCCGAGCAGCTTGCGCAGCTCGCCTGGATAACCGCCGGTTCTGACGAGGTCGTTCTGATCGACGATGCCGCTGAAAAACGTCGTGACGAACGCTCCTCCGGCTGCGGCGAAGGCTTCCGCCTTGTCCGCGAAGCCTGGCTTCACCATGTACATCACGGGAGCGATGACGAGATCGTAGCGGGAGAAGTCCTCCTCGACTCCGATGATGTCCGCCTGGATATGCTGGCTGTACAGCGCATCGTAATACTTGTGGACTTCCTGCGCATAGTTCAGCGCCACCGTCGGACCGCTGCTCAGCTCCGTCGCCCAGCGGTTCTCCCAGTCGAAGACGATGCCGACCTTGGAATCCGCCCTTGCGTCCAGCAGCGTATCGCCGAGCTGCCGCAGCTCGCGCCCGAGCTCCGCGACCTCGCGGAATACCCGCGTATGCTCATGGCCGGAATGCTCGATGACGGCGCCGTGGTATTTCTCGCACGCTCCGACGGAGCGCCGAAGCTGGAAGAACATGACCGTGTCCGCTCCTCTGGCCACCGCCTGCCAGCTCCACAGCCGCATGACGCCGGGACGCTTCAGCGAGTTGTACGCCTGCCAGTTCTGCTGGCTCGGCGTCTGCTCCATCAGCATGAACGGCTGGCCGCCGCGCAGTCCCCGCATGAGATCATGCGCCATCGCCGTGAAGCTCGGCGGCGTATCGATGGACGGGTAGTTGTCCCAGGAGACGATGTCCATCTCCTTGCCCCATTTGAAGTAATCCAGCTCCGGATAGAAGCCCATCAGGTTCGTCGTCACCTGGATATCGGGCGTCGACGCCTTGACGGCATCGCGCTCCAGCTTGAAGCAGTCCAGCAGGCTGTCCGACTGGAAGCGGCGATAGTCCAGCGAGATGCCCTGGAAGTTGGTGCGGCTGCCTCCCCATTCCTCGCTGAGCGCGTTAGGCGGCACGATCTCCTCCCAGTCGTAGAAGGTATGGCCCCAGAACCGGGTATTCCAGACGCGGTTCAGCTCCTGCAGCGAGCCGTACCGCTGTCTCAGCCAGCCGCGGAATGCCGCCGCGCAGTTGTCGCAATAGCAATAGCCGCCGTACTCGTTGCTGATATGCCAGATGAGCAGAGCAGGGTGCCGTCCGTAGCGCTCCGCCAGCTTGCCTGCCAGCGCCGTGGAATAGCGGCGGTAGACCGGACTGTTCGGGCAGGAATTGTGGCGCCCGCCGAAGCGGCGCTTGCGGCCTTCCCAATCCACCCGCAGCACCTCGGGATGGCGCTTCGCCATCCACGCCGGATGGGCTCCCGTGCCGGTCGCCAGACAGATGCCGATGCCCTGCCCGTGGAGCAGCTCGAACTGCTCGTCGAGCCAGGCGAAGTCGTACGTATTTTCGTCCGGCTGATCGAGAGCCCAGGAGAACACGTTGATCGTGGCGACGTCGATGCCCGCCAGCTTGAACATCCGGTGGTCCTCCGTCCAGGTGTCCCCGTCCCACTGCTCGGGATTGTAATCGCCTCCATACCAAATCTTGGGCAGCTTCGAATTTATCATTATCAGGCACCTCTTCCAGGTGTAATATAAGGATATCTTCATTTTAAAAAAGGAACGATCTCCTTAAAATCCAATCTTATGTCTGGCCTATATAAGAATATGGAACTAAGATGAGCTCAGGAGGCGCATAACGATGAACATCGCCGGACATCGCCGGGTCGTTCCCGTCCAGCTGCAGGACAGGCCTCTGCCGGTCCAGTTGGAAAGCATCGGCTTCAACCCGGACCAGGAGCCGTTCCATCGCGGAGACGGCTACCCGGTCTACCACTGGCTGCAGACGCTCGCCGGCGAAGGGCGTGTCTCCTGGCACGGCCATGCGGAGACGCTGCCGCCCGGCAGCGGACTGCTCCTGCCGCCGCGAGTGGCCCATAGCTACCGCAGGAGCGGCGGCGTCTGGCAGACGGCTTATCTGACCTTTGCCGGACCCGAGCTGCCGGGCCTCTTGGCGTCGCTGAGGCTGTCCAGTCCGGCGCTCTACCGCTGGGAGCCCGGATCTCCCCTGGACAGCCTGCTGCTGAACAGCTTGGAGGTGCTCGAAGGCCGAGCCGATCCGCTCGGGCTGGAATCGTCCCAGCAAGCGTACCGCTTCCTGCTGGCGCTGCGCACGTACTCCAGCACCGACGAAGCCGCCGGCGTGTCGCAGCGGCTGCGCCAGCTCGAGCCGCTGCTGTCCTGGCTGGAGGCCAATCTTCATCAGCCGGCGATCGGGCTCGGGGATCTGGCCGCAGCCGCAGGCCTCTCCGGCCGCCGGCTCAACACGCTGTTCCGAGCCTTGTTCGGCCTGTCTCCATACGCCTACCTCGTACGGCTGCGCATCCGCCGAGCCCGCGAGCTGCTGCTCAGCCGTCCGGGCGAGCCGCTGCGCGTCATTGCCGGCCAGACCGGCTTCCGCGACGTCAGCCACTTCATCGCGACCTTTCGCCGCCTGACCGGCGATACGCCGGACCGATTCCGAAGCGGGCGGGCATGAGAACTTCATGGCGAAGCTGATCGGGACCGGCCTTCACCTGGAATGGGACAATTCACCTAGCGAATAGGATGGTCCATACCATTTTTCCTTTGCAAGGAGGCCAGGCTATGACCGTCCCCATTCCGTTCGTCCGCAAGAGCCAGTTCATCTTCATCCTGCCGAAGCATGCTTTCCATCAGATGGTATGGCTCGACTTCGCCGCGGGATCCGCCACCGCCTGGCTGATGGAGGAGGGGCATTTGGCGAAAGCCCTCATTTTTGTCGGCAGCGGCTTCGTCCCCTATGTGCTGAAGAAAGGCGTGAATTCCAGCCTCAGTCCGCTTCAGCCGCGCCTGGTCCGCTACCATTGCTCCCTTTGGTCGAAGAGAGCGAAAAGCTGCCCGATCTGGACCCGGATTTGACGTGAAGAAATTCCGATCCAGCCATCCATTCATCCATTCATGCCCATTTATTCCGTGACATGGATATTTTCTTCGGATAGGATGGAAGAGATCATGCTTTGGAAAGATCTACATCAGCAGAACAGCTCTCGACACGTGGGTGCTTGAGGCTTCGATGGCAGGGCGTACATACGTCAACGGGAAAATTGTAAAGTAAACCTTCCAATCACTGACCGCATCTGTCAGGGATTGTACGTTATGCTTGTTCTGTAACGGAATCGGCGGCATGGCCGCCCCAGTGGAGGGATGCTTGATGTTTGCATCAATCGAGGATTTTGAAAAAGAATGGAGAGCGGAAGCGGAGCTGACCGCAGGCGTACTGGACGCCCTGACCGATGAATCGCTCGCCCAGCCGGTGGCGGCAAACCGCCGCACGCTCGGAGCTATTGCCTGGCATCTGGCGGAGTCGATCGGTTATATGGCTTCCATGGGATTGGACTTCACGGCAGCAGATGCCGGACAGAGCGGTTCCGCAGACGGGATTGCATCGGAATACAGGCGCGTCAGCCGCGATATTGCAGATGCCGTCCGCTCCGGATGGAGCGATGAGGCTTTGCTTCAAAAGCAGGAGATCGGCGGCGAGCTCTGGGCGAACGGAGCTTCGCTCCGCTTCACCATCATGCACCAGGCCCATCACCGGGGGCAGATGACGGTGCTGATGCGGCAGGCGGGCCTGCGCGTTCCGGATGTATACGGCCCGAGTTATGAAACCTGGGTGGAGAAGGGAATGGCTCCCCTGCCCTGAATGACAGATGACGTGACGGATATTCGAGAAGGGAATGAGGACAATGGCCAAAGCGGACAATATGCTCTCGATTCTCTGGCTGCTGCGGTCCGGCCACAAGATGACCGCCGGACAGCTGGCGGAGTCGCTGGAGGTGCATGTGCGCACGATCTACCGCTGCATCGATTCCCTTTGCGCCAGCGGCGTTCCGATCCTGGCCGATTCCGGTCCGAGCGGCGGCTACCGGATTCTGGAGTCGTTCAGCGAGTCGCCTCTATTCTTCGATCCGAATGAGCAGCGCGCGCTCGTCCAAGCCTCCGTATTCGCCCGGGAAGCAGGCTATCCTTACAGCGGCGACCTCGCTCATGCGCTGGACAAGCTCATGCGATACTCCACGGAAGAACAGCGGAGCCGCCTGGACAGACACGCGGAGAGGCTGGAGGTCGTCCATTCCCCGATCGGCCCGCGAGAGCAAGAAGCTCTCCGGGAGCTGGAGAAGGCCGCCGCCTCAGGCGAGACGGTCATCATGGATTACGACAAGGGTCACGGAAAATCCGGTTCAAGCACCGCTTCAAGACGCCGGGAATTCGATCCGTACGGAATCGTCCATTGGAAGGGGGCGTGGTATACGGTTGGATTCTGCAGGCTTCGCGGAGAGCTGCGAAGCTTCCGTGCCGACCGCATCCGAAGCGTCGAGAGCAGCAGCCTCCGGTTCGAGAAGCCGGAGGGCTTCTCCGCCAAGGAGCATCTGCTGAACAGCCTGATGCCTGGAGCGCTGGAGCAGGAGCAGCTCGTCGACGTCGTCCTGGAAGGAGCGCCGCTTGCGCTCGGGGAGCTGTGCCGCCACTGGCTGTTCGGACACTCCGTCGCAGAGCGGCTTCCGGAAAGGCTGCATCTGCGGCTCGGCGCGGATTCCCTCCGAACCTTCGTTCCTTACTTCCTCCTTCCTTACGGCCGCTCCCTGACGATTATCGAGCCAGCCAGCCTCATCGAGCGGATGGTGCAGGTGAGCTCGGAAGCCGCGGCCCATTATGCCGAAATGCTGAAACGTCACTCGATATCATCGAAAGGCGGATTGAGATCATGAGCAAATATGCGATGTTCGGTAAAATGAAAGCCCATCCAGGAAAGCGTGCCGAGCTGCTCGGCCTTCTGCTGGATGCCTCCAAAAGCCTCGATCGGATGGAAGGCTGCGAGCTCTACATCATCCACGAAGCGGTCGATGACGAAGACACGATCTGGATTACCGAGCTGTGGCGGGACGAGGATGCTCATGCCGCTTCCCTGCGCAACGAGCAGGTGCTTGCCGTCATCGGCCAAGCGAGGCCGCTCATCGCCGAGATTGAGCCGATCCGCGTCCGTCCGGTCGGCGGCGTCGGATTGTAAGCATTAAGATCGATTCGTTTCATCCATCTTTTTCAAACCTTTCTGAAGAGAGATATGGATGGCTCTAAGATAACTTAGGATGCATATGAATCCAATTGCCAATATAATGCCCATGATTATTTGCTCCTTCCATCCATGAAATGAGCACTCTGGAATTGAAAAAAACGAGGCAGCCTTATAATCTGCGGCAGCCTCGTTGTGTTGTTTTATTTAGCCTCGTTTGAGCTTCGTTTCCCTATCTGCCAACAGAATCGGGGCTTGGTAATGGTTAAAGCCTGATTGCGTCCGCTCAGCCCTGCAAACATGCCCTAATCATTCAATCCCTTGCCTTCGAGAATGGCCTGCGTATATTTCTCCACCCTCGACGCTCGAGTTTTGGATTGCTTGGGGGCAGCAAAATAAAGAAGGTAGGCCCTCTGCCTTCCAGGTGTCAAGGCTTCAAAAGCAGCCTTCAAGGCAGGCATCTCATCGAGTTTCGTTTGAAATTCTTCTGTAATGACGTATTCGGTATTCTTTTTAAATTCCACTTCCAAACCGGCTTTTTCAACTTCAATGGCTTCATTGATATAGGCTTTCAAGATCGTTTCCTTATCAACGATTTCTTGGAGATTGGTGAACCGAATCTGGCGCGCCGCCTGTACATTTTCCGTTTGTTTGATGAGAATGCCATGGGCATCCTTCAATAAGACGCCTTTGTGGAACAGAAGCGCGCAGTAATCTTTAAATCCATGGATAATCACGATGTTTTTATTCTCGAACGTATAACAAGGATGCATCCACTTGAAGTCTTCGGTCAGCTCGCAGTCAAGAACGATCGTTCTCAGCTTCTCATATTCTGCCTTCCACTTTTTAGATTTCCGAATAAATCCATCTACTTTTGGATTCGTTGTCATGATTGAGAACACTCCGATTTCATATTAGGTTGGATGGACACGAAATGAGTCTATGTACAATTGCCCTGTAGTTTTCGGTTCCAACTGCTCGTTATCATGGTTGGCTTTTCCGGTTTACCTTAGCTGCTCGTTTCATCCTATCACACCTGAAGCGCGGCCGCTTCCGCTGGCCAACTAGCAGAAAGGACTTTCCCCCTGCTTACGGGAAAGCCCCAAAAAAACCATTTTAAGTACACAAATCCCCGCATTCCGTTCATGGTCGCCAGCTAGCGCAAAGACCGGAGAAGGCATTCACGCGACCGACCTTCAAGAGCTCATTAAATCATTGAGCTCAGGCCCGATCATGCTCGACGAATGTCCTCTTCAGGAATTCCCTCGTGCGTTCTTGCTTAGGCCGGCTAAACATTTGCTCCGGTGTCCCTTCTTCGGCGATGACGCCTTTATCCATGAACACCACCCGATCCGACACTTCCCTTGCAAAATCCATTTCATGCGTGACGATGAGCATCGTCAGGCCGGAATGGGCCAGCTCCTTCATCACCTTGAGCACCTCGCCTACCATCTCGGGATCGAGGGCAGATGTAGGCTCATCGAACAACAGGACATCGGGCTCCATGGACAACGCTCTGGCAATCGCCACGCGCTGCTTCTGGCCGCCCGACAATTGCTGGGGCCTGGCGTTGATATAAGCTTCCATGCCTACTACCTTCAAATATTTCCGAGCCGTTTGTTCCGCTTCAGCCTTGGAGCGCTTCAACACTTTGATCTGGCCGACCATGCAATTGCTCAGCACATCATGATTCTCAAACAGATTGAATTGCTGGAACACCATCCCCAGCTTTTTACGATAGGAGGGAATATGGTGGCTGCCATCCAGAATATTCCGGCCCCGATAATGGATTTCCCCGCCGCTGGGAATCTCCAGAAGGTTGATGCAGCGGAGCAGCGTCGACTTCCCCGAGCCCGAGGAGCCGATAATCGTGACCACTTCGCCCTGATGGACGGAAAATCCGATATTTTTCAGCACTTCATTCATGCCGTAGCTTTTATTGAGATGTTGGATTTCAATGACTTTTTCCATAGGTTTCTGTCTCCTCTTGCTTATCGGGCGGGTTCCATCTCGTAGCTTTTGGAACCATCCAGCCTTTTTTCGAAATAGCGCAAAATTCTCGTGACGGTAAAGGTCATGACAAAGTAAATCACGCATGCGACAAAGAAGGATTCAAAATACCGGAAGTTGTTGCCCGCAACCGACTTCGTCAGGAAATACAGCTCCGAGACGGAAATCACGTTAAGTACAGAGGTATCTTTGATATTGATCACGAATTGGTTGCCTGTTGCCGGCAAAATATTGCGGATGACCTGCGGTAAAATAATGTTGGCCATCATCTGCATGTGATTCATGCCGATCGCATGAGCCGCTTCGAACTGTCCTTTATCGACAGACAGGATTCCGCCCCGAACTATTTCCGCCATATAAGCTCCCGTATTGACGGATACGACAATAAATGCTGCGGTGAGCACATTCATGTTGAAGTCGAAAGCCAGTGCCGAACCGTAATAAATGACTACAGCCTGCACGATCATAGGCGTGCCGCGGAACACTTCAATATATACCGTCAGAAGAAAGTTCGCGCTCTTGAGCAAAACTCGCTGGGCGACACGCCCAGGCGTCGGTATCGTTCTTATCACGCCTGCCAATAAGCCGATGACGGCGCCGATGACGGTTCCCACCAATGAGATCAAGAGAGTCATCCCTGCCCCGCGCAGGAACATCTGCCAGTTTTCTTCGACAATTTTCAAGATCCATTCCAAACTCATGCCGATGCCTCCCATTCATTCATTACAAAACCGACTGTATGGCATACAGCCGGTTCTCCGTTGGCACTATTTAGACGCAGGCTGATTTTTTATCGCTGCATCCATGATGCTTGTGCGCTGCTCTTCCGAAATTCCTTTTAGAATATCGTTGATTTTCGCCGTATATCCGCTGCCCTTCTTGAGGCCGACCGCAATCGCCGTGTCATCCTCGGAGGTTTGGAAGCCATCCTTGAATTCGACCATGACGAGGTTGCCGTTGGCTGCAGAAGCGCTCACCGCCTCCGGGCGCTCCGAGACATAACCGTCGATCATTCCGGACTCAAGCGCAACTCTCATCACCGGGAAGTTGTCCATCGCCGTCTGCTTGGATACGCCCGAAATTTGGTCAATGACCGAATAGTGGAAGGTGTTTAATTGAGCCGTCACTTTCGCTCCGTTAAAATCCTGGATGGAAGTGGCGCCTTCATATTTCCCGCCTTTTTTCACGACCATCACCAAGTTGGATTTGTAGTAGTTTTCGGAGAAATCAATCGTTTCCTTGCGCTCTGCGGTAGGGGACATCCCGGCAATGATCGCGTCGATTTTGCCCGAAGTCAAGGCTGGAACAAGTCCATCCCACTCCGTCTTCACAATCTCAAGCTTCTTGCCCAAGCCGTCTGCGATCTTCTTCGCTATTTCCACATCGTAGCCGCCTGCGAATTCAGAAGTTCCGGCGATGCTTACGCCGCCATTGGAATCATCTTTTTGAGTCCAGTTGAACGGTGCGTAACCCGCTTCCAATCCAACCTTGAACGTATCTTCAGCCGTGGATCCGGAATCTCCATTTGAACCGCAGCCCGCTATCATAAGCATCGTTGAAAGCAGCAAGACCGAAAAAACCTTTGTTTTCATCTTCATTTTTTTATCCTCCCGATATCTCTTTTTTCAAAACAAAAAGCGGCCTGAGATCAGCTCGGGCCGCACTATGCCTAGTACCTTACATGCCTCTGCTTCCCTGGGAAGATAGCTCAACTCAATGAACGGGGAGGTTCATTGAGACAGTCCTGCAGCTCTTAACTGCAGACCCAGCAAGCAATACGGAGCGTATTACCCACTTCGGCGGCATTTCCTTCTTCATAGCCTCATCGCCTTCTCCAGCTCCGCTACAAACTGTTAAACGCCGCACCTCTACCTCACCATAACATGAGGCAATATTCAGTTATAGTAACTATGCTATATGAAGCGGAGGATTGTCAATGTATATACACGGGTTAATTGGTGAAAATATACCATTTCTAACGGCTTGAATGTTTCTTTCATTTCTAAAATATCCTGTACATTATCTAGCATGTATATTTTTGATGCCTCTCGTACAACTAGCGTCGTGGTTGCCTTGGGCTTATTGGAATCGTTTTCTAATTTTATCATCGCTTATCGTACGGTTCACCGTGATATATCTAAATGAGGTTTGTTTTTAAGATTTATTATTTAGAACACGGTCAATATTCATTTTCCTAATTCTCGTACCGCTGTCCATTAGAGTGCAACTTTTAAACTCCTCAGAATTCTGATAATAATTCGACATAAAGAAGGCTTTGATTTTAAAAGCTATGAAAGAAAAAACCGCACCTATTATGGTACGGTTTACTGGAAGTACATATATTCCCTGCTACATCAGTTGCTGATACTTAAATTTGTGCTCGTTCACTTAGCTTTTCCCTAAACTTATTTTCCTTCATTATCTATTTCTAAGTCTTTTTGATATTTACCATTATTATATTTTGTTAAAGAAGGTATACCAGAGATATAACCAATACCACCTGTTTTATTAATACCAATTTGTTCGTCAACAGCTTTAACTAATTCATCTTTGTTAACAGCTGTAATTGACTTACTATCTACTTCATCACCAGGATGTTGGAAATTACTGAAAATGTATGAGAAACCATTGCGGTCATCTGCAGCAAATAATCCTGTTGCTTCCGCTCCGGCTGGGACAGATAAAATACGTTGCAAGTCTTTCGTATCAACATTATATGCCCAAACAAAGTTATTTGTGTGAGCACCGCTATCTTCACCAATAAAGAGGGTTCTCATTGCTTCTGAATAACTTAAGTTATCTGGATTCGCTACTTTGTCTACATTTGCAGTGTTTCCATATGCATCAGCTTTAGGAAGATCCTCCCCTACTACCAATCCATGCATTGATGGTGCTACATAAGAGCTATCAATAACTTTTCCTCCGCTATCCTTTTGACCACCTTGCAAATCTAATTGATAAGTTACACCAGCTTTAATTTTTGGTAATTGGATATGGTCTGCTGGATCTTTTCCTGTTGAATCTTTTTCCATGCTCTTACTTTGATCGGAAATAGCAATATATACTTTTTTATCCTTTTCGTTTAACGCTACACCTTCCATTTTGTTAAATTCAGTAGTCGCACCAAGCATTGCTGCGTATCGGCGTGTTTCAAGGAAGGCCGCTGCTTTTTCTTTACCAGGTTTAAGTTTTAGATATTCTGTTTTACCATATGAATATTGTTTTATCGCTGTAAAACCTTCTTTAGGTACATCAGAAGCTTCAAAAATATCATTGAATGTAATGCCGCTGTCAATAATATTTTTCACTTCTTTATCCGTTGCATGTCCTAAATTAATCCATTGTAAGTCTCCTGAACCACCATTCTCAGTTCCTGTTTGTTTAAATTTCGCTGCGTATAGTGTACCCGCTGATAAATCTTTTGCTTTATCGGCTACATACATAAACATTCCTGTATTACCGCCATCATCACCGTAAAATACCGTTTTGTTATCAGGCATTACTTTAGCCAACTCATGTGAGAAACGTCCTGTGCTGTAATGTTTTTCAACTGATACTTTACCCTTTTTATCTACAGTAATTTCAGGGGTGTAGCCATAGAAATAAGGATTAGCCTTTGCTTTATCTCCAAAATAGAATTGAGCAAATGTTTCAACTTGACTTCTTGTTTTTGATGTAGGATCTGCAAATTGGCGAGCATCTGGCTCATATTCTTCTGAACCTAAGTGTGTATTCCAAGGTGATAAAGATCCATTACATGGAATCCAAAGTCCATTTACTGCTGAAAAATCAATTTTTTTAACATTGGCAGGTTTAAGTTCACCTGTTTTTTTGTCCTGATCCATCTCAGTTAAAGACATAGATGCTGGAACTAAACCGTAAGCTGATTGACCAGCAGCATCAACTGTTTGATATTCATAATGTGTAACCATATAAAGTTTGCCGTCAATTGGCATTAATAAACTATTTGAATCCGGAGCATCTGAAACAAAGTATTTTCCATCTGTACTACTTGGATCAACGATTGGATTTCCGTTCACATCAATCGGTGTACCTGCAGGGATTTTTTCCCCTTTAACTGTTGCTACCTTATCTTCCGATTTAAAAAGGTAGTTATAAGACAACGGAAATGTTTTTACTTTTCCATTGCTATATTTCACATCAACTGTTGCAGTTGTATACGTTTTTACCATTTCATCAATAGTAGATGGTGCTTTCATTCCGTTGAATTTAACAAATTCTATTTTACTATTATCCTTAGCTGCCGCTGCTGTCGGTGATATTGCTGGAACTGTAATAGCTAAAGCAAGAGCTAGAGTAGCTCCTGTTTTCACAACTTTCTTATTAATCATCTAGATATTCCTCCTAGTAGATTTATCTTATACAATTCAATTAAACCAGCTCAATATTAATTCAATATCAATATAATATTAATTTCTTGTAAGCCTTTTGCGGCGGTCATCAAGAGAGGATCATAGTATTCCATTAGTAGAAAATTGTATTGAAATGCATGATACATCATATTGAAACGTCCTTTGCTGCTTCCGGAGGTATTGGCATTTCTGGTTAAGCAACCTTTAAATTTAGTTTCTAAATCATAAAAGCAGTAAATGAGCAGGCCATTATGAGCCTGCTCATTTATTGAATTGCAGTATTCATTTAGGTTGATTATAAAAAAAGTGGTAAACCAAACTATCAAAAAACCTCATTTACTTATGATACGGTTCACCGAGCTGTTTGTATCGGCAAGTTAAACTGTTTGTTGATGCAACGCCTTTATAGTCAGTTTTCCCGTTATTACGCATCTTTTTTTAATTGGATCGAATGATTTGCTTTCTTGATTAATATCCCGCCGTCAAAATGCCGACCATGTATCTTAACGAAATCCGTTATCTCCTCTGAGGATGGAAGAGCCCCCTGGTGCGGCCATGTCAAAAAGTAAGACTGTACCTTCCCGCTATAAAAGACCCAACTAAAGAATTTCCGTGCAAAGTTGTGCGAACCGCTTGTCCTAAAGCGATTCATCCGCTTTCCGTCTTTCCAAACGGTTAAAGTTTGGCCAATTCCCCCTTGCATCTGACCGCTAAGTTCGGCATAAAGTAAATCTTCATTCTTCGGCATGGCTTTCATAATAAATTGATTTACAATCCCGTTGATAATTAACCTTGGAATATTGAACTGCTCACCTCTGGTTACGGAAATCACCGCACCTGAAGGAAGTTCGATTTCCCTGTCGCCGAGGGTAAACGTGGCTCCGTATTTATTATTCGGATCCTCGTGTTTCATCCATGATCTCATAATGATGCATTCCTTTCCCACTACACGTTGGGTGTCGTTCTATTTTAATAGCAGCTTATTAACTTGATCTGGGTTTATGGGATAAGATTGTCCCGCTGCAAACCAACTGAAATTCAAGCCCTGTATTGTGGAAAGATAGAGATAGGCTAATTGCTGGGGATCCCCTTCCATGAAGAAGCCTTCCTCTTGACCTTTTCGAACCAATTCCGCCATCTTTATCCTCGGTAACCCTTCATACCGCTCCACTAACTCCTTGGCCTTGGGCGGAATGGATTCCATCGTGAAAGCCTGCATCATAAGTAAAAAATTATAGGAGGAACTCTGCCCCGTATGCGTAAGAATTGTTTCAGTCAACCAATTTAACTTAGCAACTGAATTGCCAGGCTGCATGATCGCATAGTCGATGACCATCGCCGCGGACTTTAGAGCATCCTCGACTAACTCAGTAAATATTTCGTCCTTCGATTCAAAGTAATGGTAAGTCAGCCCATGGCTGAGGCCAGCACGCTTGGAAATGTCGCTCGCTTTCGTTCCGACGAAGCCTCGCCGCGCGAACACTTCCAATGCTGCCTCCAAAATTTGATTCCTGCGCTCCTCCTTATTTTTATCATTCCGTTCATTTCTTTTCGCCGACATTGGTATGACCACCTCGAATGTACTATATAGCATTATTGACTAACTAGTCAATCAAAAATGGTTTGCGCCATCTTCACTATTTCAGCAAAAACTTGCCGTCACTTATGGTACGGTTCAGCGTATCACTTAAAAAGCTAAAAAGAGCACACTCGGAATTTCGGTGGAATTGCCCGAGGGCTTGTCCATGCCCCATTCTAGACGTTGAGTTGACACAGGATGACTTTGACTTTGCCCAAATCGATGCGATTGCCCCACAAGGTGTGGTTTTCGGATCTCGCTACTAAGTAGGCACAATAATAGAGGGCCGGGCATCGAAGAGAAGCCCGGCCCTTTTTGATTTGGAATCCCTGTTAGGAGCATCCACAGGTTATAGGAGAACCGATTTTTCTTACAAAAAAGGGAGGTCCAAACCATTGCTGCTGGCAGTACCACTGCCTCCGCATACTCGAAATTATTCGGCTTTCAGCTAAAACAAAGATGGAGCGACCGTTAACCACTGGTTGCTCCATGGAATCACTCCACTATATTCTTTCATTAAAAGTAAATTTACCATTGAACCTGATCCACACGCATGTTTTTGTAATAATAAACTCTGTCGTTTTCTGTAATTTCACGGAGAACCCTACATGGGTTTCCAACAGCAACTACGTTTTCAGGGATATCCTTAACAACTACACTTCCAGCCCCAATGACACTGCCCTTTCCAATGGTGACTCCTGGGACAATAATTGCACCGCTGCCGATCCAAACATCATCCTCAATAACCACTGGCAGGGCAAACATTCCACCTTCCCTGCGCACGTCGGGATGTATGGGATGATTGGTTACTGCAATGGTTACGTTAGGACCAAACATAACATTATTTCCAATCGTAACCTTATAATCATCTACAACGGTTAAATTGAAGTTAATGTACACGTTGCTGCCTACCGTGGTGTTAGAACCATATGCCATCCGGATTGGGGGCTCCATCCATACATTCTCTCCAATGCTTCCAAACAGTTCTTTCATCAGTTTCAAGCGTCCTTCTGTGTCATCGGGATGCAAACGATTAATTTCAAAGCACAGAGCCTTACCTCTCTGGCGTGCACGGGCTAGCTCAGCCGCTTGCTCCGGGTAATTAGAGTCATGGTCGGTAAACAATTGGATGCTTGCCATTCTTTCTTTAATGTTCATATGCCATACTCCTTTATATTTGCTTTTCTAAACATGGTCCTATAGCGATTATCAAGTAATTGAAACTACAGAACTCTTCGTTCTTACCTTGCTTCATCAAAATCTCTCGTAATATTCTTTATCCACTTATACTGGCGAAAACGAATGATTGAGGCTGGAAGCTTAATCCATTCATCTAAACAGATTACTGCGTATAGAACAATGGGATGAACGTGCCACAAGAAAGCACACAAATAACTTAATGGCAATATTATTCCCCACATCGCGACAGTGTCGCACCAAAAACCAAATTTGGCGTCTCCTCCTGCAGTGAAAATACCTCCGATGGTTGTGGAGTTTATCGATTTAGCAATACAGTAGAAAGCGCAGATATAAAGCATACTGTTAAGATAGCCTTGAGCAGTATCATTTAAGCTCACCATACTAAAGACCAGCGGTTTTATCAGAAAAATGGTGAACCCTGCTAAAACTCCAAATAGGAGAGCATAGAAGGTTATCTTGTTGCCGGCTCTTTTGGCCATATCCAGTTCACCGTTGCCCAGATATTTACCGATAAGCACAGATCCACCGCTCGCAATACCTCCGAATAATACGATGGCTAAATTTTTCACTACTGTTGCGACAGAATTAGCTGCAACCATATCAGCGCTTACATGTCCTATAATCGCCGCCGATGCCGTCAAAGCGCAGCCCCAAACGATATAATTACCCTGAACAGGCACAGTGTATTTCAAAAAATCCTTAAGCAATTTCAATTGAATACCATCACGCTTAGGCCATTGAAATTTAATATTCCCCCGTGTAATAGAATGCACAATACAACAACCAAGTTCAATGAATCGTGCGCAAACAGTTGCTGTAGCTACAGCCTTTATCGCCTTTTCAGGCATGTCAGGGAAAAATACAAATATACAAAGTACATTGAACAGGATGTTTAGAATCAGACACAAAGAGCTAATCCATGCACTCAACCGTGCATTCTCCATGCTTCTTATGACACTCAGGTACATCTGTGAAGCTCCCATAGCGAGATAAGAAAATGAGATCACTTGCAGAAAACCCGAGCCGTATCGAATTAACTCTTCGTCATCCGTAAAAAAGCGCATCAGCATATCTGGAAAAATCAGTGATAATCCAAAAAAGAAAATAGATATGCAAATCGAAAATATACAAGCGATACTAAGGACGCTTTGTATCGTCTTTACATCTCTCTTCCCCCAATACTGGGCAGTAAGAATTCCTGCCCCTGTTGACAGTCCCATATAGAATAGGGTCAATACAAAGGTAATTTGACCTGCCAAAGATACAGCGGACATTGCAGACTGACTAATTACACCTAACATCACTACGTCTACCGTAATGACTGTTGCTGTGATGAGGTTCTGTAATGCAATGGGTATTACCAACCTGGTCAAATCACGATTCAAATTACCGAGAGGAGTTACCATAAGAATACGGCGTCGCACTTCCCTCCCCCCTTCTTTCTGAAAATAGTATTGATATAAAAATAGTATATAATTATTGAGAAATCCATCCAAAATCGTCTATAATACTAACAAAATTGTATTTATTGTGAGGTATGATAGAGTGCGTACAAAGCTAGTTTTATTTTCTGATTTATCAGAACGTTTAAACTACAATTTGTCGAATTTTCAGCTCTATGTGCGTAAAGGCACACTGCACCAATTTGATAAATATGCTGCCCCATGTCATTGGCATCCCGATTTAGAGCTTATATTAGTGCTTGAAGGTTCGATGGACTATTTTGTAAACGGAGTAACTGTGCATATCGATAAGGGGAGTGGGATTTTCGTTAACAGCGAAAGGTTACATTACGGCTATTCTGCTAATATGACCGACTGTACCTACATTGTGGTTGCCATACATCCTTCACTGGTTGGTAAGGATTCATGGGTTGGAAAACAATATTGGGAAGAAAAATTCGGTTCAAATACTGAAGACTATATTTTACTTACAGAGCAAATTTCATGGCATCAGGAAGTCCTGCTCTCGGTGAATCAGATCTACGATGAGATGCACAATCATGCAAGCAATCCACTACGTTTACTGTCACAAGCTGTATCTTTATGTGCATGTTTGGGAGACCATATCAATCAGAATTCTGGACATCATGCTATCGATCAGTCATGGGCAACTGTCTGGAGTATGATTAGCTTTATTCATAAGAATCATGAGAACAAGATAACGCTTGATGAAATTGCATCGGCGGGTTCAGTATGCAGGAGTCGGTGTTGTGAGTTGTTCGGTAAGCGCCTAGGTCAAACACCTAACTCCTATCTGACCCGATATCGCCTCCAAAAAAGCTGTGAAATGTTGCAAGAGACAGATAGAACGATAAGTGAGATAGCTATATCCTGCGGTTTTCAAAGTGCAAGTTATTTTTCATTTGTTTTTCGTAAGGAGAAGGGAATAGTTCCGCAGGAATACCGTAAGCAAAGGTTGCAATCGACAAGAGATTGAGTTCGAACCTAGGCCGCCTGCACGTCCCATACGTCCATCCTGAGTACCGAAGCTTGCAGATAAATCTGGAGTTACAATCTGCCGCGACATCGAACAGAAAAAAGGTCCCAAGGAGTTCATCTCCAAGGGACGGCAGGCAATAACTTTATATCGATTGCAATTGCAGAAACTCCTTACTGAATGCCCTTCTCGTCATAGTACTTGTTGGCTTGTTCCTTCACGTAATCCATCACTTGATCGACACCGGCCGCCTTCAGCTGCTTGCGGTACGTTTCCAGCGCTTTGTCCACATTCGGCACCAGACCCATCATGAGCGGCATGCCGTACTGCTGAATGACCTGGTTGACCGCGGCCTGCTGCGATTTCACCGGCTTGTAGTCCATGATGATCGGAGAGAAGATATTCGGCTTGCTTTCGGCCTTGAATTCCTCGAGCAGCGTCGGGAATTGCTTCCATCCCCCGGCTTGCTCTTCTTTGATCAGGCTTTCCACACGCCAGCCCCAGCTTGTAATGCCGTAGTTCTTGAAGGTTTTGTCGTTTTCCTTGCCCTTTGGAGGCGTAATGACCAGCTTGCCGTCTTCGCTGAGATTGTAGTCCAAGTCCTTGATGCCGTAGGTGAGCAGGTCGAAATACTTCTCGTCCGTCCGGATTTTTTCCAGCGCCATCAGCGAGCGCTCCGGATTTTTCGAGCTTTTTGGAATCGCCATCGCGTTGTTGACCGACAGCGTCGGCATCGCGTAGTTATGGAAGCGCGTGAACGGGAAGTACCCGTACTCGGCCGCGCCTTTGTTCGCCTTCTCGGCATCGACGATGAATCCGCCGGCGCCGGGAGCGTTGCGCCAGTAAGCTCCGCCCGTGCCTGCCTTGAGGGCATCGCCGGCTTCCTTCTGCGAGGACAGCGTATCCGAGGTCCAGAAGCCTTTTTCCGACCATGTCTTCATGCGCTTGACGAACTGCTCGAACTCCGGCGTCTCGGCATAGTTGATAATATCGCGCGGCGTATCATAGGATTTGGCGACGATGACGCCGCTGTCTCCGCCGATCTGCTCGTAGCCTTCATAGGCTTTGAAAAGCGTGAATACTTCGTTCCAGGCTTTGCCGTTGATCGGCGTGACCTTCTTCTGCGTTTTGACGGCTTCCAGGTACGCTTCGATCGAATCGAGATCCTTGATCTCCGGCACGTTCAGCTCCTTGCGCCAGTCCTCGCGATAGACGAGCCCGTCAGGCGTATACTCCGGATATGTGCTCGGTACGGCAAAGATCTTTCCTTGAACCGTCGCTTCCGTCCAGTCCTGCTTCGGCACGGTTTTCCACGTTTCCGGCATATACGTCGGGATCAGGTCCGTCAGATCCTTGAACGCGCCTTGATCCGCGAACTTGTAGTAATCGGCCCAGGTGGAGGCGAACACCATGTCCACCTTCTCGCCGGACGTCAGCAGCAGGTTGTATTTCGTCTGCCAGTCGTTCCAGGTCGTGAAGTTCAGCTTGATCGTAGCGTTGATGTCCTTCTCCAGCATTTTGTTGATTTCTTCCTGTACCCGCGGGCTGTCCTTGTGGCTGTCGCCGAGCACGTACCAGACGAGCTCCACCTTCTTGGACGTGTCGATCTTCGCCGGATCAGCTGACGGGGCTGCACCGTTGTTCGCCGCAGCGCCGCCATTGGCTGCAGCAGCTCCGGTGTTTTCGGCGCTGCCGTTGTTTCCGCTGTTTCCGTTGTTTCCGTTTCCGCTGCAGGCTGTCAGCACTCCTGCCAGCAGCACCGTGGTCATCGCCAGGCCGACTGTTTTCTTTTTGTTCATGATAGACTTCCTCCTAGTTAGGTTATGCAAAATGGCAACCCCGATCCGTTTTCTTTCACGTTCCTTGCTCTCGTTCCTTGCTCTCGTTCCTTGCCCTCGTTCCTTGCTCTCGTTCTTTGCTCTCGTTCTTTGCTCTCGTTCTTTGCATTCGTTCTTTGCCCTCGTTCTTTGCTCTCGTTTTTTGCTCTCGTTCCTTCATGTCTCTCTTATCATCGCGTCTGCTTGCCGGACTCGCAGAAAGGAGCCATTCGGCTTGCAGAAGCGACCGCTGACGCTTCTCCATGAGCACCCCCACGTCGTAAGCGCTTTCCAACTTGCTTTTCAGCCGCCCCATGACTGTCGGCTGCGCCCGTTTCTTCCTAAAGGCGCGGAAGCAGAGCGAGTTCGCGCCTCCTGATCCTAACTCGGGAGCGGAGCGAGTTCGCTCTTCCCCTGTTCCCTTAGCGTGGACGAGCGGCGCGAGTTCGCTCTTCCCCTGCTCCCTTAGCGCGGACGAGCGGCGCGAGTTCGCTCTTCCCCTGTTCCCTTAGCGCGGACGAGCGGCGCGAGTTCGCTCGTCTCTTCCCTTCTCTTCTCAGCGGAAGGGCGGAGCGAGTTGCCCTTCCCTTCCCCAAGCGTGAGAGCGGAGCGAGTTCGCGCAATCGGAGGGGTAATCCATCCGCGAGGGGATGGAGCGGGCGGAATAGCTCTGGAAAAGCGTCAGCGGTCGCCTTTGAAGCCGGATTTCCACAGCCGAATGGCTTAGTGGATCGAAGAAATCCGGGTTCAACAGCGATTGGAAGAGCTATCCGCCTGCGGAATCCCTGAGCGTGCTTCGGAGCATCCCAGCAGAATCCCTGAGCGTGCTTCGGAGCATCCCAGCAGAATCCCTGAGCGTGCTTCGGAGCATCCCAGCGGAATCCCTGAGCGTGCTTCGGAGCATCCCAGCAGAATCCCTGAGCGTGCTTCGAAGCATGCCTGCGCAATTACGAGAGCCACGTCTGCGGAAAAGGCGAGCCATCACCCCTTCACCGCCCCGATGGTCAGCCCCTTCACAAAGAAGCGCTGCACGAACGGATACAAGAAAATAATCGGGCCCGTCACAATGACAGCGGCAGCCATCTTGAGCGTCTCGGCCGGCGGCTTGAAGTCCGGCGACAGATTGCCCGCGATGCTCGTCTTGAGCACGGCTGCGCTGGCGAGAATCTTGTACAGCAGAAACTGCAGCGGATACTTCGACTCCGTCGTGATGAACAGATTGGCCGTGAACCAATCATTCCAGTAGGCCAGCGCCATGAACAATCCGATTGTCGCCAGGCCTGGAGCAGACAGCGGCAGGATCAGCTTGCGGTAGATGGTGAAATCGCCGGCGCCGTCGATCTTGGCCGACTCGGAGATCGACTCCGGAATCGACTTCATGAAGTTCTTCATGAGAATGATGTTCCAGGCGCTGAGCAGGCCCGGAAGCAGCAGCGCCAAGTAGCTGTCCTTGAGCTGCAGATGGTTGACGATGAGGATGTACCAGGGAATCAGGCCGCCGCTGAACAGCGTCGTGAAGTAGATGAAGAACGCCAGATTGCCCCGGTATTTGAAATCCTGTCGGGACAGGACGTATCCCGCCATCGAGGTGAGGAACAGCCCCAGCACCGTCCCGCATATCGTCAGCAGGATGGATACCCGGTAGGCGTTGAAAATCTGCGTCGGATCGCTGAAGACGGCGCGGTAGGCATCCACGGAGAATTGATCCGGGACGAGCTTGAAGCCCTCGGTGATGATCTCGTTCTCCGAGGAGAACGAGCCCGACACGATGAGCAGGAACGGCAGCAGGCAGAGCAGGGCGAAGAGCGTCATCAAGACGTATCCGATCGCGTTGAACACATGGGTCGATTTC
This sequence comes from Paenibacillus sp. D51F, assembly GCF_053345695.1. Classification (NCBI taxonomy): domain Bacteria; kingdom Bacillati; phylum Bacillota; class Bacilli; order Caryophanales; family Paenibacillaceae; genus Paenibacillus; species Paenibacillus sp. D51F. Next base: position 175,701 of record NZ_JBKFAO010000003.1, on the reverse strand, counting down.
TCCGTGCGGATTTTCATGAGCGGCTCCTCCTAGAACAACGCGTAGTCTTTATGCGTTTTGCGAATGATGTAGTTCACCGTAACGACCAGCACCAGTCCGAAGAAGCTCTGGTACAGTCCTGCGGCCGTGCCCATGCCGATATCGAAGTTGACGGCAAGCGAGCGGTAGACGTACGTGTCGATGATGTCCGTCGAGTTGTAAAGGACGCCGTTGCTGCCGATGATCTGGTAGAACAGATCGAACTGCCCTTTCAAAATGCCTCCCAGACTGAGCAGGATCAGCAGGATGAAGGTCGGAACGAGCATCGGAAGCGTAATGTAGCGGATCCGCTTGAAAATATTCGCTCCGTCGATCTTCGCGGCTTCATGGTATTCGTCGCTGATGCTCATGATCGCGGCCAGATAGATGATCGTGCCGTAGCCGAGCCCTTTCCAGATGTTGAAGAAGATGATGATGTACTTCCACGGAGCGGTGTGCAGGTAGAAATCATACGGCTGCAGGCCGAGCTGGACCAGCACCGTGTTGATGACGCCGTTGCTGGAGTTGAAAAGGTTGAACACAAAGGCTCCGACCAGAACGAACGAGACGAAGAAGGGCAGGAACATGATGGATTGCGTCAGCTTGCGGAACCATTTGCCCGGCAGCTCGCTGAGGAAGATCGCGCAGAGCAGCTGGAGCGCGTTGCCCAGCAGGATGAAGGCCAGATTGTAGAGGACGGTGTTTTTGGTCAGGTTCCACAGCACGCCCGAATCGTAGAGAAACTTGAAGTTCTGCATGCCGACGAACTCGCTGCCGAACAGGCCGCCCTCGAAGTCGAAGTTCGTGAAAGCGTAGTAGACGCCGACCATGGGGATATACGAGAAGATGACGAAAAAGATCAGGGCAGGCAGGATCATGAGAAACATGATTCGGTTGCGGGAAAGCTCTTGGAGAAAGCCTTTCATTGGATTACCTCCGGCTTAGTCGGATGATGGTTGCTGTAATCGATTTCTTTTTACCTCGAAAAGGGATGATTGCCGGACAAGCAGCTTGGATCTCACCTGGAACGTTCTCTTGTCCGCGTACTGGTTGCCGCCAAGCTGATCGATCAGCTTCTCGGCGAGCAGAGCGCCCATGCTGTACTTGGGCTGGTCCACCGTGCTGAGCGTCGGCGATATGTACTTGCTGACCCGGTTGTTGTCGACGCCGATGACCGCTATGTCCTCCGGGATCGAAAGGCCTCTCTCGGAGCAGGCCCGATAGATGCCCAGCGCCATCTCGTCATTGGCTGCAAACACTGCGGTAAACGGATAGCCTTTGTCCATGAGGCGGTGGAACGCATCATAGCCGCCATTCTCGCTGAAGCCGCCGTTCTCGATCAGCTCCGGTACGAACGGCAGTCCCGCCAGCCGGAGCGCTTTCATATACCCCTCCAGCCGCTCGTAGCTGTCGGTCGCATCCGCGAATCCGCTCAGGAATGCCAGCCGCTCATGCCCTTGGATCGTCAGGTGGCTGACCGCTTCCTGGGCTGCTCCTACATTGTCCGTGTACACGCAAGGAATGAGCGGATGGTCGATCGATCTGCCGATCAGCCCGATCGCATAGCCTTTCTCCGCGTAGGCTGCCAGTTCGGCATCCGTCAGCTTGGGCGTGATGAGAATGATGCCGTCCACCGTCCGGTTCATGACGAGCGTCATGTAGTCGGATTCCTTCTCCTTCTGGTTCTGAGCGTCGCAAATGATGATTTTGTAGTGCAGCGAATTGGCCGTATTCTCGATTCCTTTGATGATTTCCGCGTAGTAAGAGACCAGAATGTCCGAGACGATCACTCCGATCGTCATCGTGCGCAGCGCCCGCAGGCTTTTGGCGGAAGCGTTCGGCATGAAGCTCAGCTCCCGGATCGCCTCTTCGACGCGCAATCTCGTCTTGGCGCTCACCGCCCCGCTTTCGTTGAGCACCCGGGACACCGTAGCGACCGATACGCGGGCCGCCTTGGCCACGTCGCTGATCGTGCTGTCTGCTTTCATGTCTTTCAACTCATTCACATTCTCTCTTGCTTCAACTTGGCTCGTAATGTTATCGATTACATTTTGAATGAAAAAAAATGGCTCCGCCAGGAAGAAGGGCAATCTTCCTTGATTTCCCATTCCATTTCTGTCCAGCGGTTACATTTCGGAGTATATCAAGGTCGGAAAACGATTACAAGAACTTTTTTAGGTTGTGCCTCCCGGGTTGGATCGACTAAAATGAAAGCAATGCTGAAAACGATTACAGTTCCCTTTGCTTCTTCCAGCCGATCGGAACTAGTCCTACTATAAAGGTTGATGTCTATCATGGATGTGAAGATTGTCGATGTCGCCCAGCGAGCCGGCGTCTCTACCGCCACCGTGTCCAGGGTGCTGAACGACAGCTCCGGCGTCACGGCCAATACCAAAGAGAAAGTGCTTCAGGCGATCAAGGAGTTGGGGTATTACCCCAACGCCGTCGCCAAAAACCTGCGCGTGCAGAAGACGAAGACCATCGCGGTCATCGTGCAGGATATCAACGTGTCCTATTTCACGGAGATCATCAAGGGAATGGAGAACATGGCTTACGTGAAGCATTACAAGGTGCTGATCTGCGATGCCGAGAACCAGCCGTCCAAGGAGCTGGAATACCTTACGCTCCTGATGAACCGCACTGTGGACGCCGCGATCCTGGTCGCTCCCGCGATCCCCGATTCCGACATCCTCGACATTGCCGGCAGAGGCTACGCCATCGGCATCGTCGGCCGCCACATCAAGCATGAAGGCGTGCCCTGCATCTATACCGACAACGTCAAATTCTCCACCGAGGTCGTGACCCACCTGGTCGAGATGGGCCATACGAATATCGCCTTCCTCAGCGGTTATGCGGAATCGATCGACAGCTACGAGCGGCTGGAAGGATACATGAAGGCGCTCAAGGAGCATCGCCTTCCGTTCCGTCCCGAGCTGATCGAGAACGGGAACTTCAGCGAGGCAGGCGGCTACGAGGCGATGGAGCGGCTGCTGTCGCGCTCCGGCGGCTTCACCGCCGTCTATGCCGCCAACGACGAGATGGCGCTCGGCATCTACAAGAGCTGCAGGGAGCGCGGCATCCGCATACCCGAGGACCTCGCTGTCGTAGGCGTCGACAACAACCGCATCAGCAAGTACATCACCCCGACGCTCAGCACCGTCAACCAGCCGAAATATACGATGGGAGCCCTTATCGTCGAGAAGCTGATCGACTCTATGAACGAAGACCTGTTCAGCGACAGGCGCGTGTTCAAGGTCGATTCCGAGCTGCTGGTGCGGAGCTCATCCTCCTTCCAGCGGAACCCATCGTGAAGGCTGCGGACCCGAAATTTTCGGCCTTGATTTTTGGATAACGATCCCTTACGATATTTTCACCCGGTAAACGCTTCCAAAAAAAGCGGGAATCCGGGTTTTGTCCCCAATATTTTGTAATCGATTACAGAATGGGAGGTGCTCTATAGTTCCCCGCTGGAAACTGGATTTCATTTTTTCCCTAGCGGCTCAACGAAGGCATATGCAACCTTGAATCTCTTATCCCCGAAAGGAGAATGATTGATGATGGCATGGAAAAAGAAAACCGCCTCTGTCGTGCTGGCCGCGGCGATTGTCGCCGCAGGAGGATCCTACGCCCCCCAGCCGGCCAAGGCTGCAGGCGAACAGGTCGAAGTCTGGATCTCCACCTCCGACCCGAACTCCGAGCCGGCTGTAGGCCTCAGTCCGAGCGCCCGCCTGACGCGGATCGGCGACAAGAGCTTCAGCGGCAGCGCGGGCAGCGCCGATTATACGATCACGGTGAACGAGGGCACGACCTACCAGCAGATGGACGGCTTCGGCGTATCCCTCACCGATTCCTCCGCCTGGCTGCTGAACTACAAGCTCGACGCGAACAAGCGGGCCGAGGTCATGGAGAAACTGTTCGGCAATACAGGCATCGGGCTCAGCGTCCTGCGGCAGCCGATGGGCAGCTCGGACTTCACCTGGAGCGCCTATACGTATGCGGACACGGCGGGCGATACGGCTCTCAACAATTTCAGCATCAGCCGCGACCAGTCGTACATCATTCCGATGATCAAGGCCGCCCAGGCCAAAAAACCCGGCATCAAAGTATTCGCTTCCCCTTGGAGCGCCCCGGCCTGGATGAAATATTCCGGGACGCTGAACGGCGGCAAGCTCAAGGCCGAATACTACGGCACCTACGCCGAGTATTTCAAGAAATACATTCAAGCCTATCAGGGCCAAGGAATTCCGATCTACGCGGTCACCGTGCAGAACGAGCCGCTGTATGAGCCGACCCATTACCCGTCCATGGGCATGAACACCCAGGATGAGATCGGCTTCATCGGCGACTATCTCGGACCGACGCTGAAAAACGCCGGCATCAATACGAAAATCATCGCCTTCGACCACAACTATCTGGATTGGAACTTCCCGAATACCGTCATCACCAGCCTCAAAAATGCAGGCAAAGGCGGCTATGTATCCGGCAGCGCCTTCCACCATTACGACAGCGGCGACGGCTCGCAGATGACCTCGATGCACAATGCCCATCCGGACAAGGATGTCTGGTTCACGGAGGGCGGCTTCGGCAACTGGAACGATCCGCAGAACGGCACGTCGCAGGGCTTCGATACGATGATGAACGAGTTCATCAACATCACGCGCAACTGGTCCAAGTCCATCATCCTGTGGAATGCGGCGCTTGACCAGAAGGACGGTCCTTCGCTGCTCGGCGACAACAACAGCAACAAAGGCATGATTACGATCCAGAACTCCGACAACAACAACAGCAGGCCGGAAAATACCGTCACGTACAAAAAGCAGTACTACCTGCTCGGGCACTTCAGCAAATTCGTCGTTCCCGGCGCGTACCGGATCTCGACGAACACGGGCAGCGAGATCAAGGATGTCGCGTTCAAAAACCCGGACGGCTCCAAAGTCGTCGTCGCCTACAACTCCTCGACCTCTGCCCGCAACGTGAAGATCCAATGGGGCAGCCAGAGCTTCAACGTGACGATTCCGGCCAAATCCGCCATGACTTACAAATGGTACGGCACGGCTTCCTGACGGATCCCGTCCTCGCCTCGCAGCTTCGTGCATCGCGGCGAAGACAGACGAACAAGCAGCCTGCCCGGCTGCTTGTTTTTGTCTTGCTTTCGTTCGGCCCGCTGCTATGGACAGCTTTTGTCGGCCTCACGGATGGTCCAGATACAGGCTGAACCTCCCGCCCTCGGCGCTGCCCTCTCCGCAGGAAGCGAGAACGTACTCCGTCCCGTCATCCTTCTTCTTCCCCTCGATCGATCGGCAAAAATCAACCGACTTCCTAGGCGATCCGAACGCGTCATGCGTATTGTCGTATCTGTGCATGATCGTCTTTCCATCAAAGGACAGATTATCGAAGACAGGGTCGCCTTCAATCGTATAGCGGACAATCTGGAGCTCGTCCTGGACGCCAGCCTCCACATTCGCGATAAATGTCTCCCATTGATCCCGGTTCCTCGCCAAGCCGAAGGCATTCACCAGATCCCCGTTGGCCGCCGCTTGATCCGGCCCGTACTTCAGCCCCCAGATCAGATCGTACAATTGGCGGGTCGATGCCTCCGTCAGCGTGTAGCCCGTCCCCGTGTCGGATACATACGCATACATGCCCCGCTTCGACCGGGCATCGAGCCATAGGTGAATCTCCTTCCGCTTGCCGTCTTCCGTGACCGCGACGTCGTAATCCGGCTGGGCCACGTCGAGAATGCCTTCGATTTTCGTGGCGGATCGGATCGCCTTCTCGAAGGCTCTGATCTGACCTTTTTCCGAAAAGCTGCCGTAAAGAGCCGCATTGACTTGGCCAAAGCGGAGCGAGCGGCTCACCGCGACCCCGTGGGCAGCCAGCTCCGCGATCGTTCCGGGACTGACGGATGGCGGCGATGTCCCGCCTTCCCTTTGTCCAGCCCCGCAGCCGCCTGCGCCGGCAAGCATGGCCGCAGCTGCCAATAAGACGATTGATTTCCGCATAAATAACACCTCCACATTCCCTGACGGCAATAGCCGGCAAATGGTTGTCGCTCCACTCCCTTTTCTTGCTTCCGCTCTCTCTTCCTCCTGCCCGGATCCTTCATCCGGAGCTTGACTGCCCCTGTCCAGGCATGCGCCCCGGTTGCGTTTCCCTGGAATCATATGGTACACTCAAACCACTTTGAATTTGAACGGAGGGTTACGTGTGATTAACTGCATCCGAGTTCGCACGGTGCGTCGCTAATTGAATAGCGCCCATGTTCTGCCTTGCGCAGGGAACTCAGATGTGGTCTGTCCACGTACATAGCTCTAGCTGCCTCCATTTCGGCCTATCCGCCCCCAAGGTGCGGGAAGGCCGCCGTGGCGGCTCTATATGAGGCTATGCCTGGATAAGGAAGGGTCAGCGATTGTCGTCGCCGCCCTTCCTGCCGCCGCCATATCCAGCAGACCTACGAAGGACACGGGCTTTTTATGCCCGTGTCCTTTTTGCTGCTTCCCGAATCAGGGTATCCTATATGTAACCAGGCGGCTGCAATGCCACTCGCACATCGAAAGGAAGATCAACCTTATGACCATAGCGCCAAAAGAACAATCCATCCTCGTGGGCGTCCACGAGCAGAACAACCATCAATTCGCCTACTCCATGGAGGAGCTGCGCAATCTGGCGGAAGCCTGCAACGTCGAGACCGTCACGGAGCTGACGCAGAAGGCGGAGCGGATCCACAAAACCCATTATCTCGGCTCCGGCAAAATCGAGGAGCTCGCCGCGCTGGTGGAGCAGTTCGACCAGCCGACCGTCATCTGCAACAACGAGCTGTCCCCTTCCCAGATCCGCAACCTGGAAGCGGAGCTCAAGACCAAGGTCATCGACCGCACGATTCTCATTCTCGACATCTTTGCCGAGCGGGCTCAGACGAGAGAAGCGCAGCTGCAGGTCGAAGTCGCCCGGCTCAGCTACATGCTGCCCCGTCTGGTCGGCCTGCGGGAATCGCTGGGCCGCCAGGGCGGCGGGGGCGGATCGGGCCTCGCCAACCGCGGTGCCGGAGAGACCAAGCTCGAGCTGGACCGCAGACGGATCGAGGAGCGCATCCATGGGCTTGAGAGCGAGCTGGAGAAGCTTGTCGCCCAGCGCCAGATCCAGCGGCAGCGCCGCAAGAAGAACGAAATTCCCGTCGTCTGCCTCGTCGGCTACACGAACGCAGGCAAATCGACGCTGCTCAACGCCATGGTCGACACCTTCCATCCGGATTCGGGCAAAGGCGTGCTCGCGAAGGATATGCTTTTCGCCACGCTGGAGACGTCCGTGCGCAGCATCGAGCTGCCGGACCGCAAGTCGTTCCTGCTGACCGATACGGTCGGATTCGTCAGCGGGCTTCCCCATCATCTCATCAAGGCATTCCGCTCCACGCTGGAGGAAGTATCCGAAGCCGACCTGCTCGTGCATGTCGTCGATACGTCCAATCCCGAGTACGCTCAGCAGATCCGGGTGACCGAAGAGACGCTGAAGGAGCTTCGCGCCGATCATATTCCGATGCTGTATGCCTACAACAAGTCGGATCTGGCGGATGTCTCTTATCCGCGCGTGGAGGACAGCCGCGTCTATCTGTCCGCATATCGCCGCGAAGGCGTCGACGAGCTGGTCGACTCGATCCGCAAGAGCATTTTCACCGACTATGTCGAGACCGAGATTGTCGTGCCTTACGACAAGGGCAGCTGGGTCGCCTTCTTCAACGAAAACGCCCATATTCTCGAAACCGAATACGAGGAAGGCGGAACACGGCTCAAGCTGGAATGCCGCGAGGCGGACTTGAACCGGTTCAAGAGCGAGGTCGGCATCCCAGAAACGAATGAATCTTAAGAGCATCTCATAAGAAGGAAAAGCATTCCGGGAGAGTTTCCGGAATGCTTTTTTTTGTTTCCCGCAAAAGACAGCGTCTCGAGACGCGCATATCTCCATCATCCCAGGTCAATACAGGATGAAGACGCAGGTCAGATTAGAAACGGCTCCAGTCATGAATTCCGCCAGGACCGAGTCATCGCAGATCGAAAGCTCCTTGCCAAGCAGGATTAAAAAAGCCTCCTTCCCTTATAAGGGAAAGAGGCTTTTCGTACGCTTACTTCTTCGCCAGAATTTCCGTCAGAACCGGAACAACCTGCGATTTGCGGGACACGATGCCCTTCAGCGTCGCCTTGTTGTCGTCCAGCTTCACGCCGAACGCTTCCTCGAAGGCAGCCGTGTGCTTGCCGAGAGCGATCGCGACGGAGTCGTTGTTGATGATGTCCGTCGTGACGAACACGAACAGATCCAATCCTTTGGAAGCGATGATCGCGTTCAGCGCCGCTTCGACTTCCGCCTGGCGGGAGAGCACATCGTTCAGGTCAACGGCGTTGACTTGAGCGATCTCGACCTTGGCTGCGCCCATGGAGAATTCCTTGGAGTCGAGGCTGATCAGGTCGGCGACTGTCTTGTCGCTGAGATCAGCGCCGGCCTTGAGCATGCTCAGGCCGTAGCTGTCGGCGTCGACGCCGGCGATCCCAGCGAGCTCGCGCGCCGCTGCGACGTCCTGCTCCGTGCAGGTCGGGGACTTGAACAGCAGGGAGTCGGAGATGATGGCGGACAGCATCAGGCCGGCGATTTCCTTGCGCGGCGACAGGCCGTTCTCCTTGAAGATCTTCAGCAGGATCGTAGCCGTGCATCCGACCGGCTCGGCGCGGTAGTACAGCGGCGCCTTCGTCTCGAAGTTCGCGATGCGGTGATGGTCGATGACCTCGATGACCGTCACCTCGTCGATATCGGATGCGCTCTGCTGGCGCTCGTTATGGTCGACGAGAATAACCTGCTTCGCCTCGGCGGCGACAGCCTCGACGAGGCGCGGAGCGCCGACGCCGAACTGGTCGAGAGCGTATTGGGTTTCTCCGCTCACCGTTCCGAGGCGGATCGCCTCGGCGTTCCAGCCGAGCTGGTTTTTCAGGTCCGCGTAGGCGATCGCGGAGCAAATCGTATCCGTATCGGGGTTCTTATGGCCAAAAACAAGTACTTTTTCCATCATCGTACTCCTTCGTCAATGAATTCATAAGCTCGTCCCCGATTATACCGTAAATCTCCGGGTGTCACCATACCTGCGCAGCGAAAAACCGACCATTCCGATCATCTTTAGCTTCGAGCCTCCGAGGAAAGCCGCCCAATCCGTTGCGTACGAGCTTTCATATGCTGAGATCAAGGGTAAATTTCTTATGCGGAACCATACTTGGACTCTACAGCTGCCCATCCATGAACAGAAGCGAGGCGAAGCTACCATGTATGCCATCGGACAAAAATACCGCCATCTCCTGACCCAGGAGGTCGTGCAAATTTATTTCATCTACCGGCACTCGATAACGAAAAAGGAAACGATCTTCGACCTCGTCAGCGCCGTCTCCGACAGCGACTGCTCCTCCGAGGTCGAGCTGAGTGACGCCCTGCGCAGGTCGGACATGCGCAAGCTCCGCGTCTGGCATGTGATGGAGGACACGTTCAAGCACTATTACGACCGGGCTTGAGCTGCATCCTCCCGCGAAGAAGCTCGGTACAGCCCGATTCCGAACAGCAGGCCGGCAAGGGACAAGCCCGATATCGTCAGGTATAGCACATGGCCGCCAAGGCGGTCATACAGCCACCCTCCTCCGTAAGAAGCGACGATGCCCGACACGCCGAAGAAGAGCAGAGCGAGCACCGTCTGCCCCGTCGCGCGCCATTCCTCCGGAACGATCCGGTACAGGTACTGGATCGCAGCCGAATAGAAGACCGGGAACGTGACGATCTGAAGCAGCTGGATCGCAACGAGGCCGTAAGGCTCCGTGATCCACGCGGACAGGAAGAAGCGGATGAAGTAAAAGAAGCCGGCGATAGAGATGAGCAGCATCTCCTTGCCGCGGCGGAGCCACCAGAAGCTCAGCGCGAAGACAGCAATCTCACTGCCGGCGGCCAGGAACCAGGCTTGGCCGACCAGCTCGGACTTGCCGCCAAGCTCCCTGATGTAGACGCCGAGGAAGGTATCGTTGATCCGCTGCGGCACGGCGCTGATGAAGATGAGCAGCAGGAACAGCTGCGTCCTCCGATTGGAGAGGAATACCCGCAGGCTGGCGACCGTGACGGGCTTGCCCGACACTTCGGCATCGGGCAGCATAAGCGCCACCAGCAGGCTGACGATGCCTGCGCCCGCGAACAGCCAGGACAAGCTGCCTGCTCCGAGGTAAGACATGACGTAGCCGACCGCCAGCGACATGACGGCATAACCGAGCGCTCCGTAGGTGCGGATGGAGCCGTAGCTCGTCCCCAGCCGCTCCGCGGTCCGGAAGTTCAGGCTCTCGATGAGCGGATCGACCGGCATCAGGAAGAAGTACATGAGCATGGCGAACAGCAGCAGCATGCCGAAGCTCGAGGAGTCGTACAGGAAGTAGCCGATGGCGGACGAGCAGGCCACGAGCAGGAGCAGCACCTTCTGCACGGTGCGCATCCGGTCGCTGATCATGCCCCAGAGCGGCTGGGCGATGATCGTGATGAAGCCGCCCGTTCCCGTGATGAGGCCGATGCGGGCCGGACTCAGTCCTTGATCGCTCAGATAGACCGGCATGAACGATAAGAACATGGCCAGCAGGGCGAAATAGAGAAAATTAAATGCTTTGATCGGAGCTGTTCCACGCATAGGGCGTACCTCTTTCTTTCCAGGTTTCCATTTATTCGAACTAGAGTAGGGCCAAGGTTGCTTTCTCTGACATTCAAACTTGCTGCCCCGGAATTCAAACTTGCTTTTCCTGAAATCGAAACTTGCATTCCTCGGAATCGAAACTTGCATTCCTCGAAATCGAAACTTGCTTTTCCTGGAGCCCAAAAGACATTACGCCAGTGTAGCACAAAAAAGGCCGCTCCGCATCCTGAAAATCAGGATGGGAAGCGGCCTGCGGCCCGAATGAATCGGTGTGCTCTGATGAGGCTCCGCGTTCAGCGTTCAGCGTTCAGCGTTCAGCTTGCCGGATCAATGCATCGCAGCCGCATGCTCCTGTTCCTGGCGGGCGACCTCCTGCGGATCCATTCTGCCGCTGCCCATGAAGAAGGAGAACACAAGAGCGATGGCCGCGGGCAGGATCGCCCAAGCGAAGGTATGCACGATGGAGGAGCTGAGCGCCGAGGTGATGGAGTCGAGAACCTCCTGCGGAATATGCTTGCGGGCTTCGGGATCCAGCAGCTGGCGCGGATCCTTGAAGCTCAGACCCTCCGGCAGGCCGGTTCCTCCGGCTGCCCCTGCGACAGCTCCGCCCGCCGTGCCGCCCGCTCCAGCGGCATCGGCGCCGGGAGGCGCTCCCCGGGCGGGTGCCGCTCCGCCCAGCAGATCTTTCATGCGGCCGCTGAACAGATGGCTCTGGACGATGCCGAACACCGTAATGCCGAGCGCCATGCCGAGCGAACGCAGGAAGTTCAGCGTCGCGCTGGCAGTCCCCCGGTCCGAGACAGGCACGGAGAAGATGGCTGCATTGCTGAGTACCGAGAACGAAGCGCCGATGCCCAGGCCGACCAGAATCATGAACAGCCTCAGCGTCCAGATGTTCGTTCCCTCGCCGATCGTCGCGAGCAGCACGAGGCCGAGCACGAGGATGGCAAGAGTCGGCATCATGAGGGTCCGGTACTTCAGCTTGGTCATGAGGAAGCCGCCCATCGTTGCCGTCACGACCGAACCGACCATCATCGGCAGAAGCACGAGGCCGGAGTTGGTCGCTCTTCCGCCCAGCACGCCCTGCACGAAGATCGGAATGTAGACGGATGCCGTCACGAAGGCGGCGCCACTGAAGATGCCGATCAGATTGCTGGAGAGGAATTCACGGTTGCGGAACATGCCGAACGTAATGATCGGCTCCTTGGCCCGCAGCTCGAACACGACGAACAGAATCGTGAGTACGGCAAATCCGGCGAACAGACCGGATATTTGAATGGAATCCCAAGCGTAGGTTTTCCCGCCGAACTCCAAGGCGAACATCAGGCAGACGACCGCTCCGACCAGCGTTGCCGCGCCTCCCCAGTCGATGACTTGCTTGGCATGCTTAGGCGATTCCTTGTAGAAGATTGCGATGAAGGCAAGCGCGATCAAGCCAAGCGGAAGATTGATGTAGAAAACCCATTCCCAATGGATATGGTCCGTGATGTATGCTCCGAGCAGCGGTCCGAAGATGCTGGAGAGGCCGAATACGGCGCCGAACAGACCGCCCAGCTTGCCCCTCGCGCTTGCCGGCACGGCATCGAACATGATCGTGAAGGCGATCGGTACGAGCGCCCCGCCCCCGATGCCCTGAATGGCCCGGTAAATGGCCAGCTGCTCGATGGAAGTCGCGGTGCCGCAAAGCGCCGAGCCCGCCATGAACACGATGATGCCGAAGATATAGAATCTCTTGCGGCCGTACATATCGGACAGCTTGCCGAAGATCGGCATGCCCGCCATTTCCGCTACCATATACGCCGAAGTGACCCAGACGAATTTGTCCAGTCCTCCAAGCTCGCTGACGATGGTCCCCATAGCCGTCGATACGATCGTCTGGTCCATGGAAGCCATCAGAATGCCGAGCAGCAATCCGGCCACGATGAGGCCCGTGCTGCGTGAGGCTTGCGCCATGATAAATCCCCTGCCCTTCCCCTGTCTGTTGCCGGCCTCGAGGGCCGGACGCTTCCCCTATTATATAGAGGAGCCTTGATGCGAAAATCAGTCCGGAGACTGATTTCAGTCTGACTGAAACAGTCTGGACAAAGATGCTTACCGCAAAGACTTCATGCCTGGCCGATTCATCGGCGGAATCTCCTTCGCTTCTGCAACCAGACTAACAGAAGCACCCTGACAACTGATTGTCAGGGTGCTTGGAGTACGTGAACTAATTTCCGCCTGCGGCTTGAGCTCCGTCCGTAGCCGCCTCTTTGCGCATGAAGCGGGCTTCGATTCTTTTGCATACATACCAGGAGAGCACGATGAACAGGACCACGTAGACGAGCTGGAGCGGTTCCCGGTAAAAGCGGGCGATGTCATGGCCGACAAAGGAAACGGCGAACGCCATGACCGCTTTGCCGGCGGCGACGGCGGCCAGAAAACGAAGCACGCTCATGCGGGATACGGCAGCGGCCATGTTCACGAGCACGAACGGACCGACCGGAAACAGGCTCAGTACGAACACGTAGCTGAAGCCGTTGCGGCGAATCCAGTCCATGCTGGCCTTCACCTTGGGCTTCGCAGCCCAGCGGCGGGCGATGCGGTGGCCGGCCGCGGTGCGCACCAGCAGGAATGTAGCCATGCAGCCGGCCACCAGGCCGATCCACGAGTATAAAAAGCCGGGCCACAGGCCGTATACGGCGGCGTTGACGCCGACGATCAGAATCGTCGGAAGCGGCGGAACGAACGATTTCAGGAAGGTCAGAAGGATGCCTGGGAGCGGTCCGTAGGAACGGTATTCTCCGAGCAGCCGGTGCAGATTTTCTTCCGTCATATAGTCAAGCAGGTCGGATATCATAATCGATGCCCCTTTGGCCGGCTCTAGCTGCATAAGTTGCAGCTGGCAGGATGATCCTATTCAGTATGCCCATTGTATCGGCAAGCGGCAAGGAAATAAAGTCCCGCCTGGCGCCGAAGGGAAAAAGTCCAGGCAAGCAGGACAAACATGTTCCGCCCGTGAGCGGCATACTTTATGGCGAAGCCTCGCGGCAGGTTGACGGAAGTGTTCGCAGATTCGAACCGTTCATGGTAATGAACTCAAGGGATGGGGAGAAGAGGCGTACGGAAGGGAAGCTGAGCATGGTCGGAACGGAATGTCGAGGCCGGGCGGTAGAGAATCAAGGCGGAACGATGAAAGTCGGAGCTGGCCAGGCTGATCATCGTGACGGACGGGATGGACGTTGGAGCCGACAGGCAGGTCATCGAGATCGACGGGATGGAAGGAATCGGCTGCCGCTGCCTCCATAATAGTTGACTACTCCCCTTACGGGGGCAACAATAGTTTCAATGGTGGACCTTTCCACCGGAATTGAATGAACTTTCCCGGCTTTGCGCCGGAGCAAGGAGAATGGCTATGAATCCGATCCTGCTGGGGTCGCTGGCCACGGCCATGTGCACTGCGGTCGGCGCGCTGCCCGCCCTCTTCATCAGCTCCATGACCCATCGCGGCAAAGACGTACTGCTCACTTTCACTGCCGGCATCATGGTATCCGCATCGACCTATGGCCTCATCCCAAGCGCTCTCAAGCTGTCCAATCTAGGCGTGCTTACGATCGGCATCCTGCTCGGCACATTCGTGCTTATGCTGCTGGAACTGCTCATTCCGCATACCGACACCGTCCACGGCGAGCTTCCGCAGCCGCTGCACTCGCAGAGCGGCGGATGGTTCGGCCTGGACCGGAATTCATCGCTCTTCCTCACCGCCATGGCGCTGCACAATCTGCCGGAGGGCTTATCTGTCGGCGTCAGCTACAGCAGCGGTGAAATCCAGCTCGGACCGATTGTAGCCGTCAGCATCGGCTTGCAGAATATTCCGGAAGGCTTCCTGACGGCACTGTTCCTGATTACTCAGGGTACAAAACGCGCTTACGCCGTCCTCATGGCCGTCGGAACCGGGCTTCTGGAGTTCATTGCGGCTCTCCTTGGAGGCAGCTTTGCCGCAGCCATGGAGCCGGTCGTCCCTTACGGCCTCGCCTTCGCGGCCGGAGCCATGCTTTTCGTCGTGTACAAGGAGCTTATTCCGGAGAGCCACGGGGATGGACATGCAAGAACCGCCACACTCTCGTTCATCGCCGGGCTTCTGACGATGATCTCGCTGACCCACGCGCTTGGTTGAATCCGACGAACATACGACTCGCGGCCACGGCCATATGCTGTTTGGCTATTCATTTGGGCGTAGGGGCGCGAGGTGAAGCAAGCACGACTTTTTTCAAAGAGCTTTCTTGCGAATGAGACCCATCGCTCATTCTTTCGGACATAGGATCCGTTATTTGCTCCTTTAGCCGCGATTCGGCTGATTATCGGACATACGATCCGTTATTCTGCCGTTACAGGCTCAAAATGACGGAAAATGGGACAAATAACGGATCTGATGTCCGATAAATCCCTTTTTTCGCCAATTTCGTCCAAATAACGGATCTGATGTCCGATCGAGCAGCCTTTACCCGAATAAGCTTATGATATGGTCTGGCGTCTAGTGTTTAGTGCCTGATGCTGGATGCCAAATGTCTGGTACGGGTATCTCGTGTGGTTTGTATCTGCCGGTGTCTGGTGTCTGGTGTCTGGTGTCTGGTGTCTGGTGTCTGCTGTCTGGTGTCTGCTGTCTGCTGTCTGGAGTCTGGAGTCTGGTATGCAGTGTCAGCGGGTTTAAATATGATTTCATATGCGTCTCATGCCCGCTCCAAACACGCCAGCTGCCTGCATATCCGCAACAAAGAAGAGGCAAGCTGCTATCGCAGCTTGCCTCTTCAGCCTTTATTATTTGCCGCTTGGGTCCGGGACAACGCAGCTCCCGTCGTCGCAGGCGTCCCCATCGCCCGTTGCTGCAGGAACGGCGCAGACTCCATCCGCGCAATCCTCGCCTGCGGCAGCTCCGGCTTGTACGGAATCAGCGGCAGCGGCTGCGCGCTCCGACCAAGCCTGCTCCAGCGCCTGGAGGAATACGGATGGAGGCTGAGCGCCGGAAACGCCGTATTTGCGATCCAGGACGTAGAAAGGAACTCCCTGGATGCCCAGCTCGGAGCCTTCCTGCTCGTCTCTCCTCGTCTCGGCCTCAAATCGATCCGAAGCAAGAACCTCTGCCGCTCCCGCCGCATCCAGCCCTGCTTCAGCCGCAAGCTCCGTCAGCGTCTGGCGGTCTTCGAGAAGCCGTCCTTGTTCGAAGTAAGCACGGAACAGCCCTTCGGAAAGGGCGTTGCCCTTGCCCTGCTGTGATGCCCAGTGCATCAGCCGGTGGGCATCGAACGTATTGCCCGTCTTCATCGCGTCGAAATCAAAGGTCAAGCCGAGCTCGGCGGCCTGGCTGCCGACGTTCGCATTGCTGGCCTTCGCTTGTTCCAATGGGAATCCGTATTTGCGCGACAGCAGTTCATGAACACTGGTACCCGGTACGTGCTTGGCATTCGGGTCCAGCTCGAAGCTGCGGTAAACGATCTCGACCTTGTCCCGATGCGGGAACGATTGCAGAGCCAACTCAAACCTCTTCTTGCCGATATAACAAAACGGACATGCATAGTCGGACCAAATCTCTACCTTCATGCTGCCTTCCTCCCGTTGTTTCAAATCCGTCTCAACTAACTGTAACTAAGTAAGTTACATTATTATAGCATAGCCGGGTTTCATCGATCAAACGAACGGTCTGTCCTATTACCCGTCCTGTGCGGCCGGCCGATCCGATTTCTCGCCAGCTGCATCATGCTCCGTCTCCGCAATCATCTTCAGCATGCCCAGCTTGTTGTCCCAATAACGTTCGAAGAAGGCGAGCCAGCGCCGAAGCTCCAGCAGGGGATCGGGATTCATCCGGTACCGGGTCTCGCGCCCGACACGCCGTTCATGGAGAAGTCCTGCATCGGATAAAATATGCAGATGCTTGGATACGGCAGCCCTTGTCATGGAAAAATGAGGAGTGATGCCTTTAAGCGGAAGCTCCTCCCCCGTACGAAGCAGCTGCAGCAGCTCCCGGCGAGTCGGATCCGCTATCGCCTGAAACACGTCATGCCGCTGTTCCTTCGCCTCCATGCGTCAGGAGACGAACATGCCGGCGAGCTTCTGAACCATTTTGTCCCAGCCGCCGTTCATGTTGCCCCGCACCTGGTTGTGAGGCTGTCCGAATTCCGTCCTTCCTTCCTCCAGCCAGCCGGAGTGGATCAAGGTGAATTCCGTCACATCCGGCTCCAGCTCGCGCAGCTCGAACGTGATGGACCATTGTTCTCCCCAGGCGAAGCTCAACCGGTGAGGAGGCGACAGCTCGGTTACTTTGCATTTGGAATCTCCGAAGGGACCCGCATGCAAAATGAACTCCGCTCCATCCTCCGGTGTGAACGTATTGGGCATGAACCATGAGGCGATGCCCTCGGAAGTAGCCGCCTTCTCCCATACGAGAGCGATGGGGGCATTGATGATCTGGGTCTGGCGGATATCGGGCAGCGACCGGCCCGGCTGCATGTTGTTGTCGGTCATGAGATACAGCTCCTCTTTGCGTATGAGTTTCATTTCATTTTTAGGATACCATATGGTATCCTAATTCGACAAATGGATTTCACTGCAAATCAATCCCACCATCCCCGGGCGTAGATGCGCAGATTCCCATCGCTTGAGTAGATGCGCAGATTCCCATCGCTTGATAAATGAATTGATCTCCACCGGTTTCAGCTATTGACCATCAACAGATCCATCTACGTCTATAAGGAGCCTCAGCATTTGCCTAACCGGCAGCAACAATCCATATCAACGCAGCTGCCGGACAATCTAACGCAGAGCTGCCGGCAACAATCGAACAACGAAGAGCTGCCAAGAACCTGAACGAATGTGCCTTCCCGATGCCTGAAAAACGGAAAAGGGCCAACCCGAAAAAACGGGTTGACCCATCTTTGCGCTTGTCCCGGAAGGTTATGGCTTGCCGATAACCTTGCCCTTAACCTTGCCCTTAACCTTGCCCTCAAGCCTCTTCAGCGGAAGGACGCTTCCGGCTTCAGCGATAAGTCCGCTGCGTGAGCTGATCCAGGCTTTTGAACGTATAGCCTTGGCTTCGCGCCGAATCGATGATGCGTCCGAGAGCTTGGGCATTGTCCCTGGATACCGCGTGAAGCAGCAGGACGGCACCGGGATGAAGCTGGCCCATTACGTTGCTGTAGGCATATTCCGCTCCTTTTTGCGCGGAGGTATCCCAATCCTTGTAGGCGACCGACCAGAACACATTGGTGTAGCCGTCCTCCTTGCTCACCTCCAGCATGCGGTCGCTGAAAATGCCTCTAGGAGGACGCAGATAATTCATTTCCCGGAAGCCTGTCAGGTCGGCTACCGCTTTTTTGACACCATCCAGCTCCCGCTTGACCGCATCCGGATGCAGCGTGCTCATATCGGGATGGCTCCAGGAATGGTTGCCGATCAGATGGCCCTCGGATGCCATCCTCTTGACGAGATCAGGCTCCGTCTTGACATAATGGCCCGTAATGAAAAAAATGGCCGGAACCTTCTTCTCCTTCAATACGTCCAAGATCTGCGCCGTAAGCTTGTCCTTCTCATACCCGTTGTCGAAGGTCAGATACAGCTCCTTCTCGGCCGTATTGCCGAGAAAAATGGCCTTATGCTTCTCAAGCATCGGCATGAAGCCCTCCTCGGCTATCGAGGGCAGCTGGCCGTTTTTGCTTTTTTTGAAGCCGAAATGGTAGGGCTTGCTCCATCCTGCCGCCGCTTCCTGATTGTGCTCAGGGACGGCGGCATTCCGATTGGACAGCTGCTCAGGGGCAGCGGCTCCCGCTGCCTGAGCGGAAAGAACAAGCATTGCCAGCATGCAGCCGGCCGCTCCCGCCGCTTTGATTCGGGCTTTCATTCATCGTCCGCCTCCTGCCTGTTTAAGTTCGCATACCGGGTTGGTATGTGCAGGAAGCGGGAAAATTATGCGTTCCGAAAGTTCCAGGGGATACTGCGCAACAATTCATGAACGCACATCGAAACATGTATCCTCTTGTGCATAACTTGATTTGTGGATAAGTGAGCAACTTTTTCAATTTCTTCATATTACAGGCTTTTAAACCTGTTCATAGTGTGCACAAATCTGTGCATAACTTCCGTTTCAGCAAGCATCAATCGGGTTTCGGAGAGCGCTCAAGCGAATTCAAGCTCGTGTAGACATAGTCGGAGAAAATACCGCCGTCCTCGGTCTGGTTCGTGTTTACTTTGAAAACGAACCATTGGCCGCCGTATTTCTTGGCTATATATTGCACAAGAAGCGATTCATTGCTCCCCTCCAGGAAGACCGCCGCATCGCGGAAAGGTTCAGGACGCTTCTCCTTCGGAACTTCGGCGAGCCCGGTGCCGGCGAACTCCTTCCGCGCTTCTTCCTTCAGATCGTCCGTCTTGTAATCGGAAGCATAGGGCGTGATGGAAGCTTGCAGGTTGTATCCCTGTGCCGGATCGCCGAACGAGAGGATGCCTTTTTCGCGATCGAAATCAAGCGCGCTGAAAACATACAATCCGAATCCCTTGCCCTGCATGAGGGCGGCCGGCTTCTCCATTGGAGCCGTCTGCACGCTCAGCTTGAAGGTTTTCGCCTTGACCAGCTTGGTGAGAATCAGCTGCTTCACGGTAGCATCTCCTTCTACCGGCTGCTCCTTATAGATGAAGAAAACTTCGCCTCCTTCGACAATGCCTTCCGTACTGGCGCCTTCCGCGAGCTGATAAGCCTGGGGCTTCCCATCCGATTCGATCTCGACCGTATGCGGATCGGCCGCTCCGTTATAGATGCCGTACTTTCGATGTTCCGCCTGTTCTGGAACCGGAGCGGCAGTCGGCGCGATCGAAGGCTCGGCGCTCGGGGCTGGAGTCGGAGCCGCCGAAGCCGATACGACGGGGCTTGCCTCCGGCGAAGGACTTGCTTCGCCGCCAGCCGCGCCTTCCGGAGCATTGCCTGCGCCGCAGCCTGCGAGCATCAGCATCAGAACCGCGCTGGACAGCGCGAACGTTTTCGATTTTCTTTTCATGTGGGTTTACACCTCCGCTCCTTAAGACGAGCGGGACGAACTCTTGGTTACAGGCGAATGGAAAAAGCCGGCATCGCGGATGAGACCCGCGAAGCCGGCTTTGAATCGAAACCGGATGAACGAAGAACGGGCCGAGCTGGACGAATTTTTCGGCTGCTCGCTCTCCGCTGCTGCAAAAAAAGAAAAAGGACTGAGCATCGGCAGCTCGAACGGCTGGGTTCAGTCCTTTTCATTCTCTCAGTGGGCTCCGCTGCCCAGACCGATACGGTCGACGAGGGTGCGGCTCTGCTCGTTGAGGCCTTCAAGCACGACGCGCTTGCCGGCGGCGGCGTATTTGTCCGCGAGCTTGGCGATTGCGTTGACGGCGGAATGATCCCATACATGGGATTGTCCGAAGTCGATCACGACCTCGTCCGGATCATCACCATAATCGAACTGCTGTCCGAACGCCGTCGTCGTGGCGAAGAATAGCTGGCCCGTGACGAAATAGCGCTTGCGGCCGCCTTCCATCCTTCCTTCCACCTTCATCGCGGAGATGCGGCGGGCGAAAATCAAGGCGCTGATGACGACACCGGCCATGACGCCGTAGGACAGGTTATGCGTCATCACGACGATGATTACCGTCACGACCATGACGATGCTGTCGCCGATCGGAATCCGCTTCAGCTCCGTCAGGGAACGCCAGTTGAACGTTCCGAAGGATACCATGAACATGACTCCGACGAGCGCGGCCATCGGAATCTCCTTGACGACGCTGCTTAGGACCATGATCAGAACGAGCAGGAAGATGCCCGCCGTGAACGTGGACAGGCGCGTCCGTCCGCCTGATTTGACGTTGATGACCGATTGGCCGATCATCGCGCAGCCTGCCATCCCTCCGAAGAATCCGGTCACGATATTGGCGATGCCCTGGCCTTTGACCTCACGGTTCTTGCTGCTCGTCGTGTCGGTCATGTCATCGACGATATTCGAAGTCAGGAGCGACTCCAGCAATCCGACCAGAGCAAGCGAGACCGAATATGGCAGGATAATCATCAGGTTGTCCACATTCGGAACGAAGTTCGGCAGATGGAAGCTCGGCAGCGCGCTCGTGATGTTGCCGATGTCGCCGACGGTGAGGACGTCCAGCTTGAAGCCCATCGTGATCGCCGAGACGATGATGATCGCCGCGAGCGCGGACGGGAACGCCTTGGTCAGCCTCGGCAGGCCGTAAATGATGGCGAGCGTGAGGGTGAGCAGCGCATACATGAGCCAGCCCTGCCCCCGGAAATGAACGAGCTGCGCGGTGAAGATCAGAATCGCGAGCGCGTTGACGAAGCCGTTCATGACCGAGTGCGGCACGAAGCGGATCAAGTGGCCCAGCCGCATATAGCCGATCGCCATCTGGATGATGCCGCAGAGGACGGTGGCTGCGAACAGATACTCCAGTCCATGGTCGCGGACCAGGTTGACCATGAGAAGCGCCATCGCGCCGGTCGCGGCCGAGATCATCGCGGGTCTCCCGCCGAAGAAGGAGATGACGACGGCGATGATGAAGGAGGTGTACAATCCGATCATCGGATGTACGCCGGCAATGATCGAGAATGCGATCGCCTCCGGAATCAGTGCCAGAGCGACGGTGATGCCCGACAGCAGATTCGATTTGGGATCCGTGAACCATTCGTTTTTCCAGTTTGCTGCTTTCAATTCTTTCCTAGACCTCCTGCAAAATGATTTTGGCGACTTTCCAGTCTCAGAAAAGCCGGGTTCCGATGCACTTCGTCCGTAAGCATTATACGGAAGATTCCGATCGAATTGAAGGTTTTTTTGGCCTCGTCGATGGGCAGGAGGGTTTAAAAAAGAAATGAACCTAGAGGAGTCAACGAGAACAACAGCGGCTTCACCGCGGTGAAAGCCATCCTGACAGACGACCTTTCCCCTTCGCTCGCTCTCGTGCCTGACAGCGCAACGGTAGGCGGCCGCTCGGTGCCGGCGGCAACCTGAAGACCGGCATCCCGCTCGGCACGATAGCGCCCGGCCAGCGTCTCGTCATCGCCTTCACTGCGCGGGTGCTTTCCATCCCGCGACCAGCCGGCGCCGGCTCCATGTCGTCGACCGAAGAGGAAGAATAACGAAGAAATCCCCCTCGCCTGCTTGACGAGGGGGACTTCTTGTTTATTTGACCGGACGGTTGGTGAAGTAAAGCGTCTGCGGGCCCGCCGAGCCGCCGGTCAGGCTGAGCCGGGACGGAACCGTCTTCCCTTTGCGCCCGACATTGAACTCGGAGAGCTGCCACGCCGTCGTGTAGTTCAGGAAGCCGGAATTCAGCAGCTTGCCGCCCCAGCCGATCGTATAATGGCCCGATCCTCCGGACGGGTTCAGATAGACGCCTACTATGCGGCGCTCGTCGCTGTCGTTCTCGATCTCGACCGACATGTCGTAGATGACTCCGTAGTTGCCGGGGTTCAGGACGGCGGCGCCGCTCGTGGCGTCCACGCCTTGCTCGTACTCTCCCGGCATGAAGTCAGCCCACTGGCCGGTAGGCGACGAATCGACCCGAAGCAGGGAATTGCCGGCAGAGGTTTTGTAGACCAGCGTGCCGGTACGGTCGTAATGCGGGAAGGTGCCGCGGATATGCCGGTCGGGCGGCAGCACCGGCTCGGCGAGCGGATCGGCCGGCCGCATCGCATAACCCAGCGTGGTGACGGTCACCGGCGCGGCGCCGCCGGAAGCGGATTCCGCGCGCAGCTGCAGGAAGCCGCTGAGCGTATGCGTCGCGGGCACCTCCGCGGTCCGCCAGTAGGTTTCCCCCGGCTTCAGCACGGCGACCGGACGCTTCGAGCCGCGATCCTTGAGAAAGGCGGCCAGGGCGATCTGGCCGGCTACGTCCGGGTAGTAGTCCACTCCCGCTCCGGAGCCTTCCTCATACAGCTTGACCGTGTAGCCCGACGTATTGGTCACCGCGGCGCCGATCTGCAGCGGCGCTCCCGTATTGTTGAGATGATGGTAAAAGACGCGGAAGGAGCCTGTAACCGTGTCCCGATAATAGGCTCCGGGTACGGTCGGCATTTCCGGAGAATCGCTGAGGATGAGCTGGCCGCCCGTTGGAGTCAGCACCGGCTTCTCCATGGCCTGGGCAGGCTTGAGCGATTCAATCGGAACGGTAACGAACGGCTGGTCTTGCGCCATCGCCTGCAGGCCGGCTCCCGATTCGGGAACGGCGGGCGGCGAAGCGGCTGCCGTTCCGCCCAGCAGCAGGCTGGCGGCAACGAGGCTGTACGCAAGCTTTTGACCATGTGATCTCATGAACAATTCCTCCTGTTCGATCATGGGTTTTCTAGCCCGGCTTCCTTCAGCGGCGGATCGGAAGGGTTTGCGACCCTATTGTCCAGTGTCCCAATCGTCCATGTTGCTCTTCCTTCATTTCCCTTTTTCATCCGGTTTCATGCCTGCCCGAGAAATCTTCACGGACTCGTTCCCTATTTCTTTTCGCAGCCTGAACTTTTTGCGCGCCTAATGATTGCTCCTGTTTCATCTCCTGCAGCTCTCGTCATTCACCCGCCCAGCTGTAATCCTGCTCCATATTCCTTCCGTCCAAGCGGCAGGACCGCTGCCTTCTCCAGCCCGTTATCCTGCTCGCGGCAGCAGAAACTTCTCAAGAGGGCTGAAGTCGCATAAGCCGCATGCCTCACGCTCCCTCGACCACCCCCTTCTCCACATCCTCAGGCCAGTGCATCTCCACGCCGCGGGACGCCAGCAGCTCCTGGTAGCCGTCCAGATGCTCCGCTTCTCCGCGCACCTCGCGCGGCCGCAGCCCGGTGCGAAGGCAATAGGCGGCGAGCGCCCCGGCAGCCTCGCCGATGTTCCACTCCGTCGGGTGCAGGCGGTAGCAGCCGTTGGAAATCTGGGTCGTCCCGATGTTCTTGCAGGCGGGAAGCAGGTTGTTCATCCGCACCGGGATGAGGGCCCCGAGCGGAATCTCGTACGGATAGTTGGGGATGTAGAAGCTCCGGTAGGTCACGGTCGTATGATGAAGATCGAGATGATAGCTGCCGACTCCGACGCTGTCCCCGTACCTTCGGATGCCCTCGCTGCCGCGCATCTCCTTGCTGACGTCGGCCTCCGTAATCGTCTGGAGCGCCTTGATGCGGCGGGATTCCCGGATGTAGACGGACTTGGCGAGGCCGTCCTTCGTCCCCAGCACATCCGGCCGCAGCCGCACGCCAGGCCAGCCCTTGCCCCCGTCGAGCCGCGGCGCCTCCGTCTGCAGCCAGTAGACGACGGACAGCGTCAGCTGCCTCGCCGCATACAGCCGATCCTCCTTGACGGTCGGAGGAACGTCCAGGATCGTGCCCAGATAATAATCGTTCTGGGCCCAGTTGAGCAGCGACAGATCTCCGTCATAGAGAGGAGCCGCAAGATGGCGGGGATCCAGAATCCGGCGGTAATCCCACAAGGAGGTGACGCCCTTGTCGTTGGGCAGCAGGGTGAATTCCTTTTTCTTCGTCGTATCGTTGGCATCGGTCGCGAACCAGCTCAGCAGCGGGTAAGGGGAGAACGGAGGGACGAGATCCCTCCAGTACGAATACATTTCCGGCGGCTTCTCCGGCGTGAAATCCGCTCCCTGAATGTACTCCAATGCCGCCACATGGGTGAACGCCTGCACATCCTCCGGATCGCCCGTCTCCGGCGCATGCGGCTCGCCGCTCTCGCTGCGGGATTCCGAGCCGACCGCATATTCCGTCCCCGTCATCGGGAGCAGATCGCCGCATTCCGTCGCATCCAGCACATAAGGCGCGCGCAGCACCGTGCGGCGGTCCGTCCTGCGGCAGGCGACCGTTACGGAAGAGACCAGGTCTCCCTCCGTCTCTGCGCTGACGGCGGCCGTTTCCTTGAGAATCCGAAGCTTGCCGCTGTTGACGTATGGAGCCAGCATCGCCTCCAATACGGACAGCGCGACGCGGGGCTCATGGGCCAGGCGGCTGACCCAGCCGTTGCCGGGGTTGAGCAGCTTGTTGGCCCGGGCCGCTTCCGTGAGCGGGTAATTGTCCCGGTAATACGCGCGGATCCGCTCCCTCAGCTCCCGGAACGAAGCCGTGCAGCCGCAGCTCTCGATCCATCGGTGCTCGTCGGGAGGCACCGCCTGCGAAGTCAGTTGCCCGCCGATCCAATCGGTCTCCTCCGTCAGGATGACCCGGCATCCTTCCCGCGCCGCGGCCAGCGCCGCGGCCGTCCCTCCAAGACCTCCGCCGATGATCAGCACATCGGCTTCCAGCTCCTGCATCTTCATGCCGTCTCCTCCTCCGTCGTTCTTCCCATCAGATCCAGCGCCATCCTTGCGGCGCCGCAGCAGCCTGCCGCCGTGCCGAGCAGAGCCGGACGCACCTCGATCCTCGCGCCCTCCAAGGCCAGCGCCTCGTCCAGCAGCGGCCGCCACTCCCGCAGCGAATCCGCGGCGCCGCCTCCCAGCAGGACGGCTTCGGGATCGAGGGCGGCGGCCAGATTGCCGATGAATACGGCCAGCATCCCCGCATAATTCCGAAGCAGCCGCAGGGCGGCCGCATCTCCTGCCCGGTACCGCTCCATCAGCCCTTCGGGCCCGATCGTGCCGAAAGCCGCGGAGGCATCGCGCATGAGCGCCGTGCCCGACAGGTACATCTCCGCGCAGCCGCGGCGGCCGCAGTTGCATGGACGTCCGCCCGGCACGAGCACGACGTGGCCCCAGTCTCCGCCTCCCCAGCGGGCTCCGCGCAGCAGCCTGCCGCCGGCAAGATTGGCTCCTCCGACTCCGGTGCCGAGCGTCAGCATGACCGCATCTCGCAGCCCTCTTCCGGACCCGATCCAGCATTCGCCGAGCAGCGCCGCATTGGCATCGTTATCCACCCTTACCGGCAGCCCGAAGCGAAGTCCGGCCCACTCCGAGAGCCGCATGCCGGTCCAGCCGGGCAGGTTGTCCGTCGCATAGGCGACTTCCCCGCTGCCCGCATCGATGCGGCCCGCGCTGGCGATTCCGATCGCCTCGGACTCGGGATGCCGCTCCAGCAGCAGCGCCGCCAGATTGTCCAGCGAGGAGAGGATTCCCTTCCTGCCGCGGGCCGCTTCCGTCGGCACCGACAGCTCCTCCAGAACACGCCCTCGATGATCCGCTGCGATTCCTTTGATGGAAGTGCCTCCGATATCAATTCCTACCAGCGTCGCGATCCCGCCCACCTCCGATCATCCGTGATCAAGCCTTCATGCCGAAGACAGAGCCGTCCAGGGTCAATAAATCCGTTCGATTACCGCCTTGGCCGTCCAGGGTCAATAAATCCGTTCGATTACCGCCTTGGCCGTCCAGGGTCAATAAATCCGTTCGATTACCGCCTTGGCCGTCCGCTCCTTCATCTCCCGTGTACGGGCGAGATCGAGCCGGGCCAGTCCCTCGCAGATCATGTCGATCAGCAGAAGCTGCGAGATCTTCGCTCCGATGGAGCCCCCTTCAAGCGGAGATTCCTTGCCCGCCGTGAGCAGCACGAGATCGGCCGCCGCCGTTATAGGCGATTTGGCGTAATTGGTCACGGCGATGACGTAGGCTCCCTGCTGCCGGGCTTTGGTCAGCATGTCGACCGTGTCGAGGGTGCTGCCGCTGAGGCTGATCCCGAATGCGACGTCTCCAGGGCCCATCGTGACGGCCATCATCGCCTGAAAATGGGCGTCCGCCACAGCTTCGGCGCGCCTGCCGATGCGCAGCAGCCGGTTTTTGGCGTCCAGCGCGGTAATGCCCGAAGCCCCGACGCCGAAAAACTGGACGTAGCCGGCCGCATCCATGCGGGCTACCGCTTCCTCCAGCTTGGCACGGTCGAGCAGGCTCATCGTATCGGCCAGAATCGAGGACGTCTCCCTGTAGACGAGCTCCGCATAATCATCCGGCGTGGCATCGGAATGCCCGCCGCTCTCCTGCTGCCTGCGCGGGCTGTAATCCTGGGCGAGCGCAAGCTTGAAATCCTGGTATCCTTTGAAGCCGATCGCTCTGCAGAACCGCATGACCGTCGTTTCCCCGACGGCGGACAGCTCCGCGAGCTCCGTCACCGAGCGATAGATGATATCCTCCGAAGCGTTCAGCACGTAATCGGCGACCTTCTGCTCCGACTTCGTCAAGGAGGGATAATAGGAACCAACCTTCAATCTCAGATCCATCTCTAGCGGACACTCCTTCTCGCGGCTGCGGCGAACCGCTCTGTAATCAATTGGGGACGGGTAATCGCCGATCCGACGACGACGGCGCAGGCTCCCAGGCCGAGCAGCTTCGCTACCTGGCCCGGATCGCTGATCCGCCCTTCGGCGAACACCGGAATCCGCAGGCTGGAGGCCGCTTTCTCCACCAGCTCGAAATCAGGACCGTCGAGGCTTCTCGAATAAGGCGTATAGCCGGCAAGCGTCGTCGAGACGCAATCGGCTCCTGCACGCTCGGCTTCGAGCGCTTCCTCCAGCGTGGAAATATCGGCCATCGCCGGAATTCCCCTGCCGTGCATATGGCGGACGAGCTGCTCCGCCGTGACGCCGCCCGGCCGCTGCCTGAGCGTCGCGTCGAACGCGATCATATCCGCCCCAGCATCCGCCAGCTCATCCACTTCTTTCATCGTCGGCGTGATGTAGACCGGAGAGCCGGGATAATCGCGCTTGATGATGCCGATGACCGGTATGGCCACCCCGCTCTTGATTTCCGCCACGTCGGCGACGGAGTTGGCCCGGATGGCGACGGCTCCTCCCTGCTCCGCCGCAAGCGCCATTCTCGCCATCATGCCCGCTCCGTGCAGCGGCTCTCCCTCCAGCGCCTGGCAGGAGACGATCAGCCCGCCTTTCACCTTCCCCCAAAAAGACGTCATGCCGTCATCCCCTTGCCTCGTTGTTGTCGGCGGCTGAAGCCGCCTGCTCCATGGACGGTTCCTGCATGCCGTATTGCCCGGCAGCCGAATATTCCGACGGCCTGCGCTCTTCCGCCGGGACAGCCTCGGCCGCATCGGTCTCGGCTGCATCGGACTTCCTTTCATCGATCCCGGTTGCTACGGACAGCCCCACCTCGAACATCCGCCTCCACGGCATCCGGCAATCCAAGATCGTCACGGAAAGCCCGCTTCCAGCCAGCTCCCTTTCCAGGAAGCCTTCCAGCTCCTCCCGAACCATGGCCGCAGCCCGGCCGCTCTGTCCGTCCACGGCGAAATAGTCCATGCCGAGCTCCTTGATCGGCCCGTCGGCGAGCTGGCGGCGAACGCCGGAGCAGTAGCCGTAGTCCTCCGCGATGCGCAGGCCGAGGAAGTCCAGGTGGCTGCTCGTGCAGCCGAACCGGTCATAGAGCATCAGCTGCGCGAGCACGGTGCCGATGGAGTTGGCGCTCGTGTTCCAGCCGGCGATACCGGCCAGTCGGGGCAGCATGCCCTTCCTGCCGAGCAGCCTCAGCAGCTGCAGGTCGCCTCCGTTCGCGTAGGCGACGTCGGCCACCGCTACGGGCTTGCGCAGCCGGCTCAGCGCGTAATGGCCGTATTCCGCGAGCTCCGCTATGCTCCGCTGCACATCATAGCCGGCATCCGGGCTCAGCTGTCCGTTCGCCTCGCCCATCCTGTCTCCGGGCGAATTGACGAGCAGGAGCAGATCCGCGTCGGCAGCGCTCTCCGCAAGCAAGCCGCCCGCCGCAAGGATATGGAGCTTGATGCTTTCGCCGAGCAGCCGATCCTCATACAGCGGCGTGATCTGCGGCCCCCGCGTGCTGGAATATCTCGGGTAGACGAGCGGAACCGCATCGTGCCTGGCGTTGACGAGCCGGGCGAGCAGCGTGCAGCCCGCCTCGTCCGCTCCCGGATACATGAGCGTCCGCAGCTCGGCTCCCAGCTCCCGGATCCGCTCCCGCACCGCTTGCTGGTCCAGTGCCGTCCAGCCGTAAGGAGCGGCGTCGTCCTGGGGCAGCGCGAGAAAATCGAGCGTGCCGTCCGCCGCCAGCTCCAGCGAAGCCCGGTTGGCGGCGGCGTTCACCGCCCGGCGCTGCAGGTAGTCGTCGCGGACGTCTCCCGGCAGCCGGCTGCGGATAGCCTCCAGCTCGGCCAGCTCCTCCGCCGAAGCCTCGCCCAGCCTTTCCCGGTGGCCGTAATAACCGAGCAGGAACAGCTCCCGTCCCCACTCCCCGTAATAATCCGGCTCCTCGTCGGAGCTGGAATAGCGGGGGCATCTCATCAGGAGGTGGAAGGCGTACAGCTTGAGCGACGGATTGCTTTGGCGGATGCGGCGCAGCCTCTCCAGCGGAGCGGCGGCCTCGTGCTCGCCAAGCCCGTGCAGCCGGGAAGGAACGATGCCGCCGTACAGCAGCGTGTCGATGGATACGATCGCCGCCTCGGCGTCCGCAGCCTCCCGTTCCAGCCAGTCGCCGAGCTCGCGGATGCGGCCCGGCTTCTTCTTGTCGCCCATCCATTCCATCGGCGGGCGCACAAGCTCCAGATCGCTCCCGCGCGACAGCAGCCAAGGAAAATCGTAGTTGCAGGGGCGCTCGTCCAGCGGCAGGTATACGACCTTCGCCTTCGGGCCCGATGTCGGATGCATAACGTCGTCAGCTCCTTTCTTCCCGCATGGCGGCTTCGGCCGGGTGCTGCAGGCCTCATCCTTCCCTATGCGCTCTCCTCCGACAGGAGGCATGCGCCATCGTGAATCCATGCGTTGTCTATCCTTTCACCGCTCCCGAAATTCCTTCCATGTAATACCGCTGCGTGAACAGGAACACGAGGATGATCGGCAGCACCGACAGGATCGTGCCGGCCGCGATCCAGCCGAAGTTGTAGGCGAACTGGCCGTTCAGATACGTCAGCGCCGCTGCGAGCGGATACTTGCCGGGATCGTCGAGCACGACGATCGGCCACAGGAAGTTGTTCCAGTACGCCATGAATTCCAGCAGCAGGATGACGGCGATGCCCGGCTTCACCATCGGCACCATGAGCCGCAGGAAGATCCGAACCTCGGAAGCGCCGTCGATCTTGCCCGAGTCGCGGATGTCGTCAGGCACGCCCATGAACGTCTGCCGCATCAGGAAGATGTTGAAGACGGACACGGCCGACGGAAGCACGACGCCGATATAGGATCCGATGAGGCCGAGCCAGCCGATCGTCAAGTAATGGACGATGAGCGCCGTCGACGACGGAATGATCATCGTCGAGACGAGGATGGCGAAGACGAGCGAGCGTCCCTTGAAGCGCATTTTGGCCAGCGGATAGGCGGTCGTCAGCGACAGCACCAGGTTGAGCGCGAGGCCGAGCGCGGTGATGATCAGCGTATTGCCGATGTACTTGGGAAAATTGATGAAGCCCCATACCTCGGTATAGTTGGTCAGCTTGACGAAGGTCGGGAAGATCGGCGGCGGGAAGGCGAACACGTTCTTCCCCGGCATGAGGGATACGCTGAGCAGCCAGAGAAACGGTCCCATCATGAACAAGGCCAGCAGCAGAAGCAGCAGGTAGCCGACCGCCAGCGTCAGAATGCGGCGCGGCTGCCTGCTGCGCCGGGTATTCCGTTCCAGGCTCTGGACGGAGCGGTCCATACTCGGTTGATTCATCAATATGGATTCACCCCGCCTTTCTGATTGACCCGGAATACGATGATGCTGACGACGCCGACAATGACGCTGACGATCAGCCCGAGCGCCGAGGCATACCCGTAATTCAGCTTGGTGATGCCTTCCTGGTAAATATAGAGGCTGGAGGTCAGAGTCGCGTTGCCGGGTCCACCGCTCGTCAGCACGAACATCTCGTCGAAGACGCGGATCGCCCCCATGAGGGAAATGAGGCTGCAGAAGAAGACGTACGGACGCAGCAGCGGAATGGTGATATGCCGGATCCGCTGGGCCGCCGTAGCTCCGTCCACGATGGCCGCCTCGTACAGATCGGCGGGAATCGCCTGGAGGCCGGCCAGATACAGCATCATGTAATAGCCGAGCCCTTTCCACAAGGTGATGAACATGAGCACGTAGAGAGCGGTCGAGCTGGTCGAGAGCCAGCCGATCTTCTCGTGGATGATGCCGAGCTCCAGCAGGATGTAGTTGACGAGGCCGTTCTGGCTGAGCAGCCAGTTCCACATGAGCGCGACGGCGACCATCGAGGTGACGACCGGGATGTAATAGGCCGCCCGGAACGCCTTGATGCCCGGTATGCGGCTGTTGACGAGGATCGCCATCAGAATCGACAGCAGCTGCAGCACCGGAACGACGATGACATACGTCATTGAATTCCGCAGGGATGCGATGAAGCTGTCGTCCTTGAACGCCTTGACGAAGTTGTCCAGGCCGACGAAATCCGTCTCGCCGAGCACCGAGTAGTTGGTCAGCGCGAGCGGGATGCTGTACAGGATGGGAAACAAAACGAAAACTCCGATAACGAGAAGGCCCGGAGCCATGAAGCTCCAGGCCGGAAGCGCATCGGAAGCGAGGGTTCTTCTGCGCATGCCAGTTCACCGTCCTAAATGTGTTTCGTTATTTGGTCGGGGCTTTGATGGCCTCGTTCACTTTGGCTGCCGCTGCATCCAGTCCTTTCTTGACGTCGCCGCCGTTCAGGATGATGTTCTGCAGCTCCTTGGAGACGGCGGTATTGATGTCTCCCGCTGCGGGTATGCCCAGGTAATACTCTTGCGCCTTGTCAAGGCTTTGCGCCGAAGCGATCTTGGCCTGGGATTCCAGCGTATTGTCGGATTCGGAGAAGAATGGATCCTCGATCGATTTCTTGGTCGACGGCAGCGTGTTGGAATCCTTGGAGAAGGCGGTCTGATTGTCTGCGTTCGTGACGAAGGCGGCGAAGTCGGCTGCTGCCTGCGGATCTTTGGAGCCCTTCGGCACGACCAGGTTCATGGAGTTGGAATAGCGCAGATCCGCCTTGCCCGTCGGCAGCGGCACCGCGATCGTGTTTTTGTACACATCCGGAGCGGATGTCTTGAGGAAGTTGATGAAGGATGGCCCGGACAGCTCAAAGGCCACCTGCTCGCTGGAGTAATACTGGATCTGCTTGTCGAACTTGGCGTCGTCCTTGACGATGACGCCCTCGTCCACGAGGGATTTCAGCTGCTGCACGACTGCCGCGCCGGCATCCGTATTGAAGGCTGCGCCGGTCCGCGCCTCGTCCAGGATCGGAACGCCTTCGCTCGGAAGGATATTCGCGCCGAACTGGGTCGCGTACCCCGAAGCGCCCGTCTTGGCCTTGATCTGCCTGGACCACTCATAGAGCTCCTCCTTGGTTTTGGGAGGATTGGCGGGATCGAGCCCGGCTTTCTTGACCAGATTGGTGTTCATGTAGAGGACTTGAGTGCCGGTATACCACGGCAGAGCGTATGCTTTTCCGTCAAAGACGGTGGAATTGTAGATGCCGTCGAAGAAGCTGGTTTTCACCTCGTCGCTGATGAGCGGATTGATGTCGGCAAGAGCGCCCTTGGAGGCAAGCTGGCTGGCGAATTCCGTGTTGAGGTTGACGACGTCGGGAGAATTGCTGCCGCCTGCGGTGGCGAGCAGCTTGGCCTGGATGGCGTCGTACGGATAGTCCTTCCAGTCGATGGTGACGCCGGGATGTCCCTGCTCGTACTCGTCGATCAGCTTGTTGAAGAAGTCGTTGAACTTCGGCTGGAGGGAGATCGTCCAGAACTCCAGCTTCACGTCCTTGGCAGGGGCAGGACTGCCGCTCGGGGCGGCGCTGGCTCCGGCCGTCGGAGCGGGCGATGCGGCGCCGTCGTTGTTCGCGCCGCTGTTGTTGCCGTTGTTGCCGCATGCGGCGCTCAGCAGGAGCAGCGCTCCCAGAGTTCCCGCCGTCGCTGCCCTGCGCAGCGCTGCGGATGACGGACGTTGTCGGGATGCTTGAGCCGCCTTGCGATGCTTGACGGCCTTTTCCTCGCCTACTGCTTGCTTCACCATACCATGAGCCACCCTCTCTTGATTTCATAGACTTGCAGGACAAGTACGCAGAAAACGGGAGAAAAGAGAAACCATGCCGTTCTTAGCCAAGTTGAGGAAAATGTGGAATTGGTAAATCTTGCTTAGAGTATAGCAATAGAGCTCCGCTTTGAGAAGCATTATTATCCAAAAAATTCGATTTTTCTGGAGAATTTTTTCTTCATAAGGTGAATAGAGATGTCCGGCACCCAGCTGAACTCGGTATTCATCCTTCGAGCCCAAAGATGTAAAATAAGGAAATAGCTGCGCATCCAGGGAGGGCTTACGATTGATTGAGGCAAGACATGCCATAACGGAGAAGGCGGGGCGCCGGCAATGAAGATGGCGGCAACGACAATCGAAGCGGACTGGGGCGGCCATCTCGTGAGGCTGACGTGGCTGCCGGGTGCCGTGCCGGGTGCCGGACAGACCGTGACCAGCGTCCATGGAGTTTGCGTCGACAACGGCCATATTCTCCTCGTGAAGGTAAGCGGCAGAGGCTGGAACCTGCCCGGAGGCCATGTGGAGGAGGGCGAATCGCCGGAGGAGGCTTTGCTTCGGGAGTGCATGGAGGAGGGATGCGTACGCTGCGGATCTTCTTCCCTGCTTGGACTGATCCGGATCAGCCATGAGGCCAATCCCTTGTTCGATCCCCAAGGAAAATATCCGCTTGTAGCGTATCAGGCCTTTTACAAGACTGAGGTTCAGGAACGCATGCCTTTCATATCCGAGCATGAATGCACCGCTCGGGTATGGGCGGAGCCGGATCAGGCTGCTTGCGCTCTGGACGACCATGAGCTGGCGAGGCTGATTGTGAAGACGGCCGTTCAGGAGAAGTAACTCTATCAAAAGGAAGTGGCTCTTACAATGGCAATCAAGCTGGTATTGTTCGATTTCGACGGCACGCTCGCCGACACGCTTCCGCTTTCCTTCAGCGCCTTCAAGTCGGTGTTCAAGCAGTTCGGGGACCAGGAGCCGACGAATGATGACATCGTGGCCATGTTCGGTCCGACGGAGGACGATATCATCCGGAGAAACATCCCGGCAGGCTGCTCCGCAGAGGAAGCGATCCGGCATTATTATGACGTCTATGAAAAGGGCCACCGCGACGGGACGATGTCCGGAGACTCCGATGTCGCCGCTCTGCTGGACATCCTACGCGGCAAGGGAATCGCGATGGGCATCATTACGGGCAAGAGCCGGAGAGCGTACGACCTTTCGGTCGACGCCCTGAGCATGGCCGACTATTTCGCTATTTCCGTTACGGGAGACGATGTGGACAAGCCGAAGCCGGATCCCGAAGGAATTCTACTGGCGCTCGCCAAGCTCGGAGCCTCTCCAGCGGAAACGGTCTTCATCGGCGACAGCAACGCGGACATACTGGCCGGACGTGCGGCGGGCGTCCGCACCTTTGGCGTCCGCTGGCTCTCCACGTTCCAAAGCGCCCGGTACGACGCGGAGCCGGACGGGCTGTTCAGCAGCACGACGGAGTTCCTTCAACTGCTGAATGCGGAGGATACCGGCGGCAGCGGTGCCTGATGCGTTCTTGCTCGTTCATTGTCACAGATCTGGACCAGGAAGCAAAAACAGCCCGGATACCCGGGCTGTTTCCTTTGCGTTGACTTTGTCAGTCGCCCGGGCGCCTTATTGTAGCGCCGGTTCGATTGTTTTCCGCAGCAACCGGTTCACAAAAATCATGAAGAGGATCAAGGAAACCGCAACGGATCCGGCGCTGACCGCGAACAAGGCTTGGTAGCTCGCATACTGGGAAATCCAGCCCAACGCGATCGCTCCCAGTCCGATGCCAAGATCATTGGCAGCCGTCAAGGAGGCATTGGCGACCCCCAGACGGTCCGGACGGGCCAGACGGATCGTCGCCGCCTGAAAAGCGGGCTGCGCGGATCCGAAGCCGATGCCGTATAGAACCGCCGAGACGAGGATGCCGGTCAATCCCGTCGAAAGGCTCAAAACGATCAAGGCTCCGATCGTAGCCGCAAGGGCCGGCATGATGACGATCCTCTCGCCGTACCGGTCGGACAGCTTCCCTGAAAGGGGCCGGCTAAGCGCCAGCGTGGCTGCGAAGACGAGGAAAAACGTGCCGGAATTGACCTGCAGCGATTTCGCGAACAACGGCACGAAGGTCGTGATGCCTCCGTAGGCGACAAACAGGAAGAAGACGGAACCCGCAACGGGGAGCACGGATTTTTCGAACCATTCGATCCGCCTTGCCGGCGATGCCGGCTGAAAAGGCAGGTTGGCTCCGGCCATCAGGAGCAGAGCCGCAGCTGCGAGCGCCACCGCCAATAAAAACAAACTGCTGTACGATCGGCTCTCGGCAACCCAGATTCCCGCCATCGGGCCGACCGCCATCGCCAAGGTCATGGATGTGCCGAACCACCCCATGCCTTCTCCGCGGCGGGCAGACGGAATGATGTCCGTAACGGCGGTGATCGTAGCCGTCGTGGAAACGGCCCAGGTCATGCCATGCAGGATTCGGAGACCCATCAGCATGATGATCCCTCCGACCCAGTTGTACATATACATCGCCAAGGTGAACAGGATCAGGCCCCCGACGATAAACGGACGCCTGCCGTACCGGTCCAGCAATCCTCCGACAAGCGGACGGAAAGCGACGGCGGACAGCATGAAGGCTCCCATCGCCAGGCCGACCTGCGATTCATTGCCTCCCATCTGCTGGATGAAGAGCGGCATCGTCGGATACAGCATATAAAAAGAGACAAATAAGAATAAATTTCCTATCGTCATGAGAATGAACGATTTCGTCCATAAACGCTCCAGGCTGCTCCCCTCCTCAGACGTCATCCGTTCTCCGAGTCTTGCTTGCCGGCGTTCATGCGATTTTATTGGGCTCCGACGACCCGATGAGGGACATACGGCTCTTCCAGCGACGCGATTTCTTCCGGCGTCAAGGAAACCGAGAGCGCGGCCACCGCTTCCTGGAGATGCGATATTTTGGTGGCGCCGACAATAGGAGCGGTTACGGGCTGCTTCTGCAGCAGCCAGGCCAACGCGATCTGGACGCGGGAAACGCCGCGCTTTTCCGCTATGGAAGCAACTTGATCGATGATCGATCGGTCGGCATCTGCAGACGCATCGTATTTTTGTTTGGCGATCTGATCGGTTTCGGAACGAAGAGTCGTTTCCTGTGGATCTCTCGTCAGCCTTCCTCCTGCCAGCGGGCTGTATGGAATCACGCCGATTTTCTCCTCCCTGCAGAGAGGAAGCATCTCCCGTTCTTCTTCGCGATAAATGAGGTTCAAATGATTCTGCATCGATACGAACCGGGTCCATCCGTGTGTCTCGGCTGCATGCAGCGCCTTCAAGAATTGCCATGCATACATGGCGGAAGCCCCTATGTATCGGGCTTTGCCAGCCTTCACGACATCGTGCATGGCTTCCATCGTCTCTTCGATCGGCGTATGGTAATCCCAGCGGTGAATCTGGTACAGGTCTACGTAATCGGTTCCAAGACGCTTCAGGCTTTTGTCGATCTCGCTCATGATCGCCTTGCGGGAAAGTCCGGCCCCGTTGGCGCCCTCATGCATGCGGCCATTCACCTTCGTCGCGATGACGATCTCATCCCGATTCGCGAAGTCCTTAAGAGCGCGTCCGACAAATTCTTCGCTGGCTCCGGCCGAGTACACATTTGCCGTATCAAAGAAATTAATGCCCAGCTCCAAGGCATTCTTGATGATGTGACGGCTGCTCTCCTCATCGAGCACCCACTTATGAACCCAGCGATCGGCATCGCCGAAGCCCATGCAGCCAAGGCAAATGCGGGATACATCCAAGCCGGTATTTCCAAGTTTCACATATTCCATGCGTCGGCACACTCCTTAAAGGGGATAGGACGACTATACTCCTTGGAGTGAGCTCCAAGTCAATAAGAAAATGGCGGCTGAAAGAAAAGAAGTTTCTACGCTCCCCGTCGATCAAAGACGCAGCAAACCCCGGAGATTTTACTGGTACTTCACATGTAACTGATACAGGTTACTCCCAACGTCAGGCTCCGGATCAGTCGCCCTTGACGACGAGATCAGCCCGCTCCATCGGCTTGTGGGATTGTGCATACCTGTCCTCTGCCGCCATCCATGCCGCCCAGCGTCCACGAGCTTCCTCCCCGTCGCGCTCCAGGCCTCTGCGCAGACGCTCCTCCCGCGGACAATCCACCCAGATCGTCAGGTCATAGAGCGGCGCGAGCTCCAGGCGGGTCGCCGTAACGCTCTCGACGATGAGCGTGCCGCAGGCCGGAACCTCATGCCAGTCGGACAGGCGCTCCGTCTCCCAGTCATACCTCTGGTACTTGCCGTCCGCTCCGCCAAGGACGCTGTCCAGCACCTCCCGCTTCAATCTCCGCCAGTCGAAATCCGCTCCGACGGGCAGCGACTCAGGCCGGCTGCGGTCCAGCTCCGATGGCGGGACATAGAAATCGTCCAAATGCAAAATCGTCACCGGAGAAGGACAGCTCAGCTTCAAGGCTTCGGCCAGCGTGCTTTTGCCCGATCCCCCGCAGCCGTCGACTCCGATCAAAAGGGGTCGATTCACCGGCTGCTCCAGGCTGCCCAGCCGATCCGCGACCGTTGCTTGCAGAATTTCTAAAGACATACTTTGCCTCCTTATTAGCAACCGTAGGTCCACATGTATCTAGGACACCGGAAAATCAACGACGACAACCTGCTCCAGCATGCCGCCGATGCGGCTCAAAAACGCTTGATGCACGGGATGGGGACCATAGCTCCGCAA
This sequence comes from Paenibacillus sp. D51F, assembly GCF_053345695.1. Taxonomy (NCBI): domain Bacteria; kingdom Bacillati; phylum Bacillota; class Bacilli; order Caryophanales; family Paenibacillaceae; genus Paenibacillus; species Paenibacillus sp. D51F. Next base: position 138,311 of record NZ_JBKFAO010000003.1, on the reverse strand, counting down.
GGATTCGAGGTCTTCGAAAAGGATGCGCAGGCCGAGCGAGAAGCCGTGCTTGTTCTCCAGCTCCTCCGTTTCGTTGATTCCCGCCGACAGCTCGACGATGCCCGGAATTTCCCCTTTGAACGCCGCGAGCTCGTCCACGATCGACTGCCGCGTCTCGGCGTCAAGCTCCCGGTTGAACTTGATCGATACCATATGCTCCATCATCTTTGCATCTTCCTCCTTGGATTATAGGTGGCTTGTCCTTGGCCTTGGCAAAATCCGCTTGACCGGGAGACCGGTCATGAACAACCAGCTTCCATTCTCCGAATCGAATTGTTGGCGCCGAATGATCCGGATGCGCTTTCATAAAATCTGCCGATTTGAATCCGATTGCCGTTAGGGAAGGTATTCCCGGTCTCCAGTGAAGCTTTGGACCTCTGGATTCGTTCTACAGATTCATTGGACCATTAAAGATACACGGTCATTCTTTTCGAGTCCCTCGTTGATTTATCCTGCTTCTAAAAAAAAGAGCCCTCGCAGCATTCAGATGCTGCAAGGGCTTTTGAAGCCGAAGGACTTGCCGCCTCCGTTGTCAACGGAGCCGGATCACCGTCCATCCGATCGCCATATAAAGCAGGACGAAGGTCAAAAAGGTCATGCACAGGAGCGCCACGATCGAGCCGCCGGCAATCTGCATACCGAATGCGTCCGGGAAGTAGCCTTCTCGAGTTCGATTGACGGCCAAAAGCTTCAAGTATCCGTAAATGCCGCCGGTCACGACAGCATGCATCAGAAAAGCTGCGAGCAGCGCTTGAAAAAACAGCCTTCATTCAATCTATCCTCCTGATATGGAGTGGTTCGGCAGCGCCAGAAGCTCCCGGATGTCATCCTGATCCAGCAGCGGCATATCGGCTTCGGCCGTTCCCTGGATGACTTCCTCGGCGAGACGGCGCTTGCGCTGCTGCATGTCGTGCATGCGCTCCTCGATCGTGCCGCGGGCGACGAGCCGGAACACCTGCACCGTCTTGTCCTGGCCGATCCTGTGCGCCCGGTCCATCGCCTGCTGCTCGGACGCCGGGTTCCACCACAGGTCGTACAGGATGACCGTGTCGGCGCCGGTCAAGTTGAGACCGGTGCCGCCTGCCTTGAGCGAGAGCAGGCAGACGTCGCGCTCGCCGGCGTTGAAGCGGCGGCAGATCTCTACTCTCTCGCGGGCCGGTGTGCTGCCCTCGAGCAGGAACGTGGACACGCCCTGCTCTTGCAGCCGGCGCCGGATCATGTCCAGCATGCCGGTGTACTGCGAGAAGACGAGCGGCCTGCGTCCGCTCAGCCGGCAATCCCGCACGAGATCCATCAGCTGATCGAACTTGGCCGAGCCGCCGGCATAGTCCTCCACGAACACGGCCGGATGGTTGCAGATCTGCCGCAGGCGGGTCAGCCCCGCCAGAATGCGGATCTTCTTCAGCTCGAAAATGCCCTCGGCCATATGCTTCAGAGCCTCCGCCCGCAGCTTCACCAGATAGCTGGCGTACAGCCTCTTCTGCTCCGGCAGCAGGTCGGTCTTCAGCATCGTCTCGATCTTGTCCGGCAGCTCGCTCAGCACGTCGCGCTTGAGCCTGCGAAGCAGGAACGGCCGGATCATGCGCGCTACCTCCTCGCTGCGCAGCTCCTGGAACTCGCGGCGGCTGCCGAACAGCCCCGGCAGCACGGCCTCGCAGATCGACCACAGCTCGGTCAAGCGGTTCTCCAGCGGCGTGCCGGACAGAGCGAACCGATGGCGCGCATTCAGACGCTTCACCGCCCGTGCCGTGCTCGTGACATCGTTCTTGATCATCTGCGCCTCGTCCAGGATGAGCGTATGGAACGCAAGCGCGTCGTAATCGGCCGTATCCAGCCTTACCAGCGGATAGGAGGCGATGACGACGTCGACGCCGCCCAGCCGGGACAGCTTGGCGCTGCGCTCCTTCTTGGAGCCGTCGGCGATGACGGCCCGCACGCCGGGAGCAAAGCGCTCCAGCTCGGAGCTCCAGTTGTACAGCAGCGAGGACGGGCAGACGACGAGAGCCGGCTGCCCGCTCTCCCGGATCTCGGGCAGCACGGAGACGAGGAAGGAGATCGCCTGCAGCGTTTTTCCCAGCCCCATGTCGTCGGCCAGAATGCCTCCAAGGCCGTAATGGGCCAGCGTCTTGAACCAGCGGAAGCCGGTCTTCTGATAGTCGCGCAGCACGTTGTCCAGCGATTCCGGCAGCGGGAACTCCAATCGCTCCGGATGGCGGAGATCCTCCGCCAGCTTATGCAAGGCGGGACCGAACCGCATGCCCGCATCCTCGCCGGAAGCATGGTGAAGCATGGGCAGCCCCTGAAGCAGCGGCAGCGTGAACGATCCGTCCGGGCCGATCCGGCTTGCCATGCCCGTATCCTGGATAATTCGGATCATATCGGCGAAGCGGTCGCCATCGAGGGAAACGAATGCTCCCGACGGCAGCCTGTAGTAAGGCTTTCGTTCCTGAACCGCCTCCACCAGATGGCGAACCTCCTCGGCCGGCACTCCGTCCATCGAGAAGCGGAATTCCAGCCAGTCGGTCCGCTCGTCGACCTCTACCCGCACCTGCGGCGGCGCCGTGCTCGACGGCATGCGGATGCGGACCGCATTCGTCGCGTAGATCTGCAGCAGCTTCTCCAGCTTGGGTACGGTGCGGTAAAGGAAGCGATACTCCTCCTCTTCCCCCGAGAGGAAATAACCTGCGTCCGTGGAGGCGGGCTTGTCCTCCTCCAGCACCCGGAATATCTCGGCTTCCCGCTCGGGATCGCGGATCAGAATCGCTCCCGTCCCTCTCTGGCGCAAATCCTCCAGCGGATTGAAGACGATCTCTCCGTATTGGAATTCAAGGGCGGCAAGCAGCTTGTCGCGCACCCGGTCCAAATAGAGCCGGGCTTTGAGCGGATGACGGATCATCCGCTCCTCCAGGCTGGCGTCCAGCTTCACGCTGCCGAGCTTGGCCAGCTCCGGCAGCACGCCGGCGGCAAGCGCCTCCAGCTGACCTTCCGGAACGGTCAGCCTTCCATCCGGCGCGTCGGCCAGCAGCCGCTGCAGCTCGTCCAGCCGTACGGCCTGCTGCGGATCGAGTCGATGCAGCGAGTTGCCCTGCAGGGCGGCGGCGTACGCAGGAAAGGCGGTAACGCCGGCCAGGCCGTCGGCCCGCAGCGCGTATTCGCCGCGCTCCGCCTCCTCCAGCCGGAAGCCGAGCTCCGGAGCGCCGTCTCCCTCGCGCAGCCCATCATAGGCGGCTCCCCGATGCTCCAGCTTCAAGCCCGTCGCCTGCAGCAGCAGCGGCATCAGGCGGGGCCAGGCGGCAGGCGGTACCGGAAGCACGCTCTCCGGCAAAGCGCTTGCGGCGGCATCGCCTCCCTGCCCCGACGGCTGCCGGTACAGCGCCTCCGTGCCGGCCGTCTCTGCGAGCAGGCGCAGCAGCGCCTCCTGCCCGGCAGGAAAGCGCTGCTGCTGCGGATCGAAGGCGACGCCCGTCTCGGCCGGGTCGGACGCCGCTCCAGCGCCGATGCGCAGCAGGAATTCGCGGATCCGCCGCACGGGCCGCAGGCCGCGACCGTCCGCAACCGACAAGGCGATGCCGAGCAGGCGCAAGCCGCCGTCCAGCAGTACCGGCGCGCAGACAAGCTCCGCCCGCGTCAGCCGGCGCGAGTCCACCAGCCGCTCCGCCAGGCCGGGAGCGGCTGGCGCCGCAGCCGTGGCGAACAGCTGCAGCAGCTTGTCCACGCCGGACGGAGGCGCCTTGTCGCCGGCTGACGGCTTTTTCCCCGCGCTCCGCCGGCGGCCAGGCTCCTCGCCGTCGTCATGGAGCCGCTCCTTGACGGCTACGAGCACCGCCGCCACATGCTTGCAGCCTTTGACGTAGGAGCCCAAAGGCGGGCAAGAGGAGCAGGCCGCCTCCAGCCTGCCTCCCGAACCGGCGCGGACGGACACATGGCTCTGGGGCTTGTCTTGGACAAGAGCCTCGACCCGGCTGCCGTCCGCAGCCATATCGGCCAGCAGCACCTTGCCGTTTTTGTAGAGCGTCCGGCCCTTCCCGAAGGAAAGGTTGCCGCACAGATTTTGGATCATCGCTTCGGTCAGGGTCGGTCCCGGCTGGTTCATGTTCTTCGGCGGCCTCCTTCATGATGTCTGGTTTAGTCAGCCTCCATCATACCACGCCTGCTTGGGACAGGAGAACGGCAGCCAAGCGCGTTCTCCGGGAACCGGCCTTGCGGCCTTCCCCGATCCTGCCGCTTCCCGGCGGCGGTAAAGACGGCAAAAACCGCCGTCTCCACGGCGGCTTTCCGGCTGCCCATCCTCGTCGCAGGCACGCTTCCCGGGAGAGGCTCTCCCGCCCATCCTCGGCGCCTGCGCGCAGAACTATTTCGCCAAGACGTGTACGTCGGCTCCATCAAGGGATGATCCGCTGGCCGATGTCAACACCCGTCCGCCCCCGCTCATCGCTGAGGCGGCTTTTTTCGGCTTGACCGGTGAATTCAAGCCGCAGGGTTTGTATTTTCAAGAACTTGGAAAGAAACCGTTTTCAAGGGTAGAATTTCATCTTATACTGGGGTTGCCGTCCCTTGATGGCAATAGAAATTCATCGACATCAAAAGAAAAGAGGTGGCAGGCAGCCTGTTTTTGAAACGATTTCAACATCAGGGCCAACCCGCGCATCGCAAGGCCAAATCAAAGGAGGATGAAAAATGAAGAAAATGATCCTGTCGGTCGCAGCGGCGCTGACGCTGGGCGGTTTGGCGGCCGGCGCAGCCTCGGCTGCGCCGGTCAGCGACGCCAACACCACCCTGTTCGGACCCGATGTCTATGTGTTCGATCCGTCCATGCCGGCGGCGGACATCCAGTCCGTGGCGACGTCTATCTTCAGCTCGCTGGAGTCGGCCGAGTTCAGCAGCAGCCGCAAGGCGCTGCTGTTCAAGCCCGGCACCTATAATGTCAATTTCAACGTCGGCTTCTATACCCATGTGGCCGGCCTCGGGCGCAATCCCGGCGATGTTACGGTAACCGGCGGCGTCAATGTGAACGCCGACTGGGACAACGGCAACGCGACGCGCAACTTCTGGCGGGCCATCGAGAACATGACGCTCGCTCCTGCCAGCGGCAAGACGCAGATCGCCGTGTCGCAGGCCGCTCCGCTCCGCCGCCTCAACATCAAGGGCGAGCTCGATCTGTTCGACTTCGACTCCAACTGGAACGCCGGCTGGGCCAGCGGAGGCTTCCTCGCGGATTCCAAGGTCGACGGCAAAGTCGTGCCTGCCTCCCAGCAGCAGTGGTTCTCCCGCAACAGCGAGTGGGGCGAATGGACGAACGGCGTCTGGAACATGATGTTCGTCGGCAGCAAGAACGCCCCGCCGGCCAGCTTCCCGGATCCCCCCTACACCGTCGTGCCGACGACGCCGGTCATCCGCGAGAAGCCGTATCTGTACGTCGACGGCAGCGGCCAGTACCAGGTATTCGTCCCCGCGCTGCAGAGCGGCACGCAGGGCATCAGCTGGGCGTCCGGCTCTACGCCCGGCCAGTCGATCCCGATCAGCCAGTTTTATGTCGCGCGTCCTGAAAGCGCTACCGCGGCGAGCCTGAACGCCGCCCTCGCCCAAGGCAAGCATCTGCTGTTCACGCCCGGCATCTATCATCTGAACGATACGATCCGCGTGACGAACGCCAATACCGTCGTGCTCGGCATCGGCATTCCGACGCTCGTGCCGGATACGGGACTGCCCGCGATGACCGTCGCGGACGTGGACGGCGTGAAGATCGCCGGCCTTACCTTCGATGCCGGCCCTGTCAACACGCCGGTGCTGATGGATGTCGGCCCTGTCGGCAGCTCGGTCCGCCATAAATCCAATCCGACCTCCCTGCACGATCTGACCTTCCGTACCGGCGGCGCGTCCAATGGACGCAGCGACGCCAGCCTGCGCATCAACAGCAGCGACGTCATCGGAGACCATTTCTGGCTCTGGCGCGCCGACCACGGCGCCGGCGCCGGCTGGACGTCCAACGTCTCCAAAAACGGCCTCATCGTCAACGGCACCGACGTCACCCTGTACGGGCTGTTCAACGAGCATCACAACGAGTACCAGACCGTCTGGAACGGCAACGGCGGCAAGCTGTATTTCTACCAGTCCGAAATTCCGTACGACGTGCCGAACCAAGCCTCCTGGAAGAGCGGCGGAGGCGCCGTCAACGGCTACGCCTCCTACAAGGTCGCCGACAGCGTGACAAGCCATGAGGCCTGGGGACTCGGCATCTACTCCTACTTCCGCGACGCGGCCGTCAAGCTGAACAGCGCCATCGAGGCGCCGAACTCGCCGGGCGTGAAGTTCCACAACATGACGACCATCTGGCTCTCCGGCACGGCCGGCAGCGAGATCTCCCATATCATCAACAACACCGGCGGCCGCGTGTACGCCAACTCCCCGGCCGAGGCGATGCGCCAGACGCTGGGGGAATGGGCGGGCAACGGCTCGGGAGGCACGCCTACTCCTGCGCCTACAGCGACTCCGACTCCGACCCCTGCCCCGACGGTTACGCCGACACCGACCCCGGCACCGGGAGCGGCGCTGGACCGCACCGGCTGGACCGCGACGAGCAATCCGTCGAGCGGAGACGTCCCGGCCAACCTGCTCGACGGCAGCATGGCGACCCGCTGGAGCACGGGAGCGGCGATGGCGCCGGGCCAGTACATCACCATCGACATGAAGGCAGCCAAAACCTTCAACAAGCTGACGATGGACTCCACCGGCAGCGACAGCGACTATGCGCGGGGCTATGAGGTCTACGTCTCCGCCGACGGCTCAAGCTGGGGCGGCTCCGTCGCCACAGGCACCGGCGCCGGTCCGGTCGTCACCGCCTCGTTCACCGCGAAGACCGCCCGCTACATCAAGATCGTGCAGACCGGGACGAGCAGCAGCTGGTGGTCGATCCGCGAGCTGAACGTGTACGGCGCGTCAGGCGGGACGACGCCGACACCGTCGCCGACTCCAACCCCGACCGCAACTCCGTCCCCGACCCCGGTTCCTACTCCCGGCGCGGCGCTGGACCGGACCGGCTGGACGGCGAGCAGCACTCCGTCCAGCGGCGACGCTGCGGCCAACCTGCTCGACGGCAGCATGGCGACCCGCTGGAGCACAGGCGCGGCGATGGCGCCGGGCCAATCCATCACCATCGATATGAAGGCGTCCAAAACCTTCTCCAGGCTGACGATGGATTCTACCGGCAGCGACGGCGACTATGCCCGCGGTTATGAAATCTATGTCTCCGCCGACGGCTCAAGCTGGGGCAGCTCCGTCGCCACTGGCGCCGGCACCGGCCCCGTCGTCACCGCCTCGTTCGCGGCGAAGACCGCCCGCTACATCAAGATCGTGCAGACCGGCACGAGCACCAGCTGGTGGTCGATCCGCGAGCTGAACGTCTACTTGTCCTAAGCTGGGAAAAAGAAAGGGCCGTTCCGGGCGAAGCTTCCGGAACGGCCCTTTTGCGCATTGATCCGTCTCCTGCGGCTGTCGGGGCCGGCAAGGGGACTTGCCCAGCTCTATTCGGGTCTTTTGAGCCTCGCCCGAACGTTTTTGAGCCATGCCCTGAACGTTTTGAGCGGGCCTTGCCCTGAACGTCCTACTTCGTCTTCCCTTTCGCCTGCTCCAGGAATCGGGCCGCATCATGGCTGTCGGTCGCGGTCCTCTCCAGCTGCCGGCTGGCGGCGTTGTAGCGGAAATGGTACACGTCGATCTTATCCTGCCCCGCGCCGTAGCCCTCGGCCAGGAGCAGCTCGCCGTCCTTCGTCTCCATGCCGCCGATCGGCAGCCTGGCCATCAGCGGCTGGGTCTGATCCTCGCCGAAGACAAGCGGCACCGAGTAGGCCTTGCCGCCTTCCAAGACGTAAAAATACGTCAGCAGCGCATGGCAATCCGTATATTGAGGAGTGAACGCATACAAGTCTCTCGAGCCCAAGGATACGGTTTCCATCTGGACAGGCCTGGTGTCCGGCTGGATGATTCCGTCGCCGTCAAAGCCGTCCTCGTAGCGCGCTACCGGCTGCTCAGGGCCATCCTCAGGCTGCCACACCGCCTCAAAGCTGCCTTTCCACTGATGATCGTTCTCCTGTCCGAGACAGCTCGGGGCTCCAAGCTTCTCCTCCGTCACCGGGCCGGACGGCCGGATGACGAGCTTCCCCTCTGCGTTTTCCGCGTACGCTCTCGCTGCTGTGTCATCCTTGGATGACTGGGCTGCTTGCCCTTCGGGCGAAGGGGATGGAAGCCCGCCGCCTCCGGAGCCGGTGCCGGGAGCCGGGGAATTCGGAGTGCCGTGCAAGGCTGCTGATGGTGCCGGGACGACTGTCGTCCCTCGTTCCGAAGGAGCTCCGCTGCAAGCCGCCAAAAGCAGCGCGCAAACGGAGAGGGATAGGATGAGGCCGCGAAGCTGCATATAATTCTCCTCCTGGAAGCATCTAACTGCCGTTAATGACGCCTCCTCCATCATCAAGGTTGCATAGCGACGATCTCCTCCGAATGAGCCGCAGACCTATCGGGCCTCGACTTGGCCCCCGATGCGGCAAGCCAGCTCGATTCTTGCAAAGGCATTCCTGCCATGCTCCCGGTCGCCGCTCACCTTGACGGCTTCCTTGAAGCCGCAGCCGATCCAGAAGCGCAGGGCCGCCCAGTTCTTGAGATCGACGGCTGCCCGGACGGTCTCATAGGACCGCTCGGCGGCAAGGCGGATGATCCCGTCCACGAGCTCGCTTCCGAGCCTTTGACCGCGATGCGTTGGATCGACAGCGAACAGGCCGATATATAGATCCCGCTCGCCCGGATATCCTTGGTACAGCTCCATCAAGGCGACGGGCTCCGCTGACGGTCCGCCCGCCTTCGGCTCAGCCGCCAGCGCCTCCCCCTTCAGCTCCGCCAGCTGAACATGCAGCCGATCCGGACGGCCGCCCGGCGGCAGCTCCGGATTTCCGCTCCGCACATTTCCTATATACGAGGAATTCAAAGGCTGACCCGTCCAGATCGGCAGCGGAGCGGATCTCTCGTAAAGCCGCTGAGCAGGCTCGCCTTCATCATCCCGTAAATTTCGAATCTGGCAGCGTTCGGATAGCCAAACGGACGGCCATGGAGTTGTCATCGTTCATTCTCCTTTTCATCGCAAAGTATTGATTTGATAAATATCTAATTAGATAATAGTCGAATAAATTGATTGCTGCAAGCATAGAAAAAAGGACGGAGATCGCTCTCCATCCCTGCTAAATCTTGCCCTATGCTTTCACGGAATCAAAACGATCTTCCCGCTGTGGAGCCGGCTCTCCAGCAGGCGGTGAGCCTCAGCCCCGTCCGCCAGAGCGAAGCTTCGAATATCCGCAAGCTTCAGGCTGCCGTCCATGATCCAGCCGAACAGCTCTCCGGAACGCCGTATCCTTTCCTCCTGCGTCGTGACATGATTCCACAGGTCTCCGCCGGTCAGCGTCTTGGAGCTGTCCATCAGCATCCGGGGATCGACGGGAGCAGGATCTCCGCCCGCCATCCCGTAGAAGACGACCGTCCCCCGTGTTCTCACAGCAGCAAAGCTCTCCATCAGCGTCGAGCCGACGGAATCGTAGGCCACGCCGACGCCTTCACCGCCGACGCTCAACTGCCGCACCCCGCTCACCCACTCGGTTCCGTACAGCAGCACTTCATCCGCACCCGCCTGAAGAGCGGCTTGCCGCTTGGCAGCGGATGAAGTCAGTCCGAGCACCCGAGCTCCTTTGGCCGCCGCCAGCTGGACGAGCAGCTGCCCGACGCCTCCGGCCGCGGCATGGACGAGCACCTCGTCGCCCGGCGCGACGCGGAAGCTGTCGTTCACCAGGTAGTGGGCGGTCAAGCCCTGCAGCAGCACGGCCGCCGCCTGTTCGAAGCTGATTCCTTCCGGCAGCGGGATGGCGCGATCGACGGGAACCCGCACCAGTTCGGCATTGGCATGCGGAACGTCGGCGAATGCGACGCGGTCCCCTTTTTTGAATGCATGAGCTCCAGCTCCTGCCTCCACGACGACGCCTGCGCCCTCGTACCCGAGAATATAAGGCGGCTTGCCCGCCAAGTGATAATTGCCCCGCCTCCGGTAAATATCGGCGAAGTTGAGCCCGATCGCCTCCATCCGCACGAGCACTTCATCTGCAGCCGGAGCGGGATCCGGAAGCTGTTCGACATGGAGCACTTCCGGTCCGCCGAATTCGTGGAATACCAGTGCTTTCACAGACATTCCCCTTTCATAGTCCTAATTCCTTGCCCGCAATCAATTCGCTTCAAATCCATTTCCAAAAGCTTTTCTGGGCCATCTTGATTCCGTTGTCTGCGGCCCAGCGCTCCAGCTCCCGCGCTTCAGCCAGATCCCTCTTGCTGCGGGACGGACTGCTTCCTTACTTCTTCCAAATAAGCCGTCACGCGAAGGGCTTCCGCCTCGTTGAAGACAAAACCCGCCGCCTCGGCCACCTCGGAGCTGACGCGGCGAAACAGCCCGCCCATGGCGAAGAGAGCCCTCCATATGTTCTCCAGGCTGGCATCGGAATAAGTCGCCATCAACTCGCTCCATGTCCGCGTGTCCACATGCTGCCGCAAATACTTGCTGTTTTTGCCCGTGCTCACGCTATATCCCGTCGAAATGCCGACCTGCCAGTCCAGCATCATCAGCAGCATCGGCCGGACATAGAGATTCAGGTGGTCGTAAGCATACAGGTGCTCCTGCCTCCACAGCCCCTTGGCGACATAGGTCGCCACCCACCAGAACTCGTTGCAGCAGCCGGCATACTCCGATGCGGTCGGGGGCTTGACCCTGTAGTCCTCGTCGGTCGGAGGAGGCAGCTTCGGCAGCAAGCCGTCCTTGTCGAGCAGCGCCACGGCCAGCTTGTCTTCCCGAGCATACTCCGCAGCCTGCTCCCTTTCAATCAGCGTCAGATCGATGCGGTTGCCATCCGCCAGCTGCATCAGATAGGCGTATCGTCCCTTGCGGTCCGAAGGGAACAGCTGCCCCTCGTCCGGCATCTGCATGATTAGGCGCTCTCCGAAGACGTCTGCCCAGGCATGGTCTTGCACAAAAGAATCCAGCTCCGTCACCAGATAGACGATGTCGTAATCCTGAAAGCGATCCTTCGGCACGTTCACATTCGTCCGCGAGCCGTTCATCACGACCGCACGCACGCGCTCCTCCTGCCGGGCATAACCCAGAATCAAATCCATCATCTGCTGTTCCGTTCTCATGTCATCCAGCCTCCTTGGTTGTCTTGGCTTCGAGGTTGTCTTGGCTTCGAGGTTGTCCAGCACGGCTGAACTCAAGAGGCGGTCCCCTTGCCCAAGCCGCGGATGAGCGAATACGGGAAGGACGAATGCGGGAAGGGCGAATACGGGAAGCGCGTCAAAGCTTCGCAAACGGGATTTTCATTTCCCCTTTCTCCTCCCTCAGGGTTATCCTCATCCAATTCATTGTTTCTCACCCCGATGAACGCCTGGCCTCTGCTTAAGACTAGGAGCGATTGAATTCTTTCGCCTCCAGCGCTTCACGCAAGACTTCCAGCTTGCGCTTGGCTTCCTTGATGCTGCCGCTCATCGGTATCCCGATTCCAATCCCGGCATCCCTCAGCTCCGCTCGCAAGCCGGAGTAGGCCGACCGGTCCTGTTGAGCAACCTCCGGCAGCTTGTATGGCTCTCTATTGGGATATCGGCGGAAAAGGATATACAGGCTTTGCAGCATGCGATTTTCCGACTTGGAGGGCAGCTTGGTCAGAAAAAAAGCGTTGACAAGTTATCCGTCACATTTCCCAGCTGTATCGTGACGAGGTCAGGCTTATCCCAGTTCCTCTCTTCCTGCTGGCCGATCAAACCCTCAAGCTGCACCAGACTGATCATCAAGTCGTTTCCATAGAGCTGCTGCTCCACTCTGTCCATTTGCCAGCATCCTCGGATCAGAAAGACGGCAAGCAAGGTGGAGAACAGAACCGATGCTCGAAAGGCCCATTTTCTTCTCGCCATCAGGCTCAATCCTTCCTCCCGGGAACAGGCATCGCCAACGGTTGCAATAAAACGATACTCGGTTCTTCTTCGGAAAGATTCCGAAATCCTTTATTCAGGAGATCACATTCGTGATGAGGGTCTTCCTCATGGAGCGGAAAGGAAAAACGGAAGCACGCCAACAAGCCCTTCGGGCTGCCAGAATGGTGCTTCCGCCTGCCGTTTCCTATTTGATTTCTGTCAGCCTCCAAGCTCCGTTCTCCTGTTTCCTTGAACAAACTTCGCGAACAATAGCCTAACCAGCGGCCCTACGACCAGCAACTGCAGAGGAAGAGCGAAAATGAAATTGTGTCCTACGAGGGAAAAATAGCTGCCGAGCCACGATTCTCCGGCTAAGCCGCCGGTCAGGCAGGTCATCGCCAGCCCATAAAGAGACATGCAGAGAACCATGCCGGTCACCATGCATAAAGCCAGGGACAGAATGACGAATATTTTCTTGGACTTGTCATAGGGCAAGGAAAAGGCGGCTTTCTTCGCAATCGGACCGACGACAAACAGCTCGAGCAAGGAAGCGACGACATAAACCAAGAGCAGTTGAACGAGAACTTCTTTCCACGTCATCGTTCCAAGCAGATCATGCGTGTAGAGATTGTAGAACGTCATGAACACGACCATTCCCAAGCACATCATCAATCCGAAATAAATGTCTTCCTTCTTCGTTGCGGGCATTTCCCATCATCCTTTCGTTTACCCTTGTCAGTATAGAAAGGATGGGACCTCCCGCATAAGTGAACACTTTGTGAACGTTCAAAGATCAGGAACCATGAAATGTTTAAAGGGAAGTCTCCAGTCAGACGAAACTGACTGGAAACTTCCTTTTTTTGGGTCCACCTTCCGGCTCGGCTGACGCTCAGGCAGCAAGTTGGACGACTTTTTCGGCTTACTCAGGCTGGAGAGCCAAGAGGGCAGCGAGTTAGACGACTTTTTCGGCTAACTCCGGCTTGAGAGCCAAGAGGGCAGCGAGTTAGACGACTTTTTCGGCTTACTCAGGCTGGAGAGCCGCCGGGGCAGCGAGTTAGACGACTTTTTCGGCTTACTCAGGCTGGAGAGCCAAGAGGGCAGCGAGTTAGACGACTTTTTCGGCTTACTCAGGCTGGAGAGCAGCCGGGGCAGCGAGTTAGACGACTTTTTCGGCTTACTCAGGCTGGAGAACCGCCGGGCAGCGAGTTAGACGACTTTTTCGGCTTACTACTGCTGGGCATGCACTTGAGCAGCTAACCTTAGGCATCAAAAGGAAAGAGGAGGCGTCGATGAAGACGACCTCCTCTTTCCCATTCCACTAACCGCATTTCAGTCTCGCTGCGGAACCCATTCAAAAGTTTCCGCTAAAGGAACCATCCTCAATGCGTGTACGTGTAATGAGCCGAATCGTATTGCGGTCCCGATTTCTCATAGGTGAACCACAGCTCGATCGACTGGCCTGAGGCCACTCCCTGGATCGTATGCGTCCAGTTGGAACCGCTTTGGACCATGCGCACGTTCTGCTGGTTGGCTCCGTTGATCGTGTAATGGACATCGACGTAAGCCGCCGCCGTCTTGGGTGCGAACACTAGGGCTTCCGACGTGCCCGACTTGGTCACTGTCGCCGTATAATCGGCGGCTGTGTAAGTCAGGACATTGCTGGCCGATGCGAACTGCAGCCAGTTGATATTGAACTGCGGACCGCTGATGTAGACGCGGAGCGTCTGAGGCCCCGCGGCCAGCTGTACCTGCGCCGATACGGTCGTCCAGGTCTGCCAGCCGCCTGTATTCGGCACCGTTACCGTGGCCAGCGTCGTACTGCCGGAGCGCAGCTGGAATTGTCCCGTCGCATTCGGGCTCGCCACTCTTGCCTGCAGCGTATACGTTCCCGCCTGGGCGACGTTGACGCTGTAATCCATCCAATCTCCAGTATCAAGATAACCGACGTTCAGCCCGCCTCCGGTATCGGTTGTCGCCTCCGTCTGCACGCCGCTCATGGCCGCGTAGCTCTCGGCTTCGATCTTGCCCGGAATCGCTCCCGCTGACGGAGCCGGCGTCGGAGTCGGCGTCGCCGTCGGTGTCGGGGTTGGCGTCGGGGTAGCCGTTGGGGTCGGGGTTGGCGTCGGAGTCGTTCCGCCGGCCCCTTCCGTCGCCGAGCCGTTCGCAGGCACCGACATCGTCTTGCCGTCGGAGAAGGTGACCGTGATCGCGGAGCTGCCTGCATTGTAAGCCGTATACGTGCGGACGCCGTTTTTCACGAATACGGCGTAGAGCGGCGTATTCGCCGTCACGGTGCGGTCCTGGACGCCTATGGCATCCAGATTGTAGATCCAGTGGTACGCGAACGCCTTGGAGTTGCCCGCCTCGGCGGAGAGGGCGTTGCCGCGCGCGTTCCAGAAGCTTTTCGCTTCCGCCGGATTCGAGATCGCTCTGTACATATAGATCAGGTCTTCCCACGCGTCGAAGTTCGTGCCGCCGTTCTCCGATACAAGCGCGTTGTAGTTCTTCGCGGCGTAATCCGGGTATTGGGTCAGATACAGCGATGCCCCCGTGAACGGCAGCCAGTTGATGCCGTGCACTTCCTCCGGGTTGCCGGTCCACCAGGTGCCGTCGCCTACCGTCTTGCCGCCCCAGACCATGCTCGCGGTAGAGCGGGTGAAGCCGGCCGGGCGGTTGCTGCCCGCGACGTCGAACCAGTATTCATTGATCGCGTTCATCTCGGTCGTGTACAGGGAAATGCCTGTATCGCGGATCGCGGTGTCGCCCGTTGCTTGGCCCCACAGGATCATGCCCGCCCAGGCGTTCATGCCCTCGGAGGACGATTCGTTGTTGTTGCCGTCCCCAAACCTCGCATGGCCGGAAGCCCACGAATGGCCGGCATAGGGATCGAAGTTCCTCAGGTAAGGGAACATCGTGTCCGTGCGGCTGCTGCTGGCGATGTCGCGGATGAGCAGGTTGACCATCGGTCCCCAGGCGGCGGCCCAGGCTTTGTCCGTCCTGGCGATTTCCGCAGCTGCCTTGATGAAATAGCCGTAGTGGAAATGATGGTCGTTGAGCTCATTGTTGGAGCCGTAGCTGGCCGGATAGCCGATGACGGTTCCCCAGTTGCGGTTGTAATAGAAGACATTGCCGCTCTTGAGATTGCCGGCGGCGTCGCTCGACTTGAACCAGCCCTGGAGAATCGTCTTGATCGAGCTGCGGAACTTGTTCGCCGCCGTCGTGTCGCCGATCTGGTCCGCGATCGGAGCGAGCGAGGCCAGCTTGCCGAGCGTCTTGCCTACCCAGTAGGTGTCGGCGTCGCCGCTGTACGTCTCGGCTTCCGCCTGGTCCACATACTGCTGGAGCAGCGCGCGGTCATAGGAGCCTTTGTCCGGCAGGGAAGGCAGCACGCCATTGAAGTTCATGACGGTCTGGAAAGAGCTCCCTTCCCCCGTCTTCATGAGGCCGCGCACCGAATTGTACGTGTAGGAGAGCAGCGGGCTCGAGCTGTTCTTCCATTGATGCGGGTAAAGGGCGAAGATCGTGCCCGTCTGCGTGCCCTGCTTGGCCTGCGTCGTGAAGGCAAAGGTCGACGTAACCTTGCTCGTCGAAGCGTTGTACGCATAGGACACTTGAGTTCCCGTCACATGCGAGTAGGCGTACTGGGCGTATTTGTTCAGAGTCGCCTGCGTGTTGTCAGGAAGGACGGCCACCGAGAAATACGAGCTGCCGTTGTTCGTCAGCGTTTTGCCGCCGATGCCGCTCCAGGTGCTGCCGCTCGCGCCGAACAGCCCGTAATGCGCGCCGGCGACCGTAATGCCGAGAACCGGAGTGCTTGCGCTGCCGGACCAGACGGTCGGAGCGTCGTAAAAGTCCACCTTCGGACTGCCGCCCGCATACGTGAAGTACACATACGGAGAACCATGTCCGTAAGTGACGTTCATTTCGTTCGCGCCGCTCTTGTATTGAGCCTTCACGAACCAGTCGCTGAAGCCGTCGACCTTGGCGTCGGGGAAGCTAGAGACGGCCGTATGCCCGACCGTGAAGTCGTGGATATCGTTGATCCAGCCGCAGACGCAGCTGGAGTTGGCCGTGATCCTGTTGCCCGGATAATAGATGCGGATGCCTCCGGAGCCGTTTTTCATCGCCAGCGGATGGGGGTATTGAGCTTCGGAATACGTGTCCCAGGCAAGGTTGCTCCACCAGTCATTGGTAGGCATCGCTCCCGTGACGTTGGCCGTCTTGTAGATATTCGCCTGAGTATCAACCGCTCCGGTCGGAAGTACGGTGGAATAAGAGCCGGAGCCGAGCGCGACTTCGCCGTTGAAGGCCGTCGCCTTGCCCGCTGGCAGCAAGGACAGAATAAGGGCCAGCATGAGCAGGCCCGCCGTCATTTTCTTCATTTTGTTCCTCCTCGACTATTGATAACGCTTTCATAAATCAAATTCGTCTTTCCATCTCCTTTCCCTATCATCCATTCATACAGGGACGACCCCGTATATGATCATCGTACCAACACAGCAGCGGCCGATAAAGGCTCCTTTTTTCGGGTTTATTCCCTTTTTTTCACATGTTTGGCGAAAATAAAAGACGACGGCTTTTGCCGCCTGCCGGCCGTTGCTGTCGTCCGGATCGGAATCATCCCGAAAAAAGAAAAAGATCCTGGGCAGCATCGGGCCAGGGGCTGTCGATCTCTTCTGCGGCGGTCCTCAAGCGGAACCGGACGGCCGGTCGCCGGCCGGCAGAGCGGCGATCATCGTAATGATGAACAGGGTGCCGTCTCCGACCTGGGAGATCGCATAAATGGTTCCGCCCATCAACTCGACTAGAGTCTTGCTGATGGACAAGCCGAGACCGGTCCATTCCTGCTTGAAGCGAGAGGCGTCTGAAGCTGGATGAACGGCTGAAACAGCTCGTCCATCTTTTCCTGGGGAATGCCGATTCCCGGAACAGATCCAGCGTTTCTCCCAGGCATTCCTCCACTTCGAACGGCTTGCAGTCCTGCTCACGGTCGATCGTGGAGGTACTGGCCGGCAGGAATAGATTCTGAGAAGTCCAAAAAGCTTCATCCCGCATCGGCGGGATGAAGCTTTTTGGATTCGAATTTCTACGGAATGGTTCTTCTTCAAGCTTTAGCTGAGCGAACCCAAAGCTTCCTTCGTGAACGTCTGCAGCTCATCCGTGCGGCCGTCGCGAATTTTCTCCGCCCATGCCGGATCGCCCAGCAGCGCGCGGCCGACGGCGACCAGATCGAACTCGTTCTTCTCGAAGCGCTCGATCAGGCTGTCGATTCCTTGCGCCTTGCCGCCTTTGCCTTCAGCGAACAGGCTGGTGAACTCGGAGTCAAGGCCGACAGAGCCGACTGTAATCGTAGGCTTGCCGGTGATTTTCTTGGTCCAGCCCGCAAGGTTCAGGTCGGAGCCTTCGAACTCCGGCTCCCAGAAGCGGCGCGTGGAGCAGTGGAAGATATCGACGCCGGCAGCGGACAGCGGGGCGAGGAACTTCTCGAGATCCTCCGGAGTCGGAGCGAGCTTGGCCGCATAGTCCACCGGCTTCCACTGCGAGAAGCGGAACACGATCGGGAAGTCAGGACCGACCGCCGCGCGGACCGCCTCGATGACTTCGACCGCGAAACGGGTGCGTCCGACCATATCGCCGCCGTATTCATCGGTGCGCTTGTTCGTCGTCTCCCAGAAGAACTGGTCGATCAGATAACCGTGCGCTCCATGGATCTCCACGCCGTCAAAGCCGATGCGCTTGGCGTCGGCGGCCGCTTGGGCGTAGCCTTGCACAAGCCCGCGGATTTCTTCCGTCGTCAGCGGCTCCGACACGGGCTGGCCGGTGAGGCCGAGACCGGAAGGACCGATCGGGGCAGCATCGGATTCCGGGAATTTCTCTCTCTCGCGGGCAGTGCCCACATGCCAGATTTGCGGAATGATCTTGCCGCCGGCTTCATGCACTTCGCGGACGACGCGCTCCCAGCCTGCCAGCGCTTCCTCTCCATAGAAGTGGGGCACGTCACGGTCGGCAGCGGCCGCCGGATGGTTGATGACCG
Source organism: Paenibacillus sp. D51F (assembly GCF_053345695.1). Classification (NCBI taxonomy): domain Bacteria; kingdom Bacillati; phylum Bacillota; class Bacilli; order Caryophanales; family Paenibacillaceae; genus Paenibacillus; species Paenibacillus sp. D51F. The sequence continues at coordinate 120,256 of NZ_JBKFAO010000003.1, read as the reverse complement.
TTCCTTCGGTGATGATCAAGCCGACGCTGCGCTCGGCACGGCGACGATAATAGCCGGCCACGTCAGGGCCGGGAACGCCTTTCGGCGAAAAGCTGCGGGTCATAGGGGCCATCACGATCCGCGTATCTAGGTTCAGCTTGCCGCCCTCGAAAGGCTCGAAAAGCGCTGCTGCAGTTTTGGACAAAGTCATCTATGTCTCTCCTCCTGTGTGGTGCTGATATATATCCATAATCTTGAATATATCGATTAACCGAGCGGAATGCAAGCCCTGTGCCGAGCTTGAACGCTTCAGTTCTCTTTGCCCTGCAGATCGAACGCGAAACCGGAAAGGAATTTTTCAATTCCCTGCTCGTTGCGCCTGTAATACGTCCATTGGCCGTAACGGCGAGATTCCAGCAGACCCGCCTTTTGCATGGAGGACAGATAAGAGGAGATGACGGACTGGGTCAGCCCGGCCTTTTCCTGGATGCTGCCTACGCAGACGCTGCCCGGAAATTCATTCTGCACCTCGCGAGGCTGGGTGCTGAACTGCTTGTCAGGCTCCCTGAGCCAGCAGAGAATATTCAGGCGAGTCTCGTTGGAGAGAGCTTTCAGCACGGCAAGCTTATCGTCTTGATTCATCGCTTACACCCATTTCTACCCGATAGTTTACCTCCATTATAACAGAAGAATACGTCGAAGAAGAATGAACCTTCTTTGCCATCCTATCATCCCGACTTGCGGGCTTTGCCGGACTACCACGGCCCATGAGAAAAATGATAACCACATTAGTATTTATTCAGACTGCGTTTATCGCTTGCTTCTCCGTGCTAAAATTTGATGGGCGGAGGGTCTTCCACCATTCGCCAATTCCGCAAAGGCCCGGCATGTCCATGCAAGCCGGCCCTATATTCGCTAAGGGGGAATTCCCGTTAATGAGATCCATCGATGAACTTGAACATACAGCACGCGTGCATACGGTTATTGAAGTGGTAAAGGAGGTGCTGGACGAATCCGTCCTGACCGACGATTTCATCGCCGGCCTGCAGCGTCTTAGCTTCGACGAGCTGGGCAAATTCGTGCTCCGCCTCGTCACGACCCGCACGCTCGACCAGGCTTGGGCTCCGCATCTTCAGGAACAGGCTGGAGAGGGCAGTCCTTTGAAGTACGCCTGATTCAAAACCCCCGGTCCCAAAGCGCGAGCTGGCCGGCATAACCTTGCGAGGCCGCCTTTCCTGAGCCGGATCCGGGGCGGCGTCGTCGACAGATCCGCTTCGCGCCGCAGCAGCCATTCGCGCAAAGGCCTGCGGAATGCCGGCCAGCCATCCCCGGCGTCGAATTGATCCATCGTCGAAAATAAAGGATCGCCTCCGACGGCATCGACATAGATGCCGTCTTCCTTGTTGTTCCATTACGGATTGTCATACGGAGGCTCCTGCGCGCCATGGCGGATGACCTCGTACTCAAGCGGGCCGAGCCGCCGCCGGAGCTCCCCTTGGGGCAGCAGGGCAGGCCAATGCTTCGCGGCTCGAAAGGCTGCACCATGCACCAGAAGCAGCCGCCCGCGAAGGTCTCCTGCTTCAGACCGGTGCAGGGGGAGAGGCGGCTATGCTCTTTCTTGCCGTGCGTGCTTCTTCATGCGCTCCCTGCCTGCCGACGGCTTCGGACTTTCCTTCTTGATTCAAGGCTTTTCGCCCCCTCTTGATCCGCCTAGTGCCGCCTATGCAGCATGGCCGGTCCGACTACCAGCCCGCCACGGTGCCGTCGGTGCGGAAGTCGGTGCCGCCGCACAGCACCCCGCTTGCCGGATCGCGCAGGATGATCTGCCCCCGGCCGAAGGAGCCGAAGCCCGACTCCAGCGTGATCCGGTGGCCCATCCGCTCCAGCGACTGGGCTGCCGCCAGCGGGAAATGCGGTTCCAGCGATACGGTCAGGTCCTTATGCCATTGCCAGCGCGGCGCGTCGAGCGCGGCCTGCGGATGGAGGGCGAAGTCCACCATGTTCATGACGGCCTGGACATGGCCCTGGGGCTGCATGTAGCCGCCCATGACGCCGAACGGGCCGACCGCCTCTCCGCCTCGGGTCAGGAATCCCGGGATGATCGTATGGTACGTTTTTTTGCCCGGCTGAAGCGCGTTGGCATGGGCAGGATCCAGCGAGAAATCGCTGCCTCGGTTCTGCAGCGCGATGCCGGTTCCCGGGACGACGAGGCCGGAGCCGAAGCCCATGTAGTTGCTCTGGATGAAGGAAACCATATTGCCTTCGCCGTCGGCGGCGGCCAGATAGACGGTGCCTCCCGAGGACGGCTCTCCCGCTTCCGGCATCCGGGCTTGCGGGCCGATCAGACCCCGGCGCAGATCGCCATAGGAAGTAGACAGCAAATCCTTGACCGCGACGTTCATATGGGCAGGATCAGTAATGAACTTGAGCCCGTCGGCAAACGCGAGCTTCGTCGCCTCGATCTGGCGGTGCAGGGCTGCAGGAGCGAGCAGGCTGTCCGGGGCGAATTCCATGCCTCCCAAAATATTAAGCGCCAACAGCGCGACAAGTCCCTGGCCGTTCGGCGGAATCTCCCACACCTCGTAGCCGCGATAGTTGACATGGATGGGGTCCACCCATTCCGGCTGGAACACGGCCAGATCCTCCGCGGTCAGGAATCCGCCTTCGTCGCGCACATAAGCCGCAATGCGTTCCGCGAGCTCTCCGCGGTAGAAGCTGTTTGCGCCCGATTCGCCGATCGAGGCCAACGCCCGGGCATGTCCCGGCGAGCGCCACAGCTCGCCCGCCGCCGGAGTCTTGCCGCCTGGAGCGAACGTGTCGTACCAGGAGCGGGCGGTATCCTGAGGCAGCCTCTCCCGGTAGATGCGGGCTGCGCGTTCCCAGTAGTAGGCCGCCGTCGGGGACACCGGAAAGCCTTCATTCGCATAGCGGATCGCCGGCTCCAGCGCCTCGATCAGCGGCAGCTTGCCGAAGCGGCGCGACAGCTCGCCCCATGCGGCCGGCGCGCCGGGCACCGTGACGGGGATGGCGCCGAACTTCGGCATCTCCGAGTGGCCCCGCTCCTTCACGGCGTCGATCGAGATCGAGGCAGGCGCCGGGCCGCTGCTGTTCAGGCCATGCAGGCGGCCTTCCGTCCACACCAGGGCGAAGGCGTCGCCGCCGATGCCGTTGGAGCAAGGCTCCACGACCGTCAGCGCCGCAGCTGCCGCGATCGCGGCGTCGATGGCGTTGCCGCCTTTTTTCAAAATATCGAGGCCGGCCTGCGCGGCGAGCGGCTGCGAGGTGGCGACCATTCCATTGCGCGCGTACGTGGGAAGACGATAGGAAGGATGCGGATGATAGAGCGGATCAAAGGTCATGGCGATAGTTAGGCCTCCTGGGCGGATTGCAAGATGTTCGGCTGCAAAGCCGATTTTCTACGTGTGCAGTCGGTAATGCGTGGTTGGCGGCGAGTCGTGTCCTGTCCATGTTCAAGCTAATGCCCGTGATCGTGAATATCGTCTGCATTGGCTGTCAGAATGGCCGCTAACAGCGACAGGATCGAAAACAGGATCAGCATCATTCCCAACCCTTTTCCACTCCAGCTGCCGAATTTCCTTCTACGGGACAATAAAACGACACCGGCGATGAAAACCGGGGCGGCAACCCAGGCAAACGATGCATCCATCCTGCTCATGGCCTCCTCCTTGCTTCGGCACGCGGCGATTCGCTTGTCTATACGACCGCAAGCGCCCACAGCAAGGGCCGATTGCGCTTCGTGATGATCCGCACGCCGCGGCCTCCATTCCGTTTCAAGCGTTATCTGTTAGACGCTTGGATGGTCGTTGTTGTTTCGGCTTCATATTGCCGCGCATGACTTCCATCTTCTCTTCTTGACCTTGCAGCCGGTTTCCGATATGGTGGATAAAACCGATATCCGCCATCTGCTGTGACCAAGGCCAGCATGCCCCGCCGTTCGCCGTCCAGAGAGGAAACCCCAGGCTGCAAGGTTTCCCGCATCGAACCCCGGCATCCCCACCTTGCGAGCTGCATCCGTGCCTGTCCGCAGGCCCGGCGCCGGCTTCCTGCCGTTATCCGTCTCAAGGGCTTCCTGCCGCCAGTCCGGCCGGAGCCGAACTCAGGGTGGTACCGCGACGCATTCGTCCCTGGACGAATGGGTCTTTTTTGTTTTATGCGGCCCATTCATCCGTTGACGAATGGGTCTTTTTTGTTTTATGCGGCCCATTCATCCGTTGACGAATGGGTCTTTTTTGTTTTATGCGGCCCATTCATCCGTTGTCGAATGGGTCTTTTTTGTTTGCGGCCCATTCATCCGCCGACATCACACAAGGAGGGACCTTTCATGCTTCAAAGCAAGCTGCTTCTATCCACCCTGCGCGACACCCCCGGCGAAGCCGAGGCTGCCAGCCACCGGCTGCTGCTGCGGGCGGGCTTCATCCGCCAGACGGCCGCCGGCATCTACTCTTATTTGCCGCTGGGACGCAAAGTTCTCCGCAAGGCCGAGCAAATCATCCGTGAGGAAATGGAGAAGGCCGGCGCCCAGGAAGTTCTTCTGCCCGCGCTGCAGCCTGCGGAGCTGTGGCGGGAGTCCGGCCGCTATGACGCTTACGGTCCGGAGCTGATGCGCATGCGCGACCGCCACGACCGGGAGTTCGCGCTCGGCCCGACGCATGAGGAGGTCGTCACCTCTCTCGTCCGGGACGAGGTATCCTCGTACCGGAGGCTTCCGCTGACGGTCTATCAGATTCAGACCAAGTTCCGGGACGAGCGCCGCCCCCGGTTCGGACTGCTGCGCGGGAGGGAGTTCCTGATGAAGGATGCCTATTCCTTCGACACGACGCAAGAGGGGCTGGACCATTCCTATCAAATGATGTTCGAGGCGTATAACCGGATCTTCAGCCGTCTCGGCTTGAACTTCCGCCCCGTCGAAGCCGATGCCGGAACGATCGGCGGCGACGGAGGCACGCATGAATTCATGGCGCTTGCCTCGATCGGAGAGGATACGATCGCTTCCTGCACCTGCTGCGGGTATGCCGCCAATCTCGAGAAAGCCGAGGCGGGACGGATATTTGCGAACGATGCCCGATCGGGCCGTCTATTCGGGAACAATAGCCCCGCGGATGAACCGGCACCCGCCTCCCCGGCATCGGAGCCTGCAAAAATCCATACGCCCGGTGTCCGTACAATCGGGCAGCTGACCGCGTTTCTGGAGCTGCCTTCCTCGCAGATTCTCAAAACCGTGTTGTTCGAGGCCGACGGAAGCATCGTGGCCGTCGTCGTCCGCGGCGACCATGAGATCAACGAGCTCAAGGTCAAGAATTTCCTTGGAGCGGATTCCGTCTCGCTTGCCGAGGCTGGCGCGGTCATGAAGGCGACAGGCGCTCCCGCAGGATTCGCCGGTCCTGTCGGGCTGGATATTCCCGTCTATGTCGATCATGACGCGGCTGCCGTAACGGACGGAGTCGCCGGAGCGAACGAAGAGGACTTCCATATCCGGGGCGTTCATGCGGGAAACCATCTAGGGGCTGCGGTTGTCGGCGATTTCCGCAATGCACTGGTTGGCGACCTTTGTCCGAAATGCCAGGAAGGCACGCTTGCGTTCCATCGCGGCATCGAGATCGGCCAGGTATTCAAGCTCGGCACGAAATACAGCGAGAAGCTGGGGGCCGCCTTCCTCGACGCTGAGGGCAAAACACATCCGATGATCATGGGCTGCTACGGCATCGGCGTCTCCCGCCTTCTGTCCGCAGCCGTGGAGCAATCCCATGACGAGAACGGCATTGTGTGGCCGGCGGCGCTGGCTCCGTTCCACGTCCATGTCATTCCGGTGTCGGTCAAGGACGATGTCCAGATGGCTCTCGCGGACAAGCTGCGCCTCCAGCTGGAGCAAGCCGGCGCGGAGGTGCTGGTCGACGACCGCGACGAGCGGCCGGGCGTCAAGTTCAAGGATGCCGACCTCATCGGCATTCCGGCACGCATCGTCGTCGGCCGCGATGCGGCGGACGGCAAGGTGGAGTTCGTCCGGCGAGGCAGCGCGGACAAGGCGAGCCTGACTGCGGAAGAAGCGGCGCGGCAGGTGCTGGAGATGGTGCAAGCCCTGCGGACTGGAAGCTAGTTCCCGGAACGGGCCGCTTCCGGGTTGGCGGAATGACAGGCATTTTAGCCGGCTCTATTCCGAAGTAGAAAAACAAAAAAAGGCAGCCGTCGAGAGCTGCCTTTTTGCTATGCCTGCAGCATTTTAACCACCATGAAGATGAAGATCTGACTCTTGCAGCTGCGAGACTGTACTTGGTTCTCCGTCCCTGTGCAGCCGCTGCAGCAATTCCTGGTTTCAGCCGGCTCTCTGCGACAGCTTGGCTTCTGTTAGCTGGGATATTTCCAATTAAGAAAAGAGCCTACAATTGGTAGACTCTGTCTGATATGCTATATTTGTACAGATCGCATGTGGTGTAAGGCACCCTCCGGAAAGGAGGCATGCCTATGGATACTTTCCAGTCGATCATGGCATTGATCGCGTTCGGTTCTTTTCTGCTGGCGACTCTGACCTACATCGATAAACGATTTTCATTTGAGTAACCAAACAAGCCCGCTTCCGAGCAGTCGGAAACGGGCTGTCTGTCGTTAATTCCTCTATGCAAATCCGCCTCTAAACGAATCTGCCTCCCTCTTGAAAGTCAAACGGTCTTCCCTGCCGAGGAAAGGCTCGCCGGCTCTCCCATGCGCTCGTGCAGGAAATCGACGACATGCATGACCTTCATCGCGGCCGGGTCTCCGTGCTTCTGCACCCCGAGCTTCATCTGCAGCAGGCAGCCGGGATTGCTCGTGAGCAGGTAGGCCGCTTCGGTGGCGTTGGCATGCTCCATCTTGTGCTCCAGAATCTGCCCCGCCATTTCCGGCTGTGTGACGTTGTATATGCCCGCGGAGCCGCAGCAGCGGTCGGCTTCCTTCATCTCGACGAACGAGGCGCCCGCCACCTGGCGGATCAGCTGCCTCGGCGCTCCCGAGCTTCTCATGCCGTTGCGGAGATGGCAGGAGTCCTGGTAAGTGACACGTACGCCGCCATTCTGCTCCGAGAAGGCCGGCAGCCTGCCGCTGCTGAGCAGCAGCTGGCTGACATCGACGACGCGGGCAGCGAACTCGACGGCCAGCTCCGCATACTCTTCGTCTCCATGCATCAGATGGCCGTATTCCGCCAGCTGCGCGCCGCAGCCGCCGGCGTTGGAGACGATATGCTGGATGCCCGCATTCCGGAAGGCGTCCAGGTTGGACCGGGCGAGCCCTCGCGCCTGATCCAGCTCCCCGCTGTGAGCATGCAGGGCGCCGCAGCACACCTGATTGTCCGGGATGACGACCTCGAAGCCGGCCTCCGCCAGCAGCTCCGCCGTGCGGACGTTCGTCTCGCTGAACAGCACGTCCATGATGCAGCCCCGGAACAGGGCGACGCGTGCGATCGGCTCTCCCTTGGCGGGAACGACCGTGCCGATGCGGTCTACGACGCCCTTTCCCGAAGCCTCGGGAAGAATCTGCTCCATTTCCCGCATGGCCGCCGGGAACAGCTTCATGATGCCCGTACCGCGCGCGACCTGCCGAAGACCTGATTTTTGGTAAAAGGACAACGATCGGCCGAGCCACTTCAGGCGGGAGCGATGCGGCAGCACATCCTTGAAGAAGAGCCTCCGCACTCCCTTTGCCGGCAGGCTGTGATCCGCATGATCCTCGATTGCGTCCCTGGCCTGCTCCAGCAGCTGCCCGTATTTGACGTCGGCAGGACAGGCGGGCTCGCAGGCCCGGCAGCCGAGACAATGGTTCATCTGCTCGGCGAACGCCCTGTCAGGCTCCATGATGCCGTCGGCGACGGCCTTCATGAGCGCGATCCGGCCGCGCGGCGATTCCGGCTCCAGCCCCGTCTCCCGGAATGTCGGGCAGGCCGGCAGGCAGAAGCCGCAGCGCATGCAGTTGGTCAGCTGGTCGTAGTCCAGCTTGGCCAGCACCGTTCTCGACACCGGGTTGGCATGCTGCACATCCGGCTTGCCGAGCAGGCTTCCGGGTCCCGAATGCGGCTGTACCGCTAATCCGAGGCCCCTATTCGTTCCATTAGCCACGATCGATCACCACCCTTTTGCGAGTTTCCCCGGCCAACATCTTCCCGGGATTGAGCAGATGATGCGGGTCGAACGCATCCTTGATGCCTTTCATGACGGCGATGCCGCTCGCCCCGACCTTCCATTCCAGGAACGGCGCCTTCACGACGCCGACCCCGTGCTCGCCGGTAATGGTGCCGCCAAGCTCGATCGCCGCCTCGAATATTTCCGCGAAAGCCTGCTCGACCCGGTGGACCTCCTCCGCATCCCTAGCGTCTGTCGTCGCGGTCGGATGCAGGTTGCCGTCTCCCGCATGCCCGAAGGTAGCGATCGAGACGCCGTACTTGTCCGCGATTTCCCGGATGCGCAGCACCATGTCCGCGATGCGGGAGCGGGGAACCGTCGCATCCTCGAGAATCGTCGTCGGCCGCAGCCTCGCCAGCGCCGTGAACGCGCTGCGCCTCGCCGCAATAAGCTTCTCGGCCTCCTCGCGCGTCCGGGCGACTTCGACCCGGTCGGCCTTTTCGGCTTCGCAGATGAGCCTGATGGCTTCCATATCCCGCTCGACCGCCTCGGGATCGCCGTCCTGCTCGATCAGCAGGATCGCTTCCATATCCCGCGGCAGGCCCAGATGGGCGAAATCGTCTACGACCCGGATCGTCGGGTTGTCGAGAATTTCCAGCGTGGCCGGAATGATCTTGTTCTCGATGATCCGCGAGACGGTCCGGGCCGCGCCGTACAGGTCCTTGTACATCGCGAGCATCGTCTTTTTGCCGGCGGGCGGGGGCACGAGCTTCAAGGTCGCTTCCGTAATGATGGCCAGCGTGCCTTCCGAGCCGACGAGCAGCTTGGTGAGGTCGTAGCCGGCCACATCCTTCATGAGCTTGCCGCCGGTGCGGAGAACTTCCCCATTTGCCAGAACGGCCTCGAGGCCGAGCACGTAATCCTTGGTCGTTCCGTATTTCAGTCCGCGCAGGCCGCCCGAGCACTCGCTGATGTTGCCTCCGATCGTCGAGATCTTCATGCTGCTCGGATCGGGCGGGTAGAAGAGCCCTAGCGATTCGATATGCTCGGTGAACGCGGCGGTGATCATGCCCGGCTGCACCGTTGCCGTCAGATTGTCCATGTCGACCTCCAGCAGCCGGTTCATCCGGTGCATGACCATGACGACGCCTCCCTGCACAGGGACCGTCCCCCCGCATAGGTTGGAGCCGGAGCCTCGGGACACGACCGGCACGCGGTACTCCGCAAGGACCTTCATGATCTCGGACACCTGAGCCGTCGAGTCCGGGTAGATGACGCCGTCCGGCAAGCTCTGGAGCATAGGCGTGCCGTCATAGGAATGGGCGACCCTCGCCTCCGGATCGTCCCTGAAATGCTTCTCTCCTACGATATCCCGCAGCCGTCTCGCCATGGCCGGATCCAGCATGTTCATTTCCCCTTCCATTTGTAAAAAGTATAGCGTTCAACCGTCGCGCGGACATGTGAATACGCCTTTTTATCATCAGGTCATCTGACGACTTTGGAAATCATTATATGCTATACTGATTTTATTGTATAGAACGTTTTGGGATGCCCCGGGAGGTCGCGATGAAAATCATCCAAGCCAAAGGCCATGAGCTTGTAGCCGAACATATGCTGGAACAGATCCGCTCGGGCGCCTGGCAGCCCGGTCAGCGGCTGCCCTCCGTCGTGGAGCTGGCCGAATCGTACGGCGTCGGCCGCTCCACGATCCGCGAGGCGGCCAGCGCGCTCAAGGCGACGGGCTGGCTGGATGTGCGCCAGGGCGGCGGCACCTTCGTCAAGGCGGTATTACCAAGTGATCCTAAGCAAGGCGCAGACCAGATGTTCCATAATGCGGGCTCCTTGACCGAGCTGCTGGAAGTTCGCAAGGTGCTGGAGATCGGGGCTGTGTCGCTCGCCGCTGCAAGGCGCGCCCCGGACGATTTGGCGCGGCTTCGCCAGATTCTCGCCTCCATGGAAAGCAGCCTCGAGGCCAGCGACACCGAGGCCGGAGAGCGTGCCGACACCGAGTTCCACATGGCGATCGTAGCCGCCTCGGGCAATTCGCTGCTCGCGCAGATGATGGAATCCCTCGCCGAGCGCTTCGCCTCCACCATCTCCCAGACCCGCGAGCTGTGGTTCTACCGCGAGAAGGGCACCGCCCAGCGACTGCTCGGCGAGCACCGGCGCATCTATGATGCCATCGAGGCCGGAGAAGCCAAGCTTGCGGAGCATGTGCTCGGCGAGCATCTGAACAAGGTGATCGATGTGCTGCAGGGCATCAAGGGCCGGCTCTGAAACTGACAGCTCCGGCATATGCTTTTCAGGCAGCCAGCCCGGGAATCAGCAGCTCTGTAACTATGGAAGCTTGAGCCCATGTCTCCATGAAGCTGTCTGGCGCGGACCGCCCTGCATTTAGCCGCTGCGGCTCGTCCGGCCCCGCCCTTCTACGATAAGACGCTGTCTGGCGCGGATCGCCCTGCATTTTGCCGATGGGGCTCGTCCGGCCCGCCCTTCTACGATAAACTGGCATTAATTCAGTAAGAAATAATTGAACTGCACCACTATGTAGCTGCTATCGGACATACGATCCGCTATTTTGCCGCCTTGAAGCCAATTTCACATTTATCGGACATACGTTCCGTTATTCCCCTCTGCAATATTTGGATCCCAATAATAATTCACAAATAGCGGATCCTATGTCCGATAATCAACCAGATCCTACGAATTCCCTCAAATAGCGGATCCTATGTCCGATACACATGTTGATATAGGCGATTGTAGAGATTCGCCGTATAAACAGCATAAAAACGAGCGCAGCCGGGCTCGTCGTGCTCCCGGAAGCGCTGGTTTTGTTGTTAAACCTGGATGGAATGACTTCCAAGTCAGTCTTTAGTGATGTTGAACCGTCCTGCCGCCGGTCGCGCTGGCATTGTCTTTTTCCGGGCCGCTGTCAGATAGGTTGCGGATGGTCCGTACATCGCTCCATGCTGTTAGACGCCCCATCTGCGATTGGCTAGCGGCTCCCTCGGCGGAAGAATCCATGCTGCTTCCCTAGAGCGATCGGATCCATTCCTTTCCTTTCCTTTCATTTCCTTTCCCTTTCCCTTTCCCTTTCCTTTCCTGCCATCGATACGGACACATACAGCACATTAATGAGAAGAAGTTGACCGCTGACCATGACAAGCAGGACGATGCCTGCGATGCCGGCATAAAATGGATGTCCAAGCCCCGAGCATGTGGAGCAGCGTCGGCTTGCCGATGCCTGAGCTGACGACAATGGCGACGAATTCCCCCTCGGCCGCTTCCATGGAAACTTTTGTCAATCGCCTTGACCTGATTGGGCTCCGCCCCATCGTTCGATCGTTCTGAGCTGTGCCATCTTCTATTATCGCCTGGCTTATCCGCATAGCTCGCTTGCATCTCAGTCCGTTTTCTTCTATTATAGACATAAGATGTCCATAATAAGGAGCAGATCACGCAAGGAGACACCGCGCATGCAATTTTCCAAAAGCACAGGGTACGCCCTCCATACTCTCATCCACTTGGCCCAGGCGGAACGCGGCCGGTATGTAGGCATCAAGGAGCTGTCCTCCAAGCTTGGAGTTCCGGAAAGCTACCTGTCCAAGATCATGTCCAAGCTTCGCCAGGACGGCATCGTCCGCGCCGTTACGGGAGCAAGCGGCGGCTACGAGCTCGCGCGCCCCGGGAACGAGATCACGTTCTTCGATGTCATTCGCGTGGTGGAAGGCCGGCAGCAGATGTATGAATGCCATTCCTCCAACACCCATCAGCATGAGCTGTTTGCCGAAGCCGATGCGTCCGGACCAGGCCGCGAATGCCTCGTGAAGAAGGTCATGGACGGAGCCGAGCGCCAGATGTTGGACTATCTGAAGCAGCATACGATCCAGGGAGTGCTGGATGCAGCCTCTTTCCCTTGCGGCGCCAACCACGGAGCATGAGGATGCAGTGGGTTCATGATGGAGGCTGACCGGGCATCAAGCCGCGAGGCTTCTTGCGTTGTTATTATGGATATAAAAGATCCAGAAAGGTTGGGATGGGCATGACAGCACAGTTGGACAGCATTATTATCGGAGGCGGACCGGCAGGCATGAGCGCCGCTCTCGTCCTGGGCAGAGCCCGCAGAAATGTGCTCGTGATCGACGAAGAGCGCCCGCGCAACCGGGTCACCCATGCAACCAACGGATTTCTGACGCGCGACGGCATCAGTCCCGGAGAGTTCAGGAAGGTCGCAAGAGAGCAGATCGCGGCTTACCCGTCGGTCCGCTTCATCCGCGATCAAGCGGTTGAAATTACTGGCAGCGACGGCGACTTCCGGTTGAAGACTCTCCATGGCGACAGCTACCGGAGTAAAAAACTGCTGTTCGCCTCAGGCAAGAAGGATCTCCCTATGAATATCCCCGGGCTTGATGATGTATACGGCCGCAGCGCCTTCGTCTGCCCCTTCTGCGACGGCTGGGAGCTGCGGGACAAGCCGCTTGCGCTGATCGTCAATGGCCCTCAAGCGTTCCACTTCGCCAAGCTCGTGTCCGGCTGGTCGCGCCATATCGCCATCTGCACGAATGGACCGGATGAGCTGGCCGATGAACAGCGGGAGCAGCTGGCAGAGCGTGGAATTCCTTTGTATACTTCCCCTATCCAGCAAATTGAATCCAGCGAGGGCATCGTCACGAAAGTCCTTCTGGAGGACGGCATTTCCGTGCCATGCAGCGGAATCTTCTTCGGTTCCAAGCTCGCGCCCGGATCCGATCTGCCCGCCGCGCTTGGCTGCATCATCAATGAGCAGGGAGTGCTGGACGTGGACATACTGGGCAAAACAAACTTGCCGGGCGTATTCGGGGCCGGAGACGCTGCCACGCCGATGAATCAAGCTATTATCGCCGCCTCTATGGGCTCCGCCGCAGCTGCAGGCATCGTCTCCGAGCTGGCTGAAGAAGACTGGGCAAGCCGGATCCAAGCGAGCCAACCGACTTCGCCGCTTATCGGCGAAAAATCGTGGATGAATAGGAACAACCAGCGCCTCTCATAGTCGGACAAAGCCAAAAAGGGTTCCCGGGCAGAAATCTGCTTCGGGAACCCTATGCTGTTTTTCCTTGCACGTTACCGTCTCGTATCGATCGGCTTCAAATGCGCCTCGATCTGCTCTCGCCGCGCCTCCAGGAACGGAGGCAGCGCCAGCGTTTCGCCGAGCTCGGACAGCTCCTCGTCGGTGTCGAAGCCCGGTCCGTCAGTCGCCAGCTCGAACAGGATTCCGTTCGGCTCACGGAAGTAGAGCGAGCGGAAGTAGAAGCGGTCCACGAAGCCGGAGTTCGAGAAGCCCGCGCTCTGGATGCGGCCCACCCAAGCCCGCAGCTCCTCCTCGTCCTCGACGCGGAAAGCGACGTGGTGAACGCCGCCGCGGCCAAGCCGCTCGCGCTCCAGGTCATAGCGCTCCTCTACATGCACCTCCGCCCCGCTGCCGCCCTCGCCCGTCTCCAGCACGATGACGTCAGGCTGGCCTTCCTCGTAAGCAGGGAAAGCGCCTTTGCGGCGGAAGCCCATCAGCTCCGTCAGCACGGCGACTGTCGGCTGCGCGTTGGCGACCGTGAGCTGCACCGGGCCGAGCCCGGTAATGCCGTATTCCTGCGGAACGGGGCTCAGCTCCCACGGCGTGCCTGCGGCGACTCCGGCTCCGTGCTCGTCGGAGACGAGCACCAGCCGTTGCCCTTCCGGGTCGCGGAACGCCAGCGTGGCGCGGCCGGCGCGATCCCGCACCTCGTCGCGGTCGACGCCATGCTCATCGAGGCGCTTCGTCCAGTACTCCAGCGCCTCGTCGCTGCGCACCCGCAGCGACAAGGACGAGATGCTGCTCGTGCCGGGACGGTTCCTGCCTGCCATAGGCATCTCGAAGAACGTCAGCTCCGTTCCCGGATTCCCCTTTTCATCCCCGTAGAACAGATGGTACATGCTGGTGTCGTCTTGGTTGACGGTCTTCTTGACCAGCCTCATGCCAAGCACTCGAGTATAAAAATCATAGTTCAGCGACGCCTTGGCGGTAAAAGCGGAAAAATGATGCAGGCCTTTCAATGCTGCAGTCATCGTTGTTGCCTCCTTCTATGGAAACCAAACCGATCCTCATCCGTTCGAACACCGAAAAGGATTAAGCCACAGGAATAATTGATCTGCTCCAGCTCAGCCTTGGCGGAAATGCTTGGAGAACCATGCCGCAGCTGCTTCAACCTCGGTCCCCGTCAGCTGGTGACCGTAATTCTCCCAGTGAAGGTCGACGTCAGATCCGGCTCCGGCGAGCAGCGACTTCAGCTCCTCCGTCTCATGCGGCGGGCAGATCCGGTCGTTCATGCCGGCTCCGATGAACACCGGCAGCCCTTTCAGCTCCGGCAGCTGCAGGCCGCGGCGCGGAACCATGGGATGATGGAGCGCCGCTCCGCGGAAGGAAACGGCCTCATGGAAGATCAGGCTGGCTGCGATATTCGCTCCGTTGGAATAGCCTACGGCAATCATATTGGAGCGGTCGAGTCCGTATTTGGCGGCTGCCTCATCCAGGAAATCCCTCAGCTCGCCCGTGCGGCGCACAAGATCCTCCTCGTCGAAGATGCCCTCCGCCAGCCGCCGGAAGAAGCGGGGCATCCCGTTCTCCAGCACGCTGCCGCGAACCGACAGCACGGCCGACTCCGGAGAGATCATCTCCGCCAGCGGCAGCAGATCATGCTCCGTGCCTCCTGTTCCATGGAACAATACCAGCGTCGGGGCGTCTTTGCTGCGGCCTTCCTTGTATAAATGGACCATGCTCATGATTATTCCTCCCCCAGGCTGCGTACCGTGATCGGCAGCAAGCCGGCTTCGATCTGCCCCCGGTGCGGCTCGTACCAGTCCGGCAGCATCAGCTTGGCGCCGAGCTGGTCCTCCGCCTCGTCCACTGCGAATCCCGGCGGATCGGTTGCGATCTCGAACAGGATGCCGCCGCTTTCCCTGAAGTACACCGCGTTGAAATACTGGCGGTCGATGACCGGCGTCGGCTGGAAGCCTCCGGCCGCAGCAGCCACTCTCCACTGCTCGTGCTCAGCGAAGTCCTTCGCGCGCCAGGCGATATGATGCACCGTTCCCGCGCCGCCGCTGCCATATTCGACATCCTCGAGCGGCACGTCGACGACGTTGCCGAGCTCGCCTTCGCCGATGAAGCGGGCGAAGCCGTCCGACTCTCCGGCAGCCTTGAGGCCAAGCGTGTCGGTCAGAGCCCGGCGCGTCGCGGCCGAATTCGTGCTGTACAGGAGCGCTCCGCCAAAGCCCTTTACGGCTTTGTCCGACGGCACGCCGCCAAAGCTCCAGCTGTTTTCGGGTCCTTGCTCGCGCTCGGCGATTTCCAGCAGCATGCCTTCGCGGTCCGCGAATTGCAGCAGCTCTTCTCCGAAGCGGACGGCCTTCGCCGTCTCGACGCCGAAGCGGGCCAGCCGCTCTTCCCAGAACGCCATCGAGCCGGGAGGCACCGCCAAAGTCGTGATGCCGACCTGGCCGCCGCCGACGCGGCCTTTGCGCGAGCCCGGGTGAGGGAAGAAGGTCAGGATCGTGCCGGGGCTTCCATGCTCGTCGCCGAAGTAGAGGTGGTACACCTCAGGAGCGTCGAAGTTGATCGTTTTTTTGACCATGCGAAGGCCGAGCACGCCGGCGTAGAAGTCCACGATCCCTTGCGGATCGGTAGCGAAAGCGGTGATATGGTGGATGCCCTTGGTTGCGAGTGTCATCGTAAATTCCTCCCTATTATCTTAAAGTTAAAGTGTTTGACGTGCGAAGGCTGTTTATTCAAAGTTAAAGGCAATTGTGCCGGAGGGCGGCGGGATTCTATCCCTTCTCCGCCCCGCGCCCGAGCTTCTTCAGCAGCGATGCCGCCAGCTCCTTCTCCTCCGGATCGAGTCCGGCCGTCAGTGAGTGGATCAGCGCAGCATGCTGAGGAAAAATGGAATCGAACAGCCGCCGTCCCTGCTCGGTCAGCTCGGCGAACGTCACTCTTCGGTCATCCTCGCATGGGATGCGCTTCAGCAGCTCCTTCTTTTCCAGCTTGTCGATGTTGTAGGTCACGCTGCCGCTCGTCACGAGAATCTTCTCCCCGATCTGCTGCAGCGGCACCCGGCCCTTCGTGTACAACACTTCCAGCACGGTGAATTCGGATGGCGACAAACCGTATTTCTTCATATCCTTGATCGCCAGATCCATGATCGTCCGGTAGGCCTTGGACAGGACGACGAACAGCTTGAGCGATGATGCCTGATCATCTGGTTTCCTCGTCGCTTCCGTCATTGGTCATCGCCCTCCCGAATATCTTAAATTTAATTATCTTAAATTAAAGATAAATGATTTTGCGTCCGTTGTCAACACGTTCAGCGGACTTCTTTTGTACAATGGCTGCTGCAACACAGCCGGGATTGGCTTTCAGCAATTGTGGCGACTCCGATCGCCGACACGTATCGATGTGCCATGCACCTCGCGCGGGTTCCGGTCCTGCTTCAGACTGTCTGCCAACCCGCAATTGGAATATGGAACCGCTGCTTTTATATGCCGAAACCCGCATGCTCCGCTCGCTACTTGATGCAGGTCGTTATTCGGGCTCAAAGGCTGTTCCGCCATTATTTAAACCGATCTACTTTGAGGAAGGGATACGATGAAACGATCAACGGGCAGTAGTTATCGGACATAGGATCCGTTATTTAGTCAAAAAAGCGTTTCCCCGTCATTTATCGGACATTAGATCCGTTATTCTCGGTTTTTTATCGGGATAGCGGCAGCTGAGAGGAGAATAGCGGATCGTATGTCCGATAGCAAAGAAAATAGCCGATTTCCAATGAAATAACGGATCGTATGTCCGATAGCAAGCTTTAGAGCTGGTTTTTGATGCCATGACGCCGCGTATCCCCCGATAACATACAATTACTGATTACCGATTACCGATTATCGATCACCGAGTACCCATTTCCGAGAATCGAGTACCGATGACCGAGAATCGAGGACTGATGACCGATGACCGAGAATCGAGTACCGAGTACCGATTACCGAGTACCGAGTACCGATTACCGAGTACCAATCCAATGACGCCACGTCTATCCGACACTTTAAAACCGGTCTTGGCAACGATGACATGTATGTCGGGCCCAACCAAATGCCAAAACGCCACTTATTCCCGGAACATCAGTTTAACCGCCGACTTATAGGAGTTCAGTGCCGACAGATCGTTTGCTTCCAGCCAGGTTTCAATACCTCCTTTTCCGCTATAACCGTTCTGCCCTGCCAGCCCTGTGATAGACGAATCGTGATTAAGAAGGGAGACGGCGCTATGAACGTCGGGTTGGCCTTGATTCCATACGAGGACAAAAGCATTCTGCAATTCAGCTGATCCAGCTGTACCGGTACGAATTTCCGCATATTTATATAAGTACAGACCACGGCTGTTCAGGGCATGCCCGTCAAACTCGCTGCTGCAGTTCCGTGTTTGTTTTCGAAGCCTGAAACCCGATCAGCGCTGCTTCCCGGAATCAGCCGCAGGCGGCGTCACGGCCCGGTTCTAATGTCTAGCTGCTTAACACGCGCTTGCCGAACAGGAACCGCCCTTTCCAGTATTCGTTGAAGTCGCTCACAACGACGCCCGGATCCCCGTATGTTTGAACGATCTTGTCATTGCCTGCATAGATGCCGACATGCCCGACCACCTTGTTGCTGTCGTAGCGACCCGGCGTATAAAAGAACATCAAGTCGCCGGGCTGAAGCTCGGACTCGCTGACGGTCCGCCCCACTTGGGATTGTTCCCGCGATGTGCGGGGCAGCTTGACGCCGAACTTGTCATAGACGTATTGGGTAAAGGAAGAGCAGTCGAACTTCTTCGTAGAAGCATAGCTGCCCGCGCCAAAATCATACGGAGTACCGAGAAAACGCTTGGCCAGCTGCAGCAGCTCCTGCGCGCTTCCCGTGGAAAACGGCTGCATCGTGCCGCCGCTGCGCAGGCCGGTCGGATCCGTCATCTGCATCGTGATGCCTCTTTGAGTATTGGCTTGCGGAGAATCGCGAAGCGGCGAGACGGTCAGTTCTCTCGTCTTGGCGTTCCAGCGGACCGGCGTCTCGAGCAGCGTTGTCAGCGAATCCGATGAAATGCAGGGCTGGCCGCCGATGGAACGCGGGGCATCCGGCAAATCGACCGTCCGGCTGCCGGATACTGCGTTGACGTCGCCCATCCGAATCTTGTAGGCCGCGTCCGTATCTCCGATCGCATAACCGTCGCGCATGGAATGCACCTTCATATTGACTGCGCGTGCGGCATGCTCCAGCGGAATCCATACCTTGCCGTCCGCTTCCGTCATCGGAACTTGATAGGCGCTTTGCTTTCCGACCTTGATCGTACCGGCGCCCATCTTCTGCTGCATATTCTGCATGCGCATGTTCAAATCGTTGTAAGGCCTCTCTCCAGCCGTGCCGCAGCCTCCTGCCAAGCTGGCCGCCGCAGCCAGCACGAAGGCCGGCTTCAAGCTTTTTCGCAGCCATTTTCTTTGTGCCATTATGTCCACTCCCTATGCTCTGGAATGCAGCCGCAGCTCTGACCGCCGATGCAGCCGCAGCTCTGATCGCCGATCCGGTCGCAACGCTGCAGCTCCGATCTGTTCTTAGAGTGGATTCGGAAGTTGGAATTATACGCGGAGGGATGGAATTTTTATGAAATAGAGGTATACTAAAATAGATTTTTAAAACATAGTTTCATTAATTGAAACTAAAATTCTCTAATCAAGCTGGAACCCCGCTTTCTCATTCATTTCAATTCGCACCATTCACGTGTTAAGGAGGCCAACCTTTCATGGGGTACTCATTTCACGGCATTGATCATGTGCAGCTGGCCGCTCCAGCCGGCAGAGAAGCCGAAGCACGCGCCTTTTTCGGGGATGTGCTGGGCTGGCCCGAGCTGCCCAAGCCCGCTGCCCTGCAGAGCCGAGGCGGCGTCTGGTTCCAATGCGGAGCGCATCAGGTCCATATCGGCGTGCAAAAGGATTTCGTTCCTGCCGCGAAAGCCCATCCCGCCTTCGGCGTGAACGGGCTGGATGCCTTGCGGCTTCGGTTGGTGGCAAGCGGAATCGCCGTCCAAGAGGACGAGACGCGTGCCGAAGAAGGAATCGGACGCTTTTATTGCAGTGATCCCTTCGGCAATAGGCTGGAGTTCATGGAAAGGCTCTGATCACCTTCGCCATCTCCCGGCTGGAGTTCATGGAAAGGCTCTGATCACCTTCGCCATCTCCCGGCTGGAGTTCATGCCAAGGCTCTGATCGCTTTGGCCATCTCCCGAGGACGGCTCGTGCTTCAAGCTGGAAGGAACGGAGCAAGATTCGGGCTTGCTTGATATATTAGGAGCCTGGAAACCGTCCTATCTACTAAGAACTTCATTTAGGATCGAGGTGAAAGGCTCCTGGGACTGCTGCTTCTCCTTTGTGTTATGGGAACGGCATCATGCACCGTCGCCGCGGCCAAGCTGCTCGGAAACATTCCTAGAATCCCCAAAGCGGCTTCGATCGCCTTAACCATCGTGCTGTCAGGCTTCTTCGTCTGCAGCTGGCTGGCCAACTTCCTCCGCTCGTTTACGCCCATGCCTTAAAGCGGCCGCAATCCGCCATTCTCAAGCGAGGACGGACCTTTTGCCTGTCCGTCTTCCAATCACATCCAGCCCGCGACAATGAAAAAGCCGCCTCCCCCATCCTTGATGGAGAAGGCGGCTTGCTTCGCTTTCGAAGCCTACGAAGTCGGAAGATCCGATATGCCTGTATTGGCTTTGACCAGCACCTCGTCGTACTTGGCTGCATTCGTTTTGGACGAGAGGAACGTTC
Organism: Paenibacillus sp. D51F; assembly: GCF_053345695.1. NCBI lineage: Bacteria > Bacillati > Bacillota > Bacilli > Caryophanales > Paenibacillaceae > Paenibacillus > Paenibacillus sp. D51F. The sequence continues at coordinate 100,326 of NZ_JBKFAO010000003.1, read as the reverse complement.
CGAGGAACGCGCCGATGAAGCCGAGCGGAATGGAGATGATGCCCGGGTTCGTCAGGTCGATGAGCGGCGTGCCGACGAGAATGGCTTTGCCTGCGACAGGGTTCCAGACATTCGGACTGATCATGACCAGGAACAAGGCCGAGATGAGGCCGGTCAGCATGCCTGTGATGGCGCCGGACGTATTGAATCTCTTCCAGAATACCGTGAACAGGATGACGGGAAGATTCGCGCTTGCCGCGACGGCGAAGGCCAGCGAGACGAGGAAGGCGACATTCAGCTTCTGGGCAAAAAGAGCCAGGATGATGGAGATGACGGCGACGCCGACGGAGGCAAGCTTCGCCATGCGCACCTGATCCTTTTCCTTGGCCTGCCCTTTGCGCAGGATATGGTTGTAGAAGTCATGGGAGAAGGCCGATGCGGCCGACAGGACCAGTCCAGCCACAACCGCTAGAATAGTGGCGAAGGCGACAGCGGAAATGAAGGCGAACAGGAACTCTCCTCCAAGCGCCTTGGCCAGCAGCGGCGCGGCCATGTTGCCGGCGGCGTTGGCCTTCACGATGGTCTCCTCGCCGACGAAGGCGGCGGCGCCGAAGCCGAGGAACAGCGTCATGATGTAGAAGATGCCGATGATCCACGTCGCCGTCACGACGGACTTGCGCGCGGTCGGGGCGTCCTTGACCGTGAAGAAGCGGATCAGGATATGCGGCAGGCCGGCTGTGCCGAGCACGAGCGCCAGGTTGAGCGAGATCGTGTCGAGGCCGTTCTTGAATTTGTTGCCGGGATTCAGGAACGCTTCCTTCAGGCCCGTAGCGCTCTTCATCTCCGTGAACATATGGCCGATGTTGAAGTCGAATTTGGCGAATACGATCAGGGAGATGATCAGCGTTCCTGCCATGAGCAGAACGCATTTGATGATCTGCACCCAGCTCGTGGCGGTCATGCCGCCGAAGACGACGTATACCGTCATCAGCACGCCGACGATCAGGACCGAGGTGGTGTAATCCAGGCTCGGAATCAGCAGGGCGATCAGGCCGCCTGCGCCTACGAGCTGGGCGATCATGTAGAAGATCGAGATGACGATGGAGTTCAGCGCCGCCACGCCGCGGATCTGCGGCTGATTGAAGCGCGCGGCGATCATGTCGGCCATCGTATAGCGGCCCAGGTTGCGCAAAGGCTCCGCGACGAGATAGAGCACGACCAGATAGGCGACAAGGAAGCCGATGCTGTAGAAGAAGCCGTCGAAGCCGAACAGCGCGATCATGCCGGCGATGCCGAGGAAGGAAGCGGCCGACATGTAGTCGCCGGCGATGGCCAGTCCGTTCTGCCAGCCGGTCAAGCCGCCGCCGGCGGTGTAGAATTCGCTCGCGGTCTTGGATTTTTTGGATGCGTAATAAGTGATGACCAGGGTGCCGAGCACAATGAGCAGGAACAGCAGAAACGCCGTGTTCATGAAGTTTTCCGCCCTTTCTCATGGGCTTGGCCGCTGCGCGCGACCTCGGCCTTGATGCCTTCGACCATCTCGTCGAACTTGGCCGCCTTGCGGCTGTAGACGGTGCATAGCGTCCAGGTCATGATGAACTGCGCCGTGCCGAGCAGCCATGCCCAGGAGACCGGTCCGAGCGCGGGCTCGTTGAGCACCTTGGAGTAGGAGGTCAGGATGGGCAGGGTAAAGTAGAAAGCGAGGAAAAAGAGGGTCATCGGGAGCAGGAATTGCTTTTTCTTCCGCAACAAGGCACGAAACGAATCCGAACGGGCTACGTCGCTGTAGGTCAGCGGAGCTTTGGCCACTTGGCATCCTCCTCTAATGAAAACGCTTTATTTCTACTATACACGCCAAGTCTCCGCCTCCGGAACGTTTGCGTCGCGAAATGTTGATTCCGCTTCCTGAATGGAGGAAATGCGGTTGCGAACGGTCGGATGCCGCAGTCAGCGATGGGCAGCCGCATTCCCGCTCGGGCAGCCTGGACCGACGAACCTTCATTAAATCGAACAAAAAGCTCTGCTTCCGATGTGGAAGCAGAGCACAGGCCTTGCTGGAATGGAAGTCCCCCTTCCCGTCATCGCCCGGCCCGTTCCAGGCCGAATGCTCAGACGCGCTCATCCGCCTTCCTCCAGCAGCCGCAGCATTTCCTTGGCGGCGGAACGGGACACCGGGATGCGGATTTCCTCCGCATGCTTGAGCACCGCGTTGTAGGCTCCGTTGAACCAAGGCTGGATTTCCCGAATGTAATCCAGGTTGACGAGGTAGCTCCGGTGCGGCCGAAAATAACCCGCGCCGAGGCGCTCCTCCAGCTCCTGCAGCGTCTGGCGCGCCGTATATTCGTTTCCGTCGGCCATCCGGATCCGGGTCAGCTTCTCTTCCTTGACGGCGAACAGCAGGGAGCGGCCGTCGAGCACGACCATCTTCCCCCCATCCTCGATCAGCAGACGGATCCGCCGCGCTGAAGCAGGACCAGCGGAAACCGGAAGCGGCAGAGACGTTGCTGCAGACGGTGTCCCGGCAGCATTTCCTGCCCCTGCCTGCCCAGTCACCGCTCCGGCGGGACCGGAGGCCGGGCCTGTTCCGCCATGCCTGACGTCCGCTCCCGCCGCAGGAAAAGCGGCAGCAGCCGCGGCCAGCTTGCTTCCCGCTTCCGCAGCGGGAACGGCTGCATGTCCCGCTTCCGCTAAGGATGCGCCGCCCTCTCCCCCTCCCGCCGGCTGCTCGAGCATGCCCTTCTGCTTGCGCTCGCGCAGCCGCCGCAGCGCCTGCCGAAGCCTCTCCTCATCGTAGGGCTTCAACAAATAATCCACCGCCTCGACTCCGAACGCATCGACCGCATAGTGGTCGTATGCTGTCGTGAAGACGAAAAGCGGCGGATTGCCCGCCTCCATCAGGGCGCGAGCCGCCTGCAGGCCGGTCATTTCCGGCATCTCCACATCGAGGAAGACGGCATCCGGCCGCCGGGCAAGGACGGCCTCCATCGCTTCCTTGCCGCTGCAGGCCGGCTCCAGCAGCTCCAGATCAGGCTCCTTGGACAGCATATAGACAAGCTCCTCGCGGGCCAGCCTCTCATCCTCGGCGATCAGCACGGTCAGCTTCATCCGATTCTCCTCTCCAGCGGCAAGCGGAAGGCCACCCGGCATCCGCCCGCAGGCAAATTCTCATAGACAAGGGCGGATTCGGCTCCGAAAAGCCGGATCAGCCTCTGATTCACGTTGTAGACGCCGAGGCCGTTGCCCCTCGGATCGGCGGTCTGCAAAGGGGCCGCGCCGAGCTTGGACAGCGCCGTCCCGTCGATGCCGCTGCCGTTGTCCTCCACGGCAATGGACAGGCAGCCCGGCTCCCGCCGAAGCGTCACCTTGACGATTCCGCCGCTTCTGACGCTGCGCAAGCCGTGCTGGATGCTGTTCTCCACGAGCGGCTGCAGCGTCGAAGGCGGAATCTGGATTCCGGCCTCATCCGGGCAGGCGTCGCATTCCAGCCTCATCTGGTCCCCGAATCGAACCCGCAATATATTGAGGTAGATTCCAAGCTGCTCAAGCTCCTGCTCCAGCGGAATCAGCGGCGATTGTGCCGTCCGCAGGCTCGCTCTCATGAATTGGGCCAGCTGGTAGGTGAGCCCCTTGGCCGCTTCCGGCTGCGTGCGGATGAGCGTGACGATCGAATTCAGCGTGTTGAAGAGGAAATGGGGATGGATCTGCGCCTGCAGAGCACGCAGCTCCGCTTCCTTCGTCAGCACCTCCAGCTCTGCCGCCCGCGCCAGCGTCAGCTGGCTTGAGATCAGCCGGCTGAGTCCCGCGGCGAACTCCTCCTCCACCCTGCGGATGAGACGGCGGTTGCGGTAATACAGCTGCAGCATGCCGACCGTCCGCCCCGACTGCTGATAAGGGATCAGGATGACGGCGCCAGGCTCGCGGGCGGCGCGAAGCTTCAATCCGTCCTTGCGGCGGGAGCCCGGAACGACCGCTCTCCCGCGCTTCGATGCCATCGCCTGCAAGGTGGATTCGTCCTCCTCCCGGCGCAGCTCGGCGACGACCGTGCCGCCTGTGCGGATGGCCTGCACGCATAACGGCGAGCCGGTCGGATTCAGCGGTTCGAACCTGCGGGAGCCGGACCCGGTATAAGCAAGAATCGAAGCCGTATCCGCCACGGCGACGGCATCGGCCGGCAGCGCCAGCGCAAGCACGCGGGCAGCGGCAGACGCCCTCTCCACCGTGAGCTCCTGCTCCAGATGAGGCAGCACCGTTCCCGCCACGGCGAGCGCGCGCTGCGTCTCCAGCGCGCCTGACCGCTCCTGCTCCTTCAGCGCGACTTGGATCATCGCGACGAAGAGGGCAATGCCAAGGCTGCTGGACAGCACCATCGGCATGCCGATGCTGTTGACGAGAGCGATCGCCTCGGGCGAGGAGGTCGTATAGATGAGGATGACGCCCATCTGCAGGATGGGTGCGAATACGCCGATGAAAAAGGCTTTTATCGGAGCGATGATCCTCTCTTCGTAGAAGAAACGGGCAACAAGCCCCGCCAGCAGGCCGATCAGCGGCGTGGAGACCAGGTAGGCGCCGCCGGCCAGCCCTCCGAGCGCCGCAGCATGCAGCCCGGCGATCAGCCCCGCTCCGGCGCCGACGTATGCGCCGCCGAGCAGGCCGGCCAGCACGACGCCGATCAGAGCCGAGTGGGCCAGCAACTGGCCGGGCTCAAGCCGGCTGATCCAGAAGGCGGCCTGCATGCCATCGGTTCCGGCGACAACGCCGGAGTACGTGCCGGCAATGCCGATAAGTCCGAACATCAGCGTGAACAGCAGGCCTGTCCGGATCGTCACCGCGCGATCCAGCAGCATGCGGAAGAGCGGAAGCCGAGTCATGATGAACATCACAATCAGCAGCATGCCCATCCGCTCGATGAGCACCCGGGTATAGGGCTCCATGGCTCCACTCCTTCGCTCCGGCAAATTTGACAGCGCTATCAAAGCTAAAATTGGGAGTTGAGTCCATTTTATCCCGCCCCGCAATCATTTGCCTAGTTATTTTGTGCATGGAGGTTGACGAAGACAAGGAGTGGAATCCTATCTATAGCAATCCGTGAGAAACCGGAACGAAGCCGTTCAGGTACACTGTATTCATGAGCAAAATATCCAGTACGAGAGAGGATGAGCGGAATGGCCAAGCTGTACCCTTACCTGCATTCGGAAGACGCAAGAGCGCAGGCGGAATTCTATACGGAGGCTCTTGGAGGCGAAATCCTGTCCGTCATGACTTACGGCGAAATGCCGGGCGCAAAGGACGACGACAGCCTCAAGGACAAGGTTCTCCATCTGGCGCTCGTCGCCGCAGGCGTGACGATCTTCATATCGGACTCGTTCCGTCCCGTCCATCCCGGCACCAATCTCAATCTGTCGCTTGAATTCGCTGACGAGGAAGAGGCGCGCGAAGCCTTCGCCAAGCTGGCGGAAGGCGGAACGATCGGCCATGCGCTGGAACCGGCATTCTGGGGAACGCTCTTCGGGCAGGTGACGGACAAATACGGCGTTCTCTGGATGATTACGACCGAAGCCCCTCCTGCGGGCTGATTCATACGGAGCTTATCCAAAAAAGCCCGGGATTCCCGGGCTTTTTCCGCTTGAATCGGCCTTTTGATTCTCTGAATCGCTTGCGCGGCTGCCTATGATGCTGGCAAGTCAGCTTTCCTGCCCGCCGCCCGGCATGCCCCGCTTCATGCTTCCGGCCAGCTCCGCCCGCACCCGCTTGGGGAACTTGGCCACTACGAGCTGATAGCTCTCCTGGAGCATCTGCCGGACGATATCGCCGGGAACTTGTCCATTCAGCACGACCGTGTTCCAGTGCCGCTTGTTCATATGGTATCCCGGAAGAACCGAATCCGGGTAGCTCTCCCGCTGCAGCCAGGCTTCGTCCGGATCGGCCTTCAGGTTCACGCTCTCCCATTCGGCATGCCGTCCGAAGAGGGCGAACATCTTGTCCTTCACGTACAGCACCTGCATATCAGGGTCGAAAGGGGTTTTCACGCTGGTTCCCGGGTAGCCGAGGCCAAGCTTGATCAGCTTTTCATGGTTCACTGCGCGTTCCTCTCCTGTCCGGTCGTTCTCGCGTTCATTTGTTCATACAGATCGCCCTCGCCGCGGCTGAGCAAGTCTCCCACCGGGTTGACTTCCACTTCGGATCACCCCTTCCTAACCTGGCCTCCTCGCCGGCAGCTCTCGAGCCGGAGCCGTTGGCTGCCATTTGCTTCATTATAGCGCAGCCATGCTCCGCTCCAATAGCCGCCGGATTTCCCCGAACTGCATGCGGCGTGACATGCCCGCCTGCTGCCGCTGAGCACCGGAATCCCCGGAGTCCCCTTGGCGGAAGCATTGTCCACGGATAGTCTCGGGTAGCCTCGAAACAAAAAAAGATCCCCGAAGGGATCTGGAGAAATCCTAGTGCATGGAAACCGGCTGAAGCGGCAATCGTCACCTGTTGACCTTTACGGTGATCGTCTCGCTGGAAGCGGCTCCCGCCGCGTTGACGAACTCCGCCCGGTATACATACGTGCCTTTGGCGCGTCCGGAAATGTCCGTGAAGGCGGACTGAGCCGCCGGCGTCGCCGCTTTCAGCGCCTGGGTGTCGATCAGCGTGCCGTTCTCATACAGGCGGTACTCGGCTGCGTTCGTTCCCCACCACATATTGGCGGTCACGCGGTAGGCTCCGTCGCCGTCCCAATTGTCATGGGAAAGCACCGGCTTGCCGGGATTCGCGTCGGTCACCTGGACGGTCAGCGGAGCGCTGCGCGCCGTTCCCTTGGCATTGATCAGCTCGGCAGTGTACACATACGTGCCGTTGGTTTTTCCCGAGATCTCCGCCGCGGACGATTGGGCGGAAGGCGTTGCATCGGTCAGCACGACGGTACGGATCAGCTTGCCGTTTTCGTACAGCTTGTAGATGCTGCCGTTGTTGCCCCACCACATGTTCATCGTGACCTTGTAGCTGCCGTCGCGCAAGCCGTTGACATGCCCGTTGTTGTCGCTGAGCACCGGAGTTCCCGGAGCCCCCTTGGCGGAAGCTGCGCCCTCGGTCACGTTGAAGGCGGTCGTCTGCTCGGCCGTATTGCCGGCGGCGTCCGTCACGATATAACGTACGGAATGCGCGCCGAGGCCCAGATCGGCAGCGAGCAGCTGCGTTCCGCTGGCCAGCGCTTGTCCGTCCAGCAGCAGCTCGGAGGAGACGATGCCGGAGAGGGCATCCGATGCCTGCAGCTCGAACTTCAGCGTATCCGTGAAGGCCGCATCGGCGACAGGACCTCCAGATTGCGTAAGAACGGCGTCCGGAACGGTCTTGTCGATGCGGACCGTCAGCTCCCGGGCCGATTCCCTGTTGCCGGCGGCGTCGATGGAATAATAACGCAGTGTAATCGTGCCTTCGCTCGAAAGCAGGACAGGAGCTCCATAGGCGGTCTCGCCGCCTCCATTGAGGCTGTAGAACGTCTTCAGGCTTCCGGCACGGTCATCCGCCGCTTCGAGAACGACCGTCACGTCTCCCTGATGCCAGCCTGCGGCATTCGGCTTGCCGGACAGCGAAGCGGTCGTCGCCGGCGCGGCCGTATCGGCCGGCAGGGCGATATCCTGAGCTCCGCGCAGCTTCAGCTGGTAGGTGCCCTTGAACACGGAGGAGATGCCTTGCAACTGAACCCGGTCGCCGTCATGATACGGGAAGCTGTCCTGGCTGAGGCCGGTCCGGACGTCGGCGCGCACGCGTACGTAAGCCCCGTCCTTCACGGCATCGAATTCAAACGAGCCCGTAGGTGCGGCGGCAGCCAGATTGGCGATCGTCGCTTCGCCGATAGAGATCAGCGTTCCCTGGTTGGCTGCCGTCACGGTGTCGGCCGAGGCAGCCGAAGGCAGCTCCTGCGTTCCTGTCTTTACGATGGATTCAGGGTTGGCCAGCTCCAGCTCGCTGTTGTAGACGGCCGTCTCGGCCGTCAGCTCCACGACGTCTCCGGCATGGAAGCCGGGCTCGCTCTGGAACACGTAGATGCCCGCCGTGCCATCCTGCAAATAGAAGGATTCGCCGCCGTAAATGCCCGGCTCGCTGACGATGACGCCTTGAACGGAAACGACACTGCCGGATGGCAGCGTCCTTGCGTCCGACAGCGTTATTTTAGCCGGCTTGGGAGTCGGCGTTGCGGTCGGGGTTGGCGTCTTGGTCGGAGCCGGGGTCGCTGTCGGCGCCGGAGTCGCTGTCGGCGCCGGAGTCGGCGTCGGCAGCGGCTCGGGCTGGACATTCCCGAGCGTGACCGCGACGGTCTTGAGATTGGTGCTGTTCTGGCGCAAGCGCAGATTCGCCGCCCCTGTGGAGCCGGACTTGATGCGGACGCTGAGCACTTTGGTGGCGCTGCCCGCGCTGTCCGCAGTCAGGCTGAACGCGGAGCTGTACGCATACGCGCTCGGCCAGGTGCCGTCATCGTTCTGCACCTGGGCGATCTGCGTGCCGTTGGCCGTCAGATAGATGCCCAGCGAATAACCGCTGAGCGTGCTGCCCGGCGTCAGGCCGCTCGCATTCACGCGGATCTGGAATTCGCTGCCGTTGTTCGGCAGCGTCGCCTGCGAGACGAATTCGTAGCCGACCGTGCCGGGCGCCGGAGTAGGCGCAGGCGTCGCGCTCGGCGTCGGTGTCGGGGATACGGTCGACGTCGGCGTTGGCGTCGGGCTGCTCTTCACTCCGTAGGACCCGGCGCGGAACGTGCTGGAATCATACCATTTGTAGCCGGCGTTCGGAGCTGCCCACGGCTCGGCCTGCGGCTCCGTGGAGGTCGCCGGATTCTCAAAGGCGAGCAGCGGCGTCGGGTTGTCCAGCGTCAGGCCGGATACCTGAGACAAGCTCGTATAGCTTTCGGAAGCGGCAAGCCAGTTCACGAGGTTGACGAGCAGCTTGCCGTCATCCACTTCCTTGAAGCCGTCGTAGGTCGTTTTCTTCGCTCCCGTATCCTCTCTCACATATTTCGGCGTCGCGTCCTCGACCGGCGAGGAGTCGCCGATGAACGCGGCTTTTCCAGCGCCTTTTTTGGAGACGGCGACATAAGGGCCTTCTTCGATGCCTCCGCCGTTGTAGACGCCCTGGTCGACGGCGCTGCTCCATTTGGCGCTCGTTTTGGGCAGATAGACGATGCCTTTGGCTTTCGCCGGGTCGATGATCGCCAGCGTGGAGCCAGCATGCATCGCTACCGAGGACACTCCTTGGGTGATTCCGAATGCCTGGTCCGGCGCTACGATATTGTTCGCGTTGATGTCTCCGAGAGCGTTGTAGCGGAAGCGCACGCCGAAGTTGTCCGCCAGCCAGTCGGAGCTCTGCACGCCCTGCATCGCTGCGGATGCGGCTTCCTCGGCGCTCATTCCCTTCGCAGGGTTGTCCCACGCTCCGCGGCGGTAGCCGTTGAACGACTCGCTGCCGTCCCAGCGGTTCTTGTTGCGGTCGGCGTTGTAGTGGTCGCCGATGAAGAAGATGCTGCCGCCGTTCTGCACGTACTGGGCCATGGCCGACTGCTCGCTCGTTTTGAACGGAACGTTGGCCTCGGCGGTAACGAAGACATTATAAGGGCTTAAATCCGCCAGGGTGATCGGGGTGGACTTGCGGTGCTCCTGGACATCGAAGCCGGCTGTGGCGAGCGCGTTGCCGAAGTCCGAGAAGCCTCCGTCGATGACCCAGTCCGCCGCGCCGGCCGTCTGGGCATGCGAATTGTCGAACAGCACTTTCTTCCCTGCGTTGCCGTTGACGACCTTGGCCTTGATGAACGGCGCTGGATCGGCGGGCCCCTCGGCATGCGCCTGGCCTCCGCCCCAAGCGGTCAGCTGGGTCGGCGCCAGCACAGCGGCGGCAAGCGCCGCATGCAGCAATCTTTTCTTCCATACCGAATTCGTCCTCATCATGATCCCCTTTCCGGTTAAGCCGGAATATTCTGTTAATCTCCCGGCAGAAATAGAATATATCAGGAAGATGTTTTCGGATAGTCATTTGTCAGGTAAATTTTATTGTTACTTAGATAAATTTCTGTAAACATTTGAATAAGCATCGTTTAGCATGGCTCCTTTTCCACCTTTATTGCAGACAGCAAAAAAACCGCTCTCCCGAGCGGTTCAGCCATCCAGCGGAGATTATATGACGTGAAAATTAGACTCCGTGCAGAACAGCCAATCGTGCAAATCAAACCCAATCGTGCAGATCGACCGGCTCCCCTTGCCCCCGTTAGTCCGGAGCCACGACCTCGACCTTGATCCGGTCCGGGTCCTCGCAGAACAAGGCGTAATGCCCTTCTCCTCCGCCATAAGGATAGCGGTCTCCATAGAGCATGACCGTCCCCATGGCAGCCAGCTCTGCCGCAAGGCGGTCGACCTGTTCGCGGGAAGAGGCGTGGAAGGCCAAATGGTTCATTCCTACCTTCCGCCTGTGGTAGGCCCGGTCGCGGTGCTTCTCCTCCACCTGCACCAGAACGAGGTAGAACCTGTCTTTTTTCCAGCTTCGTCCCTGCTCCCAGCGCTGATGGGGCTCGTAGCCGAGCTCTCCCAGCAGCCAGCCCCAAAATCCGGCCGAAGCCTCCAGATCGGATACATACAATTCCAAATGGTGCAGCATGGTCTCGCCCAGCTTTCTAAAAGGATTGGATGCTCATCTCCGCTCATTCAACCGTCTCCCGTTTCAACAGCCGCGCAGCTGGACCCCACGGACCGCCGCATGCGGAAATCATAGCAATCCATGAGAAACAGCACTTAGGCAAAGAGGATATACTGGAGTCAAATCCAAGGATGAGGTGATCAATGATGTCTCTTACATCGAGCATGATCTTCGTCAATCTTCCCGTAAAAGACCTGGACAAGTCAATGGCATTCTTCCGTGAAGTCGGCTTCGGCTTCAACCTGGACATGACGAACAGCGACGCCGCCTGCATGATCGTAAGCGAGCAGATTTTCGTCATGCTGCTGACCGAGCCCTTCTTCGGCAAGTTCGTCAACAAAGAGATCGCGGATGCTTCCCGCACCGCAGAGGCGATCATCGCCATAACGGCGGACAGCCGGGACAAGGTGGACGAGATTTTCGAGACCGCTCTGAAAGCCGGCGCCAAAGCGACGGTCGATGCCTCCGATCTTGGCTTCATGTATACCCGTAGCTTCGAGGATGTCGACGGACATCTATGGGAAGTATTCCATATGGATATGGCCGCCATGGCTGAGCAGGGCCAGCAAGCCGAACCGACCGCCTAAGCGAAGCATGGACGGCTGCAGCGTCTTGGAATAACGCCATTCTGGATGAATCGCGATTCGGACCAAGGCGCAAGCTTCCTCTTATCCGCATAGAAAAAGACGGTCCGGGACTTTCTCTTTTCCCGGATCGTCTTTTCATCGTTTGAAAAAAGGTTATTGAATCGAACCCCGTTCCTCCAGGACCGGCCGGTAGGCTTCCAGAACCGTCTTCGCTTCCTCTTCCGCTCCGAGCTTCATCGATTCGTCCAGAGCGTGAGCCAGCTCCATCTGCAGCTTGGCCACCTTGGTGACCCTTTGCGCTTCCAGCAGCTCAAGCAGATCCGGCATGATAGCCTCCGCCGTCACCGGCTCCGGCTCCCTGCCCAGCCTCTTCAACCATAGGCTTCGGCCGTCGGTCATCAGAATGCTGTCGTCCAATAGTCTGTATTCACGCATCGCTGCTCGCCTCCTCTTTCTCCTTACCCATCCAACACCGGTTTGCAGCAAAGGTTCCTATATTTTTTCTATTTGTCCATTCTAAAGGCTGGATTTCCTCCTTCTCGTCTCGTCCCCGTCTCTTTCTCGTCTCATTCTCGTCTCTCCTCATCTCATTTCCGTCTCTTTCTTGCCGATCATCGGCCTTTCAATTCCGAACGCAAGACTCGTTCCCGTGATGCCTTTTGATGAAATCGACGAGGAAAAGCCCAAGCCCCATTTGCCGGCGCTCTGCCGCTTGCATCCTTGGCACGCATGATTTCAAACTAAAAATGAGCACCCTTCAGGGCACTCATTTTGGCGGAATATTCGTGTTTCAACCCGTCCCTGAAGACGATGGTCGTTTAAATCGGCTGCTCCATATCTTCGGTCAAGGGGCGCAATTTCAGCTTCTGAACCTGCGTGATTTGCGACTTGAGTTTCATGGCTTGTCAGCGCTGCTGCAAGGCAGCCACAGGATTCTCCTGAGCGCCTCCTGGAACGCCTTTGCCGGAGCCGTAAAGCTCGCTGTAGAAGCCGCCGCGGCGCAGCAGCTCCTCATGGGTGCCCTGCTCCTCCAGCCTGCCGTCCCTCAGCACCAGAATCTTGTCCGCGCTGCGGATCGTTCCGAGCCGATGGGCGATGACGAAGCTCGTCCTGCCCTTCATCAGCCGCTGCAGCCCCTCCTGGATTTTGATCTCGGTCACCGTATCGATGCTGCTCGTCGCCTCGTCGAGCACGAGCATGGACGGATTCGCGAGAATCGCCCTCGCGATGGCGAGCAGCTGCTTCTGGCCGCTGCTGATGCCGCTGCCGTCCGCGCTCAGCATTTTGCCGTAGCCGTCCTTGAGCCGCATGATGAAGGAATGCGCATTGGCAAGCTTGGCCGCCTCCTCCACTTCCTCATCGGTCGCGTCAAGCCTTCCGTAGCGGATGTTCTCCCGTATCGTCCCTGCGAACAGGAACGAGTCCTGCAGCACGAAAGCCATGCGGGAGCGCAGGCTGTCCCGGCGGATGCCGGCCAAATCCTTGCCGTCGAGCGTAATCCGGCCGGAGGTCGGCTCGTAGAAGCGGGAGAGCAGGCTGATGACCGTCGTTTTGCCCGCTCCCGTAGGCCCGACAAGGGCGATCATTTCGCCGGGACGAGCTTCGAAGTCGATGCCAGTCAGCGTCTCGCGGCCTTCCTCATAGCCGAAGGATACATGCTCGAAGCGCACCGCTCCTTCGACCTTGTCCAGCCGCTCGGCCTTGCTGTCCTCCCGCTCCTCCGGCTCCTCGTCGAGCACCTCGAAGACCCGCTCGGCGCCTGCGATGGCCGACAGCAGCGTATTCCACTGGTTCGCCAAGTCATTCAGCGGACGGGTGAACTGGCGCGCATACTCGGCGAACACGATGATCGTGCCGACCGTAATGGCGCCGCGTACAGCCAGAATTCCGCCCACTCCCGCCACGATGGCGAAGCTCAGGTTGTTCAGGCTGTTCATGACCTTGGGGATGAAGCCCGAGATCGTCTGCGCCCAGAATCCGGACAGCCGGATCCGCTCGTTGCGCTCGCGGAACGCCTCCTTGACCTGCTCCTCGCGGGAGAAGGCCGTAATGACGCGCTGGCCGGACAGCGTCTCCTCGATGTAGCCGTTCAGCTCTCCGAGATTGCGCTGGCGGGCCTTGAACAGAGGGCCGGTCCGCCTCGTGATCCAGCGCATGCCGACCGCCATCAGCGGCACGACGACAAAGGTCAGCAGCGTCAGCAGCGGACTGAGCCACAGCATGACGCTCACCGTTCCGACCAGCGTCAGCACGCTGGAGAAGATCTGGATCGCGGAGCTGTTGAGCGTGGAGCTGACATTTTCGATATCGTTCGTCAGGCGGCTCATGATCTCGCCCTGCTGACGCTTGCCGTAGAACGGAATGGGCAGCCGGTGCAGGTGGGCGAACAGATCGCTGCGCAGCCGGTACACCGTCTCCTGGGCGATCGTGATCATCCACACGTTGTGGGTCCAGGAAGTTGCGGAAGCAAGCAGGTATGCCGTGCCGAGCCCGGCGAGGAATAAGCCCCATCCGCCTGCGTCGCTGCCTTCCTTGAGATAAAGGTCGACGGCGCGCCCGATCATGTACGGGCCGAGCAAGGCAAGCGCGGAGCTGACCGCTACAAGCACGAGCACGATCGTCAGCTTCACCTTGCGCTTCGCCAGATATCCCCACACCCGCCTCAGCGTGCCGGTCCAGTCCTTGGCCTTCGCCTTCGGCTTGCCGCCGCGGGCGCCCGCAGGCGGAAGCGAAGGATCCGGCTCGGGGCGCGGAACTCTCAGCGGTTCGAGCCATTGCTTAAGCATGCCGCGTCTCCTCCCCGTATTGCGATTCATAGATGCGCCGGTACAGCTCCGAATCCGCCATCAGCTGGTCATGGCGCCCTGCCGCCGTCAGACGGCCGTCCTCCAGCAGCAGGATCAGGTCCGCTGATACGGTCGAGCTTATTTTCTGTGTTATCAGGAATGTCGTGCAGCTCATTGCTTCCAGCTCCTGCAGCAAGTTGGCTTCGGTCTTCAGGTCGAGAGCGCTGGTGCTGTCGTCGAGAATAAGAATCTTCGGTTCCCTGACGAGCGCTCTGGCGATGGAAAGCCGCTGCTTCTGGCCGCCGGAGAGGTTCACGCCGCGCTGGCCGAGCATCGTTCCGTATCCGTCCGGCAGGCGCATGATCGTCTCATGCAGCTGGGCCGCCTTCGCTGCGGCCGCGATCTGCTCCTCCGTCGCATGCTCGTTGCCCCAGCATATATTTTCGCTGACCGTGCCGGAGAACAGCGTCACGTCCTGCGGGACATAACCGATCGCCCGGCGCAGCGCCTTGACATCAAGCTCCCGAAGATCGATGCCTCCGACCGCGATCACGCCATCGGTCGGCTCATACAGGCGCAGAATCAGCTGCACGAGTGAGGACTTGCCGGATCCCGTCGCCCCCATGATCGCGACTCGCTGCCCCGCGCGCGCATGGAAGCTGATGTTGTCCAGGATCGAGATGCTGCTCTCCGGGTAGGTGAAGCCTACCGAGCGGAATTCGACATCCGAGCCCGCAAGCGGCTTCGTTCCGGAAGCAACCTGCGCATCGGAGCCCGCAAGCGGCTTCGTTCCGGAAGCAACCTGCGCATCGGAGCCCGCAAGCGGCTTCGTTCCGGAAGCAACCTGCGCATCGGAGCCGTCCGCGTTCAGCACTTCGCGGATGCGCCGGGACGATGCGCCGGCCCGGGAGAACATCGCGGCGATCCATGCCAGCATGCTCATTGCGCCGATCGTCCGCAGCGCATAGTTGATGACCGCGACCGTCTGGCCCTCGGTCGCCGATCCCGATGCGATATCGAGCCGGCCGTACCAGAGAATGGCGATGATGGCGGCGTTGACGATCAGCATGATGAACGGCTGGGTCGTTTCCGTCAGCCGCAAGGCGCGCACGGTGCCCTTCATCAGCTCGGCGCCGGCTTCCCCGAAGCGCTTGACTTCATAGCCCATGCGGACAAAAACGCGGATAAGCCGGATGCCGGTCAAGTTCTCCTGAATGACTGCGTTGACCTTGTCGAGACGGCGCTGCACCGTCTGGAATACGGAAGAAGCCCGGCCGATCATCCAGCCGACGAAAAGCAGCAGCAGCGGCAGCGTCGCCGCCAGCATAAGACCCAGCCGGAAGTTGACGATGAGCGCCATCAGGACGCTTCCCGCAACCACAAGCGGGATTCTCGTCATGAAGCGGAGCGCCATGAAAACCGTATCCTGAACCTGGCTGACGTCTCCCGTCAGGCGGGTGATCAGGCTCGACGCCGCGAACCGGTTGAACACCTCGTAGGTGAACGACTGAACTTTGCCGTACAGCCGCTCTCGCAGGTCGTAGCCGAATCCCTGGCTTGCGTACGAAGCGTAGAAGGAGCTGCATATCCCCGCCGCGAAGGCGACAAGCGCCCCTCCAGTGAGCACGCCTCCCCACAGCCAGACGACCTCCAGTTTTTTATGGGCGATGCCTTCATCGATGATCTTCGCGATGATAAAAGGCTGGGACAGCTCCACCGCCAGCTCGACGAGCATCATCAGCAGGGCGACCCCGGCCGAGACGCGGTACTTGGACAGCGATGACAATACTTTCTCCATATGCCGTGATGCACCTCCGAGCTATGTATGCGTTTATTATACCCTATATTTCCCAAGGAAGGCTCCGACTCTATCCTGGCGGGCAGGCGTCCGGCTCGGCTTTTGCAGCCGCCCTTCATTATCGATTGATAGCAAGGCTGTAAGGCAAGCCTTCTTGAAGTGCCAGCACACGGAGAATGAGCCTGGCGCGCCCTCCCTATCGGACATACGATCCGTTATTTCGGGTTCCGGCACCGTTAAAAAAAATTTAACGGACATCAGATCCGTTATTGTTGGCTTTCTTGCTCTTCTGGACCGATTTTCGTTGAAATAACGGATCCTATGTCCGATAAAAAGGCATTTTCGGGATAATTGAGCAAATAACGGATCCTATGTCCGATAACCGGTATTTCCAGCAGCTGTGCCACTACTGGCTTCTAAATATGGATGTTTTTCCGGATACCGTCCCCGCACAATGAATTCTTACCCCGCTGCATGAAGACATAGCAACGCTGCTGGCAGAGCAGAGATGGCGACACTGCTGGCGGACATAGCAACGCTGCAGGCGACTTAGCCATCCTGATAGCAACTTAGCAATCATGCCGGTAGACTTAGCCATCCTGCTAGCAACTTAGCCATTCTGCTGGTGAACATAGCAACGCTGCTGGCGACTGAGCCATCCTGCTGGCGGACATATCAACACTGCTGGCTTACTTGCAAACCTGCTCGTAGACTTAGCAATCTTGCTAGCAACTTAGCCATTCTGCTGGTGAAAACAGTAACGCTGCTGGCGACTGAGCCATCCTGCTGGCGGACATAGCAACGCTGCTGTCAGACATAGCCATCCTGCTGGCAGACATAACCATCTTGCTGGCGGACATAGCCACAATACGCTGCCCAAACAGCGAGACTTCTTGCAGCGACCCTCCTGGCATTCAAAAGCCGTCCAAGCGGACGGCTTTCGTCAAGCATCTAGCTGAGCGCGGCAGCGGCCAGCTCCCTGAAATCGAGAGAGACGATCGGAGTCCCGGCAACAATCCTTTCCTTTATTTGGCCCATCCAGGTGCGGGTGCCCTCCGTCAATTCTTCGGGGCTGAGCTTCTTGGTAAGGACGGTATACAAAGTGAGATCGCGCGTCTCCAAAAACAGCCCCAGCACATCCAGCCACTCCTCCCGCATCTCCCGTTCGCTGCGATAGCCTTGCAGGAAGCTAAGGAAGAAGTCCGCCGCATATGCGTCCCGATCCGCGCCGTATCGATCTGGAATTCGGGAGCTGAGCGCATAATAGAGCGGAATGGCGACATCATGGATGTACCAGTTGTATTCCAGGTCGTCGAAGTCGAATACCGTGATGCGGCCTTCGTGGACAAAAAAGTTGCCGTTATGGATATCTCCGTGAAGCAAGCCGTAGCTCCCTTCCGGCCGAGGCAGAGCATGCAGCCTTTCCTGCACGGATGCAAGCTGCGCGATAATCCTCGGGTCTTCGCCCTGAAGATAGGCTGCGGCGTTCGCGATCAGGTCATCCTCGCTCCACTGTCTTCGGGCGAGATTCCGATCCAGCTTGGCGGAAGCGTTGTGGAAACGGGCCGTTACCGCCCCCCACTCGGCGAACAGCTCCCGATTCCATGCCTCCGAGTCCGGCACCGCTCTTCCGCCCGGCGCTTTGCGGAACAGGCTCGCATAGAAGCACGATCCGTCCGCGGCCATAATCTTCTCGATGCGGCTGCCGGACGGCGAGGCCAGACTCGACGCGATATCCTTCCCGCAGCCCTCCGTCTCAAGATGCTGAAGGAAATCAAGCTCGGCTTCGATTTCTTCCAGCGATCTATGGCTGCTGTGGGTCAGGCGCAGAATGACGGAAACGCCTTCCGCTGTCTGCATTTCATAGATATAGTTTTCAAAATCGCCCAGCTTCTTCGGATCTCCCTGCAGTCCGAAACGAAGCGCCGCATCCTCCAGCCGTTCTGTACCGAACAGCTTCTCTACCGATGCCTCCATGTTTATCCCCCTTGCCTGAATATAGGTTTCTAGTCCTCTGATTAGGTTTAGGGGGCTGGCCCTTAATTTCCTGCTTGTTCCCTCAAATAAATGTATACTGAAACTATTCCCGATACGATGGAGGAGGAGTCGACAATGGCATTTTACGCGGTCATGCTGCCGATGCTGGATGAAGAAAAGAGCGCAATGCTGCGGACGGAGCATCTTGCTTACCTGGAGAACCTGGAGCAAGAGGGCCGCATCGCCGCCAGAGGAAGATTCACAGATGGATGGGGCGGCCTCGTCATTTACACGGGAGAATCGCTCGAAGAGGTCGCCACGCTCGTGGAACAGGATCCCTATGTCCTCCATCAGGCTCGCAATTACGAGATTCACCCTTGGGAAATGACCTCCCTGCATCTGAAGGTCTAGCTCCGGAACAAAAGGTCTAGCCCCGGAACTAATTCGCCCATCAGTTCTGCTGTCTACGGTTTCTTGACATCGACAGCATCGCTTCAGCAAGCGAAAAGCCCCCTCACCTGAACGGTGAAGGGGCTTGTTTTCGTTACGAAGCCTTTTTGGCATGGTCGATCAGGTTGATGATCAGAACCGCTGCTTGAGCCCGTGTCAGAGGCTGATCTCCATGGAACCGGTTCTTTTCGTCGCCCTGGATAAGACCGGCGATTTCCAGCGCGGCTGCATACTTGGATGCCCATGCCGGGATGGAAGAGGCATCGGCGAAGGCCGGCTTGGAGTCTGCGGCCGGAAGCCGGAGCGCTTTGGCGACCAGCACTGCGATCTCGGCGCGGGTGATGGTCTTTTTCGGCCCGAACGTGCCGTCGTCGTACCCTTTCAGCCAGCCCGCCTCCAGAGCCTGCGCGATATACCCGCGTGCGTAAGCCGGAACGGAGGAAGCATCCTTGAAGTCCAGGCTGCCGCCGGTGCTGTCCAGACCGAGCGCGCGTCCCAGCATGGTGACGAAGTCGGCGCGGGTGACGCTTCCATTCGGATGGAAGCTGCCGTCTCCGAACCCGATGATGATGTTCAGCCCGGAAGCTCTAGCGATGGCATCGCTCGCCCAGTGCTTGGAGCTGACATCGTTGAACGGCAGCGGCTTGGCCGGCACGGACGTTGCGGAAGGCTCAGGCAATGCCGAAGCTGTCGGTGCAGGCGTGACGGACGGCGTCGGGCTTGCGGATGGCGTCGGCGTAGCTACCGGATAGGACGGGTACCATGGTGTCGGCGTCGGTATTGGTGTCGGTGTCGGGTTTGTTGTCGGCGTTGTTGTCGGCGTTGTTGTCGGCGTCGGCGTCGGGTTTGTTGTCGGTGTCGGTGTCGGCGTTGTTGTCGGTGTCGGCGTCGGATCAGAGGCCGGAGCTGTTTTCGCCATCAGAGGGGAACTGAAAATAGAAACCCGGATCGCTTTTCCATCCCCTCCTTTTTGGATGGCGGCAATTTCAATCGTATACGAAGTATCCGCCTCCAGGGATTTCAGCGTCCATTCTGTTTCGGCAGCGTACCCCGCCCATTGGCCATCGGCAAAGATGTCGTAGCCGGTCGCTCCCGGCACGGCCTGCCATTGAAGCGGAATTTCCGTGGCGGTCGCTTTGCCGGCAGTCGGCGCTGCCGGTGCCGACAGGCTGTCCGCAGAGCTGCCTCCCGCAGGGAGGTCGGCTGCGAGCTGATCCGACATCGTATGGTTGCGGTCGGCGCTGATTTCCCAGTTCATGGCGCCGGCGATATCAATCGACCGGATATAAGCGGTTTTGTAGGCGGTCGACTCCGCATCGTCATAAGAGATGAACACGCCAGTCTTTTCATTGTACAAATAAGGAACCTTGGCGTAGTTGTTGAACACCCGCTTGAAGTCCGGATTCGTCAGGTAGTTGCTTTCGAGATCGGCGATGTCGAACTTCGCATCAGCCCCCCACGTTCCAGGGATGATCGTGCTGGAGCACTGCTGATACTCGCCGCCGCTCGCGCAGCCGCCCCAGCCCGTTCCGTAATACGGAATTCCGGCTACCAGCTTGTAATTCGGCACTCCGCCTTTCAGATGTCCTTGCAGCCCTCCGGCTGCATTGAAGCGCTTGGCCGAGGCAGCCTTGTTGTTCGGATCGTAGTAAAGCGGAGCGTTGTGGGCCGCTTCCGTCTGCCAGGTTCCGTTGTAGTCGTAGGTCATGATGTTGATGAAATCGAGGTATTGGACCGAGTTGGCGTAATCGGCATTTACCGTGAAATTGTCGCCTTGGCCGGAGGCGATCGTCAGCAGATAATACTTGCCGTCTTCCTGGCCGGCTGCGTCAAGCGCCTCGCGGACGGTTTTCACCATAAGCGTGAAATTTTCCTTGTCCTGAGGTCCCCTGGCGTTGGTCGTCTCTCCGCCCTCAACCGGGTATTCCCAGTCGATGTCGAAGCCGTCGAAGCCGTAGGCGCGGAGGAACTGGACGGCGGAGCTGGCAAACGTCCTGCGGGAAATTTCATCCGCGGCGACGAGCGAGAAGTTTTTGGACCAGGACCAGCCGCCGACAGAGATGAGCGTCTTCAGGCTCGGGTTGTCGGCTTTGAGCTCCTTCAGCTCCTCGAAGCCTTGGGGATCGAATTCAGGATAGCCTTGAATGACGCCTCCATTGAACACATATCCCTTTTGCAGCTCGATATCAGGGTTCTGGCATTCGGCTCCGGTCGTGCCGGCTCCCTTCCAGCAAATATCACCAAAAGCGTAGTTGATATGCGTAATCTCCGAGCCGTCGATATCAGCCGGACTGAACTGGCGGGCGCCCTGTGCCCAAGCGGCATAATAGGCGACGATGTTGTACTCGCGGCCCGGAACGGCGGTTGCCGGCACGCTCGCTTCCGATTGCCACAGGCTGTTCTTGGCGACGACCGTAAAGTCGTAGGCTTGGCCCTCGGTCAATCCCGTCGCCGCATACCGCGGAACCGAACTGGTGCCGATGAGGTCGCCGTCGCGGTAGATTTCATACTCGGTCGCACCAGCTGCCGGAGCCCAGCCTAGCGAGATTGCGGTACGGGTTCCCGATACGACCTGCACCGACTGTGGAGCGTCGAGCTGGCCCCAGACGATGCGCAGGCCGTTGCTCTTGCCGGATACCCGGCGATCTTTATCCTGCGCGGCGACCTGGAAGTAAACGGATTGGCCTACCGTCGGCTTGGCGATTTCGTAGGAGAATTTGCCGGCGGCCGCCCAGTCTCCCCCGAACCATTTGTTGTCCACATACACGTCATATCCCGTAGCGAGCGGGCTCGTCGTCCATCCAAGCTCGATCGAATTGGAGGTGACGTCCGTCACGCGGAGGTATTGGGGAGCCGTCAGCGGCGGCTCCGGATAGGCATTGGGATCCTCGGCGACGGTCGTTGCCGTGACCACATTGCTCTTCTCGCTCTGGGTGCCTAGCACCGGAACGGAAGTGACGTAGAAGGAATAGGTCGTCTCCGGCTCCAGACCGCCGACGATTTTCGGGGAAAGTCCGGCCCAGGCCGCCCAATTCCACTGGGTGCTGTCTCCGATTTTGTAGTAGATCTGATACCCGTTGTTAGGGTCGATCCCGGGAACTTCATCCCAAGTCAGAGTGATCGATTTTGCCTTTACATCCGATACGGCCAGATTCTGGGGGATGTTGGGATCCTCCGCAGCGGCAGCGGGGGCAGCGGCAGCTCCGAACATGCTGATCAGGAGTGCCAAAGCGAGCAAGGAAGCAAGCGTGGAAGAAACGTTCTTTTTCAGTCGCGTGGACAATCAAGTCACCTCATCCATAATGATTTGGGGAATCATGGAACGGCTTTTCGACCTCTGTCTGGACCGGCTGACTTAGAAAAAAGGGGGGTAGTGCGGAAAGAATTGAAGTACGGAAAGAATTGAAGTGCGGAAAGAATTGAAGTACGGAAAGAATTGAAGTGCGGAAAGAGCTGAAGTACCGAAAGAGTTGAGCTGTCTGGCGGTAAGAGCTGACCTGAAGAACGGACTTGGAAAAAGCTGACCTGTGGAAAGAGCTGACTTGCGAAAGGGAAATGGCTGACTTACGGAATGAACTGACTGCGGAAAAGCTGACTTGCGGAATGATCTGACTTGCGAAAGGGAAAGGGCTGACTTACGAAATGAGCTGACTTGCGGAATGATCTGACTTGCGGAATGAGCTGACTTACGGAATGATCTGACTTGCGGAATGAGCTGACTTACGGAATGATCTGACTTGCGGAATGAGCTGACTTACGGAATGATCTGACTTGCGGAATGATCTGAAAGGTTTGGCGAAAGAAGTGAAGTCAATGATATCAAGCATCAATGAGAGTGCTTACCACCTCGCTGGCGAATTTTGTGCCTATCAAACTTCCCTATTCGTTGGGAATGATCCAACACCTTTTCAAAATCTATATAATCCGTGATATTCATCACAAAAAGATCGAAAGTATCATTTTTTCAACCACTAAATTGTCTTTAATAATCATAATAACTTTCGAAACGATTCATCTCTAAGTATGGGCCTTTATTTCCTCTCGGTTGAAAAGCGGTGCGAAGGCTCAACAAAGAGACTGTAGAAACGGTGTAGAGACGCTGTCGCGCTTCTGACGCCGCAGGTGAAAGACATCTGTTTGGCGAGAGCGCCGACAGGCCTGGATTTGAAGCATGCATTTCGGAAATTCGTTCCGTATGGCCGATTTCGAGTGCCTTTGGTTTTCTATCGGACATACGATCCGCTATTTAGCCGAATTCGATGCTTTTGGCATTTTATCGGACATACGTTCCGCTAATTAGCCGAATTAGAGGCTTTTGGCATTCTATCGGACATACGTTCCGCTATTTGGCCGAATTCGAGGCTTTTGGCATTCTATCGGACATACGTTCCGCTATTTCCAAAAAATTACCCTAATATCAATAGAGTGGAGGCAAATAACGGATCTAATGTCCGATAACTTCGCAAATTCCACTCTGTAAGGCAAATAACGGATCCTATGTCCGATAAGCATTCTAGGTAAAAAGAACATTCAAGGCAGCGGATGCTTTCAAGGCAACTGGTGCTTCCACGGCAACGGGTGCTTCCACGGCAACGGGTGCTTCCACGGCAACGGGTGCTTTAACGGCAACGGGTGCTTTAACGGCAATGCGTGCTTCCAAGATAATCCGCATCAGTGTTTGTAATGGAATGTCCGAGAGCGCCTGGGTTCCATTAACGGTGCAACATGTGCATTTATCAATTAGTAGCCGGGCTACATCGGTAACGTAAACCGGCTGTGTTTCTCGAAAGGCGCATAAGCCTGTCATTATCCATAAAACGTCTTGCTTGCAATTGTCTTACCTGCAATTGTCTTGCCTGCAATTGTCTTGCATCTGCTTCTGAGACGCATCCAGACCGGCAAACTGCCTTCTAAGCCTGCTCGCACGTTCGCCTGCCGTTTGAAGAGAACGGCAAAGAGGCCGGAAATGGCTTCCGGCCTCTTTGGATCGGTTCGCGGATGCTGCTTCCGCGGACGATTAAATTCCTTTGTTCTTGAACATAGTGGCAATCGAGCCGCCATAAATATTGCTGCGGATCGCTTCGGTGAACAGGCTTGCCATCGAGATGACGGTCAGCTTGTCGGAATGACCGGAAGGCTGCAGGATGGAGTCCGTAACGACGATTTCCTTGATATGCGCATGCTCCAGGCGTTCAAGCGCATTTTGGGAAAACAGGCCGTGGGTCGCCGCGACCATGATGTCGCGTCCGCCCTTCTCGACGAGCTTGTCCACGACATTGAGAAGGGTTTTGCCTGTATCGATGATATCTTCGATCACGATCGGAGTCTTGCCGGCCACCTCGCCGATGACATGCGTCTTCTCTTCTCCCGTGTGGCTGTCGTGGTTGGTCACGACCATCGCGAACGGGGCATGCAGGTAGTTCGCCAGCTTCTCTGCCGTAGAGGCGCGCCCCGCATCGGGAGACACGATGACCGGATTCTCGATGTTCTTGCTGCGGATATATTCAGCCAGCTCGTCGAGCGCCGTGAGATGATCGACCGGAAAGTTGAAGAAGCCCTGAATTGCGGCCGTGTGCAGATCAAGCGGAATGATCCGGGAAGCGCCTGCCGTCTCCAGCAGGTCGGCGACCAGCTTGGCGGAGATCGCCTCGCGCGGATGGCGCTTGCGCTCCTGGCGGGCATAGCCGTAGTACGGCATGATGATGTTGATCGTCTTGGCCGAAGCCCGCTTGGCCGCGTCGATCATGATGAGCAGCTCCATAAAATTCTCGTTGACCGGGTCCGACAGCGACTGCACGATGAAAATATGGCAGGTCCGAATCGGCTCCTTGTAGGAGACGTACAGCTCTCCGTTACCGAATTGCGACAGCTCCACCTCTCCGAGAGGAATGCCCAGCTGCTCGCTGATGCTCTTCGCAAGCGGAATATTGGAAGATCCGCTGAAAATTTTCACTTTATCCGTCATATTGATCCCTTTCCCTCCCGCGTTTCGGCTATCATCCTTTTTAACCATTATAGCCTATCGGAGCCAAATCAACAGCCCGCGGGAGGATTGATCTGCGGCATCTCATTCGCAAAGGAGAAACCTCGATGTAAGGAACAGGCCCTTCTGCATTTGCAGCCGCAGCGAGTTCAGTCTGTCTCTGTCATACCACGAACCCCATCGCTTCCTTCACGGCCTTAAGCGTCGGCGCCGCTGCTTCCGCAGCCCGCATGGCGCCCTCCTTGAGCACCCGCTCCAACTCTTCGGAGCCTGCTAGTTCACGGAAGTTTCTCTGAAGGAGCTCCAGCTTTCCGCTGACGGCCTCGGCCAAATCCATTTTGAAGCTTCCGTATCCGATGCCCTGGTATCGCTGCTCGATGTCCTTGATCGTCATTCCGCTGAACACCGCATAGATTTCCATCAAGTTGCTGATCTCGGGCTTGCCGCTCCAGTCGTAGCGGACGACACCATCGGAATCCGTAACGGCCTTGGCGAATTTGCGGCGGATCTCATCCGGCTCATCCATGAGCAGCACATAGCTGCTGCGGTTGGGATTGCTTTTGCTCATTTTTTTGGCCGGATCATCGAGTCCCATGATGCGGCTCCCGATGCCCGCTATAATTGGCTCGGGGATGGAGAAGAGCCCCTTCCTGAACCGACTGTTGAAGCGGACCGCCAAATCGCGTGCCAGCTCCAGATGCTGCTTCTGGTCGTCTCCTACCGGAACATGAGTCGCTTGGTACAGAAGTATATCTGCGGCCATATAAGCCGGATAAGTGAACAAGGCAGAGCTCGCCGACTCCCTGCCCTCCGCCTTCTCCTTGTACTGGGTCATGCGGCCCAGCTCGCCTACGGTCGCCAGCGTCTCCATCAGCCATCCCAGCTCGGCATGAGCGGAAACCTGGGACTGCAAGAACACGACGGACCGCTTGGGATCGATTCCCGCAGCCAGATAAAGCGCGGCGGTCTCCATCGAGCGCGCTCTCAGTTCTCTCGGGTCCTGCCTGACGGTTACGGCATGAAGATCCGGAATGAAAAATTAGCATTCGGCATTCTCCTGCATCGCAACGAACTGGCTTAAAGCGCCTCCATACCCTCCGATATTAAGCTCCCCGCTTGGCTTGATTCCCGACAAGATTCGTTTTCCCATATCCCTTCGCCTCCTTGAACATAAAAAAACACCCCGTCCCTGAAAGGGACGAAGTGTGAATACTCCGCGATACCACCCGAATTCGGCCAAGGGCCGCTCCTCTTGTCATGTCAAAACGGCTAACATGATTCCCTTGATAACGGCGGGAACTCCCGCCGGAGCCTACTGGCGGCTGCCTTACGGCTGCCCGCTTTCGGGCCGAAGCGAATGGAGCCATTCGCCTGAATCCGTTGTGCCGGACCTTCCACCTGTCGCCGGCTCGCTGAGACAACTCCTTCAGGGTACTCTTCCATTCCTAGCTTTGATAGATTCATTTGCTTGCCACTCAATATAAATAATATCCCAGTATGTCAATATCCCGCTCCCTTTATCCTCCTATGAAGCCTCTTCCATGGTACGCCGTTCGGCTTTCAACCGATGGGCAAAATCCGGTCCTGCCCCTATAATAAAGGCAGGATTCATTCGAGGAGGAATAAGGATGGAAACGTCTTCCGGGAAAGTCGCCTCCATTACGAGGTATCCGGTCAAATCATTTGCGGGCGAGCGCCTGGATGCCTGCGAGATGGAAGCAACAGGACTCGCAGGCGACCGCGTCGGGGCATTCCGCGATGAAACAAAGCAGGGATGGAACAGCTATATCACCGCCCGGCAGCTTCCGGAGATGCTGGCTTACCGCGCATCCGTAGCGGAAGACGGCCTGCATGTCATCTCTCCTGAAGGCCGAGCCTTCCGCTGGGACGAGCAGCTGCTGGCAGACATGCAGCGGCATACGGAGATCGGGATGTCGATGACCGGGTACAAAGAGCCTCACCTGGAGGAGACGGGTCTCCTGGCTGTCGACGCCGCTCCCGTTCTCATCGTGACCGACGCTTCACGGCGCAAGCTCGAAGCCGCCTGGGGCAAGAAGCTGGACATGCGCCGCTTCCGGCCTAACCTGGTGCTCGCGATGAATGATCCCGGCTTCGACGATGCGCAGTGGATCGGCAGACGGGTCCGCATAGGGACCGCCGAACTGCGAGTGGACTCGTTCTGCGGCCGCTGCTCGATGATCGGCCTGGAACCGGACTCGCTGCAGCGCGATCCGTCGCTGCACAAGACTGTAAGCCGGCAATTCGGAAACCACTTCGGCCTCTATGCATCCGTCGCTGTGCCGGGTACCGTCCGGGTCGGCGACACGGTCGTCGAAGTTTGAGCGCGTCAAAAAGGATAAAGGAGCTGAAGACATGGAACTGCTGTATGATCTGGTCCATCCGAAAGTCGCTAATCCAGACGGTTCCGCCTTCGTTCGCCGTTCCGCCCGGGGCATCATCGTCGATGGAACCAGGATGCTGGTGATCTACACCGCCCGTTATGACGACTACGGCATTCCCGGCGGCGGAATCGAGCCGGGAGAAGACATGCTCTCAGGGCTCCGGCGCGAGCTGGAGGAAGAAGCCGGCTGCTCTTCCATTGAAGTCGTCCGGGAGCTCGGCCGCGTGGAGGAAATCCGTCCCGCGCGGGAGTCGGAGTATGAAAACATGAGAATGAGCTCTTGCTTCTATGTGTGCCGGGCAGAGACGGATTTCTCCCGGATTCGTCCGGAGTCCCACGAGATCGCCAACGGTTCGCGGCCGGAGTGGGTGGAAATCGCCGATGCCATCTCCCACAACCGCGCCATAATGGAGCGAAAAGGTGTGAATATCGGCTTTGCGATCGAAAGGGAGACGCTTGTCATGGAGCTTGTGGAGCGTCAGATCCGGGACGGGCTGCCGTTCTGAGCAGCAGCTGACTAGGTTCCCCGCCTCATGCGGATCTCCTCAGTCACCGGCCTCGCGTTACCTGCCTAGGAGAGTCCGGCTCTTGCCGAAGCGGCTGGGCGAAAGAGCTAATCCAGCGCAACCCGTTCCCCCGGATGCGTTCCCCCTTCTCACAATTAGGTTCTTCGGAACTATTGTAAGCGCTATCTAACTGGAAGAGAAATCCATTTTCGTTCAATCTTATCGGGATGAACATAGACCGCAAGAGGGCAGCTGCAGGCGATGATCACTATTTTAATACACGTAAATATTTTTTATTAAGGCTGCAACCACACTCGGTTTGCGGTTGTTATTCTAGTGTTGGACCATTACATATTGGAGGCTGATTTAGTATGAATCGAAACGCAAGGATCATCGGTATTTTCTGGAGCATTTTATTCGCGGCGGCTTTGGTATTCGGTTCCCTGAGCTCGCCGTTGTCGGCAGCCTCGGCTGATGGAGCCAAAACGTCAGCACCTCCCACAATGTTCTCCACGTACGGCTTTTATGATGGTTATACTTATCTCGGTTACGGCAATGAATCCATCTATTCCGAAAAAGGCGTGGTCACCTTAACGGCAGTAACTCAGGCCAAAACGACTGTTTCCGAATTAGGCGCTACTTTCCAGCTGCAAAAGTGGACGGGAACCCAATGGATCGATTCGGGCGTCCTTACGACGCTGAGCTCCAAGGACACGAACGTGTTCCAGAATTCCGTCCTCCGCACGGGAGATACGGGGTATTACTTCCGGGGCAAGATCGTGCACTTCGTCAAAAACGGCTCCGTAACCGAGCAAACGACCGCCTATACCGCTAACCACCTCTGCAGCTAAAGTTTAATTTATTCATAACCAAAAAGCGGAGCTCGAATGGACGGCTCCGCTTTTCTTATTCAGGCTGCGCTTCAAGATTCGACTACAACGTTACCATGCGAGAGGGGATTGACTGCGTATGTTTGAACTGATTAGAGACGTCGTGAACGAGTGGGATCCCTTTAATCTGTTGCGATCATATTGCTGTCCTCCCGACGAATACAAGCACGAGGTGAGAGCGATCGTATGCCACATCCACGACAACATCACCGCCGAGGAGCTTTCCTTCCGCATCAGCGCCATCTTCAGCAACCATTTTGGCGAAAACGAAAAGTGCAAAGGCACTCTCCGCGTCGCCCAAAAAATTATTGAAGGGTTAAGGCATCAAGGCCTATTGCCCAGGCTTCGTCCCGGCTCCACCTTCAATCCTTTATCCTCTCAGTAGGCTTCTTCCGCTATCCTTGTGATCTCCTCTGGAGACAATTCTCCGTATATCGAGATGAACAATTCGCTTTTCATGTATTCCAGACTCGACAAACCATCCTTTTCCGAATGAAAGAGATACGCATTGCTGCCGCCGATCTTGATTTCCTTGTAATCCGCCCTGCCGTTGAGATCCCCGCCGGTCGTGACCTGTTCGCCGGCCCTGACCTTCCGTACCATGACCGTAAGCATCTTCCCTTCGCCATTGCTGTAGTTCAGAATGGCGCTCTCCGACTTGCCTTTCTGGCTGTTCAGAATCATGGCTTCTTTCAACTCGTACCCTTCGGGAACATAGTTCATCGCGGGGATCTCCATATCCGCATGGGCTTTCGCATCCTTCAGGCTGTGGAAGCTTTGCTGCTCGGTTGCGCCGCCCGGCTCATCGGTGCTGCCCTCCGGCCCTGAATGCTCCGGAGGGGGCGCCGTTTTCGGTTCGACCGCATTGTCGCCGCCGGATCCGAAGATCAGCTTCACGACATCGTCCTGAATGGATTTGACCGCATGGAAGAAAGGGAAAGCCTGAGATTTGACGGGTCCGCCAAGCAGGACCGCGCCAACCAGAAACGATGCCGCGATGTAAGGAAGCACCTTCATCCGGGAACGCCTCTTTGCCCTGCGTCCAAGCTGCTTCTTGACCTTCATCCAGGATATCTCCGGATCGGGCACGAATTCATGCTTGCCGGAGGCCTCGGCTATCGCCCGATCGAACAACAGGTCGAACTCTTCGTCGCTTTTCATTTTTCTGCCCCCCATTCCTTCAAAAATTTCTTCCTCATCGCTTCTCTCACCCGGAAAAGCTTGTATTTCACCGTTTCTTCCGTCGTGTCCAGCCTGAGGGCGATTTCCTTATAGCTGAGGTCCCGTTTCCAGCGAAGCTCGATCAAGGATTTGTATTCGGGCTTGATATCCTCGAGATACTTCTCCAGAGCCTCTATCATAAGCTTGAGCTCGATTTGGCTTTCGATGTCGCCTGCTTCCGTCGCGTAAACGGGGCTTTCGTTAATGTAAACATGATCCGAATCCATTTCGTTGCGATTTTTTTTGGATTTTTTGAAAAAATCATAAACCGTATTTTTTACGACCACATGAATCCATGCCTTCAGCTTGGCTTCGTTTTCCGCCTCCGGCCTTTTTTTGATCACTTTGAGGAAGGAAATCTGGATGATGTCCTCCGCTGTCGCATGATCTTTGACCATGTAGATGATAGGAGAATAAACAAGTCTGTAATATTCCCTATATATCTCTCTTTGGAGATCCGGGTTCAAAGCAACAAAATCGGCTGTAGCGATGAAAAAGAGTTTGCTTTCCATTACTGCCACGTTCCCCCATGTAAGAATAGTCAGCCTGACCATGAAGAAAAAAATTCCAGATTTATTGAATAATAAATTGAAATCTCGACATTTTCCGTGTTTGTTTCCTTCTATGTCCATCAACAGAATACCTTCCGAGACGGTTGAAATGGAATCTCTCCAACTCAAAAAAACCCTGCCCGCGTGGACAGGTTTTCTAAAATGGTACAGATGGAACCGGCATTCGGCTCGGCCGGAAGCCCTGCTTACGAAGGCCGGCTCAGGAATCCGCCGCCACCCGGAAGCCGGCATTGCCCATGGAGCTGTCCGGCGTATTGGAGCTTCGCGCCGCTACGCGGTACCGGTTGCAGTAGGAACGGTGGCATAGGTAGGATTGCCCCGGATGGATTTTTTGCCGGTAGCCTCCGCATAGAAGGGATTGACCTCCATCGTCTGGCGATGGTAATCGGGCGCAAACCAATCTCCTGCGCAGCAGCATGAATCCATCTCTGCTCTCCCCTTCCCAAGCCTGATTGCCTTCATCATACTTCAATCCGAGGCACCTGTCCTTTCCCGATCACAAAAAAATGGACAAAAGCAGCTTGTTATAATCATGATGGTTACATCTACATTAGGAGCCATGCTCCGCCCTCATCATGCGATCGCGTTTGGTCGATCCGGCGTCGGGAATAATGGAATACGAACCTATTCGAGGAGGATACAAGCATGAAAATCGGTATTATCGGAGCCAGCGGCAAGGCAGGAAGCCTCATCGCGGAAGAAGCCGCCAACAGGGGGCATCAGGTGACCGCGATCGTGCGGGACGCATCCAAAGTCAAAAACCTTTCGCTCCTGATGCTGGAAAAGGAAGTATTTGACCTGCAGCCGGAAGACCTCCGCCCGTTCGATGTCGTCGTCAATGCATTCGGCGCCGCTCCCGGTCAGGAACATCTCCACGTCGAAGCAGGCAAAAAGCTGATCGAGCTGCTGAAAGGAAGCGATACCCGGCTGATCGTCGTCGGCGGCGCAGGCAGCCTGTTCGTCGATGAAGCCCATGCGACCCGCTTGATGGATACGCCGGAGTTCCCCAAGGAATATTACGCGACAGCCTCCAATCAAGGAAAGAATCTGACCGATCTGCAGCAGTCGGAAGGTGTGGACTGGACGTTCATCAGCCCGGCCGCCTTCTTCCATGCGGAAGGCAGACGCACGGGCTCCTATCGGAAAGGCCGCGACCGCCTGACGGTCAACGCCAAAGGCGACAGCTACATCAGCTACGCGGATTACGCGATCGCGCTCGTGGATGAGATCGAGAGTCCAGCCCATCGCGGCGAGCGCTTCTCGCTCGTCGGCGAAGCGGAGTAAAGGAACGGAGACGGCCGGCGGGGATTCTGCGCGGCCTCGCTCAGCAGCCAAGCCAGCCGGAAACATCCGGCTGGCTTGTTTTTTGACTATGCGACAGAAACATGCCGCCTCTCTCCGTTCAACCCTCCGGAAAAATCGGCGCCTGCTTCAGAAACGACCTCGCTTCGCGGTCCGCCTCAAATGCCGAGACGCCGTCGTACCGGGGGGAGCCGGGATCCGCGAACCCATGCTCCGCTTTGAAGATGCGACTGGTCACCTGCTTCATACACGCCATCGACGCGCTGAGCTCCTGAACGTCGAAACCTGGCTCCTGCTCCGCCCACAGCAAGAGCACGGGACAACGGGGCTCCAGGCCGGCGTGCTCGCGGATCCGGGAGCCGTAGTAACAGACCGCTCCGTCAGCCGCTCCTTCGACAGCGGCACACAGCCAGGCGGCGGACGCGCCGACGCTGAAGCCGACGAGCAGGACGCGGTCGCCCCGCTCCTTTAACCTGCGCAGCAAGGGAAGAAGCCGATCCCGCGCGTCTGCGGCACCGACCGTGGAATGGTAATGGCGATAGGCTTCCTCGTCTTCCTCATATGAAAATGTCCGTCCGTCCAGAAGATCCGGCGTCAGCGTCATGTACCCTTGCGCCTCCAGCGAAGCGGCCGCCTCTTTGATATGGCTGTTTACTCCGTAGATTTCGTGAAGGACGACGACAACGGTTTTACCGTTCAATGGCTCTTTCCCCCTTCATTTATCGCCGCTTCACCAAGGAACCAGGGACCCAAGGAAGCGGCACTATGAATCAAGGAAAGCTGCTTGCTTGGCAAGCAGCTTTCCCGCAAGCTCTTGGCCTGCCGCAAAGAAAAAACGCTGCCCTTTGACGGGCGGCGCTTCCACTTATTTCAATCGCATACGGATGAAAAGAAGAGCGCTGAAAACGAGCATGGCTGTGCCTGAGTTGACTTTGAGCTTCGCCAAGTCCCGCATTGCTATCCATAGAGATAGAGCTAGATTAGCACGCCTTCCAACTAAATCCAATGAAAACGATCTCCATGGCAGGCGACGGAGCGGAAGCGAACCTGATTTCTTCATCCTCTCTCTTAAATTTCACTGTTGCAAAAAGAACATTTGTTCCTATAAGATAAAAGGGACAAAAAACCAAAATATAGAAAGAGGTTGGGATCATGAGTACGAATACAGCCCTGCTGGTCATCGATGTCCAAAACGGCATGTTCGAGGAGCCCGAACCGATGCATGACGGCCCCGGCCTGCTTGAGCGCATTCAAGACCTCGTCGAGAAAGCCAAAGCCAGCCATGCTCCTGTCATCTATGTCCAGCATAATGAAGACGAAGGCTATCCTTTGGCGACCGGCAGCCACGGATGGGGCATCCACCCTCGGATCGCGCCGACAGCTGGGGAGCCGACGATCCAGAAGCATGTCCCCGACGCTTTCCAGAACACGGACCTGCAGGAGGTGCTCACGCGGCTTGGAGTCGGGAGTCTGGTCATTGCCGGCCTCCAGACCGACATGTGCATTGCGGCCACGGCCAAGGGAGCCCATGACCGGGGCTATGAGGTGGCCGTCGTGAAGGACGGGCACAGCACCTGGGGCCAGGGCGGGGAGAGCGCAATCCAGATCATCGGCCGTTACAACGATGAGTTTCGTTCGTTCGCGGGCAATCCCGAAGCCTCCGAGGTCGATTTCCGCTCCGCATAGCGGAGCCGATCTCCCAACAGAGTCACCGCAGTGCAACTGGAATCAGCTCCAAAAAAAGACCAGCCGCCTCCAGCTGTTCCTTCAGACTGGTCCTTCAGACTGCCCCTTCAGGCTGGTCCTTCTGGCTGTTCCTTCAGACTGGTCCTTCTGGCTGGCCCTTCTGGCTGGCCCTTCTGGCTGATCCTTCCGGCTGGTCCTTCCGGCCGGTCATTCCAGCCGGCGCCAACGCCGGCCTTCCGCTTCTCAGGATGCCTTTTCCTGCTCATCCTCCAGCGGCGCAGGCTGAATGGCGCAGCTGCGGCGGCCGTCAAGGCCGACGTGAATGTTGCCGGCTAGCAAAAAAGCGTCCCGAAGGACGCTTCGACGCGGTTGCTGCCATTCAGCGGGAGCCGCTTATTCTTTTCCTTGGACGAGATAGGTCAGATCCGACGCCGCGCTCGGGTACGCGAACAGGATCGAGGAAATGTCCTCCCCCGTCAAGCCGAAGCGGATCGCGGTCGCGAAATGGTTCACCAGCTCGTCCGCCGTGCTTCCGAGCAGATGGGCGCCCAGCACTTTGCCGGAATCCGCGTCCAGGATGACCTTCATCATCGCCGCTTGCTCGTTGGTCCGCTTGTACGTGTACCATGAAGCCGCATCCAGCTTGTTCACGGTCACATTCAAGCCCCGCTCCTGCGCCTGCTCCTCCGAGAGGCCCACCGAAGCCAGCTTGGGCACCGTAAAGACGACGGTCGGGACCTCGCTATAGTTCGGCTCCTGGCGGCTGCCCTGCAGCATGTTGCGGGCCGCGGCGGCAGACTCCGCCGAGGATATCGGCGTCAGCGGAGGACCTTCGGTATCCGCGCAGTCGCCGGCCGCGTAGACGCGCGGATTGCTGACGCTCTGCAGCCAAGGGTGGACCTTGATTCCGGCGCTGCCGCCCTCCACGGAACCTTGGCGGAGATCAAGATCATCCACGTTGGCGACCCGGCCGGCTCCGTGCACGGCAAGTCCGCAGGGAAGCTTGAGCAGCTTGCCGTCCTTCATGGCTTGGACCGTCAGGCCGCCTCCCGGCTCCCTTGTCACCGACTGTACCGCCGCTCCCAGATGGATGTCGACGCCGAGCGCCTCCGTCGCTTGGACGAGGCGATCGACCAGATCCGGATCGAAGCCGGTCAGCGGCCTCTTCCCCCGATGCAGGATATGGACCTTCGCTCCGGCGCGGGCCGCCATATGGGCGAACTCGAACGAGATATAGCCGCCGCCGATGAACACGATCTCCTTGGGCAGCTCCTTAAGCTCCAGGAAATCGTCGCTTGTCGCGAGCAGCTCCTCGCCCTCGATTCCGAGCGGGGCTGGCCGCGCTCCCGTTGCAAGAAGGATATGGCGGCCTTTCAGCTTGGCATGGCCGACCTCGATCATGTCCTCCGCCGCGAACTTCGCCGTGCCCTGCCACACCTCGATGCCCGCTTCGCGGAATTCCTTCTCCCTGGATTCCGGCACGCCTTCAATAAAGCCGTTCTTGAAAGCCATCAGCTCCGGCCAAGAGATGGAGACATCGCCCGTTACTCCCTTGCCTTTCATCCGGCGGTTCCAATCGATCAGCTCCGCCGCGCCGGCCAGCACCTTCTTCGGATCGCAGCCGCGCAGGGCGCAGGTACCTCCCAGAGGGCGGTTCTCGACTAGGGCGACCTTCCACCCCGCCTCCCGGCAGCGATGGGCAGCCGAAGCTCCAGCCGTTCCGCTTCCGACCACGACCAGATCGTATTCATGCGTGCCTGTGTTCATGATTTCCTTCCTCCCCTCGCTTCTCCCGGCGCAAAATCAACCTTCTCCTGCCGCCCGCCGGATCGATCTCCGCTCCAGAGCCAGCAGCAGCTGGTTGACCGAGATCGCCAGCAGCGCGACAAGCACGGTTCCCCAAACCATTTTGGGCACGGAGTTCTGATACAGGCCCTCGAACAAGATGACGCCGAGCCCTCCCGCATTGATCCAGGCGGCGATCGTCGCGATGCCGATGATCGACAGCGAGGCGATCCGCACCCCGCCCAGAATGACGGGCAGCGCGAGCGGCAGCTCGATCCGCATGAACAGCCGCCAGCGGCCGAAGCCCGCGCCGGACGCCGACTCGCGAACTGCGGGTTCGATGGAGCGGAAGCCCGAGATCACGTTGCGGATCAGCACCAGCTGGCTGTACAGGACAAGCGCGGCCAGCGCCGGCTGCTTGCCGAGCCCCAGCAGCGGAATCAGCAAAGCGAACATGCCGAGGCTCGGGATGGCATACACGACTCCAAGCACCGCCAAGACAGGAACGGCGATGCGGCCGTGCCGGGACAGCCAGTAGCCTGCCGGCAACGCGATCAGCAGCGCGATCGCCAGCGCCGAGGCCGACAGCAGCAGATGCTCCCAGAGGCCTTTCAGCAGATCGTCATAATGGTTCAGCAAATACTCCGACATCGGCTTCCCCCTCCCGAGGCTGCGGCTGCGGTCTAGGCAGCTCCGTCTGGGCCAGGGACTGGGGCTGAAGCTGAGCCAGCGTCAGCCTGCCCACCGCTGCTCCATGATCATCTGCCACGGTTGCTTCGACAGCCCCATGCCTCAGCATCTTCTCCAGCGCCGACTTCAAGCTGTCGGTGCGCTGGACGGACGGAGCCGACTCCGGCAGCATCGGTCCGGCGGAGAGAGGAAGCATCCGGTCCTCCGCCTTCAGCAGCTCCAGCAGCTGGAACAGATCGTCTCCTCCCGTCAGCTGGCGCACGAAATCGGTCGCCGGGCGGGTCAGCAGCTCCAGCGGCGTCCCGGACTGCTCGATCCGGCCGCCGTTCATGACGACGACGCGGTCTCCCAGCTTGAACGCCTCGCTGACGTCATGCGTGACGAACAGCACGGTGCGGCCGAGCCGCTGCTGGATGGCGAGCAGCTCATCCTGCAGCGAGCTGCGCGTGATGGCATCGAGCGCTCCGAACGGCTCATCCATGAGCAGCACCTTGGGGTCGCCGGCCATCGCCCGGGCGATGCCGACGCGCTGCTGCTGGCCTCCGGAGAGCTGCCTCGGATATCGCTTGCGCATGTCCTCCGGCAGCTGGACGAGCTCCATGAGCTCCGATACGCGGGCGGAGACGCGCGATTTGTCCCAGCCGAGAATGTCCGGCACGGTCGAGATGTTCTGCTCCACCGTCATATGCGGGAACAGGCCGGTCTGCTGGATGACATAACCGATGCCGCGCCTGAGCTCCGTCGCCGGACGCTCGCGGATATCCCGCCCGAACAGCGTGATGCTGCCCGAGGTCGGCTCGATGATGCGGTTCACCATTTTCAGCAGCGTCGTCTTGCCTGAGCCGGATGTGCCGAGCAGCGTGACGAACGAGCCTTCCTCCACGGCAAGCGAGACGTCCCGGACCGCCGGGTCGGCGGCCCCGGGGTACAGCTTGCTCACCCCTTCGAATCTAAGCGCCAGTCCGTTCATGGCGATTCCCTCCTCCGCTTAATCGAGCAATCCCTGCTTCTGCAGGAAGTCCTTCGCCACGTCACCGTATTCCTTCTTGTCGATGTCCACCTGCGCGTTCAGCGCCTGCACCGTCTTGTTGTCCAGCTTGGCGGAGACGTCGTCCAGCACCTTCTCCACATCGGGGTTCTTCTCCAGAACCTCGCCCCGCACGACCGGCGCGACGAAGTACGGAGGCCAGAATTTCTTGTCGTCTTCAAGCAGCACAAGATCGGGATTGGTGAGGTCTCCGTCGGTCGTGAAGCCGACCGTCAAGTCTGCTTCTCCGTTCATGATGACGCGGTACTTCACGCCGTAGTCGAACAGCTTGATGCTTTTGAAATCCATTTTGCCATAGAAGGAATTCAGTCCCTTCAAGCCGTCCTCCCGCTCCTCGAACTCGGGAACGGCAGCCATCCGCAGCTGCGGAGCGAGCTTGGGCAGATCGGAGATCTTATGCAGGTTGTACTGCTCGGCGACTTTCTTGGTCGTGACCAGGCCCTGGGAGTCGTTGGCTTCTGTCGGCTTCAGCCAGACAAGATCGAACTTCTCCTTGTATCCTCTGGATACCTCGTCATACACCGCTTGCGCGTCCGTCTTCGGCGGCAGCTGCAGCACGTTGATGAGGCCCGTTCCCGTGTATTCCGGATACATGTCGATATCGCCCTTCTTGAGCGCTTCATGCGCGACGAGCGTGCCGCCGAGATTCAGCTTGCGGTCCACCTTGTAGCCCGCATGCTCCAGCGCCAGCGAGTACATCTCGCCCAGCACGAGCGATTCCGTGAAGTTTTTGGAGCCGACCGCGATCTCCGGCTTGCCGCTGCCGCTTGAGCCGCAGGCGCTCAGCATGGCGCCCATCAGAACGATCCCCGTTCCTATCCAAGCTCTCTTCGCCAGGCTGTTCCTCTGCATGTTCGTATTCATTCCCGACACCCCTTCTATATTCGTTGAAATCTCGAAGCGTAACGCTCCAGCCCGGACAGGACCAGCTCCATGAGGACAGCCAGCGCCGCGACCGGCAAAGCCCCGACCAGCAGCATCGGGAAGTTGTACAAGCCCAGCCCGTTGATGATGAACGTCCCGAGTCCGCCGCCTCCGATGAACGCGGCGAGAGTGGCGCTCGCGACAACTTCCACGGCTGCTGTCTTCAGCCCGGAGATCATCAGCGGAGCCGCCAGCGGCAGCTCCACCCGGCGCAGCAGCCTGCCCGCTCCCATGCCCATGGCGGACGCCGCCTCCAGCACAGAGGGCTCGACCTTGCGGAAGCCGAGATAAGTGTTGATGAGGATGGGCGGACAGGCCAGCAGCGTGAGCGCGGCGAGCGCAGGCGTGAAGCCTGTGCCCAGGATCGGGAGCAGGATGACGAGAACGGCCAGGCTCGGAATGACCCGCAGCGAGTTGAACAAGCCCATGACGGGCGCGGTCAGCCGACTGTATTTGGCGCAGAGGATTCCGAGAGGAATGCAGATGGCAGCAGCGATCAGAAGCGCGTACAGGCTGATCGCCACATGGGTCTGCACGGCTTCCCAAAACCGCTCCCGGTTTTCCGTTATGTACCGATATGCTTCCGCAACCATGCATTCCCCGCCTTCCCTAAAAGACAATCTATAGTAGATACCCTATCCAACCGGCCCTCCAATCAGACCTCGGATGACAACTTTTTCCGGCGCCGAACGAAAAAACCAGCCGAAGGTCGGCTGGTTTTGTTCACAGAAGTGAAAATATGCCGCGGATCCGCCGGCCCGGCTTACAGGTCTGCGGGTCGACAGCATCGGCTTGAGCGCACGGAATCAAGGGAAAGAACGGCTCCCCCGTCTGTTGTACTAAAAATTATTCCCAAGGATGATCCACGCCGAGAAAATCGGCAAAACGCTTGGATTCCTCCCGGCGCCGCCGGCGGATCTCCGCTCTCTCCGGAGCGGACTCGAACAGCTTCTTCTCCTCCTCCGTCTCCGGTAGGATATCGGGCACCGGCGCCGGACGCTTGTCCGGTCCCATGGCCACGAACGTCAGGAAAGCCGTCGCCGCGACCATCCGCTCCCCGCTCATAGATCCTCCTTGACGATCTTCACGAACACCTCCATCGACGACCGGCCGCACCAAGCGACATAGGCCTCCATCGTGATGCTGTCGGTCGGGCGGATCGGATGGAGGAAGTCGACGGAATCCGTCGATGCGGTCACGGTCGGCATCCGGCAATGCTTCATCGCCGCGATGGAGGCGATATCGTCGATATAGGCCATCAGCTTGCCGCCGAACATCGTCTGATGGTTGTTGATATCCGGCGGAAAGATGCGTGCCGTCTTGAAGCAGCGGGATTGGCGCACGAATTTGGATGGCTGCATGGATATTCTCCTCCTGCTCTCTGGTTGGATGACCCAGCTGTTCGGTTCTATTGAATAGAATGTACCCGTTTTGTTCGGAAAAGATCTATACTTTTTAGCAATATAGTATAAAGCGGTTGAATTATTAGAATTACATGTTCATGTTCGCTACGATTTCTCGATGCACCTTCATCACATTCCGATTTCAAGCCGCTTCCCGTCCAATAACGAGATCCATGAAATGGAAAATAAATTCATCGCCGCCGGCAGGGATTTGTTATCGCTTTCAAGAATATAATGCTGAATAAATTCATCCTTGCCTACATCACCGGTTCTCATTCCAAGCCGATTGAAAGAGGAGATGAATGCGCATGAGTTGGAGTCTGGTCGAAATACTGGAGAACAGCGCAGCAAGCTATCCCGCGCGTCCCGCCTACGTCTGGGGCGGCCGGGAAACAAGCTATTCCGAGCTGATGGACCAAGTGATGCAGTGCGCGTCCGGGCTTGCGTCCCACGGAATCGCCAAGGGAGACAAGGTCGTGCTTCTCCTCGGCAATTCGCCCGAATTCGTCATCGCCTATTACGGCATCCTGCGCATCGGCGCCGTCGCGGTGCCGGTCAACCCGACCTACACGCCGGAGGAGATCGCTTACGTGCTGGACAACAGCCGTGCCCGCGCGGCCATTGCCGCCGCTCCTCTGGAGCCGGTCTTCCATGCTCTGCGGCCCCGCCTTCCGGAGCTGAAGCTTGTCGTCTTCGCCGGAGCCGGCACGTCCTGGGATGAGCTTCTGAGCGCTGGCGGCGGCGATCTTGAATCCGCTTACATCAAAGATGACGATACGGCGGTCATCCTCTATACCTCGGGTACGACAGGCAAGCCGAAGGGGGCGATGCTCTCCCATCGGAACTTGGCGACCAACGCGGAATCGGTCCATTCCATGTTCAAGATCGATCATGAGGACCGCGCCGTCGTCGTGCTGCCGATGTTCCACATCTACTCCATGACGGTGTGCGTCAACGCTCCGCTCGCGGTCGGAGCAGCGCTCATCATCATGCCGCGCTTCCAGCCAGCCGAGGTCATCCGCACGATCCGCGACGACAGGGCGACGATATTCTCCGGCGTGCCGACGATGTACAGCTTCCTGCTGCAATTCCCCGGAGCGTCGGCCGCAGACTTCGCAGGCATCCGGCTCTGCTCCTCCGGCGGCGCCTCGCTGCCGCTCGAAGTGCTGAACAAGTTCGAGGAGAAGTTCCAGACCGTCATCTATGAAGGCTACGGATTGTCCGAAGCCAGTCCGGTCACCGCCTTCAACCCTCTCGGGGGCATCCGCAAGCCAGGCTCCATCGGCGTGGACATCCCGAACGTGATCAACAAGGTCGTGGATTCGGAAGGACGCGAGGTGCCGCGCGGCGAGGTCGGAGAGCTGATCGCGCAAGGCCCGAACATCATGCAGGGCTATCTCGGCATGCCGGAAGCGACGGCGGCGACGCTCCGGGACGGCTGGCTCTACACAGGCGACATGGCCTGGATGGACGAGGAAGGCTACATCTTTATCGTCGACCGCAAGAAGGACATGATCAACGTCGGCGGCTTCAACGTTTATCCGCGCGAGGTGGAGGAAGTCATCTACCAGCATCCGGCCGTATTCGAGGCGGCGGTCGTCGGCGTGCCCGACGAGGTGTTCGGCGAGAGGGTCAAGGCGTTCGTCGTCCGCAGCGATGATGCGCTTGCGGTCGACAGCCTCTTGGAGTTCTGCCAATCCCGGCTTGTGAAATACAAGATTCCGACGATCGTCGAGTTCCTGGCGGAGCTGCCGAAGAACAGCTCCGGCAAAACGCTCCGGCGGGCTCTGAGGGAAAAGTAACGCTTCATGCCCGGCTCGATGCTCCGGCAGAATCCCTTCATGAAAAGCAAAAAACGGCAGATCCTCGGGATTTGCCGTTTTTTGCGGATATTCATGCAGACGATTAAGCAGGCCAACCGTTTGATGCCGTTCATTTTCCAGGAATTCAATCATTCATGCGGCTAACCGTCAACGGATTTGATTCGTCTTCCCTGCGGGCATCAGAGGGGGCTTTCCCGCCGCCTCTCTGCCTTCCGCCCCGGGTAGCGAGGAACACGCCGCCGAGAATGACGGCCAGCCCCGCGAGCAGATTCCAATGAAGAGGCTCGCTGAGCAGCGCGTATCCCCAGACGATGGCGCTGACCGGCACGAGATAGGTGACCATCGTGGCGAACTCCGGACTCCCCTTCTGGATCAGGTAGTAGAAGATGATGTACGCGATGCCGGAGCCGAATACGCCGATGCCGACCAAAGCCCCGATGATCGAACCTGAGCTGAAGGCTCCAGCCGGAAAAGGCTCTGTGGAAAAGGCGGCGATTCCGCTCCCGGCAGCGGAGCACAACAGCGTTCCGAAGGTGAGCTGATACATCGACAAGCCTTTCAGGCGCCTGGACAGCTGCGAGCCGATTCCGTAGCAGAGCGTCGCCGCCAGCATGCAGGCGAAGCCGATTCCGTCGACGGAGATGATCGTGGACGGATTGACGCCGAGCAGGAGCATCATCCCCGCGAGGGCCACAAGCATTCCCGCCCACTGCAGCCTTCCGGCCGCAATCCGGAAAAAGAGCGTGCCGACGATAATCGTCCACAGAGGGGTCGTCGCGTTCAGAACCGACGCCATTCCGCTGGAAAGCCTCGTTTCGCTGAAGCCGATGAGCGCCCATGGAACGGCGGTATTGACGAGAGCCATGACAGCCATGGGAATCCAGGGCACGGAGCGAAGCCCGAACGGCTTGCGCAACAGCAGCATGACTGCGGTAATGGTGACGAGGCCGAACGATGAACGCAGGAAGGCGATCATCCACGGTCCCGTCTCTTCGAGCAGAAGCTTGATGAAATAGAAGGAGCCTCCCCAGATCAGGCTCAGAGCGACGAGTGCGGCATACAGCGATTTTGGCATATGAACTCCCCCTGCAATGCAATTCCGGTATGGCTATAGAACGGTCCTTCTATTAAAAGGGCTGGAGGACCGTTTGTAAATGCGAACTGATTATGGGCCTGCATTATATTTTCCTATCCTAACATGCCCACTCTTTCGCTATCTTGCTCTTTCATAGGCTTCGATCGTTCGGCGCGAGCCGGGTATCGGCATCCAGCCGGGCTTCCTAAAGGGAAGTCCGGCTTTATGTTTTTAATATTCCTTTACAGGAATATTCCTTATATGGTATATTGAAATCATGGGACGGCAATGATGAAGGGAAGGGGGTGAGCGGATGATTGGATCGGCAAGAGCCGTGCCGGAGTGGAGCTTTTCCTTGCATCCAGGCGACAACAGACAGCTATGGACATAACGACATTCGGAGCTTTAAGCGAGCCAAGCCGTCTACGGATTGTCGAGCTGCTGTCGACAGGGCCGTTCACGGTCGGAGAAATCGCTGAGCGGCTTCAGATCCGGCAGCCTCAAGCCTCCAAGCACTTGAAGGTGCTGCTTGAGGCAGGCCTCGTAGATGTAGCGGCGGAGGCGAACCGCCGCAGCTACAGCCTTCGCATGCAGCCTCTTCGGGAGATGGATGCTTGGCTGGAGCGCTACCGGCGCATTTGGGAAGAGCGATACGACGCATTGGAAGACTATTTGCTGAAGCTGCAGGCAGCGGACATGAACTCGGATGAGGAATCCGATCGGAAGCTGAAATAAAACCTTGCCCTCGCGATCTCAAGGTTAGGGCGGGCGAAGGCAATGGCCGGCATGAACATATAGGGACAATCGATAAGAGGAGGAATATGAATGAGCACAATGACTCTCAAGGCCGAAGGCAATACCCTTATTCTGGAGCGGGTTTTCCCGGCTCCGCGCAAGCTGGTCTTCCAAGCTTTCACCGACGGCGAAATGCTCAAGCACTGGTGGGGACCGCGCGGATGGGAGCTGACCGCAAGCCGGATGGATTTCCGCCCGGGGGGAAGCTGGCATTATTGCATGACGTGCATGGACAAAAATCAAGGCGACTTCTTCGGCATGGAATCATGGGGCAAGACGGTCTATGAAGAAGTGGTGGACGGCGAGAAATTCACGGGCATCGATTACTTCTCCGACGCCGACGGAATCGAGAACAACGACATGCCGCCCAGCCGCATAAAGCTGCTCTTCGAGGATGTCGAAGGGGGCACCAAGGTGACGAACTATTCCGCTTACGAGAGCGCCGAAGCTCTCAAGAGCGTGATCGAAATGGGCATGGAGAAAGGCATCACGGAGACATGGGATCGGCTGGAGGAATATGTGGCTTCGCAAGCCTAGAGATTGGACTGCTGCCGGTTCCCGGCAGCTTTTTTTCGTTGTCGGCTGCCTATCTGCGCATGAACCGAAGCTGCAGAATCCCTCTGCTGTCCCGCTGCCGCCAGCACCTTCTTGATCGCCGAGATCCGCTCCGGCAAAGGCGGCCTGAGGGCATGCCCTCCTTCTCGGACGTCGGAGCCGAAATGAACCTCGTTCACGCCCGTTTCCAGCAGTAAGCCTTCCAACGAGTCCACAGTCAAGCCGCTTCCCGCCAAAATCGAGATCCCGCTCCCTGCCGATGCTTGTACGAGCTGCCTCAGCCGGGACATTCCCTGG
Organism: Paenibacillus sp. D51F; assembly: GCF_053345695.1. NCBI lineage: Bacteria > Bacillati > Bacillota > Bacilli > Caryophanales > Paenibacillaceae > Paenibacillus > Paenibacillus sp. D51F. The sequence goes on along the minus strand of NZ_JBKFAO010000003.1, from coordinate 57,131 downwards.
AGCGCGGAAGGCTGCCCGCCGGAGGTCAGAATGCGGTTGACGGCAGGATGCATGGTCAGGATCTCCAAAGCCTCAAGCTGATCGCGGACGGCGTCGAATGCACGGTGGAAGGTGACATCCAGCCCTTCGGCTTCGCCAAGCAGATGCTTCAGCGCTTCCTCGTCGACCGTTCCCTCCGGAGTCAGGGCGCCAAGGACGACTCCCGCCGCTCCCGACCTGCGGATCATCCGGATGTCCGCCCGCATCGCCAGAAGGTCGAGCTTGTCGTAGACGAACGACAAGCTGTGCGGCCGCACCATGACGTTGACCGGAATCGGCACCGCTTTGACGGTCTCTTCGATCAGCCCCGGTCCCGGCGTCAAGCCGCCTTCCAGCATGCCGGTCACGAGCTCGATCCGGTCCGCTCCGCCGCTGGCCGCCAGCACCGCATCCGATACGCGGGTCGCGATGATCTCAAGCTTCATCCTGGTCGCCTCCTCTTCTGTCTATCGGTCCCGCCTGCCTTGCCATGCCTGATCAAATAACGGACATCAAGACTCCGCTAGGGCGCGGTTCGCCAGATTGGTCAGCACGATATCGTCCATAGGCGGGTTATGCAGGCCCGCACGGACATCCCGGTACATTCGCTCCAGCGGGTAGCTGCGGGAGAGGCTCAAGCCGCCGACGATCCGCATCGCCTGATCCACGATGGAGATCGCAGCATTGGTGGCGATGTATTTGGCGAGTCCCAGCTCCGTCTTCAGCTCTGCGCGGCCTTCCTCCTCCCGGTCCCAGCGGTCTGCAACCCCGTACAGGTACGAGCGGGCGGCGAGCCAGTCGGCTTCGATGAGCCCGAGCTGGCGCTTGATGTTAGGCAGCTCGGCGATCGGCACGGTCAAGGAATTCGGCTTGTGGCTGCGGGCAAATTCCAGCGCGAAGTCGCGCGCCGCCCAGGCGATGCCGATATAACAAGCCGGAATATGGAGCATCGACGCCTCCGTCGGCACGAACGGGGCAGCCGGGGACGCCGAATCCAGGCCGATGATCGTCTCCTCGTCCGGAACGAATACATCGCTCAGCACAACGTCATGGCTTCCCGTCGACCTCATCCCGAGCGTGTTCCATGTTTCCTCCACCTGCACGCCTGGGCCGCTGCGCACAAGAAACGAGCCGACCTTCCCGCTGCCCTCGAAGCCGGCCGTCACGGTGAACCGCTCGAGGATCGGGCTCAGCGTGCTGAAGGTTTTGCGTCCCGTGATGAGCCAGCCCCCGTCGGTCCGTCTCGCCGTCGTCTCCGGCCGGCCTCCCCGGGTGGGGCTGCCCGTCGCCGGCTCGCTGGCGAGCTCGTTGATGACGATGCCGTCCCGGACGATATCCTGACACAGCCTGGCGAACAGCGGCTCCGGCCACGAGCGGGACAGCCTCAGCTTCATCAGCGTGTGGACATGCCAGCCGACGGCCAGCGCCGTCGAGCCGTCGCCGCGGGCGAGACGCTCCTGAGACAGCACAAGCTCGTAGGCGGATGCCTCCTCGCCTCCGTACGCCTCCGGAACGGTCAGCTTCAGGTAGCCGGATCTCTTCAAATCCTCGAAGTTTTCAAAAGGAAACGAGCCTTCCCGGTCATGCTCCGCCGCTCTGGGAGCAAACCGGGCGGCAAGCCGGTCCGCCCTCTCCGCGATCGCCGCCTCGCGTTCATTGCGGATATAGGGATCCATCGATGGTGTCATATTCTCAGCCGCCTTTCCTGCGAACTAATGAAAGATAAGATGCCCCGTCAACGGTATCGGGCATGAATTATTCACATCCTAACATAGTTACCCGATAGGGAACCAGGCTTATACCCTGACCCCTGTTCAAAAAAAAGAACTTATCTCCGAGGAAATAAGTTCTTCATGCCGCTGCCTTGCTCCTTGTCAGCAATTGCGGATGTTCCGTCTTTCGGGAGGGACCAGCTATCTCGCTTGAATATATCCTTCCGCCTTCAGCAGCTCGGCGATCAGAACCGCGCCGCCTGCCGCTCCGCGCAGCGTGTTATGCGAGAGGCCGACGAACTTGAAATCGTAGACGGAGTCCTCGCGCAGACGTCCGGCCGAGACGCCCATGCCGCCCTCGATGCCGCGGTCCAGCTTCGTCTGCGGACGGTTCTCTTCCTCGAAGTAGGTGATGAACTGCTTCGGCGCGCTCGGGAGGCCAAGCTCCTGCGGACGGCCTTTGTAGGTTTTCCAGAGCTCGAGGATTTGTTCCTTGGAAGGCTTCTTCTCGAAGGAAGCGAACACCGTCGCCATATGCCCGTCGGCTACCGGCACGCGGATGCACTGCGTCGTGATCAGCGGCGAACTGGCCTTGACGATCTCGTCGTTCTCGATGCGGCCCCAGATGCGGAGCGGCTCCTGCTCGCTCTTCTCTTCCTCGCCCCCGATGTATGGAATCACGTTGTCCAGCATCTCCGGCCAATCGGTGAAGTTCTTGCCCGCGCCGGAGATGGCTTGGTACGTCGAGGCGACGACCGTTGTCGGCTTGAACTCGCGCAAGGCATGAAGAGCCGGCACATAGCTTTGGATGGAGCAGTTCGGCTTGACCGCGATGAAGCCGGTCTCCGTGCCGAGACGCTTGCGCTGGGCCGCGATGACTTCGATATGCTCCGGATTGATTTCCGGAATCACCATCGGGATGTCCGGCGTCCAGCGATGCGCCGAGTTGTTGGAGATGACCGGCACGCCCGCCTTGGCGTAGGCTTCCTCCAGCGCCTGGATTTCATTCTTCTTCATGTCTACGGCGCAGAAGATGAAGTCCACGCCGGAGGCGACCTCCTCCACCTTGGACGCGTCCTGCACGACGATCCCCTTCACCGCTTCCGGAATCGGAGTTTCCAGCTTCCAGCGGCCCTGCACGGACTGCTCATACGTCTTGCCCGCCGACCCGGCGCTTGCCGCGATCGCCGTCACCTCAAACCAAGGATGTCCATCCAGCAGCTGCACGAAGCGCTGCCCGACCATGCCCGTTCCGCCGACGATGCCGGCTTTCAGTTTTCTCTCTGCCATTCGAATTCCATTCCCCTCTGCGTATGATGAATGAATGCCGCTCTTTCTACTACCTATTCAGCCCGCCGGCTCGATGTACCGCCTGCTGCCCAGATAGGCTGAAAACTCGAGTTGTCACCGACGGGCATTCCGAAGCCGGATGCCCATCCTTCAAGCTCCATCTATTGCCAACAAAAAAATCCCACCCCCAAGACTGCGCTTCAGTCTCAGGGACGAGATTGGAATCCTCGTGGTACCACCCAGGTTCGCCGGATTGGTCGCCCAATCGGCCTCTTCGAGTACGGCATCGCCATGCCGGTCGGCACAAGATGCGTATACTCTAGCTCTGTAACAGGAGCTCCCGTCGCGCCATCCCCTGATAAGCCAGGTTCCTGCGCGCTGCTCGGAGTCTTTTTTCGATAAAGGGTCCTTTGCTCCTTTTCAGCGGACGGAGCTCTCTGGGAAAGAATCGCTTTACCTACTTCTCTCTTCATCGCATTTGAATTGTTGCACCTATCGTATCAAATTATCCCTGCCAAGGTAAATAAAAAATTTTGTCATCGATCAAAGAAAAAAGCACACTGACAGGGCAGCGTGCCTCAGGAAACGATCACTGTTCGCTCGCGGCGGCTACCTCAGCATTCTCATTCTTGCGAGGTCTTCCAGGCTTGCGGCCGCCCGTGTTGCGAGGGAGAGACGGATTTCGGGGAGAACGGGTCTGCTTGACCGATTCAGCCTTTTCAAAATGATCTTTAATCATCTCAATAATGCTTTCATAAGCGTGAATATTCACTTCACGCACAATCGTGGAGCTATTCCCTTCGACAGACAGCTGCTTTTCGAACTCAAGGCTCTTTGATTCATGGTTTTTAAGAGTTTCCAGACGATTAATCAAGCTGTCTACAGAATCGGACGAGTAAAGTTTAGCCAAACTAGTCACCTCATTAATGTTTATTAGTTTAATTATACACAAAAATAAGGTTGAAATACCTTATTCAAAAATAATAATAGCATTTATTAGTAATGATCACGAGGGAATCTCTCGCTGCCTCGCTAAATGGTGGATAATAACTCGGCTCCATTTGTGGAAAAGTCCTCTTTCGGAACCGTTCGGCCCTGCAATAGTTTCGACCTCCCGGAAAAATAAAAGAGCTGCGAGAAAGATACCTTTCTCGCAGCTCAAACAGGCATGCCAATCCGACCTCGGAAGAGGATTTAGAAGGGATGCGTTTACTTTTCCATGACCGCAAAATAGTTGCCTTCGGAATCGGCGAAATTGAAAACCTTGCCGAACGGAAGCGTCACGAGCTCTCCGAGCGTCACCTTCTTGTCGCCCAAGTCCCGGTACAGCCCCTCCAGATCCTCGGAGAAAAACATCAGCGACGGCGTGCCGACGTTGATTTCAGGCGACATTCGAGCGATAGCTTCCTTGTCGTGCAGAACGAGGCTTGTCCCGCCTTCCTTGGGAGCGACCTCGAACCATCTCATGCCTTCTCCATTCTCTTCGGCTACGACCGTAAATCCGAGTTTCTCCGTCCAGAATGCTTTGGCTTGATCCTGGTTTTGGACATACAGCATCACTTGGCCGATTTTATTGATCATCGTCTGCACGCTCCCGAATCTCATATTGGCTTCGGCTTCCGCAGCCATTGCCGATGGGCTTAAGGTGTCCCCAGCTTCATGTCCTCAATTCAACGCCCGCCCCCGCGATCCTGCCTCTTCGTGAAAAAATAAAAAAACAGCCGCATATTGGGCTGCTTTTTTGCCACGCTATTCATGTGTGCCGGTTCTGCCTCCAAAACGGATGCCTTTTGCGCTTGCCGCTTACCAGTCGCTGCCCCAAGCGCTCGCGTAGGCTTCCATCATCCGCGGGGCGGAGTCGCTTCTCGCGCCGGATATCGCCGCGGCCTCTCGCTCGTCTACGCTCGGCAGGCCGGTTTGCGCCGGAGCGGCTTGTTTGTTCTCCGAGACCGGCTTCGGCCGGCTGCGGTTCTCCTCCAGCTTTTCCTTCGTTTTTCTCAAGCTGAAATCAGGTCCCAATACGTCGGCGAACAGCTTGCTTTCCTTCCTTCTGATCTTCCGCGCCTCTTTCCGTTCCCAGGCCGTTTCATGCAGCCGCTGCTCCTCCACCGTTTCCGGTATGACGGCGGACACCTCGGTCGGCTTGCCGTCGTCGCCAAGCGCCACGAAGGTCAGAAACGAGGTGGCGCATACTTTTCTCTCTCCGGTCAGCAGGTCTTCCGTCACGACCCGGACGAAGATTTCCATCGACGTCTTATGCGCCCAGGTTACGAAGGCGGACAAGCAGACGGCATCGCCTTTTTTGACCGGGTGCAGGAAGTCGACGGAGTCGGTGGAAGCCGTCACGACGGGACGGCGGGCATGGCGCGTAGCGGCGATGGTCGCGACGTCGTCGATGTAGGCCATCAGCTTGCCGCCGAAAATCGTTCCGTGATGGTTCGTGTCGGGCGGCAGGACGATGGACGCTTTTATGGTGTATGAGAGGCTCGCCGGCTTTGCAGGCAAGGTTTCTTTTTGGGCAATCATGCATGTACCTTCTTTCTGTATATAACCCCGTCTGTCCGGGCTAGATATATAGTGTACACGTCCTTGTCATATAGGTAAAATACATATATCGCATTGTTTTCATTCGTTTTCTCTATAGGTATGATTCAGGAAGGCAGGTGTCCCAGCAAGCCATGGATATCCGTCAATTAACGTATTTCATGGAAGTCGCGAAGCAAGGCAGCTTTACGAAAGCGGCTCGGCAGCTTCATATTACCCAGCCCTCCTTGTCCAAAATGGTCCGTCTGCTGGAGGAGGAGCTCGGCGTCACGTTGTTCGACCGGTCTTCGAAGCAGATCGTGCTGACCGATGCCGGCGAGAGCATCCTGCGCTCCTCGCAGCAGGTCATGAAGTCGCTCGACCATATGACGGCGGAGCTCGACGATGTCGTCCAGGCCAAGAGGGGAACGCTCCGCCTCGGCATCCCGCCGATGATCGGCGGGCGCTTGTTCCCGTCCATTCTGGAAGGCTTCCACAGCAAATACCCCCAGATCCGCCTGCAGCTGGCGGAGCGCGGGGGCAAGCTGATCGAGGCCGGCGTGGACAACGGCGAGCTGGATGCCGGGCTTGTCATCCTTCCGATCGTGAATGAAGAGAAGTTTCATCTTCTCCCTTGCATCGAAGAAGAGCTTCATCTGGTCGTGCATCCCGGGCATTGGGCCGCTTCCCATGCCAGCATTGAGCTTGCGGAGCTAAGACGGGAGTCCTTCATCCTGTTCAGGGATGAGTTCACGCTGCATCATCTGATCGTGGATCAATGCAGGCAGGCCGGATTCGAGCCCGATGTCGCCTTTGAAAGCACGCAGTGGGACTTCATGGTCGAATTGGTCGCAGCCCGCTTCGGCATTGCGATCTTGCCCGAAGGTGTGACGCGTTCCTTGGACATGGCCCGGTTCCGCGTCATTCCGCTCGTGAAGCCGGCAATCCTATGGCGCCTGTATATGATATGGAAGAAGGAGCGCTACCTGTCCTTCGCCGCGCGGGAGTGGATCACGTTCATGCGGGCGGGCTTGGAGGACGTCAGGGGCTGATGGCGTGAAGCGGTCCCGCGGAATGAGTAGAAACGGCCAAGAAGGCCGATAAGGTTGCCGAGGCTTCTTGCGGCCCTTGCTTCCGGCCTCATTGACATTAGGAGGGATGGCTCCCGTTAGGCCCCGGGGCCGCACCGGCAAACGGCGATTCAGTCTGCCGATCGGAAGCCGTCCGGCAGCAGCGCCGTCAGGTCGGACATGCCGGCCGCCAGATGGATGCCTTCCATCGTGCGCAGCGATCCGGAAATGATGCCGGCCAGCCGCCCCTGCTCGTCGATCAGCGGACCGCCCGACAATGCGCTGGCGATGGCGGCGTCGATGAGCACGCGGCTGCGGCCGTTGACGAACGCGTCCGGGCTGCTGAGATGCCTTGCGTCACGATCGGCGACATGATCCGAGTTCATTCTAGTAAACTGGAATAAAAGAAAAATAAACAAGCGATAGAGAACACAAAAATGCCAGGACTTTAGCTCTAAAGTCCTGGCTTATCGATGGAATTAAAGATGAGCTGCGTTCATGAGCGAAGCGAACGAACAGGAAGGAGCGGCGCCGAGATCGCGGGCGAGCCTTTCCTCCAGCTCCCGGTATTGCCTGGCCGCGTCGTGGGTGCGGCCGAGGCTGATGTAGAGGCGGATCAGCTCCACGTGGATATCCTCCCGCAGCGGATCGAGCTCGATCACGCGCTCGAGCAGCGGAAAGGCGGCCTGAGGCTTGCTGTCCCGCAGCAGCATTCTCGCCTTCCCTTCCAGCAGCTCCATCCGCTCCCGCTCCAGGCGCCGCGACAGCCCGCCCGCCCATTCGTACAGCTTGCCCGTCAGGAACGAGCCTTGCGCCGCGGCCTCCGCCTTGTCGAAGCGCCCTAGGTCCGGCGACGGCTCCGCACGGATCAGTTGGACGATGCGTTCGTACTCGTACAGATCGCAGTCCACCTGCGAGGCATCGATTCTGATGTCGTAGCGTCCGGCCTGCAGCAGCGGTTCCAGGCCGGCGTCTGCGAGCGACCTGCGGATGTCATAGAGCGTGGAGTTGATGTTGTTGGCGGCTTTGTCCGGATCGAGCCCTTTCCACAGCGTATCGGCGACTTCCTCCCGGCTGACGGTCCCTTTGCACAGCAGGTAAACGAACAGCTCCTCGGTCTTGGGGCTGCGCAGCTTGATCGGCGCTTCCGTGCCCATACCGTCGCAACGGAAAAAGCGGATGCCGCCGAACAGCCGAACGCCGAGCTTCGGCTGCGGAATCGGTTCCCGAGACGGCCTAAGGCGCTTCTGAAGACGCTCGAGCGTCTTGGCCAGCCGCTCCGCGTTGACCGGCTTGAGGACATAATCCGCCGCGTCCTGCTCGAAGGCATCGACCGCGTACCGGTCGTAGCCGGTTACGAAGACGACCTCAAGCGACTGCTGCAGCTGCTTCAGCCGGGCTCCAAGCTCCATCCCGTCAATCTCGGGCATGTTGATGTCGAGAAAGGCGACGTCGACGGGATGGCTGCGGATGAACTCGCAGGCTTCCGCCGGACTGAAGAAGCTGCGGGTGATGTCCACGCCGCCGAGCTCGCCCGCAATCCTCGACAGCCGGCGAACCGACAGCTCCTCGTCATCCACGATAATCGCTTGCAGCATCGCTCATCCTCCTTTGTCATAGCCGCGTGCGGGCCCGGCCGCGACCGGAACGCGGAACGCCAGCCTCGAGCCTTGCCCCGTCAGGCTTGTTAGGTCCAGCTTCTCCCCGTACAGCAGCCGCAGCCGCTCGCTGACATTCCACAGCCCGACTCCGCCGATGCGCTCCGGCTGCTGCAGCCGAAGCGACATCGCCTCCGCGTCGAATCCGGCGCCGTCATCCTCCACCGCCGCATGCAGGAAGCCTTCGTGCTCGGAGATCGTCACCTTGACCTCGCCGCCCCTCCCCCTGGAGAGAAGGCCGTGGCGGATGGCGTTCTCCACGAGCGGCTGAAGCAGAAGAGGCGGGAAACGCAAGCCCGGATCTGCGTCGCAGCGGAGACTCACCTTCAGCCGGGAGCCGAAGCGGGCTTTCTCGATCGCGGCATACGCCTCGATGAGCTTCATCTCCGCTCCGAGCGTGGACAAGGAGTCCAGCTCCCGGAAGTCAAAGCTTCCGCGCAAGTAACCGGACAGATGCAGCGTCAGCTCCTCCGCCTTCGCCGGATCTTCGACGCATAGCTCCGCGATCGCGCCGAGCGCGTTGTACAGGAAATGCGGATTGATCTGAGAGCGCAGGAAGGCGATCTCCCGCTCTCTCGCTTCCTTGACCGACTGCCGCAGCTTGATGAGGCTGCGAACCCTGGCAAGCAGCTCCTCCGCCTGAAAGGGCTTGGCGACATAATCGTTCGCGCCGAGATCGAGGGCGAGCTTGCGGTCCTCCTCCCGGCGCCGGCCGGTCAGCATCAGAACGGGAAGCTCGGAAGGCGAGAAGCGCTCCCGGATTCCCTCGAGCGCCTCGTAGCCGCTGCTGTCCGTCAGCGATACGCTGAGCAGCACCAGGCACAGCTCCCGGTCCTGGCCGAGCGCCTCCCGCATCTGCTTCAGCGAATGGGCCGCATCTACCCGATAGCCGTCCTGCTCCAGCAGCAGGGAGATCGCATGCAGGCTGGCAGCATCGGGATCGGCCACGAGCACGGCCGGACCCTGCCTGCCATCGCGGGCGGCCTTGAGGAAATGGGCGGCGGCAGCCGGCTCCTTCGCTCCCGTTCCCCTTCGGGCCGGCTTGCCGCCATGCTCCGCCTCAAGCTGCAGGGCGAATCGGAACGGCAGCTCAGCTTCCCCCGCCGCCGGCTGCAGCACCCGGCCTCCCTGGAGCTCGATCAAGCGGCGAGAGATCAGCAGCGCCAGATCGGCGTAGTCCTCGCCCGACAAAGGAGGATCGGAGACGAAGCGCTCATCGGAGGATTGCGGCTTTCTTTTCCCGACAAAATCGATCGTCACGATGGCAAAGCCGCCCTGCTCCTCGGCATCGATCTCGATCTTGCCCTCCTCTGCCCGAAACGCGGCTTGTCCGACCAGACGATGAAGAATCTGCACCAGCCGGTCCTCGTCCGCATAGACTGCCGCCATCTCTTCCCTTACCCGATTCAGCAGCAGGACCGGCCGGCGTCCCAGCAGCGACCGGTGCAGCCCAAGCACCGATTCCACTGCGGATCTCAAATCGAGGTTGCGCAGCTCCGGCTGGATGTCCTCATGCTTCAGCCGGGAGAAGTCATGCATATCCTGGACGAGATACCCGAGCTTGCGCCCCGTTCCGGCAATCAGCTCGAGGCTGCGCGCGGGACCGGATCCCGGCGGGATGGCCATGCTCTTGGCCACGCTGTCGGCCAGGTGGACGATATCCTGCAGCGGCGCCTTCAGCTGATAGGTCGTCGACGAGAGGAACTCGTCCTTCTGGCGATCCAGCCGCAGCAGCTTGCTATGCATATGATTCGTCTCGCGGAACGCCGAGTAGAAGCGATAGACGATGATCAGGAAGACGACCAGGCTGAACAGAATGAGATAGATCCGGCCCAGCAGCAGGGAGCCTAGCAGCGACATGCCGAACAGGAAGCAGCTTAAAGCATATAGATTCAGCAGCAGCACCGCCAGCACCAGCAGCATCGCCTCGTACCTCTTGGCGCGGGCTGCCCGCACGTAATGCGCCGCCGCGCTCCACAGCAGCCAGACCATCAGCAATTGCTCGATGAAGATGACGACACGGTAGACCGGCAAATACGCCCGGATGCTGAGGAAGGGGAAGATCAGGAGGCCGGCCAGCAGCGACAGCACGAACAGGCGCAGCCACCGGTTGGGGCGGTTTCCCTGCAGAAGCCGGAGCAGATAGACGGAGACGATGTAGCCGGCAAGCGAGCTCATGTCCTTGATCGTGTACATCGCCTGGAAGGGCAGCCCGTCCAGCAGCAAGGCAAGCGGCCTCTCTCCGAGGAGGCCGTTGAACAAGGTCAGGCACAAGCATGTGAGGCCGAACAGCAGCAGCGGGTAGTCCCGCTGCCCGTACAGCCACACCGCGGCGAACAGAACGAGATGGATAAGGCCGATGACGGCGAGCACGACCGCGATGGCCGACTCGCCGATCAAGCTCCGCTCGTTGGCGGCGCCGACGGCCTCCTGCTTGCCGAAGTAGATCGGCATCGGGATGCCGGAATCGAGATAGTCGTAGTTGGCCGCGTGCACGACGATCTCCGATTCCCCGCTCTTCAGCTCGAATGCGGCCAGGCCCGGGGAATTGCCAGGTACATAGGCATTCTCGCTCAGCGCGGGCACGCCGTCGGTCAGCACCTTTTTCCCATTGACGTAAATCTCGCTGGCGAAGCGGATATTCGTCTTTTTGAGCGCGTAGACGCCAGGCTCCGGCACATGGAGAAGCCTCAGCCGGTAGGTCGCCGCCCCGTAAGCCGGCCACTCTTCCCCGCTTGCCTGTCCCCCGCTCCATACGCCCGGCACTTCCATCCAAGACGGCGCACCCTGCTCGGAAGCCGCTCCCGGGGGAAGCAGTTCGTTCCAATAAAACTCCCATTCGCCATTCAGCGCGATCCGTCCGGAGCCGTCCCAGCCCGCCAGATCGAGCACGCCTTTTTCCGCCCGCAGCCGGTTCGGCTCCGAACCTCGCTCCGAGCTGATGCCGAGCGGAATCCAGATGCTCAGCGACACCACGAGGAAGATGATGCCGACAACCTTCCGCATCAAAATAATGCCCCCATCCACCTACTTAAATATCAATAAACCTAGATAGTATTTATCGGTTAAAAAGTAGCTTTCGTGAAGAGCGGGGTCGGCTATTAAGTCGCAATGGGCATCTTCGTGCTCGAATTGAATAATAAACAGGAGGTAATCTGGGGGGATGCTTCTTCCATGCCTCCCCAATCGCAAAAAGGCCGCCCTCGCTTTGGAGGACAGCCCATTTTGACAAAGAATCTCCGAGAACGTCACCCAAGATCCTTGCTCAGTCCAACGACCTGATTCCAGCCTTCGTCAATGCTGATCTTGCCGAAAAGAATGGACTGGACGATATTGTCGTATTCCTTGGTGAAGTTCGCCCAGCCGCCTTTGCTGCCGGGGCCGGGGTCGAAGGCGGCTCCGTCCTTGGACACGGTTTCGATCAGGCCGAGAGCGCTCTTATCCACAGCGGTGAACTTCTGCTGAAGAGCGTCGACCACGGTTTTGGACACCGGAATGCCGCGAGAGGTGCCCAGAATCGCTGCCGCCTCCTCGCTGTTCACGAACCAGTCGATGAACTTCTTCGCCTCTTCCTTGTGCTTGCTGGTCGGGCTGACGCTCCAGTACATGGAAGCCTTCAGCCAGCCGCTGGCCTGGGTGCCGCGCGGCAGCGCCGTGAGCGCCAGATCGCCCGGCATCAGCGCATCGAAGCCGCCGAATTCCGCCGCGTGGGAGCCCTTGAGCAGAATCTTCTTCTGCACGAGCAGATCCATCTGCGCGTCCTGGCCCTTGTCGGACACGGTTACGTCCGGCGGAGCCACGATTTTGTCTTTTCGCAGAGCCGCCCATTTGTTCATCCAGTCCTTCCAGGTCGCCTCGTCGTAGTGGAACTTGCCATCCTTGCTGAGGCTGTAGCCCTTGCCCATACTCAGCTGGTAGCTCATATAGAAGGCTCCGTCCGCCGTCATATCCTTGCTCATATACTGGTCCTTCGCCAGCTTGGGCTTGATGTCCCGGGCCATCCGGAAAAATTCCTCCCATGTCGACGGCGGCTGGATGCCGAGGCTGTCCATCATCGTCTTGTTGTAGACCATGCCCCAGGCGTTGTTGCCGAGGGGCATCGCGTACAGCTTGCCCTCGTACGTGCCGGTCTCGAGCAGGGACTTGTCGATGTCCGCAGCCGGTACGGTAGAAAGATCCTCGAGCCTCCCGCTCGAGGCCCAGTCATTGAACCACGCCGCATCCATCTGGAACAGATCCGGCGTGTTCTTGCCCGCCGACATCGTGGACAGCTTGTCCTGGTAGCCGTCGAATGATTGATACTCCGGCTCGAAGGTGACGCCGGGATGGGTCTTCGCATATTGGTCGAGCGCCTTCAAAGTCGCGTCATGGCGGGCCTGCGATCCCCACCACATGATCCGGAGCTTGACGGCCTTGCCGCTTCCTCCGTCAGTCGTTCCCGCCTCTTCCTGTTTGACGCCGCTGCATGCGCTCAGCGACAATCCCATCAGGAGCGGAATCATGAAGCCTGCCGCCAGGCGGCGTTTCCGATTTCCCATCCCTTGTCAGCCTCCCTCGAATGATCCTAACCCGATTCCCTTGCTTCCCCAGCGTACCAATCCGAGCGCTCCGCTCACAGACGGCGGAAGCCCAAAATCTTTCTTGATTTTACGAACCTGCTCCTGTCCTGTCTCAGGCCTTGTAGAATTCCGTCGGGCTTTTGCCTGTGTGACGCTTGAACAACGTGGTGAAATACGGCACGTTGCGGTAGCCGACCTTCTCGGCTATCTCCGCAACCAGCAGCCGCTTCTCCAGCACCATGCTTTTGGCCCGCTCCATGCGCACCCGCGTCAGGTAGTCGCCGAACGTCTCTCCCGTTGCCTGGCGGAAGAGCGTGCTGAGATAATTTTTGGAGATATAGACTCGATCGGCCAGATCCTGCAGATGGATATTTTCGGCATAATGCTCGTGGATGTACTGGATGATGAAGTCGACCGTTTCCTTATGCTTCAGGTTCTCGTTAGGTGCAAACCGCGAGCAGACGAAGCGAATCTTCTCCGCAGCCCACTCCCTCCACTGAGGCACGCCTTCTACAAGGGCGAGCTCGCGGGCAAGTTCCGACGGCGCAAGCGTGTCGTCCAGCCGTATTCCGGATTCGTACAGCGTGAAGGACAGGATCGCGAACAGCTGCGCCCCGATTGCCTCCAGCTCCGTCCCATCGAGGCTTGCCGCTCCTCCCCCTTCGCGGCAAAACTGCTCCAGCGCCAGCAGCGCCCGCTGCTCGTCGAAGCTGCGGATGGCATCCGCCATCTCCTGGAAGAACCAGACGGGCCGATGCTCCCGACCGCTGCCGGGAGGGCGGCCGCCCTCCGCATGCACATAGACGCATGGATGGACCGGGTGGGGCTCCCGCCGGGAGGCCAGCGCCTGGAACGCTTCCTCCGTGGAATGCGCCGCATGTCTCCAATCGGCCTTACGCGAGCCGGATCCGATCCGGAGCTTGACCTGGAGGCAGCTGTCGGCGGCAGCGATGATGCGTCCCGCCAGCTCCAGCGCCTCCTGCCGGAAGACCGGCTCCGGCCAGGTCAGCGGCTTGCTGAGCAGAATCGCCATATGATGGCTGTGCAGCTCCAAAAAGAAGCTTCGCATGCCGGCATGCCCGGCCAGCTCCTCCACCATGTTGCCGATGGCGAAGCGGAACAAGCTCCAGTCGCGGACGGACATGCCCTCCATCCTTCCCTGCCTCCGCAGCTCAAGAGCCAGCGTGATGACCTGCGCGTTCCTCCAGCCAAGCTTCTCCGGCAACCCGGCGGCCGCTCCCGCCGGCGACGGCTCTCCGCCCGTCAGCACCGACTTTGCCCACTCCCGTTCCCAATAGGGCTCGAACTGAAGCAGCTTTTCACGGATTCTCCGCTCCTCGCTTTCCACCGCCTTTTGCCTGGACAGCTCCCCCGCCACCCGCTCCAGCACCTCGCGGATCGTATGGAGAGAGGCCGGCTTGGGCAAATAATCGTCCACCGAGAGCCTCAGCGCCTTGCGCGCATAATCAAAATCGGAATACCCGCTCAAAATGATGATCTTGCCTCCGTATGCCTGCCTGCGCAGCTCTTCGATCATGTCGAGCCCGTTCATCACCGGCATGTAGATGTCCGTGATGACGATGTCCGGGTTCCTCTCCCCGATCAGGCGCAGCCCTTCCTCGCCGTCCGACGCCTCCCCGACCAGCCTGGCATCAAGCTGCTCCCAAGGGATGAGACGGGACATGCCGTCCAGCACCTGCCGGTCGTCATCCACGATCGCGATCGTCCACATGCTGGTCGCCCCTTTCGACTCCATGATCCTGCCTATTCGGCAGATAAATGTCCACCTCCGTGCCCTTCCCTTCCGGAAGGGCACGGAGCTTGATCCCATAAGGCCGGCCGAACAGCACATCGATTCTTTCCGTCACGTTGCGGACTCCGTATCCGCCGGTCCTTGTCCGCTTGCGGGTATTCCAGTCCTCCCTCAGCCCGATGCCGTCATCCCGGACCGTGAGCAGCATTCCTTTGTCCCGCTGCTCGCCCGTAATCGTGACGAGCCCCCTGCGGCGGCCATGGAACCCGTGCACGATCGCATTTTCCACAAAGGGCTGCAGCGTCATCTTGGGTACGAGCAGCTCCCGCAGCTCGCTGGCGATCTCGATCCGGTACTCCAGCCCGTCCCGCCACTTCACCTGCTGGATCCCCAGGTAGCTCTCCACGAGCTGCAGCTCCTCCTGCAGCGGAATCATCGTCTCGCCGCCGGATAGGCCAATGCGGAACATCCGCCCCATCAGCTCCACGACGTGGCTGATTTTCTCCTGGCCCGCCTCAATCGCCATCCAGTTGAGCTGATCCAGCGTGTTGTAGAGAAAATGGGGATTGATCGCCGCCTGAAGCGCCCGGATCTCTGCCCGGCGCTGGGCTTGATGCTGCTGATCAAGCGACTGGTACAGCCCCTCGATTCTCTCCGTCAGCTTGCGGTAGCCGCCGAACAGGCTGCCGAATTCATTGCGGTATTCGGTCGGCAGAGCCTGGGAGCGCCGGCCCGGCGAGAACGACTGCATCAGCTGTACGAGCTGCCGGATCGGACGGGTGAAGCTGCGGGACAAGTAGAGAGTGAAAAACAGCGCCAGCAAAATCGCGGCGGCGCCTACTCCCGCCAACGTCCAGGCGAGGCGCACGCTCCCTCCCGTGATGGTCTTCCAGGGCGTCAGCTCCACCAGCATCCAGCTGTTGGGCGTCGTGCGGGACCAGACGGTCAGCATATCCTTCTCCGGCAGCGAACCGGCAGCGGCCAGCTGCTGGCGCGCATGGCCCGCATCCCCCCGCACCTGTGCCAGCACCGCCTGAATCTCGCCTGGCGGCGGAGCGCTCTGCGTATGCATGATCATGCGGCCTCCGGAGTCGAGCAGCAGCCGGCTGGCCGAGGAATTGTCCTCTGTCAGGATCGACTGGAGGAATCGAACGCGCACATTGATGATGAAGATGCCCAGATTGACGCCGTCCGGAGTATTGATCCTGCGGATGAAGCTGACCACCTGCTGCCTCCCCTGGGGGGAGCCGATGCCACGCTGCCCGATCCAGAGGGAATCCGCCTTTTCGACCGAGCTATACCAGTTCTCCGCTCTTGCACTAGCCAGCGGCAAGTACTGAATCGAAGCGTTGGGATCGACCTGCAGAGGGGCATTCATGTAGACCTGGAACGAGAACATGGAGCGCGAGCTGTTCAGCATCGGCGCCAGGTAATCCTTGTTCAGCTCGTCCCTTGCCTTCTTGAGGGTGAAATAATCCCCCTTGCTCGTCAGGTAGCCCGCCATCTGGGAATGGATTGAAATGAGCAGAGCGGTCTGCTCGACCGCATCCATCTGATCCGTCAGCTGCTTGTTCAGCTGCTGGAGCACAGCCTGCTGATAGACCGAAGCGCTGCTCGCCTGCTCGCGGGCAGACAGCTGGTAGCTGACAGTCATGATGACCGTGACCAGCATGCCGATGAAGGCGGCAAAGCTTAGAAAAAACACATAATCAACGCGATGCTTGCGGAACGGGTTCATGAGGATCAGCCCTTTTCTCGTCTACTGGCGGGAAAGCCGCCCTGCCGGCTGCGGCTCCCTTGGGCCCCCATTGTATCCCTGCCCGCCCGGCTGCGCCAGAGTCCTGACGATCACCCCTTCAGGCCCGAGGTGGCGATGCCCTCGACGAAATGCTTTTGCGCCAGGAAGAAGATCAGCACCGGCGGGAGCACGGACAAGAGCGACATTGCCAGCAACTGGCCCCAGGCGACGGCTGACTGCGTGTCGATGAACATGCGCAGGGCGAGCGGCACCGTGTATTTGTCGACGCTGTTGAGATAGATCAGCGGGCCGAAGTAATCGTCCCATCCCCAGATGAACGAGAAAATCGTCACCGTGATCAGCGCCGGAACGGTCAAGGGCATGATGATCCGCGCATAGATGCCGAACCAGGAGCAGCCGTCGATCTTCGCCGATTCGTCGAGCTCGCGCGGAATGCCCCGGATGAACTGCACGATGAGGAAGATGAAGAAGGCTCCTCCCATCGCGGACGGCACGATCAGCGGCAGATAGGTATTGACCCAGTTGAAGGAGTGGAACATCGTATACTGCGGGATCAGCGTGACTTGGCCGGGCAGCATCAGGGTCAGGAGCAGGATCGAGAACCACATGCCCTTGAGCGGAAAGGTGAGCCTCGCGAAGCCGAAGGCGACCAGGCTGGCCGAGACCACATGCAGGAGCGTCGTCGAGGCGTTAAGCATGAGGCTGTTCTCAAAGAACCTCGTGAACGTATATTTCGGCAGGGCCACCCAGCCTTCGGTGTAGTTCTGCCACAGCCACTGCTTCGGGAACAGGCCGGGCTGTCCCAGCTCCGCCGTCGATTTGAAGGAAGCCCCGATCCACCAGAGCAGGGGATAGAACATGATTAGACAAGACGCAATCATAACCAGATGGACGAGCAGATTGCTTTTTCGAAGCGCGCCGGTCATTTTCGTCCCTCCGTTTCCGTTTCATAGAAGACCCAATACTTCGACACGATGAAGTTGAGCGCCGTGACGAAGCCGATGATGACGAGCAAGATCCACGCCAGCGCCGAGGCATAACCCATCTGCAACGATCCGAACGCCTTGTTGTACAGGAACAGCGCGAACATCTCCGTCGAATTGACGGGCCCTCCGTTCGTCACGATGTAGGCGGAGGTGAACATCTGGAAGGCATTGATGATGCCCATGACGAGATTGAACAGAATGACGGGCGACAGCATGGGCAGCGTGATGCGGAAGAACTTGCGCAGCCTCGAGGCTCCGTCCACCGACGCCGCCTCGTACAGCTCGGGAGGAATCTGCTTGAGCCCGGCGAGGAAGATGATCATGGAGGAGCCGAACTGCCAGGCGGTCAAGAGCACCAGTGTGCCCAGGGCCGTGGACGGCGTGCCGATCCAGTTTTTGGGGGCGATGCCCACGAGGATGGCCAGCTGGTTGACGAATCCGTTGAGACCGAATATATTGCGCCACAGCACGGCTACGGCCAGGCTTCCTCCAATTAGAGAGGGCAGATAGATGATCGTGCGGTAGATCGAAATTCCCCGGATCTGCCGGTTCAGCAGCATGGCCACCAGCAGCGCGGCGATCAGCTTGAGCGGCACTGAAGCAGCGACGTACACGAAGGTGACCCGCAGGGAATTGAAGAACAATCGGTCATGGGAAATATGCCGGTAATTGTCGAGACCGATCCAGCGGGCCGGCTCCAGCAGGGAGAACTCGGTCATGGACAGATAGAAGGATTGGATGATCGGCCACAGCTGCAGGATCAGGAAGCCGAGCAGCCACGGCGCGATGAACAGATAACCGACGACCGGCGCGTTCCATCGCCGTCCGGCTCTAGTAGAAATCGCTTTCACATTTGAACGGACTCCGGCTTTGTCAGCAGGTTCAATGGATGATGGCATGCCCATGAATTCACCTCTCGCTTGTTGATGAGCCTAGTATAGAGGATGAGGATAAGGGGGTGAAGCCGGGAAATGCACGAATTCTTTCACTATTGACCGATCGGGAAGATTGAGGCGGATCCTATCCGCATCTGATGCCTATAAAGCTTCGAGAGAAGGCTTCCTCGTAAAGCAATTTGACCATTTCTCCTTCTGCCATTTCAATTGCCATTAGTCCTAACCAACAAAGCCGCTCCCTCCACTTTGGAGAGATGCGGCTTGGGAATACATGTTCAAGCTGAAGGACAGGCTCCCCGATGAGCAAAGCCTGTCAGGCGCCTGCCTGGTCAGGTGAAAAGGACTGTCAGCGACCGCGGCTTAAACAACCGTGTTGCTGATTACCTTCGAATAACCGTTCGAGGAGGCTGATTCCGTCAGCTTCGCCAGGGAATCTCTGGCTGTCTCGCTGAACGAATACCATTGATTGCCCTTGGCGTCATGAACCAACACCTTTGCAAATCCTTTCAGATCCTCAGCCGGGAAAGCCTCGACCAAAGAATAAACATCATAACGCTTCACGCTGCTTCCTTTGCTGTCCATGAAGTCATATTGTTTATTTTTATAATAGGACCCAGGCACATCGATGTTGACCCTCCACGCGAAGCTGGCAGGCGCATCGACCTTCTGGCCTTTGCCGCTATCAATGAGCTTGTAGATGGCATCGATATAGGAATTCCCATTGATCTGCTCGACGACGCCGCCCATGGTCATATGGTATTCGGTCTGAAGGGTCTTTACTTTGATATCATTAATGACCAGCGGCGGAGAATCGACCGTTGCCGTGGAATGGCTGTAACCGACCGTGCAGCCAAAGGTTTCGGCTATAAAGCGAAGCGGAACGAGAACCCGATTGTTTTTGACGTACGGCTTGGCGTCCAGCTGAACCTTTTCGCCATTTTTTACCGCAGTCGCGCTATTGGCTTTTAGAACCACTTTCATCTCGTTCTTCGTCAGCGTCACTTCCGAATTGGACCAATTTACCGCAGCTCCCAAATTTTCGCTGATTACACGCAAAGGCACCATGGTGCGGTTGTTCTTCATTTCAGGCTTCACATCCGAAGCGACAGCTACGCCATCAACTTTGATTGGGCTGCTTGCCGCATGGGCGGCAGGCGACGAGACGAGCACGGCTGCTGCAAGAAAGAGGCCGGGAATTATGATCTTCATCTTTCAATCCATCCTTTATCAGTCAATTAGGATAAGACAGTCTTACAGACGGAACCCTGGAAAATAGGTTGCTGCCCGAGTCATTACCCACAGACTGTGGATAATAACTCGGCTCCAGCTGTGGATAAGTGTCGGTTCGGCCTCAACAGGTCGACCACGTCGGATAAGAGTCTCCGTGTCGCTTGCATGTGCGGCTCAATCCGTTCGAAGAGCTAATTTCTCTACCCAGTCGCTGTCATTCCAGATATCAGGATTGTCGATCGTCTGACTATGCCCGCGTACGATGGAATCGTAGCTATCCTTACCGCTCGCATACCAATCCACAATGACTGCCTTTCCATTTGAACGATGGACAAGAAACTCGGTAGGTTCAGCATAGCTGCCTACATCCTTTTCAACGCGCGCATCCAATTTCAAATACACGTAGCTCTTATTTCCTCCAGCGTACTCTGCTTTACCAGCGCCAATATCTACATCTGTCACGCGATTATCCACAAGGTTGTTCTTGAGGAACAATTCATATTGGGCTGCGATCTTCTTTTGCATGTACTGGTTAAGGTTTCTGTTATCGATATAAGCATCCAAATCGATCTCCGAGCCGTTCCAGATCGCCTTGTAATAGTCGGACAAAGCTTTCGCGCACATTTCAAAAGCCGGTTCAAAATCCGAATCAGCCACATCGTTTTCATTCTCGACGGAAAAGCCGGGGGTATCTGTCGAGCCCTTTTCTTTCGTGAAGGGCAAGGTTGCTGTGCTTATGTCACCCTTCGCGTTGATATCTTCCACGGCAGCAGGAGTGTTTTTTTCGTCGCTGCTCTCACATCCGCACAGAGTAAATAAAAGCGCCAGCAGCAGGCAAGTACGTTTCATCGCGCTTCCTCCCGTCTGTGCATCCGGATATACATGTTCACGGCCGCCTCCCCTTTCTACTCAAGGGAACGAGTCGGAGCGTCATGAAGGTTGCAATTTGGCGGCCATTTCGAATGAATTTATGATGACCATTCAGGTTGAATTGAAGTATGCTATACTAACCCCCGATAGAAAAAAACGACATCGACTGCCTTGTTTATTGGGAAAATAGTGAAGGTATCCATGTCCATAGATATGGCGCATCTATCATTCATAGGAACGACAAATCGAGTTTGCACTTTAAAACGAATGGTTTGGATACGCCGTCCCTCGAACCGGTCCATGAGGTTATGAGGCTTATAAGCAGGCTGGCCGCATGGGATTTGAACTGCAATTGGCAACAGGAGGTTGTGAACATGGCAAAGGCAAAAGTTCCTAAGCGTCCCACGAGAGATGAGTTCGTCCTGGAGGAAATAGGGAACCAAATAACCGAAGCGTATCAGGAGAATTCGGAAATCGTTCTGACGGTCTGGGGTCGGGAGGAGTTCGTGAGAGGGCAGATCGTGGTCATGGATTCTCGCACGGGCAAGGTTCATGTCCAGCAGGCACAGGATGTTGTCAAAATTCCGTTCATGGACATCATGTCCGTGGACTATCCTAGAGATTGAAATCTCGAATCAGATGATAACCCAGGGCCTTTCGCTCCTGGGTTTTTGTTATGCGGCCTCCCCGTCTCCCAGACGTCCAGCCGCCGCATGCAGCAGGCTTGAGCTCGAAGCCTGGCAAGCCAGCTCCGTGGATGGAGGCTCTAACCTTTCGTTCTAAGGAATAGGATGAGGAGAAAAAAGAATCGCAAGGGGAGGCTTCCGCTGCAATGGCAAACGGCCCTTTTATTCCTAACAGAACGGCTTCATGGTTGACGACCGTCCGCGAAGATATCCCATCGGGGCTCAGCTATGAGGCCCTTGTGGCTGCGTTCGAGCGAGAAATGGGGCATTGGGACAGCAACGCTGAAACCTCGCTCGTCAACGAGCAGGCTTCCTGGGATAAGGTCCAGCAGGCATTCGCCCAAATGGCTGGCCCCCACGGGCTGATGATCTTCTGCAAAATCGATCAAGGCCGGCTGGTCTCGCTTCATGACGGCATCAAAAAATGTGTTTTATATCTCGTCGGGAATGGAGTCGTCGCCGAACCGATCCTCACGATCGATATCAGATCCAGCTTGTTCGTGCCGTTCCGGGTTTGTCTTTATGATGACGGCAGTCCCGCCGGTGCTACAATCAGCTACGAGCGGCCATCTTCTTTTTTGGCGACATTGAACCAGCCGGCCTTATATCCGTACGGTTCTTTGCTGGATTGTCGCATGCACGGTGTCGTGCAGTGCATCGTAAGGAACAATCGGATGCAGAACCCTGAGGAAAGAGAAAGCAGCTCCTTATGACCTTATGACCTTATGACCTTCTCGACTCCGGCATCGGCCGGCAGCTTCGCCATAGGCAAAATGACCATCAGACGATTCGGCTGGGCGCGATTCCGTGATGCTGCTTGAACAGCTTGATGAAGTAGCTTTTATTGTCGTATCCGAGCGAAAATGCCGCCTCTTCGACCGATTTTCCGGAATCGCTGATGAGGGCCATCGCCCGCTCCATCTTCATCCGGTTCACGAACTCGATGAAGTTTTCTCCGGTCTCTTTCTTGAAGAGGCGGCTGAAATAACTGGGATTCAGATGCAGGTATTCCGCCGCCTCTTCGAGCGAGATTTTCCGGTTCAGGTGCATCCGGATGTAGTTCTGAGCATCCACGATCTCGGTCTTTTTGCTGCTGCTCGCGATTCGTCCGGCCTGGGAGACGGCTTCCGCCAAAAACTTGGCCAGCCAGTCCCTGAGCTCGCTGACATGCATCATGCGGCCAATCTCCTGCTGCACCCTCTCCTTGTCGTACGCCATGCCGAGCCGCAGCTTGAGCAGCAGGTCGAGGGCAAGCTTCCAGACCAGTTGCTTGACAGCCGCAGGCTGGAACCGGCGTTCCGCCATCAAGCCGATGAACGCCTCCACGGCCGGGCCGACGTCGTCGCCCGTCTCCAGCAGCAGGCGGCCGAAGCGCTCCGCGTAGTGGAAATGATGGGCGAAGGGATCCTCCCGATTCCATTCCCGCTGCAGCTCAGCCTTCTTGACCGCGACCGGCCCTTCGGAATAGAAGAGCCGCTCTCCGGCTTCCTGCAGCTCGATCAGCTGCCGCCTGAGGCTTGCTCCCGTCGAGGCTTCCTCTCCGATCGCAACGGAATACTTCAGCTTCAGCACGCCGGCGAACGCCCGCTGCAGCTTCCCCGCAGCGGAGGCGGCATGCTCGTAGGGATTGCGAGCCAAGTCTCTCCTGTATCCGTAGATCAGGAAAAATGAGCTTCCCGCATGCCCCATGAACAGCATGTCCGGCTCGTCCCGCAGCAGCTCCTCGGCTGCGTTCTCCACGATGAACCTGACGGCATCCTCCTGCCGGTAGCGGTCGATCGCCTCCTGATGCCGGTGGGATCGGAACATCAGCGGAAGGAAATGTCCCAGGCGGGCGGGCAGTCCATGCTCCCGCAGCTGTTCCAGCAAAGTCGAAGGATCGGCATATGCCGATGAGAGAACCTCTCTCAGCCACTGCTCCTTGGCTGCCGTCTTGCTCTTGCTTGCCTGGATGCTGAGCCGGTCCACCTTGATTTTCAGGCTCTGATCCTCTTCGATCTTGACCTGAACCTTGCGGATCATTTCCGCGATGCCCTGACGGGTCAGCGACTCCTTGAGCATGTAATCCTGAACGCCAAGCTGAACGGCCTGCTGGGCATAATGGAACTCATCGTGGCAGGACAGGATGACGAACCGGCTCTTGGCCCCCTCGGACTGCGCCCTCCGAATAAAGCTGAGCCCGTCCAGCTCCGGCATGCCGATATCGGTCATGATCAGGTCAGGGTATCCCCCTCGGCACGCTTCAAGAGCATCCAGCGCGTTCGTATAGGTCCCCGCCAGCTCGAAGCCGAAATCTTCCCAAGGCACGAGCTGCTTGAGAAAGGCCAGCACCGCCACATCGTCATCCACCAGAATGGCTTTATGCATGGATGAGCTCCTCCCTGCTTTGCAGCGGAATTTTCAGGATGATCCTCAAGCCCGCACCAGGCTCGCTCATCATTTCCATCTCAAACCGGATTCCATACATGATCTGCAGCCGCTCCTTCACGTTCCTGAGGCCGATGCCGGACATCGGGGCGCCGCTGCGGAACCGCTCCAGCACCTCTTCGGCCATGCCGATGCCGTCGTCGTGGATTTGAATGAAGAGCGTCCCCTGCCGCTTCCAGGAAGTAATGGCGATTTCTCCGCTCTTTTGGCGCAGGCCATGGATGTAAGCGTTCTCCACAAGCGGCTGCAGCGTGAACCGTGGAATCGACGCCAGCAGCGTGTCCGAGGCCAGATTGACGTTGAGCTCCGCATGCTCATGATGCCGGAAGTTCATCAGCTGCATGTAATGCCCGACGGTAGCGACCTCTTCGTGCAGCGGAATATACTCGTTGTTGCGGTTGATCGTCATGCGCAGCAGCGTGGACAGCGAGCCGATAATGCCCCCGATTTCCTCTTCGCCCTTCAGAATGACCTGCATGCGGATGGAGTTGAGCGTATTGAACAGAAAATGGGGATTGATCTGCGCCTGCAGAAGCTCGAGCTCGGCCATCCGCTTGCGGGTCTGCTCCTCCTCGATCTGCACGATCATGTCCGAGATGCGATCCAGCATGCGGTCGAAGGCAAGCCCCAGGAATCCGACCTCATGCCGCCCTCTGACGCCCGAGCGCTCGTCCAGAAATCCTTTCTCGACCTTGGAGGCCGTCCGCGCGAGCCGGATGACGGGCTTCGTCCATTGGTTGAGAAAATAGAGCAGCAAAAGGGCGAACAGCAGGAAGAATGAAAGCTGCAGCACGAACGTCCGGTTGAACATGCTTCCGATCCCGCTTGTGACTTTTTCGTACGGAGTGAGGCTGAGCAGGCTCCACCCGGCGAAGGGCAGCGTGTGGCTTACCGTCAAATAGTCGGCTCCGTTCCATTCGGAGCGGCCGTTATGTCCCTGCGGCGGGGCTGGCACTGGAGCCTTGGACCCGATTTGCGAAGGGTCGGTATGGGAGACGATCGTCCCGTTTTTATCCAGCAGCATCAGCACCGGGTCGCCTTCGTATCGAGCGAATATTTGCCGGAACTGGCCTTCGGGCTTGCTCAGGATGATATAGGCGCTCACGCCGTTGTTGTACAGCTGGAACTTGCGGATGATCGTGACCACATTCGGATATTTGTCGGCTTCCGATCGGATGTAGTTGTGCTGCGTGCCCAGCCAGGCGGTCGTGTTGCCCGGCTCGGCGGCCATCTCCTCCAGCCACTTCTCCTTGTACATGAAGCTCAGGCTGTTGTCGTAGGTCGAATAATTCGTGAAGTACAGGCCATTGGGCAGCAGAATGGTCACATAGGTTTCTCCGCCGAAAAAGGTGATCCGGTCCAGCTTCTCCGAGAGATGCCGGAACGAGAAGAAATCGACCTTGCCCGTCCCGTCCTGCTTGTATTTGTTCCAGGCGATGCGTATATCCGTAATCGTCTCGCTGTCGTATTGGATCGAATTGAAAGCGTTTACCATATCCTGCATGATATTGGACGTATACAGCTCGGCCACTTCCAGCGACTGCTCCGCCTTCTCGACCGCCTTGGCCTTCAGCTCGTTTTTCGCATACAGCCCAAGCAGGATGAGGGTGATGACGGATGGCACGACAAGACAGAGCAGGGACATTACGATCAGCTTCTGCCTCCAGCTTATCAACGGCATGCGCATGGCGCCCTGCCTCCCGTCCGCGTTCCGAAATAAGGTTCATAGTCCCGCCCATTCAGGCAGGATGTTTATAAGATGGAAAAGGGGATGCCGCAAGAGCATCCTCCCCCCCATTATAATTTTGGAGCTACTTGTTTGCATCTATAATTTTTTGCAGGTTCGCCTTGATGGAATCCATGGTCTTATCGATGTCATTGTTGCTCAGCATGTACGTGTCCGCTTCCGCGATGTAAGCCTTCTCCAGATCGCCTGCATAGGACACCGTAATCGGCGGGATCGGCAGCTTCGTCACGCTCAGGACGTTGATCAGCGATGCCTTGTCGATCTTGTCCGGCGACTGCGTGGCGCTCACGATCCGGTCGACCTCCTGATTGATGTCGGCTTTCTTCCAAGCCGAGAACTGGTTGGTCAGCGCCATTCCTTCGGTCGATAGGTAGCGCAGGAACCGGTAGGATTCTTCCTTGTGCTTCGAATGGGAGGAGATGACGAGCGGATCGGCTCCGCCGAACGAGTAGACGTCATCTCCGGCCGCGTTGGTCGGCCAAGGCGCGAATGCCGATACGAAGGTCGCCGGAATCTTGTCGGTGCCGCCGGCTTCGGCTACCATCCACGGTCCGGTCGGGAGCATGGCGGCTTTTTGCTGGAAAAACTGATTGCGGTAAGGGATCTTCTGCGTGATGACATCCTGATAAGGCGTCGCTGATTTATCCGTCTTCTCCATCTCGTAGCGCAGCTCGAGCGACTGCTTCATCAGCGGGTTGTCGGCATTGAGCGTCTGGCCGTCGTCCTTCATGATGCCTTGGTCCCCTGAAGCGCTATAGAGCTTCAGCAGGAAATAATCCTTCCATTCATGGAAATGCGCGCCGTAGGTCTTGTTCGCGCCTTCGCCCTTGGTCAGCTTCTTGGCGTAGTCCCGGAATTCATCCCAGGTCCAGCTCTTCGGCACCTCGAGGTTCGCCGCATCCAGCAGCTCCTTGTTCAGAAGGATCATCCACGGCCCGAACTTTCCCGGAAGGGAATACCGCTTGCCGTCCAGCTTTTGCTGCTCCGCCTTGTACTCGTCCTCATACTTGACGCCTTCCTTGGCCAGATAGTCGTCCATCGGCTCAAGCATGCCGCTCGCGCCGCGCTGCGCGAAGGCTGGAGCGGAGTTGAGCGTGAAGACGTCGAAATCGTCGTCCGAAGCGTACATCAGATCGATCTTCTTGATCGTTTCGTTCGAATCGTTCTCGACGAGCGGAACATATTCGACTTTGATATCGGGATTCGCTTGCTGGAAGGCGTCGATGGCGGGCTGATAGACGGATGCCTTCTCCCAGCCGAGGAACTTGATGGAGACGGGCTCCTTGGCGGCAGGAGCGCTGGCGCTCGGACTCGCGCCGCCAGTCTCCTTGGGCGAGGCTGCGTCGTTCGTGGATCCGTTGCCGCAGCCGGACAGCAGGCCTGTCGCCAGCAGCGCGGCCGCAGCGGCCGACAACCATTTCTTTTTCATTTTCCAACCTCCCGGTTTAAGTGCGTCTCGTTTTTGACAATCAAAACTTACCATAGACCAGAGCGTGATCAGAGCTTCTATTTTGACTGATCCGGAATTATTTTTACCCTTTTACGCCGCCCATCGCGATGCCTTCGATGACCTGCTTTTGCCCGATGACAAAGATGACGATGAGCGGCAGGATGGCCGATACGGTCCCTGCCATGATGAGAGAATAGTAGACTCCGCTCTCCGAAGCGAATTTCTGGATGCCGAGCTGGATCGTCGAGAGACGGTCGCTGCGCAGGAAGATGAGCGGATTGGCGTAGTCGTTCCAGGTCCAGATGAACCGCAGGATGCCGTATGTGGCCAGCGCGGGCTTCACCAGCGGCAGCGTGATCTGCAGGAAGATGCGGGCATGCCCGGCGCCGTCCAGCTTGGCCGCCTCCAGGTAATCCCTGTGGATGCCGAGAAAGAACTGGCGGAGCATGAAGGTGCCCAAGGCGCTGAAGGAGCCGATCAGGATCAGGCCAAGGTGGCTGTCGAACAGATGCAGCCATCTGAATAGGAGGAACTGCGGCACGATGATGGAATAGCTTGGCACCATGAACGTCATCAGCACGACGAGGAACATGACGTTCCTGCCCTTGAAGTCCACATGCGCGAATCCATAGGCGGCCATGCTCGACACCAGGACGGAAACGACCGTCGTAAGCGTGCTTACCTTGATTGTATTCCAATAATAGGTGCCGAAGGGATGCTCTCCGAACCACACCTCGCGGTAATTGCCATAGATGTTCCAATGCTTCGGAATCCATTCGACCGGATAATTGAACACATCGATCTCGGGCTTGAACGAAGCC
This sequence comes from Paenibacillus sp. D51F, assembly GCF_053345695.1. NCBI lineage: Bacteria > Bacillati > Bacillota > Bacilli > Caryophanales > Paenibacillaceae > Paenibacillus > Paenibacillus sp. D51F. Next base: position 29,676 of record NZ_JBKFAO010000003.1, on the reverse strand, counting down.
GAGATCATCCACAGGAACGGTGTGATGAAGGCGATGCCTGCGAAGAGCATCACGATCGTGGCGGCCATCCGGACGCCTCTATTCTGTTTATCCATAGTTCACCCCGATCAGTAGTTGACCCATTTCTTTTGCCCGTACAGCTGGAAAAGCGTAATCAAGAGGACAAAGCCGAACAAGATCAGCGCCATGGAGGAGGCATAACCGGTCTTGAGATTTTCGAACGCCGTCGTATAGAGATAGTAGGTCACGACGGAGGTGGAATAAGCCGGCTTCCCTTCGGTCAGGACCTTGATGATGTCGAACGCCTTGAAGGAGCTGATGAAGCCGGTGACGAGCAAAAAGAACGTCGTCGGAGACACCATCGGGAAGGTGATCCGGGTGAACCGGGTCCATGCGCCGGCGCCGTCGATGTCCGCCGATTCGTACAGATCCTTGGGGATGGATTGCAGAGCCGCCATATAGACGATCAGGCAGAAGCCGATTCCAACCCAGACCATGATGATCATGACGGAAGGCAGCGCATAGTGGATATCCGCGAGCCAGGTGGGCGGGTTGCGCACGCCGAGGGAACGCAGAAATTGATTGATCGGGCCGTAGGAAGGCTGGAAGAGCAGCTGGAAGCAGATCGAGACGGCCACGATGCTGGAGATATACGGCATGAAAAAGACGATTTTGAAGAGGCCCTTCAGATAGACCAGCCTGTCGATGATGACCGCGAGGGCCAGGGAGATGATCAGCTGGATAGGGACGACGAGCAGCAGGTAGAGGTTGTTCTTCAGCGAAGTGAGGAAGACGTCGTCGTCGAACAGCTTGGAAAAGTTTTTGAAGCCGGTGAAGTTGAGCTTGTCGACGCCGGAAATAAAGCTCCAATCCGAAAAGCTGAGAATAAAAGTAAGAAGGGTCGGTATGATCGTCAGAATCAACAATCCCAGAAACATCGGTCCGATGAAGATGTAGCCTGAGAGCGTCTCCCTCCGCTGCGCGGCCGAACGGACGCGCGGCGTCCGCTTGGCCTTGGCCGTTTTTATGATCGTATTGTCCATCGCTCGCACCCCGATCCCGTGATCTTGATTGCTTCCATCGTACCGAAGTTCGCCGATGACAATAAGATTGGAAAATGACCGATTTGAAAATATTTTTACTTTTTAACGATGGGGAACATAGAGGCAGCCTCTGCGTTCAGGCTTGCGGACACATCAAAACGGAGATGCGCAAGCGCACCTCCGTTCCCCGCAACTATTTGTTTTTTGATCTTTACAGGAATAGATATGACTTTGTTATAGGTTTTAATATAGTGAAGACCGTTCAGCACCAGGCGTTCCGGTTCATGGCGGGAAAAGAATAGAATTAATGCCGGCTTTCCATGAATGCAAGTACAGCGGAATCATACTAATGTTCAAACTGTGAGCAAGTTCCAGTTGATCAACTGTCCCATTTACATTTGCTCAGATTCGATAGGGCAGGCCGCCGACACAATCTGTGCTGTAAGGCATTGTATTTTTTTCCAAAAGAGATTATTTTATAAACAGCTTAGCGATAAGCAAGTTCCTGACACGAAGGGAGATGTGTTTGAATGGCAACTACTTATAAGGTGGTTTGGTCTTAAATCTGAATAGCAGGCATACGCGATAAAAGCGGGAAACCCCCGTATTATTTGGTATGCCATCCAAAGTAACCTTTCGTGAATATTGCTGTTTGCTAGATACGATGAAGGTCGTATCTTTTTGCGTCCTGATGCCGCGCGACAGCAGCTTCTTTAGAGGCTGCTTGTCCGTGGCATTTTTGCGTCCAAAAAACTACAATCGTCTCTACTCAATGTTGATGGAACAGGACGTAATGAAAGTTCAGGCGATCCGGGAGGTCGACAGCCAGGGGCGGCATACAACAACGCACCGTAAGCTGTTTATGCTCCCTCCGGCGCGATGGTCATCGATATGCCGGGTATGCCAAAACAATCGCCATGTGAAGCAAGCAAACGAAGAAAAATGGAGGATGGAAGAAATGAATATTAAACTCGAAACGCTGATCTATGCTTTAAGCCGCCGTTTCAAGACGGATATCATCTCCGCCGACTGCCAAACCATGCTATTACAGGGCGGAACTGTGGGAAATGTGAAACTGGTAACGGGGACAGCTGATACGGCAGATAGCGAAAAATTGCCGTACCGTATCGTGCTGAAAACCCAAAAGAAATGGGAGCGCTACGGCGATCCGGGTTCATGGCGCCGGGAATATGATCTCTATTCGTCTGACTTAGGAGCGACGTTCTCGGATGCCTTGCGCTGGCCGACATGTTATCACGCCGAGATCAATGCCGATGAAAATGAATTTCAGCTGTGGCTGGAATATATCGATGGCGTAACCGGTTTAGAATTGACCGCTGACATGTATGAACAGGCCGCGCTGGAGCTAGGACGCTATCAAGGCAGGCTGTATGCGGAGCAGCCCGCCGTGCTGCAGAGCCTGACCAATCTGAGCCATGCTGAATTCATGAAAAATAATTATCTGCGTTATTGGTCATGGCCAGTCGTCTACGATTATATCCGCTCGGAGGACTGCGAATTCCCGCAACACGTGCGGCAAATGCTCATCGACATCGATGAGCACGCAGACGAGATACTCGCCCGCATCGAAAAATTGCCCCTCGTGTTATGCCACCGGGACTTCTGGGTGACCAACCTGATTTATACCGATGGGAAAATCGCGCTCATCGACTGGGATACCAGCGGATGGGGCTACCTGGGCGAGGATCTCGCAAGCCTGATTGCGGATGAAGCGGATATTGATCACATGGTCGAATACTACCAGCGATGCATTCCCGCGTATTACAAAGGCTTTTCCGAGTATGCGGATGTATCCCCTATCGCCAATCATTGCGTTTATGAGATGATCCTTCTCGTATTCGGGTACAGGCTTGTGGAGCGGTATCTCCGCATAGAGGACGATGACGAGAAGACGAAGTCTGTCCATACGCTCGAAAAAATCTATGAAATGAAGACCAACCCTGTGCGGGGTTGACTCTAAAATAAGAACTCCTAAAACCCTTGAATGTAGTGGGTTTTCGGAGTTTCTTTCATTATTCCCACCAGTCTATAATTTGCATTCTTAGAACAATTTAAAATGAATGAATCAACAACGTGAGCACAACATAACATTTTTTAGTACCTAGAAAAGAATCGCTATGCGACGCTGGGAAAAGGGATCTATCGAAATTGCAAGATATCGAAATTGCAAGATATCGTCATTGAAATGCGGAGAAGATGCGCTGGTTGAATGTCGGCAGCCTGGTTTCATTGAACTATCGTAATCCGCTAGGTCAATCGTCAATTCCATAAATAACTATGTCATTTCGCATAACTGAACTAATTTTAAAGAATAAAGGATCCTCTGACTGCCGTTACAGCCGGAGAATCCCTATTAAAGTAACGTGCCCTTTAGGACGCTGGGTCAACCGCACAACTAAGTTGGAACGTAGGTCAACCTGATCACCTTCTCGCCAATTCGATCGCTTGCCACGAAGCGCAGCGGCGGCCGCGGACCGGCGAAGAACGGCTTGCCGTGACCCAGCACGACTGGATGGAGATAGAGTCGGTACTCATCAACGAGACCGAGCTCCGTTAGACTGTGGGCCAACTCCGGCCCGGCAACTTCAATTTCCCCTTCATACTGAGCCTTCAGCCTACGTATGGCCGCTGCGAGGTCGCCCTCGATCAGAGAAGCGTTCGGACCGACGGACTTTAACGTCCTCGACACCACCCACTTCGGTTTGCTTTGCCACGCCGCTGCGTATTCCTGTTCCGGCGCATCCCATTCAAAGTGGTCCCCGTCCCAAGACCGCATGGTCTCGTACATGCGGCTTCCGTACAGGATGCCCGCTAGGCCGCGCACGTCGTCGATGAAATGACGGAATAGCACGGGGTCGGGCTCAAATGCCATGTGGTCGTGGTCGACGAATCCGTCCAGAGACTGGTTCAAAGCGAAAACGATCTTTGCCATGCGACTGACTCTCCTCTCTTGTTTTCTCGCACATTCATCATCAAAATTACACGTTCCATTATGCAGCCTTATTTATGTCTACATTTTATCATCCAACAGCATGTCCGGTTTCTCATGGATTGCTAATGTGCATAGTCCTGGTCTGACCGAATCCATCTTGTATTTCTGCATGATTTCAAAGCCGCCGCCCACTCCCGATGTTGAGCAAACAGGAATACCCGCCATGTTGATAGTGTCTATGTCGCGGTAGATTGTGCGGGGTGAAACTTCAAACATATCGGCTAACTCCTGTGCGCCTATACGCTTTTTATCAAGGAGTATCATAATAATGCTAACAAGCCTGTCAACTTTCATCTGATAGCCGCCTACCAAAATTTCTTGTTATCATTATTGATTGTTGCCATACTGTCGTCAACAATTACAAGGTATGTTCAAAAAGCAAACAAATCAATCTACCTATCAGGAGGAAACACTAGGCAGAAAATAGCCTTAGTAATAATCGATATTCAAAATGACATAACAAAGAATTACAAGGATGTTATTGGCAATATCAATAAAGCTATTGATTGGACAGTCAAGAATAATATTCATGTTATTTATTTAAGGCATGAAAATTTATCAGCCGGCACGAGGACTCTTAAACCCAATACATATGGGTCTGAATTAGCTTCAGACTTGAAAATAGTATCAAAAAATGTTTTTACAAAATACAAAGGAAATGCATTAAGTTGTGAAGAATTTACAGAATTTATTAGTAAAAATGAAATATGTGATTTCTACATCGCAGGAGCAGATGCTGTTGCTTGTGTTAAATCAACCTGTTACAACTTGCGCAAAGCAAATTATGGCGTTAATGTCCTATCAGATTGCGTTACCAGTTATGATAAAAGGAAAATTGACGAAATGCTTCGTTATTATGAAAGTAAAGGTAGTAAAATTAATTGTTTGAATAACCTATTAATTTGAGCTCTTTCCATACACATAGCGCGGCGGGCGTTTTTTCGCCCGCCGCTGAATTTTCGGTCTCTCATTCTTATTTGTAATGGATGTCCCAACCACTTTTATTTACCACTAGCTCCATTTTCCGCTTTACCACTACTTGTGATACGGTTCTCCGTATCACTCTAACGGCGAAATTACAGGTACCAAAAATAGAAGGTACCCGAATAAATCCGGTTAAATATGAAACTACATAATTGTCCCATGTTAGTATCAGTTCATGCAAACCAACGAACTCCTTCAATACTCTCTCCAAGGCTTGTTTTTTTGAATAACTACTGTATCTATATCATGCTCCCCAATTTCACTTACATGCCTAAAGATTAATTCTTGCTTTAATATTCTATATTCAGTCAATGGCTTAATTCTCCGATTTTTTTCGTCAAGGACAGCAGGCATCAAAAAATATTTTTTATGTTTTTGAAACCGTGTTTTAAATATATTAAGCATTTTAAAATTATCTGTAGGATTAGCTCGCTGCATTCTTGAAATTGACATCAGTAAGCTTTCTTCAAATTCAAATCCTTGTTCTTCCATTCTCTTAGCAGCTCTATCAATATTGGAGCTAATATGTATTGTGTAGCCTGTATCTTCACCAGGAATATCTCCTTCAATAATTGCTACCCTTAGTTCGTCAAACTTATCTTCCTTACCATAAATTGATATCCAATCTTTGAATATTTTCTTTGCGTAGTATTCTTTTGAGTACGGCAGCAATAAACATGGAGGTTCCTCATCATCCACGTCCATCAGAAATGCTGCCCCCCTCCAGATAGCTTTATCCCATGATTCTAAATCAATTGGCGTAGTAATGAATAATGATTTTCTTTCTTTTGCTGGCAAAGGTCTCAATTTACCCAGCTGAGGTTTCTCATTTTTACTTATCCCTCTTAACCGCCAATACAAACTATCATATCTTTCAGACTTTGAGACATCGTAATAGGAAACTCCTTGAAGAGGCATTGGAATAAATGCGGTATCTGTTGACTGAAATACAACCGGAATAAATCTCTCATTTAATGTATCATCATTATATAAATGTTGGTAAATTATATTACTTTCCCATTTAACGCCTCTACCTACTCCTTTTTCAGCTTTCCCCGATAGCCTATTTAGGTACTCTTGGTTACAGATTAATATTATATAATCTGATTCATTAATTGAATTCTCCATCCATCTTGGCCACCCTTCCTTAGGGGATTCTTCATACTGGTCCAAGATAGTATCTATGCCTTCACTCCTGAGTTTATTTGAAAACTTAAGCACCTCATCTGAAAATTCGATACTTTTTTGGCAATAACTTAAAAATATCTTAGGATTATGTTCAGCCACGTCAAACCCTCCATCTATGGAATTTCACACATGGCACTCATAGTCCAGTGCCCTACTGGTAATAATTAAAATTGCTATCAGTCTCTAAATTAATCTCTGCAAACAAACAATCAAATTCGGTTATCTTATTCTGGAGATGTTATAGTTTTCTGTATTTTTACTTTTATCATATGCATTGTTGATATACTTTTCTGGATCAACAAGAAAATCATCTTCATTAATTAAAGAAATATATGATCCTGTTAAAAAATCAACATTCTTGCATACATTACATGTATATGCCTTAGGTTCTTGATTGAACCTATTATTTGTAATAATTTCATATAGGTACTCGGTGTTTGTTAGAATTGCCGTATGTCCATCTGAGTTAGTAGTGGTAGGCCTTAACCAAGAATAATCACCATTACACTTCATTACTACTCCCAATACCCCGTTCGTACCAGATGTTCTATCGCCTCGTTTTATTTGTTTAAGTGAATATTCGATTTCCCAATCAATCCACTCGCTTTTTTTCATATTTGGGGAAATAGCTATTATGGTAACAGATGTAGAATAAATCATGTCTTTTAACTTTTCCTTAATATAATTTGTGGTATTGTCTGACATGTCAGGAGATTCACTAGTTTCACCTTGGTAGTATCTCGCATCATCACCTAAGGTTTCCAAAATTCGATCTCTAATATCTTTTGCTTCAGAATATTTATAAGAAATAAAAGTTTTACGCGCCAATGTACATTCCCCCTAATATGCTTGTCATTAAATCCATATTAATACCATTTTGTTTATATGTGCATTTTATCTAACAGTTTGTTTGCGAGTGCTGGAAAATCTAAACTAACCATTAATTCATGATTTATTTCTATAGAGAAATCATTCAACTGTGTTTTCCATCCTGTACTATCAAGCTCAGCTGCAATTTCTGAGGTACGACCGCCAGCGGCCCCGATTAAAAATATCGGCAAATTACGCTTCATTGCAAGCTCGATTTCCTCGTCTACACCCGGTGGAAGATACGGCCGATTGGTCTTTCCACCAATAACAACCATGCATGCGGCCTCTGGATCCATTATCATAGCTTCTCTCATGGCAGTCAGACTTTTCTCCCGCTCGTTGAACACAGCGTCAACCGGCGAGATGGTTGCATTTTTTCTGCCTTCTTCAACGTTGCCTTCAGTCACAAAGTATCTCGAAACATACATGTGAACTGCTGCTTGAAAATCATTAGGTCGTTTTTCTTTAGCCATATCGAAAATCAAGTGCTGAAAGGTTGGGTGGGCACCAAAGATAACTTGGCCATTTCGACTAAGCACTGCTTGAGTAAAAGCTCTTACTGCATCTGTTATATACTGTTGATGCTCTGGTTCGCAGTCAGGAAAAGCACCTGAAATAATTACCCCTCTCTTGCAATCCTTTTTTAAAGTACCTGGAAAACTAAGGTAGCTTTCCAGACTATTAATATACTCGTCACAAGAATCAATTTTATGAGGTTCATTTATGAGATCCTGATTGTTGTAAGAAGCTATTGGTGCAAGCATAAGGGCCGCATCATAGACATGGCCTAGAAGAGGATGCGGCTGATAACCAGTACTTTGTACCTTCTCCATAAACTGATCTTGATCTCGCACTTGCGGTATCCAACCGTAGAAGCCAACTACATGGGTCATCGGCCTTTGAAAATATCGATAGCCACGTCGCGGAATATCTATTTGATACGTAAGGAGTTGGTTGTCAAGCTCAGTAAGTTTAATTGAACTATTTCTGGACAAAGTACGGAGTCGCTTAATGTGTCCTAAGATGGTTTTTGCATGTTCCCTAGAAATCTCGAAAGCTTTATGTATAATGGCATCAACTATGCTTGAGTCGGCCATAGTATCGGTCGGATCAAGTTGGGGTAGGTTGAAATGTGGTTGACCTGTAGGTCTAAGTGAATATTTAGTTGACCTTCCCTCATTTGGACCAATACGTACCCAGATGATTGGAAGACCAGCGGACATGGCCATAGTTAATTCCTTTGCGATCCATTCTGACTCACCACTCTTAGGCGTGTCCAAAAAGATGACAGCATCACTCTGCCGCAAGTTCTGCTCTATTATATTTTGAGCATCTTGACCTACTAATACCTTATTTAAATCTCGGAATGCTTTTTGTGCTCTAACAGCGAATGCGTCGTGAAATGCGCCAGCAATGAGTTCTCCATCAAAGCGCCTATGACTTAGGAATAGATACATATTATTTTTACTTAGTGTCGGTTGTAATTCCGCAATCACGTTTCGTGCGAAAACAACAGCTACTGTCTCAATCAGTGATTCAGATAAAGAGCGTTGTCTTAAGTGTTCAAATACATCAAAGCTTTGCGCCTGTCTAACACAGTCAGGCGGTATCCGTTCATCTTTGGTAATTGCGACAGGAAGTATTTTGCAATGGTCCGTAACAGCATCCTTTAGAAAATCAATAATAAAGTCCGGATACCTTCCGTCGGATCGGTTAAAAAAAATAATCGCATCACTTCGTGTAAGGCGTATACTTTGAATAACAGTCTCAGTTGACAACACTTGAATCGATATATGTAGTGACAACTCCTCCAAACAAGTCTTATAAAATCTTTCTGAAAGTTCTTTTACACCCAGTGTTAGCTCCGGAAGGATAATAAAAGCTGTCACATAACCACTCCTTTTAGCTCCTAAATGTTTATCATGTTATTGTTTATGTAGATGAAAGTAGAAATCATAGTCAAACAATTGATAGAAGTTAAATCCTTCATTAGGTTCATGTCCCTTTGGTTTAATATTAACATATTTATCCACTCAAAATTGCTTCTCTTTCACTTTCTCAACAAAATCTCCTGTCAGTCGACCTTGAACAATTTAAGTTGCTCCTCAAAAGTAGGGGAGGTAACTTCCCAAGTCCCGCAAGCGGTTAATCCAAATTATTTCGCCTCACTTGTGATACGGTTCACCGCGGTTAATATGGAACTAATCTGCCCGTTAATGGAACAGCCTGCCGTTGATTATCGGCAGGCTGTTGTCGTTCAGCACCTAGAAAAGAATCACAGGATAATTAAAAAAACCCCATGGTGCATTGCACCATGGGGTTTTTAATCAAATTCTTGTTAGTTAAACGACTTTATTGTCAAAGAAAATCCGTTTTAAAACCACTCGCCTTCCTTACTCCACCGTCACGCTCTTCGCCAAGTTCCTTGGCTTATCCACGTCGTTGCCCAGGGCCAGCGAAGCGTGGTAGCTCAGCAGCTGAAGAGGAACGACCGACAGCGCAGGCGTCAGCAGCGGAAGCGTGCGAGGAATCGAGAACACCTCATCGACCGACTTCATGACTTCTTCCTCGTAGCCTGCGTTGGCTATGCCCAGAACATGCGCGCCGCGAGCTTTGACTTCCTTGATGTTGCTCAGCGTCTTCTCGTACAGCTCTTCCTGCGTCACCAGAGCGATGACCGGAATGCCTTCCTCGATCAGCGCCAGCGTGCCGTGCTTCAGTTCGCCGGCCGGGTAAGCCTCGGAGTGGATGTAGCTGATTTCCTTCAGCTTCAGAGATCCCTCTTGGGCTACGGCGAAGTCGAGGCCGCGTCCGATGAAGAACAGGTTGGCATGTTTCGACACGGATTCGGCGACAGTCTTGAAGATGTTCGCCTGCTCCAGAATCTGCTCGACTTGCTCCGGCAGCTTCTGCATGGCGGCAATGATCTCCGCTGCTTGCTCCGCCTCGACGGTGCCGCGCTCTTGCCCCAGGTACAAGCCAAGCAGGTAGAAGGCGATCAGCTGCGAGGAGTACGCTTTGGTCGAAGCGACCGCGATCTCAGGTCCCGCCCAGGTCGTGATGACATCGTCCGCGTCGCGGGCGATCGAGCTGCCGACTACGTTCGTGATCGTAAGCACGCGCGCGCCGTTGCGCTTCGCTTCACGAAGAGCGGCCAGCGTATCGGCCGTCTCGCCGGATTGGCTCACGACGATGACGAGCGTGTCAGGCGTGATGATCGGCGAACGATAACGGTATTCAGAAGCGACATCGGTTTCCACCGGAATGCGAGCCAGGCTCTCGATGACGGTTTTGCCGACGAGACCGGCGTGGTAAGCCGTTCCGCAAGCGACGATATGCACGCGGGAGATGCCGCGGATCTGCTCCGTCGTCATGCTGATTTCCTTCTTGAGATCGACCGACTTGCCGTCTTCGCTGATGCGGCTCATCATCGTGTCGCGGTAAGCCTTCGGCTGCTCATGGATTTCCTTGAGCATGAAGTGGTCGAAACCGGCTTTTTCCGCGGTAACAAGATCCCAGTCGACATGGAATATTTCCTTGGAAATAATGTCGCCCGAAGTCGTCATCAGTTCGACACCGGAGCGCGTCAGAACCGCCATTTCGCCATCATTCAGAATGTACACGTTGCGCGTATATTCCAGAATGGCCGGAATATCGGAGCCGATAAAGTTCTCGTTCTCGCCGACGCCGATGACGAGCGGGCTCGCGAAACGCACTGCGACCAGCTTCTCCGGCTCGTATTCGGTCAGAACGCCGAGGGCGTAAGCGCCTCTCATGCGTTTCACGGCACGTTGCACCGCCGTGACGATATCGCCGTCGTACTCGTCGGCGATCAGATGGGAGATGACCTCGGTGTCGGTTTCCGACACGAAGGTATGACCTTTCGCGCCGAGCTCTTCCTTGAGATCCATATAGTTTTCGACAATGCCGTTGTGAACGACCGAGAACTTCGAGGAGTTGTCGGTATGCGGATGGGAGTTCACATCGGATGGCTTGCCGTGCGTCGCCCAACGCGTATGTCCGATGCCGACGGAGCCTTGAATCGGCTCGCTGACGAGCTTTTCCTCCAGGTTCGCAAGGCGTCCCTTGGATTTGCGGATTTCCAGACCACTGTCCGTGAATACGGCGATGCCTGCGGAGTCATACCCACGGTATTCCAATTTCTTGAGTCCTTCGATCAGAACTTCCTTCGAGTCACGATTGCCGATATAACCAACGATTCCACACATAGTGAAATAAACCTCCGTATGCGGCGCCGGCCGCCCGGTTGGATGCCATATGGACGCAGGCTTCTCCTGCGCCGATTCCGTTTTTGTCGAATCAGTGGTGGCGAGGCAGTCCCATAGGACGCCGATGACCTTAAGCAGCAGAGAACAGAACCCTGGATGTCGCCATCCTTGGCCTAGTATCCGCAGCAGCCCGATCCATCATGCGCTCGGCGCATGTTATTGACGGGCATCGCAAACCTTCAGGGCGGCAGACCCGTCCTGTAATAGTATGTTGCTTCTAAAAAATCTATAAGGTCCAAAAGCAAACCGGCTAAGCTGCCGGCAATGCCCTCTACGTTCCATTCCAGCATGGTGCCGTTCGTTTGTAAGACCGGTTGCCCGCGTCCTTTTGCGATAACGGCTGTCGATGTCATGCCCACCGGAAGGTCCCCGCCGAATGTTTCGAACACCTTCACCTCGTCAGCTTGCTCCGGGAATGCCTCAGGAATCCAAAGGTCGCCGCTCCTCGCGAAGCCGCCCGGTCCCGCCGCTTTCTCGCCTGGATCTTCTATCCGGCGTCAACGACTGTGGATCGTGCCCGAATTGACCGGGCTATCCTATGCTCCCGCTCCGTGGCCGGGAGTCCTGCCGAAAATCGGCTTCCTTTTTTGCAAGCTCTGGCGCTTATATTGCCTGATCCAACCTCGATCCTCGCTTTCCTTCCGGAATCAAAACCAATACCCTATATCATATTCAATGCAGGCTTGAAATGCAACTGAATGGCGGACAAACCTTGCAGATAGAAGACATTAACCCGGGAAGCACCCGGGTTAACCGTCATCTGCTATTTTTTGAAAAGGCGGCCGTTATTAGCCGAGCTCGGCTTTTACAACGGCAACGATCTGGTCGACGTAAGCCGCAACCTGATCCTTGTCCGGGCCTTCCGCCATGACGCGGATCAGAGACTCCGTCCCCGAAGGACGCACGAGTACACGCCCGTTGTCGCCCATCTCGCCTTCCACCTGCGCTACGGCAGCAAGAATCGCCTGATTGTCGTTGTACATCGACTTGTCGGCCACCCGCACGTTGATGAGCACCTGCGGGTATTTGCGCATCAAGCTGCGCAGTCCGCTCAGCTTGCCGCCCGACTTCACCAGCGCATCTGTCAGCTGCAGAGCGGTCAGGATGCCGTCTCCGGTCGTATTATAGTCCAGGAAAATGACATGGCCGGACTGCTCGCCGCCCAGATTGAAGCCGCCGCGGCGCATCTCTTCCATGACGTAGCGATCGCCTACAGCCGTCTTGGCTGTGTTCAGGCCGAGGGATTCCGCCGCCTTGAAGAAGCCGATGTTGCTCATGACTGTCGTCACGACCGTGTCGTTCATGAGCTTGCCTTCGCGCTTCATGGCATCCCCCAGTATGCAGAGGATGAAGTCGCCGTCGACTTCCTCGCCGTTCTCGTCGATGGCGATCAAGCGGTCGGCGTCGCCGTCGAAGCTTAGGCCGAGATCCGCTCCGTGACGCAGCACTTCCTCGCGCAGGTATTCCGGATGGGTGGAGCCTACACCTTCATTGATGTTGCGGCCGTCCGGCTCCGCTCCCACCGTGATGATCTCCGCCCCCAGCTCGCGGAACACCGCAGGGGCGAGCTCGTAAGCCGCTCCGTTGGCGCAGTCGAGGACAACTTTAAGCCCCTCGAAGCGGGAAGAGACGGTCGTCTTGAGGAAGTCGATGTACAGACGCTTCGCGTTCCCGTCATAACTCGCCGTGCCGATATCTCCGCCAGTAGGACGCGGCAGCTCGTCCGTCTCGGCATCCATCAGGCGCTCGATCTCGTTTTCGGTCTCGTCCGACAGCTTGAAGCCGTCGCCGCCGAAAAACTTGATGCCATTGTCCTGCACCGGGTTATGCGAAGCCGAGATCATGACGCCGGCATCGGCCTTCAGCATCCGGGTGAGGTATGCGACAGCCGGAGTCGATACGACGCCAAGTCTTACAACGCTTGCTCCGATGGAGAGAAGGCCGGCGATGAGCGCCGACTCCAGCATCGGGCCGGAAATGCGGGTGTCGAGGCCGATGACGACGGTCGGCTTATGTGCTCCAGCTGTTAGTACGTAGCCGCCGCAGCGGCCGATTTTATATGCAAGCTCCGGCGTGAGTTCGCTGTTCGCTACCCCGCGAACCCCGTCGGTTCCGAAATATTTGCCCATAGTGAATGAAAAGCCCCTTTTTTGTAAGCTCCCTTTTAGCAAGCTTGTATGATAGAAATGATTGAGGAGAAGAATGGTATTCATTATAAAGGGTTTATCCCATTAAAACTATCGCAACCTTATGCCATGGAAAATAGCCCCGGAATTCATCATACGCAGACCGAGCCCAGTCGGGTTCCGAAATGCATGGCTGGAAAAACCCGGAAACCCAAGAAGGCTTGGATCAAGGCTGCTTCCCCGCTCCGGCCGCTGGCGCTATGCCAGCATTGCTCATGCAAGCGGGTATGTATGTTAGTTACGGCACATTTGCTGCTGGTACGTTAGTTACGGCACGTATTGCTGCTGCACGTTGGTTGCGGTCGGTCAGCTTCTGCACGCAGCTTCTATACGTTAGTTGATGAACATTTGTTGCTTTAAGTAGTTGCTATAGATTTGTTGCTTTACGCAGTTGCTATAGATTTGTTGCTTTACATTTGTTGCTGTACTTTGTTGCTATACACTTGTTGCTATTCATTTGTTGCATTATATTCCATGCTGTGCGTTACTCGCTTCCGTTGGTCGCTTCACCCGCGTCTGCCGCTTAGCAGCGAGCAAGCAAGCATCACTAGCACTTCACGGGGAGTTGCTCCCTCCGCCGTCGGATGCATTGCCCTCCCCGGCAGCACCGTCTCCTGCCGGATCGTTCCCCTTGCCGCCATCATTGCCGGGCGAAGGGCTTGGCGAAGGGCTGGGCGAAGGAGACGGACTACTCTCGGGCAATCCCGAGGCAGGCTCGCTGGCAACAAGCTTGACGGTCACAAGCGGCGGCTCGCCGACAGCTTGGACGCCGTTCGGCAGCGTCAACGCAAGGCGCACCTCATGGGCGCCTTCCGCGAGATTCGCCAGGCTGGCGACAGCGCGGATATCCGCAGCGGTCAGCCTGTCCAGTTCCTCCGGAGAGCCGCTTACCTGGATATCCACGGTTCCATCCCGGGGCGCTTCCAGCGCTGCATCCAGTCCCCTCGGCGTATTCTCGAATGTGACGGGTACCTGGAGAGTCTTCGTCCCCGAAGAAGACAATGTAACGGTTACGGTGACTTTGGACGGCTCGACCGCCTTCAGTCCTTCGGGCGGCAGCAGCTCCAGCTCGACATCGCCAGAGCTGCGGATCTGGCTGAGGTCCACATCAGCCGCCAGCTGGTTGACTTCCTCGAGAAGCCCTCTCGGGCCGTACAGCTTGACCGTGCTCGACTTGGACTGGATTCCCTCCAGCGTAAGGCCGCCGGGCAGGCTGCCCTTATAACCGATCTGCAGAGGGACTTCCTTGCTTGGCATCGTCAGCGGAACCTCTACATCCAGAGTGCCGGGGTTCAGCGCCGCTCCTTTGATTTCGTTGCCCGATTTGTCGAACACGGAGATTTTGGCTTTCTTCTCATGCACGGGCGCATCTTCTCCATCTACATTGACGAAAACCTTGACGGAGCCGACGCGGGCAAGATCCTGAGCCGGCAGCGTGACCTCCACCGTGCTTCCCGGCTTGATGACAGGCGTTCCAAGCTCGTACCCTTCCGCTGGCTTGCCTTGCGTGACGACGCCAGCCTCGAACGTCCCCTTTTCCAGGCGGTCGATGACGACCTCCACCTGGCTCGGCGACAGCGTCACGAGCTCGATTCCCCTTGGCAGCTTGCCTACTGTCAGCGGAATAGTATATGTGCCCGGTCCCTTGCCTTCCAGGTTGACGCTGATGGAGTAATCGTCATTCGTCGTAAAGGCAAGCGCGGACCGGCTGCCCTTGACCATCATCTTGGCTACGCTCGGCTCCAGCAGCTTGAGTGAATAAGCCGATTCATCCAGTCCGGTCGTCTGGATTTTCACGACATCGACGCTTTGGGTCTCGGTTGTCGAGGCGACTGTATTGGGCGTCGATTCCGGATCGAAATGCACCACTGCCCAGAGCAGGATGCCGATGACGACCGAAAGGATCTTGATGGCCGTTGGATGGCTGAGCCATTTATCCATTGGCATCGCCTTCTTTCTTTTTGCGCAGGCTGAATCTGGACCTCTGCTTCGCTTTCATGGAGCTTTGCAGCGTCAACTCCTCGAACAGCTTGGAGATGAGAGACTCTTCCTTGATGTCCCGCACGATGATGCCGCCAACGGCAAGAGTAACCTGTCCCGTCTCTTCGGAGACGACGACGCATATCGCATCGGTCACTTCGCTGACGCCGATCGCGGCGCGGTGGCGGGTTCCGAGCTCCTTGCTGATGAAGGGATTCTCGGAGAGAGGCAAATAGCAGGCGGCCGCCGTGATTTGCGGCCCCCGGATGATGACCGCTCCGTCATGGAGCGGCGTGTTCGGAGTGAAGATATTGATGAGCAGCTCCGAGCTGATGCGCGATTCCATCTTGATGCCGGATTCGATCAGCTCCGTAAGGCCGGTCATGCGCTCGAATACGATGAGCGCTCCGATCCGACGCTTGGACATGAACTGTATCGCCTTGATCAGCTCGGTAATCCGCTCGTTGAGCTGATCCCGATCCGCCGACGAAGTCCGTGCGAACAGCTTGCCCCTCCCGAGCTGCTCCAGCGCCCGGCGCAGCTCCGGCTGGAAGATGACGAGCACCGTCACGACCCCGAAGGTGAACATTTGGTTCATGAGCCACTTCAAGGTGTACAGATCCAGCCAGGTGCTGATGGCCCAAGTCCCCACAAGCATGAAGATCCCTTTGATCAGCTGCACGGCCCGAGTGCCCCGTACCAGCAGAATTAGCTTGTATATGATATAACTGACGATGCCGATGTCGATCACGTTGCGGATCCAGCCCTGCCAAGTCATTTCCGTGAAAAATCCCATGTTCGATACCCCCGCCCGCTGCCTGCCGGATGTCTTTTTTTCTGTTGTCCGCAAGCTGACCCTGAGTGTTGTGCTAACCCTATTCTTTTCTAGTTAGCTTACCACAAATCCTTGTCAAGCAAAAAAAAAAGCTCCCTTGCGCAGGGAGCGTGGCCTGTAGCCTTCACGGAGTGCTTCCGAAAGTCTGGGTCACCTTGTACCAAAGCCGGTCCAGCAGCTGGTCGATCTTGCGTGTTTGACCGGCGATGTGAGCCGTGGAGGCCGTCAGCAGAGAGCCGTCCACAACCGTGACGCTGCCCTGCACGTCTCCCCGTACGTCGGCGATGCCGTTCTCGACCGTCAGGCTGCCCTTCAGATGGGCGCCTTCGGGAACGATGACCGTATGGCCGTCGATGACGACCTGTCTCAGATCGTCGCCGCGCACGATTAGCTCGGAACCGTTGTTGACGGCGGGCGCGAAGCTGGCCAGCATGACCAGCACGAATACGGCCGCTGCCGTCAAGGCAGGATGTCTGCGAATCCATCCCGTCCAATCTCTATGACGAGCCGGAGGGGGAATTTGTTTTATAATTCTTTCGGTCAGCGCCGCCGAAGCCGCAGGCGCAAGCATCGGCTCCCTCGGTTCCGTCATGGCGGAGGAGAGAAGCGCCTCGGTCTTCTCGAGCTGCTCGAAGCGTGCCCGGCATCCCGGACAGGAAAGCAGATGCTCCTTCAGAACGACGGCGTCCTCGCGGGGCAGCTCGCCGTCTATATAGTCATGCATCCAAACGATGGCGACATTGCATTTCATGGCAGCCAGTCCTTTCTTCAGGGAACGGATCGTTTCCCGATGACTTTTGAAAAACGCGCTGATCGGCGCTCTACTTCATAGCTTACGTTGCGAGATCACGTTGTGTTTCGTTTTTTTGAGCCTGTTATGCTGAGCCCTGCGGCTTATAATTTGTGCTCAAGCTTCTTGCGGAGGAATTCCCTTCCCCTATGGACGCGCGTCTTAATCGTCGTGACCGGCATATCGAGCACATCGCTGATTTCCTGCAGCGACAAGTCCTCCAGGTAACGCAGCACCATGACGGATTTGTACTTTGGAGGCAGCGTATCGATCGCCGTGCGGATGATCCGCTGGGTCTCCGACAGCAGCACCTCGTCCTCGGGGGATGCATCCTCGCTAGCGAACATGGAATAGCCGTCCAGCCCGTCATGCTCCGGCACCTCCGCGTCCAGCGAGAAGCCCGGCTTGCGGCGGCGCAGCCGGTCGATGGCCAGATTGGTCGTAATCCGGTAGATCCAGGTCGAGAACTTCATCGACTCGTCATACCGCTCCATATTGCGGAACACCCTCAGGAACGTCTCCTGAACGGCATCCTCAGCTTCCTGGCGGTTGTACAGCATCCGGTAAGCCAAATGGTATAACTTGTCCTGATACATGCCAACCAGATCCGCGAACGCTCGCTGGTCTCCCTTGAGCGCGAGCCGGATCAGGTTGGCTTCGATGGATTTCACTGCATTCATTCCTCCAGACTTGCCGGACTTTCCTTGGCGGGAACCTTCTGAGCCAGCACGATGCCGGCCAGAATCGCCGCGATGCCTCCCAGCTGGAGAGCGCTGAGCGTCTCTCCTCCGATCAGCCAGGCTGCCGCTGCCGCTACGGGCAGCTCCATGGCCCCCAGCAGCGCGGCGAGGCTGCTCCCTATGCGCGGAATCCCGATCGTTAACAGTAGAGTGGGGATGACTTGCCCGAGCAGCGCAAGCACGACCGCCCACAAGATGAGCCGGGGTTCGGCCGCTCCCGCCCATGCGCCTCTGCCGAACAGCGCCAGGACCAGTATAAATCCGAATGTGACCATAATAGCTGAAGCCGCGGCGGGATTGAGATCTCTCCGGAAACGTCCGGTTCCCGCCAAATACAGGCTGTAGGTGAACGCTGCGCCCAGTCCGCATAACAGCGGCATGACTGCGGCGTGCGGCCATGAAGCTCCGCCGATTCCAAGCGCGAGCACCGTGCCGGCAGCAATGACCGCCACGCATCCCAGCCTTCCCCATCCCGGAAGACGGCGGTTCCAGATACTGTCTAGCGCAATCGTAATCCAGGTGAACTGAAAAAGCAAGACGATGGCAAAGGAGGCTTTGAGCCCTTGCAGGGCTTGATTGTACAGCACCGTCGTCATCGCCAGTCCCGCCGTGCCGATCAGCGCGAGCCCGGTCCATTGTCCCAATGACAGGCGGGGGCGCAAGGAAGCGCCGCTGCGCCCCCTTGCCGCTCCAGCCGCGATCCACAGCATCGCAGCCCCGGCAGCCAGCTGATGGACGACGACCTGGCTGAACGTGTACCCGAATCCATACACATGCTTGATGAGCGGCGACATCAATCCGTAGCTGGATGCCCCGAGCAGCACGAGCAGCACGGATGTCCAATAGCTCCCTCTTGCCAGTCTCCCCATAGCCTCTAGACGCCCCTTTCAAGCCGGGAAAGGCAGCAAGAAGGCCGCAATGCTCATAGCTTGAGCAGTGCGGCCGCTTGCTGCCTTTCCTTCAGATGAACAAGTCACCCTTGTGTAGATGCGAGTTGCTTGTCGTTCAGGTTGTCAGCCTGTATTGCGGAGGCCTGCGGCAATTCCGTTGATCGTGAGCAGCACTTCGCGCAGCAGATGGGCGTTGTCGCCCTCTTCCCGGCGCAGCTCCGTCAGCAGCTCGACTTGAAGGTAGCTGAGCGGATCGACGTAAGGATTGCGCAAGCGGATCGATTCCTGAATGACCGGAACGTTGTCCAGCAAGTCTTTTTGTCCCGTAATGTCGAGGATGAACTTCAACGTCAAATCGTATTCCTCCTCCACGAGGCGGAAGATCCGGTCACGGACCTGTTCGTTCTGAATCATGCCGGCATATTCTCTTGCGATGATCAGATCGGCTTTGGCCATAGCCATTTGCAGGTTGTCGACAAGCGAGCGGAAGAACGGGAAGTCCTTGTACATCTCCTGAAGAGTCTGGAGCCGCTTCTCATCCGCTCCGGCATAACTCCGGAACGCGGTTCCGGCGGCGTACCAGGCCGGAAGCAGGTAACGGCTCTGCGTCCAGGCGAATACCCAAGGAATCGCGCGCAGATCCTCGAAGCGATCGCTGTTCTTGCGCTTGGACGGACGCGACCCGATGTTGAGCTCGCCCACTTCGGACAGCGGAGTCGTTCCCTTGAAGAACTCCATGAAGTCCGGATCCCGGAAAATGAGATCCTGGTATTTCCGCTGCGCCGTCTCGGAGATCTCCTTGGCGATTTCATCCCATTCCGGATTTTCAGGAGCCATCTGCTCCGGATGCATCGCCAGCCGCGCCGCGGTCAGCAGCGCCCAAGTCGCCTGCTCCAGGCTGCGGTACGCGATCCCTTGCATGGAGTAGCGCGACGAGAGCACCTCGCCCTGCTCCGTGATCTTGATTCCGCCTCCGATCGTATGCGGAGGCTGAGCGAGAATGCTGCGGCCGAGCGGCATGCCGCCCCGGCCCAGCGCGCCGCCCCGGCCGTGGAAGAACTTGAGCTTGACGCCGTATTGCGAGCCCGTCTCCGTGATGTCGTTGAGGGCCATGCGCAGCTCCCAGTTGGCCGTTACGACACCGCCGTCCTTGTTGCTGTCGGAGTAGCCCAGCATGATCTCATGCTGGTTGCCTCTTGCCTCGACGGCTTTGCGGTAGAGCGGCAGCTCGAACAGCCTCTTCATGATGTCAGGCGCGGCATGCAGATCGTCGATCGTCTCGAAGAGCGGCACCGACTGGAGCGTGCATCGCACCGAGCCGTCCGCTTCCTTGCGGAAGAGGCCGACTTCCTTGGCGAATACCATGACCTCAAGCATGTCGCTGGCGCCTCGGGTCATGCTGATCAGATAGCTGGAGATGCAATCTGTCCCAAACTCCTGCTGGGCGCGGTAGACGGTCTGATAGACGTCGAGGCATTCGCGGGTTCCTTCGGAATATTCCAGATGGCCCGACGTAAGCGGACGAGGATCTTCCAGCAGCTTGGCGAGCAGCCCGATCTTCTCTTCTTCGCCCAGCGCCGCATAATCCTCGACGATATGCATCTTCGCAAGAACCTCCGCCATGGCGTTCTCATGCTCCTGGCTGTGCTGGCGGATGTCCAGAGCGGCCATGTGGAAGCCGAACAGCTCCACCTGGCGGATCAGCTTGCGGACATGCGTATCGGCCGTATAATCCGCATAATGCGAACGCAGGCTGCGGTCGATGAGCAGCAGATCCTCCTTGAATTCATCCGGACTGCCGTAGCGCTTGGACGAGCTGCGAAGGGAATCGTCCCCTGTATTGACAAGCTTCTCGAGCATGTAGCTGAGCTTGATCTTGTACGGCTCCTTGGTGTTGCGCCATCTGTCGGCGCCGCGCAGCTCCACGCTCTGCTGATCCTTCGCGATGGAATCCATCAGCTCCGCCGGCACCTCCACGATGTTCGTGCTGAAGCTGAGAATCTCCATCCATTGCTTCAGGACGGTCTCGTACTTGCGGAGCGCGAGCTGCTTGTGCAGCGTCAGCGTCTCCCAGGTCACCTTGGCCTTGACGGAAGGGTTGCCGTCCCGGTCGCCGCCGATCCAGGAGCCGAACTTCAGGTAAGTCGGCACATGCCAATGCTCTTCCGGATAATACTTGTGAAGGCAGCGCTCCAGTTCCTCGTAGACGTTGGGAAGAACCTCGAACAGCGTTTCATCGAAATAGTAAAGGCCGTTGCGCACCTCGTCGATGACCGTCGGCTTGCGGTCGCGCAGCTCATCGGTCTGCCAAAGGATCAGCACTTCATTGAGCAGTCCTTCGCGAAGCTTCTCCCGCTCCCGGTAGGCCAGGTTCGGATTGTCCAGCTCCATCATGCCGACAGCGATCCGCTTGTGGATGTCCTGCACGACGCGGCGGGTCGCCTCCGTTGGATGCGCCGTCATGACGAGCTCGAGGGAGATGTCGTTCAGCATGGATTTCACGTCGTCGATGGAGATATGGCGCTCCTGCAGACCTTGGACAGCCGCTTCGATCGAGCCCGGCTGGACCGATTCTCCGGCTGAGCGCTCATAGTCCCGCTTGCGCCGGATCCGATGGTTCTGTTCCGCGATATTGACCAGCTGGAAATAGATCGCGAACGCGCGGACAACCTGATGGCGGATATCAGGGTCCAGCGTCGTAATCGTCTGTTTGAACTCATCGTACAGCTCCGTGACGAACTCGGCGCGCAGCGCCTTGCTCATCTCGCGGATTCTCTCCACGACTTCCAGCAGCTCCTCGCCGCCCTGGTGAACGAGTACATCCCCTAGAATATTTCCCAAGAAACGGACGTCGCGGCGCAGCAGGTTATTGGATTGCGGGCGATTCGCCGTTTGGGCGGTTACAGCCTGTTCCGACATTCTGTTCCTCCTCCAGGTTCCTTGCCCAAGGCGGGCGGAACCGCATCGTTAGCGTAGAGTGCATGAAATGGCTGATTTTGCAAACACGGTAAGCGCGGCTGCTCTCCTGCTAGCCCCGCTCCGGTTACCGGTACGCTGAATAACAAGGCGTCGTATCGAGGCGTACGGCAGGTTCATGCCATTACCTCAAACCCTTGCTGCTCAAACGTCATGTACGGCCGGCCCTCTGGCCCGTCTTACCCGCTAACTGGTGCCTAAAATCACTTTAATCATCATACTACAAAACCTTTTGGGATAGAAGACTGTCGAAGCCAGTATTTTTTGGCGAGTCACAGCGGTGAAGCAGCGGCATCCAGCGGCGGAATCAAAGAAAAAAGCCTTGAGTCGCTCAAGGCTTTTCGGCTTTGTTCCATATCGGCCGGCTGTCGTACCGGATCAGCTCGCTGACGGTAACGAACCGGTAACCCTGCTTCTTCAGGCTGGGGAGAATCTGTTTGAGCGCTTCGATTGTCTGCATGCTGTGCTCCACCCGGTCATGGAAAAGAATGATATCGCCGCTTCGCACGTTCCGCATGACTTTATTCACGATGGCGCTTGTGCCCGGCCGAGCCCAATCGCGCGTATCCTGATGCCATGACCAGAGGATCGTCATCATCCCTTCTTTTTTCATCGCTTGCAGCATCGGTTCGTTGTAGATGCCTCCCGGCGGCCGGAACAGCACCGGCTTGATGCCGGTAATGCCGGTCAGCACCGCCTGGCTGCGCTCCACTTCGCGGATCAGCTTATCCACTTGAGGCGGCTGCTTCATCAGATGGGTATAGGTGTGGTTAGCCACTTCATGGCCTTCCTCCGCCTCCCTCCTTACGACATCCGGATACTTCTCCGCATTTTTGCCGATGACGAAAAAAGTAGCCTTCGCTTCGTATTCCTTCAGTACGTCGAGGATGAGTGCGGTCTTTACCGGGTCAGGTCCGTCGTCGAAAGTCATCGCGATTACTTTTTGATCCGATTTCACTTCCCATAACGCCTGGCCCGTGGACTCGAAATAGTCTCTGCCCTTTTCCCCATGAGGCGCCGCGTACCCGGTACCGATAACCGCTGCTATGCCGAGCAGCATCCAGCGCGGCTTCTTCGCCGCACCGATAAATTTCTTCGTAGGCATCTTGCAACCCCCTTGCTTGGGCTAGGCAACCCAATAGTCATTCCGATTCAGGTTTCCCAAGGGGGGCGCAATCCATCCCAAAACCAACAATCAAAACAAAAAATCCCTGCCCGAGGGCAAGGATCCGATAGATTATGTATAGTATGGAGCGGGTGATGGGAATCGAACCCACGCTATCAGCTTGGAAGGCTGAAGTTCTACCATTGAACTACACCCGCAAACTAAATGGTCGGGATGACACGATTTGAACATGCGACCCCCTGGTCCCAAACCAGGTGCTCTACCAAGCTGAGCTACATCCCGAAATTTAAATGGCGTGCCCGGAGAGATTCGAACTCCCGACCTTTTGATTCGTAGTCAAATGCTCTATCCAGCTGAGCTACGGGCACACACTATGGAGCGGAAGACGGGAATCGAACCCGCGACCCTCGCCTTGGCAAGGCGATGCTCTACCGCTGAGCCACTTCCGCTTGTTGTCATCGCTTTTGTTCAGCGCGACAAGTAATAATATATCAGCTTGCCCAAAGGAATGCAAGTGTTTTTTTGAAATTGTTTTACGCTCTTTTAAACCTTCTGCATCTCCCGGATTTCCTGTAACATTTTGCCTCGTTCGGAAGCTTTGAGCCTTGGACAAGTATAGCAGTATTTGGCGAAGTCCGTCATGTACGCCAGGCAGCATGAAGCCCGCATCATGCTATGCTCTCCGGGCTTATACGGATTGTCCACGTATCTCATCGGAATGGCCAGCGGATTGCGGGCCAAGCCTACCTTCTCGCCGGACATTTCAGCCAGCACGTAACGGAAGTCCGATTCCAAGGACATGAATTCATTTTCTTCGGGCGAGTCTGCAAGCAATGTCGCCTTGGTATAGTTCAAATTCGTCGCCATGAGCCGCCACAGGTCGTTCTGGCGAACGCCGGACACATCAGCGAAGGTTCGGAAAATCGGTGCGATCAGCTCTCCGTATAAACGGTCCATGACGGTCTCCGGGTCTATAGCCGAGCCGTCGCCTTCCACGGTGACAAGCGTGGTGGAAGAAGGCATGAAGCCGATGGAAGCGTATGCTCCCGGTTTGGACAGCACGACGGTCCAATCCTGCGGATCCACCGACAGGCAGCCGCTGCGGCTGGCCAGAAGCCAGTGCACCGCGCCTGTGAGGCTTCTCGCCCAGGAACAGAAGTATGTAGCCGAAGGCTGGATCGATGTGGACGGAAGCAGGCCCGCATACAGCTTGAGGAACCGGGAAGCCGTGTCTGGCCGCGCCAGCTCCTCTGCGGTAGCCGTCATATGAATTCCATCGGGAAGCTCCCACAGCAGTCCATGCTTGTCTGAGAGCTTCTGCTTGATATCTGCGTTCATGGCTTATCCCTCGATTCCTAAAACTCCGTTTCCTAGGCGTTCTAGCGGCTCGAAACAGCCGCCTGCAGCATCTGCTGCGGCTACGATACCAAGGCTGCTGCCGATTCCCTGCGCTCTTCTTTTGGCGCCAAAGCATAGGGTAGGCACAGAGGCACTCCTGTACGCGGATCCGATACGATATCCGCTTCGATGCCGAATACATCCCTCATCACGGCAGGCGTCATGACTTCAGCCGGCGCGCCCTCAGCCAGAACTCGGCCTGATTTGATCGCGATCATATGATGGGCGAAACGCGAGGCATGGTTCAAGTCGTGGACGACCATGACAATCGTCCGCTTCGCCTTCTCGTTCAGCTCTTCAAGAAGCTGCAGAACGTCGAGCTGATGAGCCATATCAAGGAATGTCGTCGGCTCGTCGAGGAAGAGAATGTCCGTCTCCTGCGCCAGCGCCATGGCAATCCATCCCCGCTGCCGCTGTCCGCCCGACAGCTGGTCCACAGGACGATCCGCGAACTCCGTCATGCTCGTCGCCTGAAGCGCCCAGTCCACGATCTCGCGGTCTTCCTTGCGCATGGAGGCAAATCCCTTCTGATAAGGGAAGCGGCCGTAGGAGACAAGCTCCTGAACCGTCAGCCCGTCGGGAGCCGTCGGGTTCTGAGGCAGAATCGCCAATTCCTTGGCGACTTCCTTGGTGGCCTGCTTATGAATGGACTTTCCGTCAAGCAGCACCTGTCCGTTTTGAGGAGACATCAGGCGAGCCATCGTCTTCAGAATCGTCGACTTGCCGGAGCCGTTGGACCCTACCAGGGCCGTAATTTTCCCCTGAGGGATGCTCAGGTTGAGATCACGGACGATCTGTCTCTTTTCATAGGCTATATCCAGCTGGCTGGTCGTCAATCGAACCATGGCTGCAAGCTCCTCTCTGCTTGGACGGATCGCTGCGACCCGATTATTTGATAACGATTATCATTATACAATATATGATAACGGTTCTCAATTGAATTGTCAAAAGAATTATCGATTTCAGCCGCCCGGGACGGTTCAGCGGTATATTCGGGAAAAACAAAAAAACCTTGATTTCTCAAGGTTTTGTGGATGCGCGTAGAGGGACTTGAACCCCCACGCCGAAGGCGCCAGATCCTAAGTCTGGTGCGTCTGCCAATTCCGCCATACGCGCAAAATAAAAAAAAGTGAGCCATGAAGGACTCGAACCTTCGACACCCTGATTAAAAGTCAGGTGCTCTACCAACTGAGCTAATGGCTCGCAAATGGCTGGGGATTCAGGGATCGAACCTGAGAATGACGGAGTCAAAGTCCGTTGCCTTACCGCTTGGCTAATCCCCAACAGGCATATGGTGGAAGCTGAGGGGATCGAACCCCCGACCCTCTGCTTGTAAGGCAGATGCTCTCCCAGCTGAGCTAAGCTTCCTAAATAATTTGCCCAATGAACCATTTACTATGTAAAAACAAAAAAATGGTGACCCGTAGGGGATTCGAACCCCTGTTACCTCCGTGAAAGGGAGGTGTCTTAACCCCTTGACCAACGGGCCACGATTGTGGAGCTCTCAACCGGGATCGAACCGGTGACCTCATCCTTACCATGGATGCACTCTACCTACTGAGCTATGAGAGCAAATGGCTCCCCGAACAGGACTCGAACCTGTGACAACTCGATTAACAGTCGAGTGCTCTACCAACTGAGCTATCAGGGAATATGCGGTTTGCATTCAAAGCTTGCGCCTTGAAAACTGGATCGAACGAATAGGATGGATGCTGAGTCCATTTGCTTTTTCTTGCATGGCTAGCGAATCGTATTCGGATTCATTCTCGCCATGTCTCGCTCACGGTCATCGTCTTGCGACGATCTCCCGTGATGCTTGATCCATAGGATAAGCCCTCGACCGATTAGTATTCGTCAGCTGCACGCATTGCTGCGCTTCCACCCCGAACCTATCAACCTGGTCGTCTACCAGGGGTCTTACATACTGGGAAATCTCATCTTGAGGGGGGCTTCGCGCTTAGATGCTTTCAGCGCTTATCCCGTCCGTACGTAGCTACCCAGCGGTGCTCCTGGCGGAACAACTGGTACACCAGCGGTACGTCCATCCCGGTCCTCTCGTACTAAGGACAGCTCCTCTCAAATTTCCTGCGCCCACGACAGATAGGGACCGAACTGTCTCACGACGTTCTGAACCCAGCTCGCGTACCGCTTTAATGGGCGAACAGCCCAACCCTTGGGACCTACTTCAGCCCCAGGATGCGATGAGCCGACATCGAGGTGCCAAACCTCCCCGTCGATGTGGACTCTTGGGGGAGATAAGCCTGTTATCCCCAGGGTAGCTTTTATCCGTTGAGCGATGGCCCTTCCATTCGGTACCACCGGATCACTAAGCCCGACTTTCGTCCCTGCTCGACTTGTAGGTCTCGCAGTCAAGCTCCCTTATGCCTTTGCACGCTGCGAATGATTTCCAACCATTCTGAGGGAACCTTTGGGCGCCTCCGTTACATTTTAGGAGGCGACCGCCCCAGTCAAACTGCCCGCCTGACACGGTCCCTGTACCGGCTTCACGGTACCAGGTTAGAACTCCGATACGATCAGGGTGGTATCCCAACGGTGCCTCCACCGAAGCTGGCGCTCCGGCTTCTAAGGCTCCCACCTATCCTGTACAGATCGTACCAAAGTCCAATATCAAGCTGCAGTAAAGCTCCATGGGGTCTTTCCGTCTTGTCGCGGGTAACCTGCATCTTCACAGGTATTAAAATTTCACCGGATCTCTCGTTGAGACAGCGCCCAAGTCGTTACGCCATTCGTGCGGGTCAGAATTTACCTGACAAGGAATTTCGCTACCTTAGGACCGTTATAGTTACGGCCGCCGTTTACTGGGGCTTCGGTTCACAGCTTCGGGTTGCCCCTAACCGCTCCCCTTAACCTTCCAGCACCGGGCAGGCGTCAGCCCGTATACTTCGCCTTACGGCTTCGCACAGACCTGTGTTTTTGCTAAACAGTCGCTTGGGCCTTTTCACTGCGGCCCCCTCGGGCTATTCACCCTACCGAGGCACCCCTTCTCCCGAAGTTACGGGGTCATGTTGCCGAGTTCCTTAACGAGAGTTACTCCGCGCGCCTTAGCATGCTCTGCTCGCCTACCTGTGTCGGTTTGCGGTACGGGCACCTTCGCCTGGCTAGAAGCTTTTCTTGGCAGCTGGAGATCATGACCTTCGGTACTAAAGTTTCCCTCCCCATCACAGCCCAGCCTTACGGTTTGCGGATTTGCCAACAAACCAGCCTCACTGCTTGGACGGACACATCCATCGGTCCGCGTCACTACCCTTCTGCGTCACTCCATTGCTCGTAACGGCTTGCGGTGGTACAGGAATATCAACCTGTTGTCCTTCGACTACGCCTTTCGGCCTCGCCTTAGGTCCCGACTTACCCTGAGCGGACGAACCTTCCTCAGGAACCCTTAGGCTTACGGCGGATCAGATTCTCACTGATCTTTTCGTTACTCATACCGGCATTCTCACTTGTGTACTGTCCACCAGTCCTTACGGTCTGACTTCAACCTATACACAACGCTCCCCTACCCAAGTACCAAATGGTACATGCCATAGCTTCGGTGGTGTGTTTAGCCCCGTTACATTTTCGGCGCAGAGTCACTCGACCAGTGAGCTATTACGCACTCTTTAAATGGTGGCTGCTTCTAAGCCAACATCCTGGTTGTCTGGGCAACTCCACATCCTTTCCCACTTAACACACACTTGGGGACCTTAGCTGATGATCTGGGCTGTTTCCCTCTTGACGATGGATCTTAGCACTCACCGTCTGACTCCCGGTTATACATGACTGGCATTCGGAGTTTGACTGGACTTGGTAACCCTTGGCGGGCCCCGCACCCAATCAGTGCTCTACCTCCAGCATGCTCAACACCGAGGCTAGCCCTAAAGCTATTTCGGGGAGAACCAGCTATTTCCGAGTTCGATTGGAATTTCTCCGCTACCCCCACCTCATCCCCGAATTTTTCAACATTCGTGGGTTCGGGCCTCCAGTGCGTGTTACCGCACCTTCACCCTGGACAGGGGTAGATCACACGGTTTCGGGTCTACACCCACGTACTATGGCGCCCTATTCAGACTCGCTTTCGCTGCGGCTCCGTCTTCCCGACTTAACCTTGCACGTGAACGTAACTCGCCGGTTCATTCTACAAAAGGCACGCCATCACCCATATAGAGGGCTCTGACTTCTTGTAAGCGCACGGTTTCAGGTTCTATTTCACTCCGCTCCCGCGGTGCTTTTCACCTTTCCCTCACGGTACTGCTTCACTATCGGTCGCCAGAGAGTATTTAGCCTTGGCAGATGGTCCTGCCGGATTCCCACGAGGTTTCACGTGTCTCGCGGTACTCGGGATCCGTCTCGGAGGGAATGGACTTTTGGGTACAGGGCTTTTACCTCTTGTAGCGGGCCTTTCCAGACCTCTTCGCCTAACCCATTCCTTTGTAACTCCATGTGAGACGTCCCACAACCCCAGGAGGCAAGCCTCCTGGTTTGGGCTAATCCGCGTTCGCTCGCCGCTACTGACGGAATCACTATTGTTTTCTCTTCCTCAGGGTACTTAGATGTTTCAGTTCCCCTGGTATGCCTCACGCAGAGCTATGTATTCACTCTGCAGTAACTGGACATTACTCCAGCTGGGTTTCCCCATTCGGAAATCCCCGGATCAACGCTTGCTTACAGCTCCCCGAGGCCTATCGTGGTTCGCCACGTCCTTCATCGGCTTCTGGCGCCTAGGCATCCTCCGTGCGCTCTTAGTAGCTTAACCTAAGGCTGTATAGCCTGGTTAAGAAACAGCTAAGGATGTTTCAGCATTTCATATTCGTTCGTATCCAGTTTTCAAGGAACAAGTGTTTTTACGGATGAGCCGTCCACCGAGTGTTACCTCAGCAAAAGACACTTCCAATAAAATGGTTGGTGGAGCCAAGGAGGATCGAACTCCTGACCTCCTGCTTGCAAGGCAGGCGCTCTCCCAGCTGAGCTATGGCCCCGTATAAGGTTGTCTGCAAAGACAAATGGTGGGCCTTAGTGGACTCGAACCACCGACCTCACCCTTATCAGGGGTGCGCTCTAACCAGCTGAGCTAAAGGCCCTCGTCGATATTGACTTGGTTCCCATGTGGAGAACATTTTTTCCTCCAAACAGAAGAAAAAAACAAGAGCTCCTGTAGAAAGAGACTTGCTCTTTCAAAACTGACAACGAGTGAGTGACAAGCCGGTTGGAATCTTGCGATTCCGATTTGAAACCCGAGGGCTTCTCGTGGAGTGTCTGGCGACACTCCGAATTTGAATGCTTCCGTTGCAGGAAGCGATTCTCCATAGAAAGGAGGTGATCCAGCCGCACCTTCCGATACGGCTACCTTGTTACGACTTCACCCCAATCA
>NZ_JBKFAO010000028.1:0-1843 GCF_053345695.1 Paenibacillus sp. D51F | reverse complement strand
TAAAATAATTAATGTTCAGGAGAACATAAGCATCCCTAGCATTACAGTTGCGTTTTTGATTTGGTATGTGCTTGTTTTGCGGTGGCCTGATGAGTTCGTCGCCACAGTGACCAAGCAATGACATGCGCGGGACGGATTTGCCGCTGCGCGAGTCGGTTGGCGATGCGACGGATTTCCTGAACCGACCAGCGGATCAAAGGCGGGTTTTGCGCATCGTTTTTGGGGGAGGCGCGGCATTGGCATGATGTCGGATCGCGGCCATCATGGCGAATGCGAGCATGACGAGCGAGACGTGGCGATGCCAGCCATGCCAGGAACGGGTTTCGTTGTGGTCGAGACCGAGTTCGTTCTTGGCGGTCTCGAAGCTGTCTTCGATCGCCCAACGATGCCCTTCCACCCTGACCAGGGTTTCGATAGAGGTGCCTTGCGGGCACCATGTCGTGAAGAAAGCCATATCGCCGTCGGCGATGTTGCGGCGGATCAGAAGGCCGCGTGTCCAGACGCCGCTGAAAGCGTCGTCATAGTCGCCGGCGTCGAGATCGGCCAATTCCAGATAGACCCAGTCATGGAAGCGCTCGCCCTTGGTGCCGGCGCCTGCCGAGAGGCGTTGCCAGACATCAGCGGGCAGATCCTCGGCGATATCCTTGGCGGTTCCCGCGACGATCTCAGGCTTTGCCCATGAACGGAACATATGGCTGGTGCTGACACCCAGAACGTAGCCCTTGCCGGCGTGCCGCAAGGCTATTTCGATGTCGCCGATACCATAGACGCTATCGGCCGCCACCCAGGAGAACGGCACATTCGAGGCTACGGCGCGCTCGATCATGGAAAGGGCAAGCCCCGGCTTCGTCGCAAAGCCGACGGTCGCAGGGACATGGGCTTTCTCCATCCGTTCGCGATCGCCGGTCCATGCCTTGGGCAGATAGAGAGCACGGTCGATGAAGGCATGACCATGCTGCGAGACGTAGGCAGCGAACACACCGATCTGGCAATTGGTGATCTTGCCCGCTGACCCCGTATATTGCCGCCCAACCCCGCACGACGCCTTGCCCTGTTTCAAGAACCCAGTCTCATCGATTACCAGCACGGCGTCAGGATGGGCCAGTGTCTCCAGGGCATAATCGCGAACGATGTCGCGCAGCGCATCCGCATCCCATTGCCCACGGCCCAGGATCGCCTGTTGCCGCCACGGTCCGGGATCGCCGGCAGCTTCGGCACGCATCCAGCCCGTCTTGCGCCGTTCCTCGCCGAGCAAACCGTCCAGAAACTGCCCCGCCGAAGCCGCCACACGCCCCTGTGTGAACAAAGGTAGCATCCGTGTCTTCACATCCCGCAACGATGATGCCCAAAGCTCAAGCGTCGCCTCAATCGATAATCCCGTCATCCATGGCCTCCGAATCATGGAAGCCCATGGATTCAGAACTCACCGAAAAACGCAACTGTAATGCTAGGGTCAGGACCCATTAATTTGACGGGAATGGTGTGAGGCCATCCGTTCGGATACGAGAAGGGAAGACGAAGGAAATGTGGTGCATTTTCAAGGCTTTCCGACGAAGTAGGCGAGTGGATGGACCACATCCTTCGGACATCGAAATGACTTGGCGATCTGCTCCGTCAAACTGCTCAACCGGGGGAACCACCCCGGTCCTCACAGTTTTCCTTGCATATCTTGTCATTTCAGATGCCATTCTCATCAAATTAATGGGTCCTGACCCTAGCATTACAGTTGCGTTTTTGATTTGGTATGTGCTTGTTGTGCGGTGGCCTGATGAGTTCGTCGCCACAGTGACCAAGCAATGACATGCGCGGGACGGATTTGCCGCTGCGCGAGTCGGTTGGCGAT
>NZ_JBKFAO010000027.1:0-2311 GCF_053345695.1 Paenibacillus sp. D51F | reverse complement strand
CAGCTCGGCGTAAGCGAAGGGCTTGTGAACCTATCCTCCGAGCTGGAGGAAGTGTCGCGTTCGCTGCAGAAATCTCTGGAGCGGTTCCGGACCGAATAATCGGCATGAGGCGGGTTTCCAGCGGAAGCCCGTCTTTTGTATACTTGAATGACGAAAAATAAGCTGTCGAGGTCGCAGGAGACAGGTATTTATTTTAAATGTAAACTTCTTTGCTTTAGAATCCGATATTAAGGAAACAACCGCTAAGCTGGAGGATGGAAATTGCCATGAAGCTGAACCCGCTGCGTTATGTAAGCGCCAAGCTGTTTTTGATCGTTTTTGTCAGTATTCTCGTTTGCGTTCTGTCCGTAGGTCAAATCTCGTATGGCATTTCCAAGAATGTGATCGAAAAAAAGGTTAGCGCTTCCACGGAAGAGACGGTCAGTCAGATCGCCGGCAAGCTGGATTTGATCTTGGACAGCTACCTGAATTACTCGGTCCAATTCCTTACGGACAAGGAAATCCAGTCCAATGTAGGGGAATTCTTCAGCTCGACGGTCGATGAGTACGGGGTGTTCTCCGCTCAGCGCAGCCTTAATGACAAGCTCTCGGGGATGGCCATGTCCAACAAGGGCGTGCTCAATATCAACTTCATCCCTATCAATTCCCATGCGAAGACGCAGGTTCTCGGTACAGGCAATCTCAATTACGAGCAGGTCAAGGAATCAGCCTGGGTCAAAGCGGCGATCGAGCAGAATGGAACTCCGATCTGGATTCCGACCCAGCCCAAGGGATTCCAGGGAAATGGCGACAAGCCTTCGATCGGGCTCGCGCGCGTCATCAAATCGCCTTCGGGCACCAACTCTTTCGTCATGCTGATCGAGCTGCGGGAATCGCTGATCTCGGATCAGCTCAATGCGATCAATCTCGGCAGCGACAGCCGGGTCGCTCTCTTGGGAGCGGACAAGGCCGTGCTCTCGGATACGATGGCGGCAGAGGACGGCGCAGGCAAAACCTTCAATTTCAATTCGCCATCCGACGCTGAAAATGGAAGCTTCCGCGCGGATAGTCCTGCGGGCCCAGTGCTGACGATTTACAAGAAGCTTGAGGTGAACGACTGGAAGGTCGTCGCGATGCTGCCTACCGCGGAGCTGGTGAAGGACGCCAAGCAAATATCGCGCATGACTTGGATTATTGCTGCAGCTGCGGCAGTTCTCGCCTTGCTTGTCGGGCTCTATGTCATCCTCTCCGTCGGACGCCCGCTGCGGCTGATGCGCAACCTGATGAACGAAGGGAAGAAAGGCAATCTGACCATCCGCTCCCGCCATCGCTCGAAGGACGAGATCGGGCAGCTGTCGTCGAGCTTCAACGAGATGATGGAGCAGATTACAGGTCTCGTGCAGCAGGCGAGAGGAAGCGCGGAGCAGGTGCTGTCTACCGCGGGAGAAGTCGGCCAGTCGTCCCGGAGGACGGCCGGAGCGGCGCGGGAAATCGCGGCCGCCACGGAGGAGATCGCAGGCGGAGCGACCAGCCTGGCGATGGAAGCGGAGAAGGGCAGCGACCTGACGACCGGCATGGACGAGAGCATGCGCCAGGTGAAGCTGTCCAATGACGGCATGATTGCGGCGGCAGGCGAGATGGAAGCGGCTGGGGCGCAGGGGACCGGCCATATGGCGGCGCTGATCGACCAGACCGGCCTGGCGGAAGGCATGGTCCGCGGGATGGCGGAGAAGGTCGACCGTCTGAAGGACAGCACGCGCTCGATCCGCAAAATTCTGGACGTGCTTGGAAGCGTGGCGAAACAGACGAACATCCTGTCGCTGAACGCATCGATCGAAGCGGCGCGTGCGGGAGCGGCAGGCAAAGGGTTCATGGTCGTAGCCGGGGAAATCCGGCAACTGGCCGAGCAGTCGCGTGAATCGATCAGCGTGGTGGAGGGCATCACCGATACGATCCAGCGCGAGATCGACGAGACGGTGTCGGTGCTGTCGGAGGCGCAGCCGATCTTCCAGGAGCAGATCGGATCGGTGCGGGAAGCGAACGGAATCTTCCTGGACGTGCAGACGCGGATGGCGGATCTGGCGAGAAGCCTGGACGGAGTGACGGAGGCGATCCGGACGCTGGACGAGACGCAGGCGCAGCTGAGCGAGGCGATGGGCAGCGTAAGCGCCGTGGCGGAGCAGTCTTCGGCGACGTCGGAGGAAGTCGCGTCTCTGAGCAGCGAGCAGCTCGGCGTAAGCGAAGGGCTTGTGAACCTATCCTCCGAGCTGGAGGAAGTGTCGCGTTCGCTGCAGAAATCTCTGGAGCGGTTCCGGACCGAATAGGAACACGG
>NZ_JBKFAO010000026.1:0-4660 GCF_053345695.1 Paenibacillus sp. D51F | reverse complement strand
CGGCCGGCGGCGCAGCCACCGCCGCGGCAGGCGCCCCGGGCGCGGCAGCGGAGGCGAAGCCCGCTGCCGGCGCCGGCACAGGCGCCGCACCCGTGCGTGGGCACGGGGCGGGCCTGGAGGCGCTGCCGCTGCTGGCGGAGCGCAGCGGCACGCAGTTCATCGCCGTCGCCAGCGGCAAAGGCGGCGTCGGCAAGTCGACCGTCACCGTCAACCTGGCGGTGGCGCTCGCCCGCAGGGGCAAGCGGGTCGGCTTGATCGATGCCGACATCTACGGCTTCAGCGTGCCCGACATGATGGGCATCGAATCGCGGCCGGAAATCGTGGACGGCCGGATCGAGCCGATCGAGCGCTTCGGCGTGAAGGTCATCTCGATGGGCTTTTTCGTCGAAGACAACAGCCCTATCGTCTGGCGCGGCCCGATGCTTGGGCGGATGCTGCGCAACTTCTTCCAGGAAGTCGAGTGGGGAGAACTGGACTATGTGCTGCTGGACTTGCCTCCGGGCACGGGCGACGTCGCGCTCGACGTTCACCAGATCTTGCCGCAGAGCAAGGAAATCATCGTGACGACCCCTCATGCGACAGCCGCCTTCGTCGCAGCCCGCGCCGGCGCGATGGCCATCACGACGCAGCATGAGATCCTCGGAGTCGTGGAGAACATGTCCTATTACCTGAGCCCGTCGACCGGCGAGAAGGAATATGTGTTCGGACGCGGGGGAGGGGCCAAGCTGGCGGAGACGCTCCATACCTCGCTGCTCGCTCAAGTGCCTCTCGGCGCGCCGGACAACCATGTTTCCGAGCCGGACTTCTCTCCGTCGGTCTACAAGGCGGAGACGGAGACGGGAGCCATCTATCTGGAGCTGGCCGATCAAGTGATCAGGCTGGCGCCGGCTCATTGATTGTCTGCATCACCATTCAAAAAGGGCAGCCCCGGCACGATCCGGGTGCTGCCCTTTTTGGCGTCATCATTAGCTGCTTTCCTTTTCCTGAAATCCTGGCATAATCCGAGCAGGCTCAACCGCCTTTGCCGCCTCATCAGCTTGATGTTCCGCTGCCTTAGCCGCCGCTATCCTTGCTGTCGCCGCCACCGCCGCCGCCTTCTTCACCGCCGCTGTCGCCGCCACCGCCGGAGCTCGTATCCACTTTCTCGCCCGGCTTGACGCGAAGCTCTTCCTGAACCGCTTTTTTGAGCAGGTCGAGGATTTCCACGCGGAAGAGCGGATTGGACATCGATTCCTGCATGATGGTCATGACCTGCTTGCGGTATTGCGAGCTCATGAGCACTTCGAGAATCATCTTGTCCATCTCCGGCGTTTTCATCGCTGAGATCAATTC
Source organism: Paenibacillus sp. D51F (assembly GCF_053345695.1). Lineage (NCBI taxonomy): Bacteria > Bacillati > Bacillota > Bacilli > Caryophanales > Paenibacillaceae > Paenibacillus > Paenibacillus sp. D51F. The sequence goes on along the minus strand of NZ_JBKFAO010000026.1, from coordinate 3,328 downwards.
CTTCTGGTATCCGGGATCTTTCATCAGCTCTTTGTGGATATCCTTGTTTTCTTTGTTGACCGCCTTGGCGAAGTCCCCGGCAAAACGGGTGTCCGTCATCAGCTTCTTGATCACTTTGTCGTAATCCGGCGATGTGATCGTTTCCTTGACAGCCATGCGCACGCTCTCCGCATCCTGCACCGAAAGCGATTTGATGCCGCTGCTCGACGTTCCCGCAGCGCTCATTTGGCTTTCCTGCAGCGCCTTTTGGGCGTCCTCCGTCTTGAGGATGTCGATCACCATGGATTTCATGTCTTTGTAGCTGGTCTGCTGGCCGCCTCCTCCGCGCGGCTCGGCGCCGCACCCGGTCAGAAGAACGGCAGCAAAAGCCGATATCGAAAAGCAGTACAAGGCCCGCTTGAGCTTCATGTCGAGAAATCCCCCTTCTTCGCTGTGCCGCCAAGTGTAGGATAGCGGCGATGGATACGTACAGTATGCGCGAAGAGAAGGGCGAATATCAGGGAAGGCCTTAGCTTTTTATTCCGTTCATGGTAAGATGAAGGATATGGCCAATTTCTCTGGGGGGATACATCCGCATGACGATCCGCAAGTGGTTTCACCTGTTCTGGACAACGCTAGCCTTGGGAGCCGCGACGACACTGATCGTCGGGGTCCTGATGCTTTTGACCGATAAGAGCTTCAGCGTATTCGGCTGGTCCGGGTTCGGCTTCAACCTATTCAATATGACGCTGGTTGGCTTGCTGATCGGCGCCTTCAGCCAGATGGGCTTCTTTGCTTATCTCACGGTCAATTACATCGCCCTGAGCGTATTCCGCAAAGCTTATCTCTGGAATGCCTTGCAAGCGTATACGACTATCTTCGCGCTCGGATTCCTCGGCTATGTCCTATATGGCGCCCGCGGCGACTTGGGCAATATCGTCTTCTGGGCGCTGCCGCTTGGAATCGCTGCCGTGTCTTGGGCGGTCGGAGCATGGAAGAGCCGGATGACCAACAACCATGCTTTTATCCCGACGCTGTTCCTGATGGTAGTCGTGACCGCGATCGAGGCGTGGCCAAGCTTTCAGCCCGGAGATGACGGCAGTGTAAGCACCAGCGCCATCCTGTTCATGATGGCTCCGCTTGTCGTCTGCAATGCCTACCAGATTCTGCTTCTTCACCGCATTACGGGCAGCAGAAAAGCCGTCGACGCGCCGGAGGCGAAGACGGCCTAGAGTGGATGGCAAGTGTTGCGGCTGCCTACATATTGATGGTGGCCGGCTCGCTGGAGACGCCGTTGTCCCGTACTTCCTTGCCGGAAGCCTCCGTGCCGCTGATAAGCTGGGAGACGCTGACGAATTCATAGCCCTGGCTGCGGAGCTGATCGATGATAATCGGAAGCGCTTCATGGGTCTGCTTGACGGAATCGCTCGCATGGAGCAGCACGATATCGCCGGGATGGGCACGCTTGAGCACTCGATCGACAATATTTTGGGTTCCGATATTCATCCAGTCCTGGGAGTCGGTGTCCCATTGAATGACCTTGTAGCCCAAGCTTTCCGAAACTTGAAGCACCCTTTTGTCAAAATCCCCGTTGGGGAGGCGGATGAGCTGGGGTGCTTTTCCCGTCTCCTGGGTAAGGATGGAGTGGGCTGTCTGGATCTGGGTCTTGATCTCTTCGTCGGTCAGCTTGCTGTAGTTCTCGTACTTGTGGCCGTGGCTGCCGATTTCCCAGCCGCTGTCTGCGATGGATTTGACGATTTTCGGATGGGTTTGCGCCCAAGGAGAGGAGAGGAAGAACGTAGCGTTCTTGACGTTCTTCTCTTTAAGGATCTCAAGGATGGGCTCGGCGCGCTTTTCCCCCCAGCTGATATCGAAGGTCAAAGCGATGATTTTTTTGCTGGTCGGCACATCATAGATAGCGGCGGGCTGATCGTTCGCGAACACGGAGATTTGGTCCTTCTCGGTATAAATGACTCCGGCGGCAAAAATGACGGCCATGGCCAAGAAGAAATAACGCCTGATTTTTCTTCCGTTGAACACATAAAAATGATTCATCGATGTACGGCTCCTTTCGCGGCAAGCTTGGCTTGCTGTATGGATTAGTACAATCTATGCCCGTCCTTACGGGATATTCGCGCCTCAGCCTAATTTAGGGGGAAATGGAATGAGCAATCGAATGAAAGCATACTTCGTATCCATCAAGCAGGTGCGCCGGCAGTTTTGGCTGGGATGCCTGCTGTTCGCGGCCGGTGCTTGGATCGGAGCAGTCAATGAAAGCTTCCATGCCATGCTTGACGGTCAAATGAACCAGATCCGGGAGTTGGCCAAGACGCTTCAGGAGAGCGGCAATCCGACAGTCAGTTTTTTCTTGTTCATTTTTTTCAATAATGCGGTAAAAGCGCTCATTGTGATGGCGGCGGGCATCCTCTTCGGGGCGCTGCCGGTGTTTTTCCTGGTCATGAATGGAATGGTTCTCGGATATTTATGGACCATTGAATCGGCTGAAGCGGGAACACGGGAGACGCTGCTTCATTTTGCAAAAGGAATTCTGCCTCACGGCATCATCGAAATTCCCGTCATCATTCTCGCTGCCGCATACGGAATGAAGCTTGGGGGATATGTCTGGCGCTGGCTGGCGCTTGCGTTGTCGGGAAGGGAGACGGGCTCTATCCGTGCTGAATGGAAGGCCTTCCGCCGAAGCCTTGTCCCTGCCGCGACAGTTGTCGTCCTGCTTCTTTTGGCAGCCGCGATTGTGGAAAGCACGCTGACAAGATGGATTTTGCAGCTGTAATAAAACCTCCATTATTTGAGCATAACTGTAAAGCTGCATCAGACCATGGAATGTTCCAGACATTCAAGGAGGCACCTGTTATGCTTGGAATACTTTTCAACGACAAGGAATGCAAGGAACTCGACTATGTGCTCCGCAAGGAATTGGACGAGATGCTGCTTGATTTAGGGGATTCCCGGCTCGACGTAGATATCAAACAGGCCATTACTCGCAGGTACCGGATCGTATTCCGGATGTTCGCCCGGATCGCGCCTCCAAGAGAGCTGTCCCGGTATGCGCTCAGGGTCAGAAACAATCGCTAAAAAAGATTGAAAATAAAAGTGGAATAAAGGGTTGACGGTCCTGTACGGGCTGTGGTAAATTAATTCTCGCCCCTTCGAACGGGCTTCATAAGAAGACAGCATGCGACATACATAAAGCGACATGGTAATAAAAAACAGGTTGCAATGAATGAATCAGCTGTGATATATTATGAAGGTCGCCGCTTGAAAGCGACATGGAAATTTGTTCTTTGAAAACTGAACAACGAGTGAAGCAAGTCAACGTTATAAATGAGCA
>NZ_JBKFAO010000025.1:0-6793 GCF_053345695.1 Paenibacillus sp. D51F | reverse complement strand
AGGATCAAACTCTCCATAAAGGTGTTTGACTTGCTCATTTATAACGTTGACTTGCTTCACTCGTTGTTCAGTTTTCAAAGAACAAATTCGCTTGTGTTTCGCTTGTTTCCGTCGTGCCTCTCAGCGGCGACTTAGATAATATATCACGTCCCCCTAGGCATGTGCAAGTCCTTTTTTAAAGTTTTTTCGATTTCTTTTTCGAATTCTTTTTCACGAAAAAATCCCCTGCTTCCGCAGGGGTCCAGCCAAGCTAGAACAAGACGGCTTGAAGGCCGGCCAATGCCGCGATCCCCGGCAACCCGAGCAGAACGGCCGTGCCGATGGTAGCCGGATTGAGAGGAATATGGACACCAGGAACGATTCCGGTCTGGTTGAGCAAATACAGCGCTGCGGCCGCAGCCGTCAGATGAATGGAGAAACGAGACAGCCACGACCAGGATATGCGGTTTCTTACAATCGTTACGAAAAGAAGCAATCCGGATATAACGAGGATGGAGAGCCAGATCCATTTCATCCCGGCACCCCCTTTTTCCATGCCGGGGCGGTTGCGTTGATGCGCTTCGCTTGACGAAGCAGCATTTCATATCGTTTTTGCGCGGCTTCTATTGCATATACCGCATAGTCGATCTGATCGGAACCTTCGGCCTGCTCGAAATGATAATGCGCATTGACCCAATCCCTGTGCGCCTCCGCAATTTCACTCAGCAGCTGCTGCTCTCCGATTGTGACTGCATCCTCGTCTTTTTCACGGGCAATCTCCCTGTCTGCCGCCAGCTCCATCTCCGCCTGCAGCACCCGGCTAGCCGCCAACGCCTCCTGGCCGCCTCCCACTCGCATCCACACCGCCATGACCCAACCACCTTTCCGCTTGTCCATTTATAGCCCGCTAAGTTTCCTGTATTAATTCTATAAACGGGAATAAGGGTTTAGAACGCTTGGAGCAGCCGTATTTACTTAAAAAGAATGAAAAAAAGCCGCCCGGCATGGACGGCCTTGTATCCTTAAAGCTCTCTGCGCCCTTCAAGGGCTTTGGACAATGTCACTTCATCGGCGTATTCCAGGTCGCCGCCGACAGGCAAGCCATGCGCGATCCGCGTCACCCGGATGCCGAAGGGCCGTACGAGCCGCGAAATGTACATAGCGGTCGCTTCCCCTTCAATATTGGGGTTGGTGGCAAGGATAAGCTCCTGCACCCGCTCGTCCTCCAGGCGGCGAAGCAGCTCCGCAATCCGGATCTCCTCCGGACCGATTCCCTCGATCGGAGATATGGCTCCCTGGAGCACATGATACTGTCCGTTGAATTCCTTGGTCCTCTCCATCGCAACCAGATCTCTGGATTCCTGGACCACACAGATGGAGGAATGGTCCCTGGACTTGTCCTGGCAGATCCGGCAAGGGTCGGTGTCGGTGATATTGCAGCAGACGGAACAAAAATGAAGGTTCCGCTTGACGCTGACAAGAGCTTTTGCAAAGTCGATGACATCGTCTTCCTTCATCTTAAGGACATGAAAAGCCAGCCTGGCAGCCGTCTTCGGCCCGATGCCGGGAAGGCGGGTGAAGGAATCGATCAGTTTGGCTATGGGTTCCGGATAATACAAGGAATCAGCTCCATCCATAAAATAAGGACGGCCCTGCCGGAATGCGAAGGGCCGTCCATGGCTGCTGCAAGAGCAGCTGTCTATGCGGTCCTAATGGACCCGCAGGCTTTAGAACAAGCCAGGAATTTTCATGCCGCCGGTGAATTTGCCCATGTCCTTGTTCGCCAGCTCGTCAGCCTTGGTGATGGCATCATTGACAGCTGTGAGCACAAGATCCTGAAGCATTTCCACGTCGTCGGGATCGACCGCTTCCGGCTTGATCGCGATGCTGATCAGCTTCTTATGTCCGTTCACGACAGCCGTGACGACACCGCCGCCAGCGGAGCCTTCAACATTCTTCGTTTCAAGCTCCTCTTGAGCCTTGAGCATCTGCTCCTGCATCTTCTTGACCTGTTTCATCATTTGGTTCATGTTGTTCATCGTCATCACCTCATAATTGGAATTAAGATCAATGTCAGTCCTTCTTCAGCTCGACCAGGTCTTCCCCGAACAGACGGACCGCCTCTTCCACCCATTCCGGCCGCGCCGGAGCTTGCGGCGGATCGTCGTGGCTAAGCTCCAGCGGCGCCGAAGCACGTTCCGAGACAGCGCCGGAGCTCGCTTGCTGCCAGTCCTTTTGCATGACGGTGGATAGAGATAATGACCGGCCGAAGGCTTCCTGAAGCACTTTCTCGATGAGCTCGCGATTCGCCTGCTTTTCGGTCGTTTCCCGATGGATCGTGTTTTTGAACGCGACGAGCACGGAGTCGCCGGTGGAAGCTACCGGTTCGCCGTCCACGAGCCACGCATGGACCGTAACCCTTGCGTCTTTGACCCGGGCCAGCACTTCGCTCCATTTCGCTCGGAGCTGAGCGGTCTCGGAGTTTGAAAGAGCCGCCAAATAGGGATCCAGCTTGACGTTCCGTACGGAACCGCTGCCGGAACGAGGGCCGAATCCCCCTCCGCGGCTCGCTCCTCCTCGAACGGCGCTGCCGGAAGCGGATGCCTCGGGAGCCGCCGCTGCCGGAGCGCTGCCGGAGCGCTGCAGCTGCTCGATCTTGCGCTCCAGATCGTCGATCCGCTGCAGCAGCCGCCCTGTCTCTGGAGATGCTTGAGGCGCCGCGGCGCCGGCTGCCGAAGCTGCCGAGGATTGGCTGCCGCCTTCGGGCATCGTGGCGATTTTGAGAAGCGCCACCTCGAAGAGCGTCTGCGGGTGAGCGGCATGCCTCATTTCGTTGTGGTAGCGGTTGAGCTCGTCGATCATCCGGAAGATCCGGTCAGCCGAGAATCCTTCGGCCATGGATTGGAACCGGGTAGGATCCGAGACGCGCCCCATCGCCTCGGCGCTGCCCGGAGCGAGCTTGAGCACGAGCAGATCCCGGAAATAATACATGAGGTTCTCCAAGCATTTGTCCGGGCTTTTGCCCGCTTGCATGAGGCCTTCCACTAGAGGAAGGATCGCTCCCGCGTCCCTGTCCCTGACGGCGTCCGCGATGCCCGCGAACTGCTGCGCGGCAAGGCCGCCGGTGACGTCGACCGCGCCTTCGAGCGTGATCGTCTCGGAGCCGAACGCCGCCGCCTGCTCCAGCAGGCTGATCGCATCGCGCATGCCTCCGTCGGACAGCCTGGCGATATAGTCGATCGCTTCCGGTTCGGCGCGAATGCCTTCTTCCTTGCAAATCTCGGTCAGCCTCTCCACTTGCTCCTCCAGCGACACCTGCCTGAAGTCGAAGCGCTGGCAGCGGGAGATGATGGTGGGTGGAAGCTTGTGCGGCTCGGTCGTCGCCAAAATGAAGATGACATGGCTCGGAGGTTCCTCCAGCGTCTTCAGCAAAGCATTGAACGCTTCCGTAGTCAGCATATGGACTTCGTCGATGATATAAACCTTGTATCGCACTTCCGAAGGAGCGTATCTTACATTGTCCCTGATCTCGCGGATTTCATCAATGCCGCGGTTGGAAGCGGCGTCAATCTCCACGACATCCATAACGGTGCCGGCGGTGATTCCCCGGCAGGCGCCGCATTCGTTGCACGGCTCGGGAGCGGGTCCGAGCTCGCAATTGACGGCTTTGGCGAAAATCTTGGCAGCGGAAGTCTTGCCCGTGCCCCGCGGCCCGTTGAACAAGTAAGCATGCGCAATGCGCTGCTCGCGGATGGCGTTCTGCAGCGTCTGCCTGATATGCTGTTGTCCTACCATGTCCCGGAACGTCTGAGGACGCCAAGCACGGTATAAGGCGATATGGGTCAAGATGCAGGCTTCCTTTCCGGCCGGCCTCGGCCGTTATTTCGTCTCTCCATTATACAATACCGCTTCCTGCCCGGCAAAGGAATCCGCCCCAGAACATCGGAGGCAGCCGTGCAGGAATGCGCGAAGCTTTTCTAAATGAGAATATAAAAAAAACGCCCGGAAGACCTCCTCACGAAGAGTCGGACTCCAGACGTTGCTCTGCTTAGTTAGGACCGTGCACCTGCCCTCGATCCATGCGGTCCAGCAGGCATTCCTGATTCCAGCTCGGGTCAGGCACTCCTCCGGCACATGAACGCGCCTGCTTACGGCTGCTTCCTTCCGGACCTGACCGGGTTCACAAGTGTCCATTGCGGAGGACCCATCCTTCAACGCTGTTCCTAGGCGCCATACACTGCAACGCATAACCTACGGCAGGAATTCAACCTCGCTATAGCGGATTGCGAGTTACAGGGCACCGCTACCTCCCCATCTAGCACGGCAGATTTTCAGTATAGCCCATTTGCACGGCTTCTGCAACCGGCCTTCGTCTCCCTGCTCCAGGGAAAGAAAGGCGCTGTCTCCTTACGTAGCCAGGCGGGCAATGATTTTATAGCGGGGCATGTTGAAGGCGAGCTGCGACTCCACGCGGCTGCGCACCTGCTCCCGCTGAGCGGCGCTCAGCCCCTCTTTAGGCGTCACGTAAGCCCGGAGCGTCGGGCCGTCGAAAGCAAGACGGACCATTTTCACCCCTTGAACCTCCTTGACCTTGAGCTCTGCGAAGTCCGCATCCTGCTGGTAGTTCTGCGAATGCGGAGTATTGGGCAGACGAGGGTTCGTATTGGTCAAGCCGAGATGTCCGTCCTGCCCGTAGCTCTTCACCCGGTTATGCTCCGGACTGCCGCCGCAGCCGGACATCAGAGCGGCGCCAAGCAGAAGCAGGCAAACGGCCCGAAGAGGCTTATTGGTATGGAAGCGAAATGTTGATGTCAATTAAAAAACCTCCCTTCAGTCCATAGGATGGCTGAGGGAGGTTCTTCTATGCCGCCAATTTCTGGCAGTCGATTAGATGCCGTATTTCTTTTTGAAACGGTCTACGCGGCCGCCGGCATCCAGGAATTTCTGTTTGCCTGTGAAGAACGGGTGGCAAGCGGAGCAGATCTCCACGCGCAGGTTCGGTTTAACGGAACCCGTCTCGAACGTGTTGCCGCAAGCGCAAGTAGCCGTAGTCACGTGGTATTTCGGATGAATAGCCTCTTTCATCGTCTTTCACCTCTTTCTGCCCTGAGCTTCAAGCGAGCCCAGAGTTATGCATACCTGAATAGTATATCACGGACAAGTGCCGTACGCAATAGGATTGCTGCGGGCCGCCGGCGCAGGCTTGTACCCGAGCCGCCGGCGCAGGAAGGCCAGCAAGCTTGATCAGGATCGATTTCAGCGATGCCTCGCCAGCCGGGACGGCGGCACATGCGTGTATGAGCCGATGACGACGCCCGGCAGCTCCTCGCGGAAAATCTCCAGCATCTGCTTCATGCCGTAGATCTCGCCGCGCGCCTTCGGAATCAGGTTCAGGTACGCTTCCGGATCAATGTTGAGGTTGCGCATCTGAATCAGCTTGAGATCCGTCCGGCGGACGAACTCGATCATCGCCTCCATCTCCTCCTCGCGGTCGGTGACGCCCGGGAAGATGAGATAGTTGATGGAGGTGTAGACGCCTTGGTCGGCGGCATAACGCAAGGACTTCTCCACATTTTTGAGCGTATAGGCCCGAGGCTTGTAGTACGCGTTGTAATGGTCGTCCAGCGCGCTGATCGTGCTCACCCTCATCAAATCGAGGCCGGCATCGACGATCGCCCGCATGAAGTCCGTGAGCCCGGCGTTCGTGTTGATGTTGATGTAGCCCATCGACGTCTGCTCGCGGACTCTCTTCATCGCCTCCACGATAATCTTGACCTGGGTGGACGGCTCGCCCTCGCAGCCTTGGCCGAAGCTGATGATCGCATCTGGAGTCTTCAGCTGCTCCAGCATGATCTCCACGACTTCGTCGACGGTCGGCTTGAAGTTCATGCGGGTTTGCGGAGCCGGGAACGCGCTGTCCTCCGGCTGCTCGGAAATGCATCCGAAGCAGCCTGCGTTGCAGGAATAGGAAACCGGGACGGCTCCTTCCCAGCGCTGCAGGAACGTGTTGGACGCCGTAAGGCATTCATAGCCGAGCGCGCAATGAGACAAATGCTTGTACAGCCTGTTGTCCGGATATTTCGCCAGCAGCTCTTCCACCTTCACGTTCAGTTCCTTGGCATCGCAGTTGAGCGGATTCCAGCGCTCGGGATCGTCGCTGCGCTCGGCCGCGACATGGAAGCCGCCGCCCTTCCAGACGACGGAGGTGTAGCCGAACAGCGGCAGGACGGCGTTTTTGTCCGCCTTGACGTATCCGGGCAGATTAAGCCGCGTATAGCCTTGGGGAAGCAGCGCGCCTACAGCCTGATAAGATCCCGGCAGCACTTCCATCTCCCCGGTGCGGGAGTTGATGCCGACCGGGCGAGTGCCCGGCAGGCCGACGAGAGTCGCTCCCTCCGGAAGGGGGATTAGCTCCTCCTCCATGATTTCCACGACGACGTCGCCGCTGCGGCCAAGCCCGATCCAGTCGGGATGGTCATATAAATTGCCTTGTTCATCGGCATATACAAGATTCATGATGTCCTCCTAAAATCTGTAGCGCCCGGCGGGGCTTATTCCGCCGGGGACTCATCCGCAGGAGCGGACTTGGATCGTGTTGTGCGGCGGGTAGTTCCGGCGGCCGGCTTGTCGGCTGCCGCCGCGCGCGGAGCGCGAGCGCGCTTCGGCGCGGCCGGAGCCGCTGCGGCGTCCGCAGGCGAAGCTGCGGCAGCCGTCTCGGCGCCGGCTTGCGGCGCGGTCTCGGCGGCAGGCGAAGCTGCCGCCTTGGATGCGCGCGGGGCGCGAGGCGAAGCCGACGCGGCGCGAGTGCGCTTGG
>NZ_JBKFAO010000024.1:0-20060 GCF_053345695.1 Paenibacillus sp. D51F | reverse complement strand
GCTCATTTATAACGTTGACTTGCTTCACTCGTTGTTCAGTTTTCAAAGAACAAATTCAGTTGCGATCGCCGGTACTGCTTGTCCGTTTTTCGCGTCCGTACCGTGTATCTCTCGGCCGGAATTAGAATATACCATGGACACCTACGATTGCGCAACCCCTTTTTTAAAAAAAAATGAAAAACCTTTTAAATCATGCCCTTCTTCCCATCCATACATTCCAAATCAAGATTTGAAATCAAGATCCTTGGAATCCATGTTGGCTCCCCCTTCTCATATACCAAGGCCTGCAGCAGAAACCCTGTGCTTGCTGGCTTCAAACGCCATGGCTGAGCTTTAAAACAGAATTAAAAAAAAGGGGCGACGCCCCTTTTTGAATGAAACACCTTCTATAAGAAAGACTTCAGGATACCTGCGCCGAAGCCGGACTTCCCGACTGCAGCTGATACATGGCGTAGTACTTGCCGCCCTGCTGCATGAGGCTCTCGTGATTGCCGCGTTCGACGATGCGTCCGCGATCCAGCACGAGGATCTGATCGGCTTCCCTTATGGTAGACAGACGATGCGCGATGACAAACGTCGTGCGGCCTTGGCTGAGTACGCCAAGCGCCTTTTGGATGACCGCTTCGGTCTCGGTATCGATGCTCGCCGTCGCCTCATCCAGAATGAGGATAGCGGGATTGTAGGCAAGCGCGCGTGCGAACGATATCAGCTGGCGCTGTCCGGCAGACAGCGTGCTGCCCTTCTCGATGACAGGCTCGTCGATTCCATGCGGCAGACGCATGAACATCTCGTACGCGCCTACGTCGCGCAGCGCCTGCACGACCTGCTCCCGCGTAATATCCGGGTTGCCCAGGCTGACATTGGATGCGATCGTACCCGTGAAGAGGAACGGATCCTGCAGCACGATGCCCATATGCTGGCGCAGCTGCTGCTTCGGAACGTCGCGGACATCCATTCCGTCGATCGTAATCCGGCCATGCTCGATGTCATAGAACCGGAACAGCAGGTTGAGGATGGAGCTTTTGCCGGAGCCGGTATGCCCGACGAGGGCGACCGTCTGTCCCTGCGCGGCGGCAAAGGAAATGTTGCGCAGAACGTTCTCTTCTTTCTTGTAAGCGAAGGTCACGTTCTCGAAAGCGACTTCTCCTCGATAGCGAGGCATCGTGCCGGAGGAAACCTCCGTTCCCGGTTCGTCCATCAGCTCGAACACCCGTCCGGCCGATATCCTTGCCGTCTCCAGGTTGGTGAGCTGGTTCACGATGCCCACGATCGGCTGGAACATGCGGTTCATGTAATCGATGAAGGCGTACATGATGCCCACGGTTACGGCCGCTCCGAGATCCCCTCCCCAGAACATCCAGATGACGGCCAGGAAGATCAGGTTCCGCACGACGTTCACAAGGTTGTGGGAAGTCCACGAATTGAGCTTGAGCAGCTTGATCTGGAAGGAGTAGAACTCATCGTTCATTTCCTTGAACTCCTTCGCCGTGCTGCGCTCGCGGCGGAAGACTCGGATGATGCTCATCCCCTGGATCGATTCGTTGATCATGGCGTTGATATCGCTGAGCTTCGCGCGGATGACGCTGTTGTAGCGGCCGGCCAGGCGGCGATAGAAGACGATCCAGACGAAGAGGATCGGAAATACGGGTATGGCGAACCAGGCTACCGTAGGGCTGAGAATGAACAGGGCGCCCAGAATCGCCGCCATATATACGATGCCCGAGAAGAAGTTGGCCAGCACGGCGACGAACAGCTCCCGGATCGATTCCGTATCGTTCGTAATCCGCGATACGACCTTGCCCGCGGGCAGATTGTCGAAATACTGGACCGGAAGACGCTGCGTATGGGCGAATACATCCTCGCGCATGCGCTGCACGATGCGGTTCGCAGTCGTCTGCAGCAGCAGCTTTTGGCCGTAGGTGAAGATGGCTGCGATGACCAGCAGGCCGAAGTATGCGGCAGCAAGCACGAGGAGCGGATTCAGCTCCGGCTTGTAGAACGCATAGACCTCATCGCGGGACATGCTGGCGGCGGGATAAGCCTGCTTGCTGCCGTCTGCCGAAGTCAGCAGGAGCTCGCCGTTTTCCACCTTCCGCTTGCCTTCCGGCAACGTTCCTTCGATCGCATAGAAGTTGCTGCCTTCCTGCACGATATTCAGCTGCGGGCCGCTGCTCTCCAGGCTGTCCGCACGGTCGGAGCGGACGTACAGGTTCCCGTTGTAGGGGACGCTCCCGTCTGCCGCCGATTCCACGGAAATCCATGGCTTCTCGATGCCGAGGATATTGTTGTCGATCATCCGCTTCGCGAGCAGCGGACCGACCATTTCGGCGCAGACCGCGAAGGTGAGCAGAATAAGGGCTAACACGATCTGTTTTTTAAATAGGAGAGCGTACTGCAGCAGCCGCTTGCCTGTTTTCGGTTGATTCACTTGTTTTCACCTTCTTTGCGATTAAGATTGAACGAATGCTTCGAGCTGCTGCCGGTCGTATTGCTCCCGGTACCAGCCGCCTTGCTGCAGAAGCTGCTCATGGGTGCCTTCCTCCACGATCCTGCCGTCCTCCATGACGAGAATCAGATCGGCGTGCTGGACAGCCGACAGCCTGTGCGTCGTAATGATTGTCGTTTTGCCTGCCCGCTCCGTGCGGATGCCCTCGATGATCTCGGCCTCCGTCTTCGCATCGACGGCCGACAAGGCGTCGTCAAGCAGCAGAATCTCCGGATCGGCGATGAGCGCCCGCGCAATGCTGACGCGCTGCTTCTGCCCTCCGGAGAGAGCGACGCCCTTCTCGCCGACGAGCGTTTCCAGGCCATCGGGAAGGAACAGCACATCCTTGGCAAAGGAAGCGCGGACGAGCGCGCGCTCCAAATCCTCCTCCGTTGCCCCATGGGCACCGAATAGGATATTCTCGCGGATCGTTCGGGAGAACAGGATCGGCTGCTGCGGCACATAGCCGAACCAGCCCAGAAGGCGGTCGAGCGGTATTCGATCGATGGAAACTCCGCTCACGGCAACGTCTCCTCTGCCTGCCGGATATTCCCGGATGAGCTGCTTCAGTATCGTCGTTTTGCCGCTTCCCGTGCGCCCGACGATGCCCAGCGTCCCGCCGCGAGGCAGCCGGAAGCTGACATTCGAGAGGTTATCCTCCTTGGAGGAAGGATAGCGGAATGTGACGTCGGAAAACATGATTTCGCCCGGCTGCTCCACTTGTACGAGCTCGCCTTTGTCCTCGACGTCCGCAGGCGTGTGCAGCGTTTCCTCCACGCGGTCGAGCGAGGCGCTGCCGCGCTGCATGACGTTGATCAGCTCGCCGATGGCGAACATCGGCCAGATCAGCATGCCGAGGAAGATGTTGAAGGAAATGAGATCGCCAAGCGTGATTTCACCCTGGAATACGAGTACTCCGCCATAAACCAGGCCGATAATGTAGCTCAGTCCGACCAGGATCTTGTTCACCGGCTCGAACAGCGCGTCGACGCGAGCGACCGCGATGTTGCGGCGGAGCACTTCGTTCGTCTTGGCATGGAACCGGTCCCGGTCCGCTTCCTCCTGCACATAGGCGCGGACGACGCGTACGCCGGATACGGATTCAAGCACTTCGTCATTGAGCTCCCCGAAGGCGTCCTGCGCCTTGATGAAGCGGTCATGGATCATGCGGCCGAAGACAGCCATCAGCAGCGCGATGATCGGCAGCGGCAGCAGAGCTGCCAGCGTCAGCTTCCAGCTGATCAGGAATATCATCATGCCGAGCAGCGTCAGCATCCACACCGTGGAATCCACCAGCGTCAGTATGCCGAAGCCGGCCGTCATCGAAATCGCCCACAGATCGTTCGTCGAGCGGGCCATGAGGTCTCCCGTCCGGTTGCGCTCGTAGAAAGTCGGGGTCATTCTCATGAACTGGCCCATCAGCTTGCCCCGAAGCAGCCGCTCCAGCACGTTGGCTCCGCCGAACAGGCGGGACATCCAGCCGTACGTGATGAGATAGCTGGATACCGTGATGGCCAGCCAGCCTGCCACGATCCAGTAAAAAGTAGAATCCGCAAGCCTTCCCTGGCTGATTCCATCAATGGTGTAACCGAGCAGACGCGGAGGAATCACCTCCAGAAAGCCGACGAAGATCAACAAGCCGACAGCCAGAGAGTAGCGCCGCCACTCCATCTTGAAATACCAGCCCAGCTTGCCTATTACACTAAACATTGGACACCTCCCCAATCCTTTGAGCCGTTACGGCTGCTTGAGGTTCGAGCCGCTATGCGCTCTTTCCCGCGCTGCCTGAACAGGCTCTGTCATTTTCTCTCTCCAGCGTGATGCAAAGTGCCCGATGCCCATTAAAAAAGGCGCGCCGCCTGTAAGCGGTGCGCCCTGCATTTCGCCGACGGATGCCCGCAGGCAAGGAGATAGGGAATCCTTGCCGCGGCGGCCATTCCGGTCGCGGAACGTATAGAGGCGCACGATTACAGGAACGTAACCGTGCGCCTGATGATTAACGGATCATCAGCGAGGCATCGGATTACGCTTGGTGCGAGCATCGTCAGGTTTGATCATTGCTAGTGCCATGCTTCGCATCCGTAATCCTCCTCGAAGGGCGTTCAGCCCCATCCTTTTGCTCCGGTCCATACCCGAACCGAAGAGCACTTTGCCAATGTATCATCGCCCCGCCAAAAAAGTCAATGGACTGGAGCCGGTTAGTTTGACTATAGGCGATTTCAACCTGCGCTCACATCGCCGGCGTACAGATCGCCGGAAGGACTGCGCTCATTGTTGGATGCGTTTGCCTGCGTCCGTCGAGCCTTCCTCCGCTGGGGTCGGCCTTCTTCCTCAATCATCATCCTTCCTCTTGCGGGATGACTATATCTTTGAAAATAGCGGTCGGCCGGGCAAGCGCTGGGCCCATTCCAGCACCGGCCGCAGAAATTTCCCCCTTCCCCCTTCAGGCATGAGGGTTGGGCGGGGACGGCACGGCTGGAGCAGAATCCCCGCCCATTCTGCGGCGCGACGTCTCCTTGCGGCCGGTTGCGGGGACATGCCTGCCCGCTTTGGCGAGTCCCATGACCGGCATGTTTCCGTAGACCGCCTCATGGTTTCCGGGCTGGATCACATACGTTTCATGGAAGATGCCGACCGACCCGTCCGTTCCAACGGAACGGTTGAACTTCTTCCATGCCTCCAGATGAATGCCGCCCCGCGCATATCGCTCCAGCTGTTCGTAGGATCTCCAGTACTGCAGCAGCACAGGGCCGCGCGCGCCCAAGTACATCTCATGGCTGATGAAGCCCGTATCCGCATTGGCGTACAGCTCCCGCAACATCGGCCCCATCGAGCGGACTACCGGCAGCCACTTGCGCACGGCCAGCAGCTTGTTGATCCTCATCCCGATGACGAACACAACGAACGGGCCATCCATTTCCGCAGTAAACCTTCCTGATATCGCTTTAGCCATTCCTTTCACTCTCCTTTTATTTATCAGTCAATAAATTATCAGGGATAAAAAGAACCGCTGGTTAAGCGGCGCTCCTCATTCCCGGAAAC
Organism: Paenibacillus sp. D51F; assembly: GCF_053345695.1. NCBI lineage: Bacteria > Bacillati > Bacillota > Bacilli > Caryophanales > Paenibacillaceae > Paenibacillus > Paenibacillus sp. D51F. Next base: position 14,533 of record NZ_JBKFAO010000024.1, on the reverse strand, counting down.
AACTCGTTGAACTCTTCTTCCATGCTCAATCAGCTTCGAAGGCAGCGGCCAAGCTTCAGCAATCCAAGCTCTCCTCCCAAGGCAGCAGCTGTTTCAGTCCTGTCAGCTCGGACAGGGCGATGGCTAGCCCGAGACCGATGAACTGGGTCGCGCGGAAGCCCGGGAACTCCAGGCCTGCCCGTTCAAAACGGACCTTCAAGCTCGCATGAATGACGGCAAACTCTTCCCGTACATATTGGCGGATGCCCGGCTCCGGTATGGAGTGGGCCGTCATGCAGAGCAGCACTTCGCTGCGGAAGCCTCCCTCCAGCAGCTCCTGGAACGCATGGCCCATCGCCTGCTCGAGCTCGCCGGGAGGCGCCTGAACCGCCTCGAACGCTCCGCGGATCTGCTGTGCCGCCCTCTGCAGGACGGACATGTAGAGAGCTTCCTTCGTCCGGAAAAAATGAAAGACGTACGGCTGGGTAACGCCGACCGCGGAAGCCACATCCGCCGTCGTTGTTTTGTAATACCCTTTCTCGGCAAACAGCGCGGCGGCAGCGCTCAAAATCTGCTCCTTGCGTCCTGCCGCCTGTTCCTCTCTCGGTGTCATGAGTTACTTTACCTTCCCTGTTCTGTACAATTTATTGATCAATAAATAAGATATCCTCTTCCTGCAAATCTGTCAATCCATCCAGCCAAAAAAAATCCTCCGCTCCAAGGAACGCAGGATAACACTCGCGCGTCTACGCGCGAGGTGCATGGCATGCCGGGCGTGTCGGTGGGCTCAATGTCCGGCGTGATGGACTTGCTCCTGCTTCTCGACTTTCACCCGCTTGATGAACAAGGAACAAACGAAACCTAACACGGCAAAGATCATGACGAACAGAAAAGCATTTTGAACTCCCTGGGTCATGGCCGCAGGAACGGTCGACAGATCGGCGGGCGAATGCTTGCCGTCCGCATAATAAGCCTTGCTGCCCGCCGTCATGATGCTGATGGCGAGCGCCGTGCCGATCGCACCCGCAACCTGCTGCAAGGTGTTCATGATCGCTGTTCCGTCCGGATAGAGCTCCCGCGGCAGCTGGTTCAGCCCGTTGGTCTGGGCCGGCATCATGATCATGGATATGCCGATCATCAGAAGGCTGTGCAGGAGGATGATCTCGCCCTTGGACGTGCCCGTATTGATGCCCGTCAGCAGCCAAAGCACGACGAACACAAGCACCAAGCCCGGCAATACGAGCCAGCGCGGACCGTATTTATCGAACAGCCTGCCCATGACCGGAGACATGATGCCGTTGATCAGTCCGCCGGGAAGCAGCAGCAGTCCCGCCGCGAGCGGCAGCAGGCCGATGCCGGCCTGCAAATACAAAGGCAGCAGAATGACGGTGGAAAGAATGATCATCATCCCGATGAAGATCATCAGCGTGCCGAGCGTGAACATCGGGAAGCGGAATGCCCGCAGATTCATCATCGGCTGCTTCATCCGCAGCTGGCGGACGGTGAACAGGATCAAGGCGACGATGCCGACGGCGATGCCGATAATGACTTTCGGGCTGCTCCAGCCATGGTCGCCTTCTCCTGCGCTGCTGAAGCCGTAGACTATGCCTCCGAAGCCGAGGCTGGAGAGCAGGATCGAGAAGATGTCAATGCGCGGACGGGCAAGCTCGGAGACGTTTTTCATGAACATCAGGCCGAACAGAAGCGCGACGACCAGAAGCGGCAGCGCCGTCCAGAAAATCGTTCTCCAGCTGGCATACTCGAGGAACAGGCCGGCTATGGCAGGCCCGACCGCTGGCGCGAACATGATGACAAGCCCCATCATGCCCATTGCCGCTCCCCGCTTGTGCGGCGGGAATATAACCAGTACCGTATTGAACATCAGCGGAATGAGCAGGCCGGTGCCGACCGCCTGGACAAGCCTTGCAATGAACAGGAAAGCGAAGCTCGGCGCGCTCGCCGCGATCAGCGTGCCGGCAATCGAGAATACGAGCGATGCGGTGAACAGCTGGCGCGTCGTGAACCATTGGAGCAGCAGACCCGAGATCGGTACGAGAATCGCGAGCACAAGCAGAAACCCGGTCGTAAGCCACTGAATCGTGGCAGGCTCGACCTTGAACGTGCTCATCAGCTCATTCAGCGCGATATTGAGTGCCGTTTCGCTGAACATGCCGATGAATCCGGCAAGCAGCAGAGCGGTCATGATCGGAACAACCTTGAAGGAATTTCCTTCTTGAGGAGCAGCGGCTGCTCCCATTGTTTTTTCCATTCTGATTTCCCTCCTGGGACAGGTTCTCCCCGTCATTTATCTCTTTTAGTTTCCGACCCCTCCATCGGTTCCATTCACAAGCACAGGCTTGAATTCCTCCACGAGTCGGAACGGCCGGATGTCCTTGTTCGTCATCGCGAGAATGACGGCTCCGAATGAGAACGATCGGTCTAGTCTTGAAACCACAAAAAAGGCATCCGGTCAACGGACCGGATGCCTGTAGTCAATCATTACCGAGCCGCGCATGGGAAAATGGACATCCGCAAGCGGCAAAAGGAGAGCGCGGCAACGCGCCCTCCTCCGCTGCATGGGAGCCTAGTCCGCCAGCTTGGCGTAAGCTTCCGCGTCCAGCAGCGCCGCTACCGCCGCCTTGGCGTCGGCGCCCGTGTCGATCTCGATCATCCAGCCGCCGGCAAAAGGATCGGTGTTGACGAGCTCCGGCGAGTCGCCCAGCTCTTCGTTGACGCGGACGACCGTTCCGCTGACGGGGGAGTACAGGTCGGACACCGTTTTGACGGACTCGATGGTCCCGAGGGGCTGTCCCGCTTCAACGCTGTCTCCAGCCTGCGGCAGCTCGACGAACACGATGTCACCGAGCTGATGCTGGGCATGGTCCGTAATGCCGATCCGAACAATCGTCTCTCCTGCCGCTTCCGCCCACTCATGCTCCTCCGTATAGCCCAATCCTGCGCGAATCTCACTCACTGGACGCTCATCCTTTCCCATCATGGCCTGGTTTGGCAATCTATGCGCAAAGCGTAAACGATGACGGGCGCTGTGTCAACATAACTCACTCGGCATGTCTTTTAAGCTGAAATTCTGTTGACACAGGGTCGTCCCATCTGTAAAACTGGTTGTAACTGAATATGCGGATGAACGCAACGGGAGAGATCGCCGGTACATGAAGCGGCGCCGAAGGAGTAACCCTGCCCGGCAGGGGAATCTCTCAGGCAGAAGGACCTTTGCGGGACGCGCCTCTGGAGAGAACGGAAGCTTGCGGCCCCGCCGCTTCGCCGACGTCACCCAAGGGGAAACCTGCGGAGACGAATGCGCAGGGTAACTCTCAGGTACCAAGGACAGAGCATGGATGACACGTTAAGCATGGCTGCGAATTTTTTTGCAGCCGGCGCAAGCGTTGTTTTTCCTGCGCTGTCCTTTTTGCTTTTCTCCCTCTCATTAGTGCGCCAAGGAGGGCTTCTCCATCAGTCGGGCGTTGAATGCTTGCAAGGGGAAGATGAACAATCAGCGAACAGGCTTTACTTTCGAGTACGAGCATACAAAGGGAGGACTACCATGGCCAATCTGCGCACGACCCCGCTCCATTCCCTCTACAAGGAATACGGCGAAGCCCGCTGCATCGACTTCGGCGGCTGGGATCTGCCGGTTCAGTTCACCGGCATTCTGAAAGAGCATGAGGCTGTCCGCCAGCGTGCCGGGCTGTTCGATGTGTCCCATATGGGCGAGTTCCTCGTCACCGGCCAGTTCGCCGGCGATTTCCTGCAGCGCGTGACGACGAACGACGTGTCCAAGCTGAAAGACGGCTCCGCCCAATACACGCTCATGTGCTATCCGGACGGAGGCGTCGTCGACGATCTGCTCGTCTACCGGATCAGCGAGGACCAGTACATGCTCGTCGTCAACGCTTCCAACATCGGCAAGGATCTCGATTGGCTGCGGGAGCATCTGATCGGGGACGTGACGGTGGAGGACCGCTCCGACGATACGGCGCTGATCGCTCTGCAGGGTCCCCTTGCAGGAGAAATACTGGACCGCTGCACAGATACCGGCTGGAGCGGGCTGAAGCCGTTCGAGTTCCTGCCGAAGGCGGCCGTATGCGGCGTCGAGCTGCTGCTCTCCCGCACCGGCTACACCGGAGAGGACGGCTTCGAGCTGTACGCGCCGGCCGCCGACGCCGCCAAGCTGTGGCGCGCGCTGATGGAAGCCGGCGCTCCGCTCGGCCTCGAGGCCGCCGGTCTCGGCGCGCGCGATACGCTGCGCTTCGAGGCGAGGCTGCCGCTGTACGGCCAGGAGCTGTCTGCGGATATATCCCCTCTGGAAGCCGGACTCGGATTTTTCGTGAAGCTGGATGCAGGCGACTTCATCGGCCGCGACGCGCTCGCTGCGCAGAAGGAAGCCGGGGTGCCCCGCAAGCTTGTCGGCATCGAGCTGCTGGAGCGAGGCATCCCGCGCTCCCATTACCAGGTCTACGCCGGAGAGCAGCTGATCGGCGAGGTGACATCGGGCACCCAGTCGCCGACGCTGAAGCGCAATCTCGGACTCGCGCTGCTCCAGGCCGAGCATGCCGCGGTCGGCACCGAGGTGGAGGTCGACATCCGCGGCAAGCGGTTGAAGGCAGCTGTCGTCAAAACCCCTTTCTACAAACGAAACGCGGCATCGCCCGCATCAGCCAAGGAGTGACAAACCCTTAATGACGACCCAGCATCGCTACATCCCCATGACCGAGCAGGACCAGCAGGAAATGCTGCAGACGATCGGCGCGGCCACCCTGGAAGACCTGTTCCGCGATATTCCGCAATCGATCCGCTACAAGGGCACGCTGCCGATGTCGGGCGCGCTCGACGAATGGGCTCTCCTCCGCCATCTGAAGGAGCTGGCCGGCCGCAACGCCGATCATGAAACGACGACGAGCTTCCTTGGCGCCGGTCTCTACGACCACCATATTCCCGTCGTCATCAACCATATGATCTCCCGCTCGGAATTCTATACGGCTTATACTCCTTATCAGCCGGAAATCAGCCAAGGCGAGCTGCAGGCGATCTTCGAGTTCCAGTCCTACATCTGCGAGCTGACCGGCATGGCTGTCGCCAACGCCAGCATGTACGACGGCGCGACCGCCTTGTCCGAGGCGGCGGCTCTTGCCTCCGCCCATACCCGCCGCAAGCGCATCGTCGTCTCCAGCGCCGTGCATCCAGAGGCGCGCGAGATTTTGCGCACAAGCGCCCACGGCCTCGGGCTTGAGCTCGTTGAAGTCGGGTTCCAAGGCGGCGTCACCGACCTGGAAGCGCTCCGCTCCGCCGTCGCTGGCGGCGAGACTGCCGCGGTGCTCGTGCAGTCGCCGAACTTCTTCGGCTGCATCGAGGATCTCGCGGCGATCGAGCCGATCATCCACGAAGCCAAAGGGCTGCTCGTCGTGAGCAGCAATCCGCTCTCGCTCGGCTTGCTGGAATCCCCCGGCGCGCTAGGCGCCGACATCGTCGTCGGCGATGCCCAGCCGCTCGGCATCCCTTCCTCCCTCGGGGGACCGACCTGCGGGTTTTTCTCTGTGGCCGAGCCGCTCATGCGCCGCATGCCGGGACGCATCGTCGGCCAGACCAAGGATCTCGACGGCAAGCGCGGCTTCGTGCTGACGCTGCAAGCCCGCGAGCAGCATATCCGCCGCGAGAAGGCGACATCCAACATCTGCTCGAACCAGGCGCTGCTCGCCCTGTGCGCTTCCATCTATCTCAGCGTGATGGGCAAGCAGGGCATCCGCGAAGCCGCCGAGCTCAATATCCGCAAATCGCATTACGCCTCCAAGACGCTTGGTTCGGTGGAAGGAATCGGTCTGCCGTTCGGCTCCGCTCCTTTCTTCAATGAATTCGTGGTCTCTCTGCCGGAAGGCGTATCGGCCAAGGAGCTGAACAGCAAGCTGCTCGCCGAGGGCTTCCTCGGCGGCTTCGATCTCGGCTCCGCTTACCCGGAGCTGGAGGGCCATAGGCTCGTCGCCGTAACCGAGAAGCGCACGAAGGAAGAGATCGACGCATTCGCCGCCGCGCTTGGCGGCCTGACGAAGGAGGCGCGCGCATGAGCAGCCATGAACAACTGAAGAGCGCCGGAATCATCGATGTGAAACCGGAGAAAGCGCTCATTTTCGAGATGAGCCGTGAAGGCCGCAAAGCCTATTCCCTTCCTGTCTGCGACGTGCCGGATGAGGAAGGGCTCGAGGATCTGATCCCTTCCTCCCTGCTCCGCAAGCAGCCGGCTTCCCTGCCGGAAGTGTACGAGGTGGACGTCATCCGCCATTATACCGAGCTGTCCCGCCGCAACTTCGGCGTCGACAACGGCTTCTACCCGCTCGGTTCCTGCACGATGAAATACAATCCGAAAATCAACGAGGATGCGGCGCGGCTGAACGGCTTCGCCCGCATCCATCCTTACCAGCCGGAAGAGAGCATCCAAGGCGCGCTGGAGCTGTTGTACGTGCTGCAAAACGATCTTGCCGCGCTTACCGGCATGGATGCCGTTACGCTGCAGCCTGCTGCCGGAGCCCACGGCGAGTGGACCGGCCTCATGATGATCCGCGCCTATCACGAGAGCCGCGGCGAGAAGCGCACGAAGGTCATCGTGCCGGACTCCTCGCACGGCACCAACCCGGCCAGCGCCACGACGGCCGGCCTGGATACGATCACGATCAAGTCCAATGAGCGCGGACTTGTCGATCTCGACGCGCTGCGAGCTGCAGTCGGCCCTGATACAGCCGCCCTCATGCTCACGAACCCGAGCACGCTCGGCCTGTTCGAGGAGCAGATCGTCGAGATCGCCGCCATCGTGCATGAAGCCGGCGGCCTGCTCTACTACGACGGAGCGAACTCCAACGCCATCATGGGCATTACTCGCCCGGGCGACATGGGCTTCGACGTCGTGCATCTCAACCTGCACAAAACCATGAGCACGCCGCATGGCGGCGGCGGTCCCGGAGCTGGTCCTGTCGGCGTAAAAGCCCATCTGACTCCGTTCCTTCCGAAGCCGGTCGTCGGCAAGCGCGATGACGGCAGCTACTTCTTCGACTTCGACCGTCCCGCTTCCATCGGCCGCGTCAAATCGTACTACGGCAACTTCGGCATATTGGTCCGCGCTTACACGTATATCCGCACCTACGGTCCGGAAGGGCTGCGACGCGTCTCGGAATGCGCCGTACTGAACGCCAACTACATGATGGCGCGCCTCTCGGAAGCCTATGAGATTCCGTACCCTGGCGTCTGCAAGCATGAGTTCGTCATGTCCGGCCGCGGACTCAAGGAATACGGCGTGCGCACGCTCGACGTCGCCAAGCGGCTGCTCGACTTCGGCTATCACCCGCCGACCATCTACTTCCCGCTCAACGTCGAGGAATGCATCATGATCGAGCCGACGGAGACCGAGAGCAAGGAAACTCTCGACGCCTTCATCGACACGATGATCCGCATCGCCCGCGAAGCGAAGGAAACGCCGGAGCTCGTGCAGAACGCTCCTTATACGACCGTCGTGCGGCGGCTGGACGAAACCCAGGCTGCCCGCAAGCCGGTGCTGAACTGCTCCTGCTAGAAGGCCTGGATACAAAAAAAGCTTTTCCCGGCACTGCCCGGGAAAAGCTTTTTTACATGGCTGCGCATGTCTGGCTCTACCTGCTTGAACCTGTGATGTCCAGCATCTCGATAAGAACGGACGGCCAATCATCCGGGTGGAACTCATGTCCGGCTCCTTCAACATAGTTGATCAGGTGCTGTTCCCGCCTTCAGATTCGTCGCCAGACATAACGGGCAACTCTTCATGAAGGAGATAGGACGAATATGTTAAAGTGTATGGAAACGATCCGGTTGTTAAGGAAGGAAAAAGATTGCCATGATACAAAAAATTTATCCCGGCCTGCTTTTGCTTGACCGCATGGATGATTGGGCGGAGCCGGACGTGCTCCACTCCTTTGCATTGGACGAGCTGCTCTGCCGCCAGACCGGTCTCGACGGCGTCCCCGTTCTTCATCTTTGGCGCCACCCTTCGGGCTTCGTCATGGGACCGCGCGACAGCCGGCTGCCGGAGGCCGCGCTTGCCTCCAAGGAACTTGAGCGCCTCGGGCTTTCAGTCGCTGTCCGCAACTCCGGCGGGGCAGCCGTGCCTCTTGATCCCGGAGTCGTGAATATTTCCCTTATCCTGCCTCTTCAAGGCAGCGCCTCGGTCCGGTTCAACGATGATTTCCAGCTGATGTACGAGCTGATTGCCGCCGCGCTGGATGGCTTCGGGGCCCGTGTCGACAAAGGTGAAATCTCGGGAGCCTACTGTCCCGGAGACTACGATCTCAGCATTGATGGCCTCAAGTTCTGCGGCATCGCGCAGCGCAGGCTCGCCCGCTCCTACATCATACAAGCTTTCGTCAATGCCGGAGGCTCGGGAGCCGAGCGCGGCCGCCTCGTACGTCAGTTCTACGATACTGCCGCCGGCAGCTCGGACACCAATCTCAGTTATCCGCTTGTGGAGGCCGGCACGATGGCAAGCTTGGAAGAGCTGGTCGACGGCCTTTGGCCGGATCCGGCCCGCCTGTTCGCCGAAGCCGCCGCAGATGCTGCCTTTGGCAGCGGCAGCCATGCCATCTTCCCTTCCGTCCGCATGCCGGCGAACTCCACCATCCGCGAGCTGGCGCATTCGCTGCGCAGCCGTTATCCGATCGGCCGTCGGCCGTAACTCAGAGGCTTTTCCCGCCACGAATGACATAAAGGGCGGGAGAAGCCTTTTCACGATTCGGCATAACCGAATCGTATAAGCCGGAATTGACAACTGCATAGTGCCGATCAGGAGAATCGCCATCTTTATGCGGCCATTTCTTGTCAAAGCTCTTCAGTTGCTCGCCTATTTGAGCAAGCAGGTGGGCATTGGCAGCAGGTACGGCAGCCGGGTGGTCCGACGTCTTTCGATTGCTCTCGTATTCATGGTCCGACGTCATTCGATTGCTCTCGTACTCATGGTCCGACGCCTTTCGATTGCTCTCGTATTCATGGCCGGACGCTTTTCGATCGCTTTTAGTTTCGTTGCTCCATGCCTTTCTATGGCTTTCCGATTCGTGGCTCCACTCCTTTCGATCCCTTTCCGATTCTTGACCCCATTCCATGGTTGGGGCGGCATAATAATTCCAATCGTTTATCATAAGTCACCTGATTTCCTGATTTGATTTTGCTAATTAAGCGCACAAAAAAAGCCACGGACTCCGAGTCCGTGACTTCATCAATGGGCCGTGCGGGCAGCTCCGTCCTACAAGCCATGCCGCCGCATCGTCCTACTCATGGTCCGTGGAGACCTCCGGGAATGACGCTTCCCGGTACGTGACATATTCAGTTGGTGCATCGTTCCTGCCCGCAGCATTGCTAGCTGCCGTCATCGCCATTCCGTTCATGACCGTCATCTCCATCAGCCTCCCTTCAATTTGCTTTCTGTGGTCATTGTATGGCGCTCAAGCCTGTCCCGTCAATCCATATGGACGGTAGAAAATGCTTTAGGCTTTTTTAGCCTGCTTTTTTAGCCTGCTTTTTTAGCCTGCTTTTTTAACTTAACGGGGAACGGCCGTACTCCCCGAACATTAGCTGCGGCAATGATCATACGGAGGTTTATTCCCTGCACCTGCTCAGGTTATAATAGAATCACACGGCTTTCATGCCGATGCTGTCCGTGACGCTACGGATTCCAGGAGGTACATATCGATGTCCTATTCCGAATATTTCGCTTCACGCCGGGAAGAACAGCTGGAGGAATTGAAGCAGTGGCTTCGCATTCCGAGCATCTCGGCTCTATCCGAGCATAAGCAAGACATCCAGTCCGCAGCCGCTTGGCTGGCCGACACGCTCAAGCGCGCAGGACTCGAAAATATCGAGATCATGCCGACGGCGGGCAATCCCGTCGTCTATGCCGATTACCTGCATGCCCCAGGCAAACCGACGATTCTGGTCTACGGCCATTACGACGTCCAGCCGGTCGATCCGCTGAACCTGTGGACGAGTCCTCCGTTCGAGCCGGAGATCCGCGGAGACAAGCTGTACGGCCGCGGCACGACCGACGACAAAGGCCAGACGTTCATCCATATCAAAGCGATCGAAGCGATACTCAAGCAGGAAGGCACGCTTCCAGTCAACGTCAAGCTTTGCATTGAAGGCGAAGAAGAGATCGGAAGCATCAACCTGCCTCCATTCCTCGAGACCCACAAGGAAAAGCTCGCATGCGACGCCGTTCTCGTATCCGATACCTCCCTGCTGGAGCGGGGACGCCCTGCCATCTGTACCGGCCTTCGCGGCCTTGCCGGCATGGAGCTGACCGTATCGACGGCCAACACGGATCTTCATTCCGGCTCCTACGGCGGCGCGGTACCGAATGCCCTGCACGCGCTCGTCTCGCTGCTGGACTCCCTGCATGACGAGAAAGGCAAGGTCGCCGTGGAAGGCTTCTACGAAGGCGTTCCGGAGCTGTCCGCTCTCATGCGGGAAGAATTCGCCAAGCAAGGCCTGGATGAGAACAAGGTTCGTGAAGGACTCGGCCTGGACGCTCTGTACGGCGAAGAAGGCTATTCGTTCGTGGAACGTGTCGGCGCCCGTCCTACGCTGGAACTTAACGGCGTGTACGGCGGCTTCCAGGGCGAAGGCAGCAAAACGGTCATCCCCAAAGTCGCCCATGCGAAGATTACTTGCCGCCTTGTAGGCAAGCAGGATCCGCAGCTGACGATGGACCGCATCGAGAAGCACCTGAACGCGCATATCCAACCAGGCGCGCGCTTCGAGCTCAAGCGGAGCGAGGGTGCCTTCGCCTTCAACATCGATCCTTCCCATCCGATTCTGCAGACGGCTGCGGACGCTTACGGAGCGGTGTACGGAACCCGTGCCCTGTTCACCAAGGACGGCGGCTCCATTCCGATCATGGCAGCCTTCTCCCGCGTTCTCGAATCCCCGGTCGTACTGATGGGCTTCGGACTGGACGACGAGAACCTCCATGCTCCGAACGAGCATTTCAACCTGGAAAACTTCGACAAAGGCCTGCTGACGGTCGTCGAATTCCTGAAAACCGTATAAAATGACAACAAGCCTGCCCATCGTCAAGATGGACAGGCTCTTTTTAATTTTGGACAGGATATAGACTTTCTCCACCATCCCATCTATAGGCTTTTCTCGTTGCGGAGTTCATGTCGTATAAGTAAAAGCATGTTCCCGCGCTTCAAAGAAGGCAAATGGCAGGCTTATCCTTTTTTTTATCCAACAATCCCTTTGAGCACCAATTGTCCATAGCGTAAGCACCTGCGCATGAATAAGCTAAAACAATTCAATATCTGCTTATCCAAAACCCGGGAGGCCCTTATGCTTAATATAGGAGTTATGGCAAGAAGGAAAGGGAAATCCTTTTTTGAATCCGGCTATTTCCGACATTTGCATGAAGAAGGAGAGAAGCTCGGTTTAAACGTCTACTTTTTCGGACATGAGGATGTTCATGTAACCAAACGTCTCGTAGACGGGTATGTACCGGAAAGAAATGGAGGATGGGTAAAAAAGCCGTTTCCATGGCCGGATATCGTCATCGACCGTTACCGCAGCGGATGGACGCCATCCTTCAAGAAGCTCCGTAACAGCGGACTGCTTCGCATCGCCAATCCAAAATTTACGACCAAGAACAGGGCAACGAAGCTCTTTTTGGATACGAAAAGCATGAGGAAATGGATTCCGGAAACGAGACCTTACCATGCATCTACGTTTAAAGAGATGATTAAAACTCACCCTATACTCTATTTGAAACCTGCAAATGGAACCGGCGGGGCTGGTGTCGTCCAAATAAGAAAGAGGGATTACGGCATCTCCGCCCAGTTCCGTACTCGGGCTATGAAAATTGGGAAGAACAGGTTCCCGACGATTGAGAAAGCCGCAGCCGCCATGAACCGTTGGGTAAAGAAGGAGAATATCCGTGGAGGAACATTTCTGCTGCAGCAAGGGCTTGATCTGGAGCTGGCTCAAGGCCGGTGGGCGGACATTCGGCTATTTATTCAAAAGAACGGTTCCGGCAATTGGGAAGTGACAGGAATCGGGGTACGTCAAGCGGCGGAGGGAAGTCCAAATACCAATTTGATCGCCAAGGGAAATAAAGGTTATCCGTTCCAATCCTTTATGGCAAAGCATTTCGGGGAAGAAAAAACGCGCCAAATCCGGCTTGAATGCGAAGAGCTCGCTCATGAAACAGTACGGGTTATCGAAAACCGCTTCGGAAGCATGATGGAATTCGGGATGGACATCGGAATCGATCGAAGCGGGAACGTGTGGCTGCTCGAAGTCAACCCGAAGCCCTGCAAAGATATCATGTGGAAAATCGGCGAGTACCAAAATTACCTCAAAGCGGTGCGCCGGCCCCTTCAATATGCCAAATACCTGGCAGACAATACGAGCGGCACACCGTAGGCTTAGTCATTCGCTTTCTTGATTCTCCTTTTGCTTCGGGCTAAGCGATACTCGGAGACGGTTTGTTTGATCAGCTTGAAATAAGTTCTGTCCTTCAGCCTGCTGAATAAAGCATGGGACGGGTAATCGAAATTCACTTCGATAAGCCATAGCCTCCCAGAGCGATCGGCTGCAAAATCGATCCCGATCTGATAGGAATATTTATATCTGTCAAATCGCCGGCAAATTCGCTGACTGCTGAGCACAAGCTGATCCTTGAACCGTTTCCTCTCTTCCTCATTCCAATTGAAGGCCTGTTTCAGCACATCATCCATAGCTCTTACACGGCCTCCCCGGCTCATGTTTGTTACGATGCTCCCGTCAGGGGCTACTTTTGCGAGCATTCCGCAATAACGCCACTGGTCCGATGCGTCCCGAATCATCATGACCCGAATGTCGAATGGCCTCCCGCCTATCCTCGCCAAGGGGATCGTCTTCTGCAAAACATGCTGTTTCTCTCCCGTATGGCTTCGTATGGCGTTATACAACGCTCCCGCATTCCCGTACCGCCGGATTCCGCCTTTCACAACCACGAATGAATAGACACTTCCATTTTTCCATGCCTTTATGATTCCTTTTCCCTTATGCTCCATGTTGGGTTTGATATAGACGCTGCCGTACTGTTCGAGAAACCGTTCAAATGTAGTCCTGTTGAACAGCACGGTGGGAGGCAGCAGCTTTTTGATTTGCTGATCCTTGGCGTAGAATTGATGCAGGCCCCATTTTCCCGGCATTTGAAATCTTCTCCCCTCATCAACGATTGCATTGCAGTTTATGCATGCGCTAATGCAAGTGGAAGGTTGTTTTCAAGGCAAGTAGGGAAATTGACATCTGGAAATAATGATCAGCTTTCGTCCTGAATTCAGCCTCATTGCTGCAGCACTTTGGAGAATTCACGGCTAAATTCGGATAGTTATGGCAAGAGTTGTCGGATGTGCCCCAAATATCTGAATGGCAATGAACCGACTGTACAGGACAGCCAGCAATTCGGCTTTGCAAACCTAGCTGAAAATGCAAAAAATCCCCGCCTTTCGGCAGGGATGTCTCGATCATATGTATGGAGCGGGTGATGGGAATCGAACCCACGCTATCAGCTTGGAAGGCTGAAGTTCTACCATTGAACTACACCCGCGGAGAAGATAAAAAATGGTCGGGATGACACGATTTGAACATGCGACCCCCTGGTCCCAAACCAGGTGCTCTACCAAGCTGAGCTACATCCCGATATTTAAATGGCGTGCCCGGAGAGATTCGAACTCCCGACCTTTTGATTCGTAGTCAAATGCTCTATCCAGCTGAGCTACGGGCACATAATTATGGAGCGGAAGACGGGAATCGAACCCGCGACCCTCGCCTTGGCAAGGCGATGCTCTACCGCTGAGCCACTTCCGCAGATGGTGCGGTCAAGAGGACTTGAACCTCCACGTCATTGCTGACACTAGAACCTGAATCTAGCGCGTCTGCCAATTCCGCCATGACCGCATGTTAAGAAGATATTGCTGAGTGTTTCATTCACCTGGCAGGGTGAATAATTGGTGCGGTTGAGAGGACTCGAACCTCCACGGGCTTGCGCCCACTACCCCCTCAAGATAGCGTGTCTGCCATTCCACCACAACCGCATATAAAGTTAGGAAAAAAGTGAGCCATGAAGGACTCGAACCTTCGACACCCTGATTAAAAGTCAGGTGCTCTACCAACTGAGCTAATGGCTCTTAATGGCTGGGGATTCAGGGATCGAACCTGAGAATGACGGAGTCAAAGTCCGTTGCCTTACCGCTTGGCTAATCCCCACCAAGAAGCAATGGGGCGATCGAGGGGAATTGAACCCCCGAATGCCGGAACCACAATCCGGTGCGTTAACCACTTCGCCACGATCGCCATGTAAATTTGGTCAAATGCCGCCGAGAGGACTTGAACCCCCAACCTACTGATTACAAGTCAGTTGCTCTACCAGTTGAGCTACAGCGGCAAAATGATCAAAAATGGCGGAGCTGACGGGATTCGAACCCGCGGTCTCCTGCGTGACAGGCAGGCATGTTAGGCCTCTACACCACAGCTCCATATTGGTTGCGGGGAC
>NZ_JBKFAO010000023.1:0-31726 GCF_053345695.1 Paenibacillus sp. D51F | reverse complement strand
GGGAACCACGCGTACCCATCCCGAACACGACCGTTAAGCCTTCCAGCGCCGATGGTACTTGGACCGCAGGGTCCTGGGAGAGTAGGACGTCGCCAAGCATAGAGAGAAGCCTGATCCGCGAGCAATCGCCGGTCAGGCTTTTTTTGATATTCAATGGCATAATGCGACAATAATCCCCCTTGAATGGGAGATTATTGTTTTGCAGGAGGTTGTGCGGGTAATAAAAAGAGATTCTTTTTCCGACGCTTATCGGTGATAATACAAATAATAGGGCTCTTCCCAGGGAAGCTTGACGACGCCATCCCTTCTTTCTTTCAGGAGAAAGAAAACGGCGGTCAGATGAGGCGCAAGCAGCCAGAAATGGACAAGCAGCAGGGAAGACAGAGTTTCCGGCTGCAGCCAGGGATAGAACAGCATGATGCAGCACAGCCCTGTCCAGAGCAGATGAAACTGCAGGCGGGTGAAGGCAGCCAGCTCGACAGGGAGCTCGGGAAGATAGCCGACGAGGGGAAATGCAAATCTCCAGGTCCATCTTCGAGACTTGAACTCATGATGGCTGCGCAGTCCGATCAACCGGATCAGAGCGAAATGAAGAAGGGGTATGAACAGCATACCTGCTGCCAAGCCGGCCACGCTGCTGATCGGAGACAGGACAAGCAATGCAACTGCCAGAAGCAGCCCGACAGCCCAATGATAGCGGACCAGTGCAGGTGAAAAATGCAGCTTGCGGACAAGCCGGTACTGATAGATCGTAGCTTCCTTTTGCTCGGACAAAGGCTGAAACATGCTGCTCCTCCTAATTAGGGACTCTTCTTTACTATCGGTCGAGCCGGGAACTTGGTTCAGTTTAATTGGGATAGGCACCGGCAGACGCAGGCTGAATATGGTGTAGGAAGACGTTTATACGAAATTTACATGTATGGATTAATAGATTTCAGGGGATCCTGATAATATCATTGTACTTGAACGAAAGGCGGATGGACTATGCATGAGGACGCTTTGTGTGAATGCATCGTATGCGGCCAATTCAAGCCCCAGGACCAGGGACTTCATATCGTATCGGAATTCATTTGCGGCAGTTGCGAGAATGAAATGGTTCAGACGGATGTAAAGGACGAGAAATACCCCTTTTATGTCCATCAGATGAAGCAAATATGGGTGCATAAGAATGTCTGAGCTTTCTTCCTGCGGGAAGAAAGCTTTTTTTTGCTTCTTTTTTCATTACAATGGAAGAAATGAATGCAAACGAAAGGAAAGCTTTTATGAATCAAACGAATATTCCTCTTCTCGCTATGTTGAACTCCCATACAGCCCGCAATCCGGTCTCCTTCCATGTTCCAGGCCACAAAGGGGGAACCGGCAGCAAGACTGTTCTTGATCATGCTGGGGCTGAGAACTCCGGAAATGCGCAGTGGCTCGACATGGTCATGGCAATCGATGTGACCGAGCTGGCAAGCACGGACGATCTCCATGATCCGAGCGGGGCGATCCTGGAAGCTCAGCTGCTCGCGGCAGAATGCTTCGGGGCAGAGGAAACCTCCTTCCTGGTCGGCGGAAGCACGTCGGGAAATATGGCTCTGATCATCGGAACCTGTCTTCCGGGGGATCTGATCCTCGTCCAGCGCAATGTCCACAAATCGGTTCTGAACGGCATTCAGTTAAGCGGGGCCAAAGCAGTATTCCTGGCTCCAGAAATGAACGAGCACACCGGAATAGGATCGGTTCCCTCCTTGCGGACGATTCAAGAGGGGCTCGCCCTCTATCCGGAGGCCAAAGCCGTGTTCCTGTCGAATCCGAACTATTACGGCTTGTCGGCCGATCTTCGCCCTTATGCGGATTATATTCATGAGGCCGGTGCGGTGCTGCTGGTGGATGAAGCCCACGGAGCTCATTACGGGCTGCACCCCTCCTTCCCCGGATCAGCGCTCCAGGCAGAGGCTGACGGAGTTGTCCAGTCCACGCACAAGACACTCTCTGCCCTTACGATGGGAGCCATGCTTCATATGCAAGGAGAGAGGCTGGATCGTTCAAGCGTCAAGCAGGCGCTGACGATGATTCAAAGCTCTTCGCCGTCGTTCCCGATCTTGGCCTCGCTGGACGCTGCCCGCGCCCAGGTCGGCATCTATGGCGAGAATTGGTTTGAGCCTGGATTACAGACCGCGAAGCGAATCCGGGATTGGGCATCGGATCACAATGCGCTGCATCCCTTCCGGTTGTTGGAACGGGAGCTGCAGCAGGAGGAGCTGCGGCTGGATCCTCTCCGAATCGTCTTAGAGGACGCCAGCGGCTGTCTAAGCGGGTTCAGGCTGCAGAAGGAGCTTGAGAAACGCGGCTGCTGGCCGGAGATGGCGGATGTCCGTTATGTCGTTCTTGTCATTGGAGCCAGGAGTGGAGCAAAAGATGCCGATGCGCTTATTGCCGCTCTTGAGGAGATCGCCTCCGTTAATCGATTGGCCCAGCCAGCCGCCAGCAGACGCATTCTCTCTCCGCAACCGGAATCGGAAAAAAGCCGCGCAGAGGTTGTCTCGCTGCCGGTGCTGCTCAGGCGAAGCAAGAGGAGTCCGGATCAAGAAGAAAAGGTGATGATCAAGGATTCGGCAGGCCGGCTTGCCGCAGAGAGAATCATTCCGTACCCGCCGGGAATTCCGCTTGTTTATGAGGGAGAGCGGATAACTCCTGAAACGGCGGCTCATATGCAGAAGCTGCTGAAGGCAGGAGCCAGATTCCAAGGAATGAGCGATGAGGACCGGGGCTGCATCGCAGTCCGTCTTCCTTCCTCGGAGTGAGCCGCTCTATTTGGTCTCTGGGAATGAGAGGGGTGCTGCTTTGCTTTCCTTCCCGGTCCGGAAATGAGCGGCAGAATTAGGCTCGCCTCACTGTCTTCCCATGCTGGGAAAACTCGGCTCTAGAAGCATTCCGATAGGTAAGCGGCGCCGGTCATGGTATGATAGGTAAAAACCGAGCAGGGAGCATGTTACAAGTGGAGCGAGGAAGGTTTATTACGATAGAAGGCGGGGAAGGCGCGGGCAAGACGACGCTGATCCAATCCCTTGCCGCTGGCTTGGAGCAGCAAGGATATGCAGTCCTGACAACGAGGGAGCCCGGAGGCATTCCTATTGCCGAGAAGATCCGAGAGGTCATCCTGGACCGGACGCACACCGGAATGGACAGCCGGACGGAAGCGCTCCTGTATGCGGCGGCTAGAAGGCAGCATCTGACAGAGAAGGTCATTCCGGCGCTGGAGGCGGGGATGACCGTCATATGCGACCGCTACATCGACAGCAGCCTCGCTTATCAGGGATATGCGCGCGGCCTTGGAATGAGCGCCATTGAAGAAATCAACCGGTTTGCGATCGAAGGCTGGATGCCGGATGTGACGCTGTTTCTGGATTTGCCGGTCGAGATCGGCCTGAGGCGGATCGCCAAGGCGGGAGAAAGGGAAATCAACCGTCTCGATCTGGAACGGGAGTCCTTTCATGCCAAGGTGCGCGCCGGATATCTGAAGCTTCTGGAGATGCACCCGCGGCGGATCGTCCGCATCGATGCGGAGCAATCGCCAGAATCGGTATTAATCGACGCGATGGCCGCTTTATCGATGTGACAAGCAGGAATTCGGCCTGTTTTGTCCAATTTTATATCTAAACAAATAGGAGGAATGAGGATGAAGCTAGTCATTGCCGTTGTACAAGACAAGGACAGCAACCGTCTGTCGAACGCTCTTGTCCGCGAAGGATTCCGTGCCACCAAACTGGCGAGCACCGGAGGATTCCTGAAGGCGGGCAACACCACGTTCATGATCGGGATCGAGGATGAGCGAGTGCATGAAGTGCTGCACTGCATCCGTTCCAACTGCAAGGTCCGCGACCAGCTCGTGACGCCGGTGTCGCCTATGGGCGGGACGACCGATTCGTATATCCCGTTCCCGGTCGAGGTTCAGGTTGGCGGTGCCGCCGTATTCGTCATGCCGGTGGAGCGTTTTGAACATTTCTAATTCAGATCTACCTGACAGGAGCGTGCGCAGATGAAGATCGATCCGGGCTGGCGTCCGCTGGGGCAGGATCGCGCAAGAGACAGCGCGGCGGGCAAGCCGGTGCAGTCCAAATCATTCGCCGATGCGATGCGCTATCAGGACCAAAGCCGAAGCCGAGAAGAGCTGGAGCAGAAGCTGCAGGATATCCAGCAGCAGGGAGAGCGTCTCTCCCGCTCGATGACGATGCGCGAGCTGAAAGCCTACAAAGCGATGGTTAAGCAGTTCCTGGAGATGACCGTTCGACGCGGCGTCGGAATCAAGGATGTGCGCAGCATGGACCGGCGCGGCAGGATCAAGCGGCATAAGCTGCTGGACGAGATTGACGAGAGCCTGCTCGCCATGGCCGATGAGCTGCTGCTGAGCGAGCAAGGGCGCATGGAGCTGCTGCAGCGCGTCGGAGACATCCGCGGCTTGCTGATCAACCTGTTATTTTAGAGCGAGGAAAGGACAGCTATGAGACTTGCGGAAATCCCCGGCCAGGAAAAGGCCAAGCAAATATTGCGGCATGCGCTTCAGAGCGGCAAGGTATCGCATGCCTATCTGTTCCACGGGCCGGGAGGCACGGGCAGGCTGCAGACGGCTCTTGCCTTTGCCCAGGCTCTGTTCTGCACGGCTGGCGGAGACGACGCCTGCGGAGAATGCCTGGAATGCCGCAAGTTCGAGCATGGCAATCAGCCTGATCTTCACCGGATCGCTCCGGATGGCAATTCAATCAAGCTTGGACAAATTGACGACTTGCAGCGGGAGATGTCCTATCGGACAGCGGATCCCTCCCGGCGCAAGGTGTATATCATGGAGAAAGCGGAATCGATGACTCCTCCCGCCTCCAACAGCCTGCTGAAATTCCTTGAAGAGCCTGTCTCTCCGACAGTAGCGATTCTGCTCGCGACGCATGCCGGAGCCGTGCTGCCCACTATTGCTTCCCGTACGCAGCCGGTCCCTTTTTTGCCCTATTCGCCCAAGGAGATGCTGGAGCAGCTCGCGCAGGAAGGATATCCTGCCGCGCATGTCCGCGCAGCCGTCCATTTGGCTTCCGGCCTCGACGGATGCCGCGCTGTAATAGAACAGATTGGGTTTGCAGAAATCCGAAATGTAGTGATACAATTAGGCAAGGAGAGCACTTCCCGATTCACTGCGGGCATGGTGACCGTCCAGCAGAGGCTGATCAAGGCCGATCTGGGTTCGAGCTCGCAGCTGCTACTGTCTTTATTGGTGTTATGGTTCAGAGACATGATTCATTATCAGGCTGGAAGGTCTGAACAGATGGTTTTCATAGATCAGTTGGATTGGATTAGTCAGCATGCGTACACGAAGCCGGCCGCTTACTGGGTTTCGTGCATGGAGCATGCAATGGAGGCAGCGGGGAAGATCAAGGCCAATGTGGCTCCCCAGCTCGCCATAGAGCAATTATTGGTACGTCTACAGGAGGGTTAAATCCTTGTATAATGTCGTCGGTGTCCGCTTCAAAAAAGCGGGCAAGATCTATTACTTTGATCCCGTCGAGCATCCCGTAGGCACGGACCATCACGTTATTGTGGAAACCGCCAGGGGTGTGGAATACGGCAAAGTCGTAGTCGGACAGAAGCAGGTAGACGAATCGGATGTAGTTCTCCCACTCAAAAAAGTCATTCGCATCGCCAGCGATCAGGACGCCAAGGTCGTCGAGGAGAATCGAGGCGCCGCGCAGAACGCGTTCTCGGTCTGCCTGGATAAGATCCGCGCGCATGGGCTCAAGATGAAGCTGGTGGATGTCGAATTCACGTTTGACCGCAATAAAATCATTTTCTATTTCACGGCAGAAGGCCGGATCGACTTCCGTGAGCTCGTCAAGGACTTGGCCAGCGTATTCCGTACCCGGATCGAGCTCAGACAGATCGGCGTGCGCGACGAAGCCAAGATGCTCGGAGGCATCGGTCCTTGCGGACGCGTTCTGTGCTGCTCTTCCTGGCTGGGCGATTTCGATCCCGTATCCATCAAGATGGCCAAGGATCAAAGCTTGTCGCTGAACCCGACGAAAATATCGGGATTATGCGGAAGGCTCATGTGCTGCCTGAAATTTGAGCATGATAACTACGAAAGCGTGCGGGAGGAAATGCCCGCCATCGGCAAGACCGTCGTCACCTCACTCGGAGAAGGACGGGTTACCGGCATCAATGCGGCTTCCAAGAGCGTCTACGTCCAGCTGTTCGAGATCAGCGGAAGACCGAAAGAAATGCCGATCGACGATGTTGTTGTAAAATGAAAATGAACCTGAACGTCATGCATGAAAGCTCTGGGGTGTGAGTTCTTGGAGAATAAAGATCTTTTCCTTCATATGGATGAGCTTGAAACTAGAATGGGCGGCTTTCACAAGGAATTAGGCGAGCTCAAACAAATCGTCAAGCAGCTGGTGGAGGCGAACAAACAGCTCTCGATCGAGAATCGGCAACTGCGCAAGGTGTTGAGGAAGGAAACCAATCCTCACACGGAGAAGGCGATGCAGCCGGTGCATTCCGGTTCATCGGCTCCTGCCCGGCAGCTGGCTTCCGATTCGGGGGCTTTGACCGAGGAACTGCCGCAGGCGGTTGGAGAAGGACACGATAATCTGGCAAGGCTTTATTACGAAGGCTTCCATATTTGCAACGTGTACTATGGTCATCTCCGTACTGAAGGAGACTGCCTGTTCTGCCTGTCGTTCCTGAATAAATAATGCAGACCAAGGGACCCGTGAGCGGGTCCTCTTTGTCGTCGCAGAGGTTTTTGGGTTCCTTCCAAGTGGGAGAGGCCGGAAAGGGGAAAGGAAGCATTTTGGATATCGAATTGCAGCCAAGCGAAAGGCTGGACGATCTGCTTACACATGAGCTTCGCATCATCCAGAGCCGGGAAGTGTTCAGCTTCTCCATGGATGCGGTGCTTCTTGCGCATTTTGCCGGAGTTCCGCCCTCTGGACGAATCGTGGATCTATGCACCGGCAACGGGGTCATCCCGCTGCTGCTGACGACGAGGACCCGCGCTTCAATCGATGCCGTGGAAATTCAGCCTCGCCTCGCCGACATGGCTCGCCGCAGCGTGGAAATCAACGGAATGGGAACGCGGATTCGGATCGTAGAGGGAGATCTGCGCGAGAAATCAAGAGAGCTCGGCTGGGGAAGCTATGATGCTGTGACCGTCAATCCGCCTTATATGCCTCCTCTTACGGGAGACCGGAACGGCAATGAGCATTATGCGGTCGCGCGTCATGAAGTGCACGGCACTTTGGAGGAAATTGTCGAGAATTGCGCCAGGCTGGTCCGTACCGGCGGCAAAGTATGTATGGTGCACCGGCCAGGGCGTCTCGTGGAAATCTTGGCATCGATGACCCGCTGGAAGCTGGAGCCGAAGCGGCTTCGATTCGTACATCCCCATGCCGGCTCCGAAGCGAATATGGTGTTGATTGAAGCCGTACGTGATGCCAAGCCTTCGCTGAGGCTGCAGCCGCCGCTGATCGTCTATGCGGACAAGGAGCGATACAGTCAGGAAATCATGGAAATTTACTATGGACATAAAGGAGGCTCTGCGGATGAACAGGCAAAAGAGCTTTGAGGAGCACAGCTGCGGCACGCTTTATCTGGTCGCAACGCCGATCGGCAACCTGGAGGATATCACGATGCGGGCCATCCGCATCCTGAAGGAAGTCTCCATGATTGCTGCGGAGGATACGAGGCAGACCCGCAAGCTGCTCAGCCGCTTCGAGATCGACGGCCGCCTCGTCAGCTATCATGAGCATAACAAAGCAGCCAGCGGCCCTGAGCTTATCCGGCTTCTGGAGGAAGGAAGCAGCATCGCGCTCGTGAGCGACGCCGGGATGCCCGCCATATCCGATCCGGGAGCCGATCTGGTGAAGGATGCCGTGGAACGGGGCATTCCCGTCGTACCCGTGCCGGGAGCCAATGCCGCGCTCGCCGCGCTCATCATCTCGGGATTGCCCACAGAACGCTTCATGTTTGCCGGCTTTCCTCCCCGGGACAAGAAATCGCTGGAGAACTGGCTGCTCGGGCTGAAGCGGCTGGACAGCACGCTGCTGTTCTATGAATCGCCTCACCGGGTAGCGAAAACGCTGCCTGCAATTCGGGCCGTGCTCGGCGATCGAAGGATGGCGATGATTCGCGAGCTGACCAAAAAGCATGAAGAAGCCGTTCGGGGAACCGTCTCGGAATGCGAACAATGGCTGGAGGAGAACGAGCCGCTCGGGGAATACTGTCTTGTTGTCGAGGGAGCGGGAGAAGATGAAGCGGCGGAGCAAGGCCCGTCCTGGTGGGAAGGACTCAGCCTGGAAGAGCATGCATCCAAGTACGAAGAGCAAGGGGAGCCGAGAAAGGAAGCCATTCGGAAAACCGCCGCAGACCGGGGGCTCCAGAAACGGGATGTCTACAACGAGCTCATGCGCAAATAAGCCGGCTTGTCGGCCAGCCTCGTGACAGTGTTTCGCAAAAAGCGAACTTTAAATGGAGCGGGAGGCTGAAGAAGCACAGGAGACCCGCCCGGAATAAAAAAAGGACCTTCCCGGGCTGTCGCCAGCTCAGGAAGGCAAGGTAGGAGTATAAAAAGGTTAGAAATACCTTGGTTAAAGTTGCTAAAGTTAAGTATAACTGATTATGCTTATTTTGTCACAGGGGTAGGCATTTCGGAAAGGCAGGAATTGCAGACGATTTTGCCTTTGAAGTATGCGACGTTCTCCGCGTTGCCGCAGAAGATGCATGCCGGCTCATATTTCTTGAGCATGATGCGTTCTCCGTCTACATAAATTTCCAGAGCGTCTTTCTCGCCGATTCCAAGCGTACGGCGCAGCTCGATTGGAATAACAACGCGGCCAAGCTCGTCAACTTTCCGAACGATACCGGTGGATTTCATCATAATGGGCGACCAGCCTCTCTTGATTTATTTCGTCAACGTTCGACATAAAACTACTTTTTATGATTTTAATAATACCAACCATTCCCAAATCAGTCAACCATCAAAAAGTCTAGTTTTAGCACGTAAATTCAAGGTTTTAGAACAGGAAAGGGATTAAATCTCTAGTTATCTTACTACAAGACTAGAAAAATTGGAAATCTTATTACGACACTATTCGACAAACAACATGTTTATTTTGTCGAAAGTTTGAACGAAAGGTGGATGACGATGACAAAGCTGGAAGAGGAAAAGGTGTTCAAGGATCCGGTCCACAAGTACATTTACGTTCAGGATCAGCTGATTTGGGACCTGATCGATACGCCGGAATTTCAAAGGCTGAGAAGAATCCGCCAGCTTGGCACCACGTTTCTCACCTTCCATGGCGCGGAGCACAGCCGATTCAGCCATTCGCTCGGCGTCTATGAGCTGACGCGCCGCATCATCTCGCAGTTCGAACGCAGCGAATACCCCGACTGGCCCAGGGAAGAGAAGCTTCTTAGCCTCTGCGCGGCTTTGCTTCATGATCTCGGGCATGGGCCGTTCTCCCATTCCATTGAAGAAATCATGGAATTCGACCATGAGGAATGGAGCTGCTCTATTATAGAAGGAGATACGGAAGTGAACCGGCTCCTGCGTTCCGTCGAGCCTGGATTTCCTGGCAAAGTAGCCTCAGTTATCCGGAAAACCTACGAGAAGCCGATCGTCATTAATTTGGTGTCGAGCCAAATGGATGCGGACCGCATGGATTACCTGCTGCGGGATGCCTACTTTACCGGGGTCAATTACGGTACGTTCGATCTGGACCGGATTCTCCGCGTGCTGCGCCCCCACCAAGGCAGGATTGTCGTCAAGGACAGCGGCATGCATGCGGTCGAGGATTATCTGATGAGCCGATATCAGATGTATTGGCAGGTATATTTCCATCCGGTTACACGCAGCTCGGAGATCGTACTGAGGAAAATTCTTCTGAGGGCCCAGGAGCTGTGCCGTTCGGGCTATTCCTTCTCCTGGAATCCCGAGCCGATCAAGCGGCTGTTCAACCAGGAGCTGGATGTGGTTTCTTATTTGAAGCTGGACGAATCGCTTGTCCAAACGGCTTTTGCCGCTTGGACCGAAGAGGAGGATAAGTTGCTGGCATCATTATGCACCCGATTCCTTAATCGCAAATTGTACAAGTATATAACCTTCGACCGCGAACATGAATCAGACGCCCAGTTTTTCTGCGAACGGCTGGCCGCCGCTGGAATGGACCGCGATTACGAGCTGGAGATTGATTTCCCTTATGATCTTCCCTATCATGTGTATCGTTCGGGAATGGACAAGCAGGAGGAAGGAAACCGGGGCAAGCCTCCGATCCTGCTTCTTGACAGCTCCATGCAGCTGACGGAAATATCCGCGCAGTCCGATGTAGTGAGGTCGATAACGGGCATGCACCGCGGCCAATACCGGCTCTTCTACGATGCCGAAGCGGCTTCGCTGCTCAGCTATCGCATGGAACCGGAAATTCGGGAAAGACTTGGCCTGTAGGCCGTATTCGAAAGGAGTCGAAAAATGGCAGGATTGATTGACACGCATACGCATCTGGACTCCCCCAAATTCGACAATGACCGCGAGGAAGTAATCCAGCGCGCCCGCAACGCAGGCGTGGAGCTGATGTTCAATGTCGGATTCAACCGCGAGACGATTCCGACGACGCTGGAACTTGCCGAAAAATATCCGTTCATCTACGCCATTGTCGGGTGGCATCCGACGGACAGCGCCGATGTGAGGGAAGGGGACCTCGAACGGGTGGAGGCGCTGATGGCGCATCCAAAGGTCGTCGCTATCGGGGAAATCGGACTGGACTATTATTGGGATACCGCTCCCAAGGATGTTCAGCAGCAAGTATTCCGGGAGCAGATCCGCATCGCGAAGCGTACGGGCAAGCCGATCGTCATTCATAACCGCGATGCCCATGAGGATGTCGTCCGCATTCTTCGGGAAGAGAAGGCGGCTGAGGTCGGAGGCATCATGCACTGCTTCTCCGGCAGCTGGGAGACCGCCAAGCAGTGTCTGGACATGAACTTCTATATTTCGTTCGGCGGGCCGGTGACATTCAAGAATGCCAGGGTGCCGAAAGAAGTTCTTGCGCAGGTTCCACTGGACCGTCTGCTGATCGAAACGGACTCCCCATATCTGGCTCCTCATCCTCATCGAGGGAAGCGGAATGAGTCCGCATTCGTGGCATTGGTTGCCGAGACAGCGGCGGAAATAAAAGGTAAAAATGTGAATGAGATCGTTTCCATCACATCCGCAAATGCAAGAAAATGTTTCCAGCTTTCTTAAAATCGGGCGAAAAAGCTTGTAAAAAGGTGCTTGGTTGAGAAAAATTATATTTTCGCTCCACCAAACCGCCAAAAACGGCCGGATTTTCCTCTAATTTGGCTGAAAGAGTCTTTTATCTCTTCTTTACAATCGGTTGACCAAAACTGTATGATTCAACTCAGAGCTTTGAGTGATGCAGTTTTGTATTCATTCGCTTAATCTCCCCACAAGGGAGAGCGGGGGAACCAAGCAGCGATTCCATGCAGTCCCGGATGACATGATATTCCGGAGCGGACTGGATGGACGAACTGACCTTTTCCAGGGGTGAATTTTGCCAAAAGGCCTTGAGCAGGCCAAGTAGGCGAATAGGGCAGCTCTCTTGTCCGAACCCGTCAGCTAACCTCGTAAGCGCATATAAGAGAGATCAACCTCGTGCTCCACTTTCCATGTGTTCAGCGTGACCAACCCGGGAAGCCACGATACAGATCCTCTGTCGACGGCTTCTTTTTGTTTGAATATTGCGTAAACCGTCGACATAGGGTTAACCGTGGAGGTGAAGCAAGAGGTTGATAGGCGTGCTGCTCGGCACGTACAAAACCTAATAGTCGCGTCTTAAATAGTCATGCGTAACACGAGGCGGCGGGGCTATGTAAGGAGGACCGAAGAAGTGGGCGCAATTCCCTTTAAGGACACCCATGTACAACGATCATCCAGCAAGTCTTTCCAATGGCGATGGAAGCATGAAAACCTGCGTTTGATCCTACTGAGCTTAATTATCTCAATCGCGATGACTTTCATGTTTTTGGTGTTGTTGCACGGAACGTCTGAGAAGAACGTCTCCGTAGTGTTGAACGGACAGGAAACGATCCTGAGCACGAAGCAGGATGTCCTGCAGCACCTACTGGATGAACAAGCTATAACTGTCGGACCGCACGACCAGATTTCAGTTCCGCTGAGCGCGGCGCTCAAGGATGGGGACCGGATCATTGTCGATCAGGCTGTGCCGGTGACGATTATGGCTGACGGAAAGACTACGACGGTGTACACGACCGAAAAAACCGTGAAGGCCGCGATCGGAGAGTCCAATATTCCGATTCGCGAGCAAGACAAAATTTTCCCTGACACCTCCTCGCAGCTGAAACCGAACATGACGATTCGGGTGCTGCGAATCGACAAGCATACGACCACGACAAAGCACGATATTCCTTTCACCGTCATCCGCAAAGAGGATGCTACCTTGGAAAAGGGGCAGCTAAAAATGGTGAAGGCCGGCCAGAATGGCCAATTGGTCAAAACCTTCGAAAAGGTATACCAGGATGGCAAGATGGTATCCATGACGCTGCTCGCCAAATCGATGGAACAGCCTGCCGTGAACAAGATCGTTGCGGTCGGCACCAAGGAAAAGCCGAAGCCTAAAGCAGTCGCTCTCAGCGCGGCGTCTTCGGCATCGCAATCCGTCACCAAATCGGGCCTATCGCTCAAAGCCAAGAAAGTGCTGAACAACGTAACTCTGACGGCTTATACCGCCGGCTTGGCCTCTACGGGCAAATCCAAAGGCGATGCCGGCTACGGCATCACTGCTTCCGGAGCAAAAGTATCGGAAGGCCGTACCATTGCAGTCGACCCGGATGTCATCCCGTTGGGATGGTGGGTATATATAGAAGGAATCGGCTTCCGTCGTGCAGAAGATACGGGGAGCGCGATCAACGGCAAGAAGATCGACGTGTTCTACGAGAGTGAATCTTACGCGAGGCAGTTCGGCAAGAAGCGCGGATACACCGTATACGTGCTGGGTCCAACCAAGCCGAAGCTGAGCTGATTCAAGCGATACGGGTCCGCCTCTACGAGGCGGTCCCGTTTTGGACGTTTACCGGGCATGAGGAGAGTAGAGAGGGCTTTTTTGGCCCATGCTAGGACCACTGCTGTCCTTTTCCGGCCGCAGTCCGGATTCGGGCCTGGCTGTCATTCGAGAGGCTCAAGCCTCTTTTTCTTTTTATACCCCTCAAACGCGTATTGAATTAAAGGAGACAAGGCCTTGATCAAAGAAATTATCGTCGTGGAGGGCAAGGACGACACGGCAGCGATTCGGCGCGCCGTGGAAGCCGACACGATCGAAACGAACGGCTCGGCGATCGGCGAGGAAGTGCTGCGCCGGATCGAGCTCGCCATGCAGCGTCGGGGAGTCATCATCTTCACCGACCCCGACCATGCAGGAGAGAGGATACGCAAAATCGTCTCGCAGCGGGTGCCTGGCTGCAAGCATGCTTTTCTGCCGCAGGAGGACGCCTTGTACAAAGGCGACATCGGAGTGGAGAACGCTTCTCCCGAAGCGGTCAGGAGGGCTCTGGCGTCCGTTCGGACGGAGGGAGATCCAGAGAAGGCGGAAATCTCAAACAGCGATCTGCTGGAAGCGGGTCTGCTGGTGCATAGCGATGCGGCCCGGCGGCGCTTGCTCATGGGCAACCGGCTGGGCATCGGCTATTGCAACGGCAAGCAGTTCCTGAAGCGCTGCGCCAGCTTTCAGATCACGAAGGAAGAATTCGGACAAGCCTTGCGGCAGATGGAGGAGGAGATCGCCCATGGACGTAGCGACACCTAGAAGAACGAAGGAAATCATCGAGAGGCATGGTTTCTCCTTCAAGAAGAGCCTGGGGCAGAACTTCCTGATCGACCCCAATATTCTGAACAAGATCGTAACCGCGGCCGGACTGGACCCCACCAAAGGGGCGCTGGAGATCGGTCCCGGCATCGGCGCGTTGACCCAGCAGCTGGCAAGGGAAGCAGGCAAGGTGGCAGCGGTCGAGATCGACCGGCGGCTGATCCCGATTCTTCAGGAAGTGCTGGAAGCCGACGAGAATGTGCGTATCGTTCACGGCGACGTGCTGGAGATCGACCTGCAGGCGCTGTTCAAGGAGCAGTTCGGCGAGGTGAGCGGCGTCAGCGTCGTGGCCAATCTGCCTTATTACGTGACGACTCCGATCCTGATGAAGCTTCTGGAGGAGCGGCTGCCGCTGGAGAACATCGTGGTGATGATCCAGAAGGAAGTCGCCGAGCGGATGGCGGCCAAGCCCGGCACGAAAGCCTATGGCAGCCTCAGCGTGGCAGTCCAGTATTACGCGGTGCCGGAGCTTGTCTGCATCGTGCCTCATACGGTATTCATTCCGCAGCCGAACGTCGACTCGGCCGTCATCAAGCTGGCGATGCGGGACAAGCCTGCCGTGGACGTGGCGGACGAAGATTTCTTCTTCCGCACGGTTCAAGCCTGCTTCGCGCAGCGCCGCAAGACGATCCACAACAATCTGTCCTCCTGGCTGGGCAAGGACAAGCGGGAAGAGCTTACCCGCATCCTCGAATCGACGGGAATCGATCCCGTGCGGCGCGGCGAGACGCTGTCGCTGCAGGAATATGCCTCTCTGACGGCTGCGCTTGAAGCGCATGGCCTAAAGGGCTGACAGACCCGGCAGCGTTGCTCCGGCTAAGCGAAGCTCTTCATGAGGATCCGTTCGGATTCTGTCATGGAGGGCTTTTTGTATTGGGAGCCGCGCCAGAGACGCAGCGCCGAAAACCCGTTGTCACCTCCGGCGGCCTATGCCCATACCATAAGGCAGAGGTGATGGGCCTAATGAATGAAGGGGATTTTGTCGTTCGGCGCTCCTACGGCGGGGATGTATTGTTCCGCATTGAAGCTGTCCGCGGGGATACCGCCATTTTGAAGGGAGCGGAGTACCGTCTGCTCGCGGACGCGCCGCTCGGCGACCTGACGAAGGTGGGCGATCCGGAGGAGCTGAGCGTCACGAAGTCGGTCCGAAGCAAGGTGAAGGCGTCCAACCAGCGGATGAGCCAAGAGCTGATCGATCAGTCCGTCCATCACGAGATGGACTTCCGTCCCGGAGACTCCAATGCTTCCGCACATGCATATTTCGACCTGCCAGGCAAAGTTCTGCATCTGGACGGCGACGCCAATTATATGCGCAAAAGCATGCAGCTGTACAATCAGATGAAGGTGCCGGCTCAAGGCCTTCATGTCGGCGAAGCGCAGATGGCGGATCTGCTGTACCATCTGCTGCCGCAGGTGAAGCCGGATGTCGTCGTCATTACCGGCCATGACGGCCTGCTCAAGAACCGCCCTAGTGGCGATCTCTACAGCATAGGCAGTTATAAGAACTCCCAGAACTTCGTCAACGCGGTTCATGTGGCCCGGGAGTATGACAAGAACCGCGACAATCTGATCGTGGTCGCAGGGGCGTGCCAGTCCCATTATGAGGCGCTGCTGCAGTCCGGAGCCAATTTCGCCAGCTCGCCGGGACGCATCCTCATCCATGCGCTCGATCCGGTCTATATCGCAATCAAGGCAAGCTACACCTCGATTCGGGAGCCGATCAACCTGCCGGATGTCATTCACGGCACGATTTCGGGAATCGAAGGGGTGGGCGGAATCGAGACGATGGGACGCTACAGGGTCGGCCTTCCGAAACCGCAGACGATTGCAAATGTGAAGCCAAACCCTTATTATGCGTAAGCTGTAAATCCTTATTCATCTTGAAAACGAAGTCAAAAAATTTTCATTGACACTAAAGTTAGACCGATGATATAATTTTCGTTTATTTGACAACGCCTCCTCCCTTGGGCTATAATGGACAAGGAAAGAGGTGGTAGTTGCCAATGGCTAGAAATGCTTTGTCTGAGATCAAGCGCAGCATGGAAGCACATGTTGGAGCCAAAATCATGCTGCGGGCTAACGGAGGCCGGCGCAAGACGGTTGAACGTTCCGGTGTTTTGGAAGAAACCTACCCATCTGTTTTCATTGTCAAGCTGGATCAGGATCAGCATGCTTTCAAGCGTGTGTCCTATAGTTACGCGGACATTCTGACGGATTCCGTCGAGGTCACCGTCTGCAACGACGAGGGCCAAGTTCGGATCAATCCCGTTCACTGATCGTCCCATATATGCTTAACCGGGGAACTTCGCGCGACCGCTGCCGGCTGTCGTGCTTTTTTTATGCTTGCTTTCGGGGACCGCATATAAGCGGGAGTCCGCTCTCATACTACAGGAAGGGCTGTCGCCGATGGACGCCCAATACAGCCGCAGGGCAAGGAGGCTACGCATGAGCCGCAGAAGACGCAGCATAATGTCCGATCAGCTGAAGGTGGAGCTCGCCAAGGATCTTGGCTTTTACGACACGGTCCAGGAAGAAGGATGGGGCGGCATCAAAGCCAAGGACGCGGGGAATATGGTCAAGCGCGCCATTCAGATGGCCGAGCAGGCCGCAGCACGCCAGAACCAGCGTTAGAGCATAACAAGCGGCTTCCGGCGCGGCTTCCCGCGCAGGGGGCCGCTTTCGCTTTTATCCGTTCGGATGGTATAATAAATCCAGTTTATCTAACGAACGGGTGACGACATATGAAAGTCTACGAGAAGGCCCCGGCCAAAATCAATCTGCTGCTTGACGTGCTGCGCAAGCGTGCGGACGGCTACCACGAGGTTGAAATGATCATGACCATGGTAGATCTGTCGGATCGCTTGGAGATGGAAGAGCTTCAGAGAGACACAATCATCATTTCCAGCCAGGCGGGCTACATACCGCTGGACGAGAAGAATCTGGCCTTCCAAGCCGCGCGTCTCATCAAGGAGCGCTACGATGTGCGCAAAGGCGTGTATATCCATCTGGACAAGAAGATTCCGGTCGCCGCCGGACTCGCAGGCGGAAGCAGCGATGCCGCCGCGGCGCTTCGAGGACTGAACCGCTTGTGGAAGCTCGGCATTCCGGACGAGGAGCTGTGCAAGCTCGGAGCGGAGCTCGGCTCCGACGTGCCGTTCTGCGTCACGGGAGGAACGGCCCTTGCCACGGGACGCGGAGAGATCCTGCAGCGAATCGACAACCCGCCTTCCTGCTGGGTCGTGCTGGCGAAGCCTCCCATCAACGTGTCGACCGCCGATGTCTACGGACGTTTTCGTGCCGACAACATGCCGGGCCATCCTTCGCTCAGCGGCATGATGGAGGCGATTTCCACGGGATCGTTCCAGGGAGTCTGCGAGGAGATGGGCAATGTGCTGGAGGACGTCACCTTGTCCCTGTATCCGGAAGTCGCACAGCTCAAGGAAAGCATGCAGCGCCTCGGAGCGGACGGCGTGCTGATGTCGGGCAGCGGCCCGACGGTATTCGGCCT
Organism: Paenibacillus sp. D51F; assembly: GCF_053345695.1. NCBI lineage: Bacteria > Bacillati > Bacillota > Bacilli > Caryophanales > Paenibacillaceae > Paenibacillus > Paenibacillus sp. D51F. The sequence goes on along the minus strand of NZ_JBKFAO010000023.1, from coordinate 14,314 downwards.
CGTAACCAAGGAATCCAAGCTCGCCAGAATCTACAATGGACTCCGAGGTTTTTGCAAGGAAGTCTATGTGGTAAGAATGCTGACATAGAATGGACATCAACCTTGATTGAATCCGTATAAAGATGGTATATTGTCTTTATAATATTCGGATTTAGCCAGGGGGATTCCCAATGAAGAAATTAAAGCGAAGCGCAAGACTGGTCGAGATGACCCAATATCTATTATCCCGCCCCCATACGTTAATATCTCTTACAGCTTTTGCTGATCGATATCAGTCTGCCAAATCCTCCATCAGCGAGGATCTGGCTATCATCAAGGAAGTATTCGAAGAGGAAGGCATCGGCCAGCTCCAGACGCTGGCTGGAGCGGCGGGCGGAGTGCGCTATATCCCGCGCATGCCGCAGGAGCCGGCGATGGAGATCATCCGGGGCGTATGCCGCGAGCTTGAGCTTCCGGAGCGTGTGCTGCCGGGCGGCTATCTGTACATGACGGATATGCTCGGGCAGCCCGGACTGCTCGCCGATGTCGGCCGGATTTTTGCGACCGCTTTCGCGGACCGCCGCATCGACGTCATCATGACGGTAGAGACCAAGGGGATTCCGCTCGCTTACGCTACCGCGAGCTGCCTCAATCTTCCCGTCGTCATCGTCAGGCGCGACAACAAGGTGACGGAGGGCTCTGCCGTCAGCATCAACTACGTATCCGGCTCCAACAAGCGGATCCAGACGATGTCGCTGGCCCGCCGCGCGCTCAAGGAGCAGTCCCGCGTCCTGATCATCGACGACTTCATGAAGGCGGGAGGAACCGTGCAGGGCATGATGGACCTGCTGCATGAATTCAACGCGACCGTCGCCGGCGTCGGCGTGTTCGTCGAATCCGGAGAGGTCGGGACCGAGGAGCGGCTTCTCGAGGATTACGTGTCTCTGGCCAAGCTGACGGCCGTGGATATGAAGACGAAGCAGACGACCGTCGTTCCAGGCAACTATTTCACTTCCTAGGAGGCTACTTATCCATGAATGTCCAACCGATTACAGCCGCCGGCGCTCCTGCCGCGATCGGCCCCTACTCCCACGCGGTCCAGTTCGGCAGCCTTCTGTTCACATCGGGCCAGATTCCGCTGCTTGAGGACGGATCCCTGATCGAAGGCGGCATCCAGGAACAAGCCCATCAAGTATTCCGCAATCTGCAAGCCGTGCTTGCAGCAGGCGGCTCGTCGCTCGGCAATGTGATCAAGGCGACCGTCTTTCTGAAGGACATGAACCAGTTCGCGGCGGTCAACGAGATCTATGCTTCCTACTTCGGAGAGCACAAGCCGGCCCGTTCGGCCGTAGAAGTCGCACGCCTTCCGAAGGATGTTCTTGTCGAAATCGAACTGATCGCTTCGATCCCTGTCGAATCGTAACGAATTATATTTTTTTCCAAAATTTATTTCTTAAAACGGGTTTCAATTCCCAGAATTAAGAAGGAATCTGCATGGAAATGTGGAATTATACACCAAGTCTTCGATAGGCAAAGGTGGTGAACACAAGTGCAGATTACCGATGTCAGACTCCGCCGCGTTAATTCCGAAGGGCGTATGAAGGCCATTGCTTCCATCACCATTGATAATGAATTTGTCGTTCATGATATTCGCGTCATTGACGGCAACAATGGAATGTTCGTCGCAATGCCAAGCAAGCGTACGCCGGATGGGGAATTCCGGGATATTGCCCACCCGATCTCTTCCACCACTCGGGAGAAGATTCAAGCTGCCGTACTCGCCGAGTACGAGCGCGCAGCAACGGAAGAAGAAGTTGCAATCGAAGAAGGTGCCTGAATCATTAGGGCCTTTCGGACAAATGCATGGATGGGGGGCCCCTCGGGCTCCCTTTCTTTTTGCCCTATGATGGGATATAGTCAGTGTACATAATGGGGAACACAGGAGGGAATCAACCGGTGAATGTGATGGCGGTCGTGCTTGCGGCAGGACAAGGCAAGCGGATGAAATCCAAGCTGTACAAGGTGCTGCATCCCGTATGCGGCAAGCCGATGGTAGGGCATGTCGTGGATACGGTCGAGCAGGCGTCCTGCTCCAGAACCGTCGTTGTCGTCGGCCACGGAGCCGCAGCCGTGCAATCTTATTTGGGAGATCGCGCCGAATTCGTGCTGCAGGAGCAGCAGCTCGGCACCGGACATGCGGTCATTCAAGCCAAGGAGCTGCTCGGGCAAGAGGAAGGCATTACGCTCGTCGTCTGCGGGGATACGCCGCTCGTGACGGTCGAGACGGTCAATGCGATGATCGAGCTTCATCGGACAAGCGGCGCGGCGGCAACGGTGCTGACGGCCGAATTCCCTAATCCGGCCGGCTACGGCCGTGTCATCCGCGGCGCCGAAGGCGCGGTCGAGCGCATCGTGGAGCAGAAGGACTGCTCCCCTGCCGAAGCCGCTGTCCGCGAGATCAACACAGGCACGTACTGCTTCGACAACCGCAAGCTGTTCGATGCGCTCTCCCGGGTCACCAATGACAACGCTCAGGGAGAATACTACCTGACCGATGTCATCGGCATTTTCGTCTCGGAAGGCGAGACGGTTCAGGCCTACTGCACGAGCGATCTGGCCGAGGCGATCGGCATCAACGACCGCGTCGCGCTCGGAGAGGCGGAAAGCCTCATGCGCCAGCGCATCGTGCGCCGCCATCAAGTGAACGGCGTCACGGTCATCGATACGGGCAGCGCCTATATCGAAGCGGATGTGAAGATCGGAGCCGATACGGTTCTCTACCCCGGCACCGTTCTGCGGGGCTCCACAGTCATCGGAGAGGACTGCATCATCGGCCCGTCGGCGGATATCGCGGACTCCGTCATCGGAGACGGCGTCACCGTCCGCTATTCCACGATCGATCAGTCCGAAGCGGGCGCCGGCAGCTCGATCGGCCCTTACGCCAATCTGCGGCCGGGCTCCAAACTCGGCAAGGATTGCAAGATCGGCGACTTCGTGGAGCTGAAAAACGCCGTGCTCGGAGATGACAGCAAAGTATCCCATCTGAGCTACGTGGGCGATGCGGAAGTAGGCCGCGGGGTCAATATCGGCTGCGGCGCCATCACGGTCAACTATGACGGCTTCAACAAGTCGAAGACGGTCATCGGCGACGAAGCCTTCATCGGCAGCAACGTCAATCTCATCGCTCCGGTCCATATCGGAGATGGAGCTTATGTCGTAGCCGGCTCCACCGTCACGCATGACGTGCCGGGAGGCGATCTCGCCATCGCCCGAGAGCGCCAGGTGAACAAGCCGGGCTATGCGGACAAGATCCGCTCGAGAGCCAAGGCGAAAAAGGAACGCAGCAAAACGGAATAGCCTTTGCCATTCCCCCCGATCCTCTATAGCGGATCGGGGGGTTTTTGCTGTCTCGGGAAAGAGAGAAGCACTCCAAAAGGAAGCGGCCGGAGATACGCCGCAAGCCCGCCAAGTGTTTAAACGAGCGCCCGGATGGGTATAGTTAGGGAAAGTCGGACAATATGTCCACAGGTGTATGACCTATAGAGGAGGAAAATCGATTATGGCAATTACGATGCAAGCACAGACCCGCACGAACGCTTCCAAAGGAAGCCTGCGCCAGCTCCGCAAGGAGGGAAAGGTGCCTGCGGTTGTATATGGCAAGAAATTGGAATCTTCATCGGTTATTTCCCTGGATGAAAAGGAAATCATGCATCTGCTCCGTTCCCATCCGAACGCGATCATCGAGCTGTCGATTCCGGATGCGGGCAAGCAGCCGGTCATGATCACGGACGTGCAGCGCGACGCGCTTTCCCGTAAGGTTGTCCATATCGATCTTCATCAGATCAATATGAATGAGGAAATCAAGACAACCGTGCGCATCGACCTTATGGGAGATTCCGCCGGCGTCCGCGAAGGCGGCGTCCTGTCGGTGTCTTTGCATGAGCTTGAGATTCAATGCCTCCCGAATGACATTCCAGAATCCATCGAGGCGGATATTTCTTCCCTCGCGGTCGGCGAGAACCTGCTTGTCGGCGATCTGAAGCTGCCTGGCAACGTAACGGCGTTGTCGGATGCCGAGCAGGTCGTCGTGGCCGTCCTTGCTCCGCAGAAGGAAGTTTCCGAGGAGGAAGCCGACGAAGCGGCCAAGGAAGACTTTAAGGGGGCTGCCCGTTCCGAAGATGCCAACGCGGTGGACGAGGAATAGTCCTGCCGCAGCCATGGCGCGTCCCCAGCGGGCGCGCTTTTTCGTTTCCATTCTTGCTGCAGGGAAGGCTGTCGCCCGCACCGCCTGCTCGTAGCCGCAGCAGCGGTCTTTATGGTACAGTGACAGGATAGAAGCGCTCCATGAGGAGCGGCAGGACAAGGAAGGTGCGGCAGCAGATGAAATGGATCGTAGGCTTGGGGAATCCAGGCAGCCAGTATGAGGATACCCGGCATAATATCGGCTTCAAAGTGGTGGATGCTCTGGCAAAAAAATGGGATATAAAGGTCAATACGAGCAAATGCAAGGCGCTGATCGGCGAAGGACGCGTGGGAGCGGAGAAGGTCGTCCTGATCAAGCCGATGACATATATGAACCTGTCCGGCGAGTCGATGCGGGCCTATATGGATTATTTTGGAGCCAAGCTGGAAGACCTCATCGTCGTCTATGACGACATGGATACGGAGACGGGCAAGATCCGCCTGCGCTATCAAGGAGGGCCGGGCGGCCACAACGGCATCAAATCCATCATCCAGCATATGGGCACACAGAATTTCAACCGGATCCGCATGGGAGTGTCGCGCCCGACGAACGGCATGATCATCGCCGATTACGTGCTCTCGAATTTCCCGAAGGCAGACCGGGATGCTGTGCAGGCGATGATCGACAAGGCATGCGATGCGGCGGATTACGCGCTGGATCATCCGTTCGACGATACGATGGGCAAGTTCAACGCTTGACGGCAAGCCAACGGTTGCAATGATCATCGCGGAGCCCCCTAAATAGAGCGGCATAGAACAGGAAGATCGCTGCCGCCTGCCGGACAGGAGTTAGAAAACCAGAAAGTGGGCATACTGTAGTCAACGATATGTTGGACAGGAGGCCCCACATGGCAATCCATTATGAATGCCGGCACTGCCGGACGCCGCTCGGCTCGATCTCCAGCTTGCAAGGAATTACGGAGAACAGGCTCGGCCTGCATTTCTTGACCCTCGAAGAACGCAGCGATATAATAGCGTATAACCCGGATGGCGATATGGTGGTAAAGGTTGTCTGCGAGTATTGCAGCGAGGCCGTCGCCCGGAATCCGGAACTGCTGCTGGTATCAAGCCCGCTGCAGTAGCATGATGGACGATAAGCAGATTTTCGCGCTTCGCGTATAGCAAGAGCCTTGGCCTGAAGCTGAGGCTTCTTTGCGTGTTCAAGGCGGAGACTTCTTTGGCCCCGAGCGGTATGGGGCCTTGTTGCTGTCCCTCGGGACAGATGCTCTATGCCTGCGCAGCGCACGGTTTTCATATGAAAAGGGGTGCCGCAGCCATTGAAAGCGTTACTTGAGGCTTTTGCCGCGGACCGGGACTTCCAATCGGTCGTCTCCGGGTTCCGCAAAGGGATGAGGGAGCAGCTGATTTCAGGCTTGGCAGGCTCCTCCCGCCAGGTGCTGATGGCGGCTCTGCGCCGCGAATTCGATCAGCCGATCCTGGTCGTGACCCACAATATGTTCTCGGCACAGAAAATCGCCGAGGACCTGCAGGAGCTCTGCAAGGATGATGAAGTCCTGCTGTATCCCGCGAACGAACTGGTCGCCGCCGAAGCCGCCGTCTCGAGTCCCGAGATGCTCGCCCAGCGGATGGATGTGCTCATCCGACTGTCCAGGGGATTCCGCGGGATCGTTGTCGTTCCCTTCTCCGGCGTTCGCCGCTATCTGCCTCTCAAAGGCGTGATGGCAGAAGCGCAGATCGAGATCAAGGTCGGGGATACGCTCCCGCTGGAGCAGTTTCTTCAGCGCATGAACAGCTTAGGCTATGTCCGTGTGGACCGCGTAGAGAACCGGGGAGAGATGAGCGTTCGCGGCGGCATAGCGGACTTCTACCCGCTGACTTCGCCGGTCGCCGTGCGGATGGAATGGTTCGACGACGAGATCGACTCCATCCGTTCGTTCGATCCGGAAGGGCAGCGCTCCATCGACAAGATGAACGCATACACCGTTCCCCCGTGCCAAGAGCTGATCGCGGACGAACGGCGCTTCGGCGCGGCCGCGCAGCATGGCGCGGAGCTGCTCGAGAAGCAGCTGGAGCGCATGACCGACCGAACCGCGAAGGAACGGCTGCGCACGGAAATCGGAGCGGAGCTGGAGCGGCTGCGCCAGCACATCCATTTCCCCGATCTTTATAAATACATCGCCTTGCTCTATCCCGAGCGCCAGACGCTGTTCGACTATATGCCGGAGGATACGCTGCTCGTGCTCGACGAGCCAACGCGGCTCATCGAGACGGGCCGCCAGCTGGAGCGCGACGAGGCGGAGTGGCAGGCTCATCTGCTCTCGAACGGCAAGTCGCTGCCTGGCATCCAGCTGGCCCGCGAGGCGGACGAGGTGCTGCACAACCGCAAGTTCCCGGCGCTCTTCCTTTCACTGTTCCTGCGCCAGATTCCGCATACGCAGCCGCAGAACATCCTGAACTTCATGTGCCGCAGCATGCAGAATTTCCATGGGCAGATGAACGTGCTGAAGGCGGAGATGGAGCGATGGAAAAAAGCCGGCGCGAGCGTGCTCATGCTGGCGGGCGGCAGCGAGCGGATCGAGCGCCTGCGCCGGGTGCTCGGCGATTACGACATCGAACCGCCAGTCATACTGGAAGGCGGCTTGCAGAGCGGCTTCGAGCTTCCGGGCTCGCATCTGGTCGTCATTACGGAGAGCGAGCTGTTCTCGCAGAAATCGCGCAAGACCCGCCGCGTGGACAAGAATATCGACAATGCCGAGCGGATCAAGAGCTATACGGAGCTCAAGGTCGGCGATTATGTCGTCCATCAGAACCATGGCATCGGTAAGTACATGGGCATCGGAACGCTTGAGATCGGCGGCATCCACAAGGACTACATGCATATCATGTATGCCGGCGGCGACAAGCTCTCCGTGCCGATCGACCAGATCGACCTCATCCAGAAATACGTCGGATCCGAAGAGAAGGAGCCGAAGGTCTACAAGCTTGGCGGCAACGAATGGACGCGGGTCAAGAACAAGGTCCGCAGCTCCGTCAAGGATATCGCCGACGACCTCATCAAGCTGTACGCCCAGCGCCAGGAAGCCAAGGGCTTCGGCTTCGGACAGGATACGGCCTACCAGAACGAGTTCGAGGCGATGTTCCCGTACGACGAGACGCCCGACCAGCTGCGCGCCATCCGCGAAATCAAGAAGGACATGGAGCTGCAGCGGCCGATGGACCGGCTGCTGTGCGGCGACGTCGGCTACGGCAAGACCGAGGTTGCGGTCCGCGCCGCCTTCAAGGCCGCCATCGAAGGCAAGCAGGTTGCCGTGCTCGTGCCGACGACGATTCTCGCCCAGCAGCATTACGAGACGTTCCGGGAGCGGTTCGCCGACTTTCCGTTCAACGTCCAGGTGCTCAGCCGCTTCCGCTCCCGCAAGGAGCAGACGGATACGATGAAGGGGCTCAAGGCCGGAACGGTCGACGTCGTCATCGGCACGCATCGTCTGCTGTCGCAGGATATCGTGTTCAAGGACCTCGGACTGCTCATCGTCGACGAGGAGCAGCGGTTCGGCGTGTCCCACAAGGAGAAGCTCAAGCGGCTCAAGACCAATGTGGACGTGCTGACGCTGACGGCGACTCCGATACCGCGGACGCTGCATATGTCCATGCTCGGCGTGCGCGACCTGTCCGTCATCGAGACGCCGCCCGAGAACCGGTTCCCGGTGCAGACCTACGTCGTCGAGTACAATACGGCTCTCGTGCGCGAGGCGATCGAGCGCGAACTTGCCCGCGGCGGACAGGTATACTACCTGTACAACCGGGTCCAAGGCATTTATCAGATGGCGGAGCTGCTCTCCTCGCTCGTGCCGGAGGCGCGGGTGGCAGTCGGCCACGGGCAGATGTCGGAGCAGGAGCTGGAGAAGACGATTCTCGATTTCCTCGACGGGGAATCGGATGTCCTGGTGAGCACGAGCATCATCGAGACCGGCGTCGACATTCCGAACGTCAACACGCTCATCGTCCATGACGCGGACAAAATGGGCCTGTCCCAGCTGTACCAGCTGCGGGGACGGGTCGGCCGCTCCAACCGGATCGCCTACGCCTACTTCACCTACCAGCGCGACAAGGTGCTGACGGAAGTCGCCGAGAAGAGGCTCCAGTCGATCAAGGAGTTCACGGAGCTCGGCTCCGGCTTCAAGATCGCGATGAGGGATCTTGCCATTCGCGGAGCGGGCAATCTGCTCGGAGCGGAGCAGCATGGCTTCATCGCCTCGGTCGGCTTCGATCTGTATTCGCAGATGCTGGCCGACGAGATCGCCCGCCGCAAGAAGGAAATGTACGGGGAGGAAGAAGAGACGGAGAAGCCTGTCAGCACCGTCATCGACCTCAGCCTGGATGCTTACCTGCCTTCGGATTATATTTACGACAGCATCCAGAAGATCGAGATCTACAAGAAGGTCGCTTCCCTGTCCTCGCTGGACGATGCCGAAGACTTGCGCGAGGAGCTGACCGACCGCTTCGGCGATCTGCCGCAGGCGGTCGATACTCTGCTCGACGTGGCGAGGCTGAAAATCTACGGCTCGTTGTACGGCATCGAGTCCGTAAGCGGCAAGGGCGACGAATGGACGCTCAATTTCGCGGCACGCGCGGCGCAGCGGATCGATATCCGGGCGATTGACAAGCTATGCCTCGACTTCGAGAACCGGTTCAAGCGCGGCGGCGCCAAGGACGCGGTGACGGAGCTGGCGCTGCGGGGCAAGGGACTCGGCAGCGAGGAGCGTCTCGCGCTCACGCTTAGCTTCCTGGAGCGGATGAAGGAAGCGGTGAAGCCGGCAGCACAGCTGGAGAAATCGGCAGGGGGCAAATAAGTCCCCCTGTTCAGGCGGCCAATTTCGATGGACTATTGTCCGGCTCGCAGACCGCAAACCGCTTACATGGCATAGATGGAAAACATCTGGTACACTGGAATCAAGCCTGAAAAGACCGAGAGGAGAACGTTATGCATATTTCGAGCAAGCGCCCTGCCTGGGGACGCAGCCTGCTGCTGATTCTTGCGGCTGTCCTGGCCGTGTCGCTGGCAGCATGCGGCAAGAAGGACAATGGGGAATCCGGCTCCAAGGATTCCGGGAAGACGATCGCCGAGTACAAGGGCGGAACGGTAACGGAAAAGGAATTCACCACGTTCACGAACGTGCTCAAGATCATCAACCCGCAAATGGAGCCATACCTCGGAATGGCCGAATACAAAAATATGCTGCTCGACCAGTATATCGGGTACCACATCGTCTATAACGACGCCTCCAAGGAAGCGAAGGACAAAGCAACCAAGGACGCGGATACCGAATATGGCAAGATCGAGGAAGCCGTTACGAAGGACAAGCTCGACGAAGAGCTCAAGACCAACAGCATCACCTCGACCGACGTGAAGGATTTCATCCGCCTCTCTATCGGCGTATCCGAAGCGATGGCTGCCAAGGTTACGGATGAAGACGTGACGAAATACTTCAATGACAACAAGCAAAGCCTGGTCAAGGTCGACGTGCGCCACGTGCTGGTCGGCTTCCAGGATTCCGCCGGCAAGGAACGTTCCAAGGAAGACGCTCTGAAGCGCGCCAAGGAAGCCAAGGCGAAGCTTGAAGCTGCAGGCGCGGACTGGAATGCCCTCGCCAAGGAATACTCCGATGATCCCGGCTCCAGCAGCACCGGAGGCCTGTACTCGAATGCCGATCCTTCCACATATGTAGAGGCATTCAAGAAAGCTTGCCTGGAGCAGAAGGTCGGCGTCGTAGGCGAACCTGTGGAGACAGAATACGGCTACCACGTCATCAAGGTCGAGAAGCGCGATGAGCCGACGCTGGAAAACTCCAAGCAGACGATCAAGGAAACGATCGGCCAGACCAAACTGAACGACTACATGCAGAATGAAGTTCCAAAGCTGATCACGAAGAAGGAAGAATTCAAGGATCCGTCCCCGAGCCCTGCAGCTAGCCCTGCAGCTAGCCCGGCTGCCAACTCCGGCGCCGAGAACGGTGCGGCTACGAATTCCTCCGACGCGGCAGCGAACAACGGCTCCAAGTAAACCAATGGCTACACCCGCGCGCGGCTTCCGCATGCGGGTGTTTTTTTCCTGAAGAGAATAAAAAGCACCGATGCAGATACGGCTAAGAAGATGGTATCCATCCCATCGAATTACTTGGTAATACTATGTATGATTTGGAATTCGAACGCAGCTGGAGAGAAGCCGGGACAGATAAGCTGCTCCTGTACCGGTTGAAACCCATAAGGCATAAGGGAAATCCAGGAGCCGCACGTTCGGAATTCCCCCGTTCTGAATAGAGCTCCTGTTCGCCTAGGGCGGGACGGGCGGCTGGAGAATTTGGGAGTACGGGAAGCAAGACTGGGCAAAATAAGTCGGCAAGCCGAATTCAGGCGGGCGGCCTCAGGCAGCTGCAGGCGGGATTTCGAACCCCGCCCGGCCTAGCTCCCGCGGAGGCTCGGACCGGCCGGGCCTGCATAAGAATTTGGGAGCGGATGAATACTATGGTCAGATTCGAAGATATACGCCTGACAAGGATCAGCTCCTGTTTCCGCATAAAAGAAGCAAACGCCAGCGTCCAGTCGACTTTACTACTCTTCAAGGAAAGTGGGGCAACATGACAATGAAAGCAACTGGAATCGTGCGCCGGATCGATGATCTCGGCCGTGTCGTTATCCCGAAGGAAATCCGCCGTACGCTTCGCATCCGCGAAGGAGACCCGCTGGAGATATTTGTCGATCGCGACGGGGAAGTCATCCTCAAGAAGTACTCCCCGATCGGCGAGCTGGGCGACTTCGCCAAGGAATATGCGGAATCGCTCAGCGAAGGAACCGGACACATCACCCTGATCACGGACCGGGATACGGTCATCGCCAGCGCGGGAGCTTCCAAGAAGGAATATATGGACAAGCCGGTCGGTCCTCTGCTGGAAACGGCGATGGACAACCGCAAGACGGCAGTGGAAACGGCAAGCGGCGAATACGAAGTCGTCAAGAACGGTCCCGAAACCTATTCCTCCTTCGTCGCGGCCCCGATCATCGCCGGCGGGGATCCGATCGGCACGGTCGTTCTGCTCAGCAAGGACGATTCCGTCAAAATGGCGCAGATGGAAATCAAGATGTCGGAAACCGCAGCCGGCTTCCTGGCCAAGCAAATGGAACAGTAGCATACAGCAGGACAAGCTTCCTTCGGGCATCACGCGAGCGGGAGCTTGTTTTTTTGCATCCGAATGAAGCGTTCAAGATCCGTCCGCAAGTACGATCAAGCCGCTGTCGCCCGCAAACAGAAGGGTCGCGGCTTGGGCGGGAGAGAGCGTGACCGACTGCGGAGAGAGCAGCGTCCGAAGCGACCCTGCCTCGCACAGCTCCAGCTCGAGCTCGGCCGGGTTCAGCGTGATGTAGGACGAAGATGAGCCGTAAGCCACACTCCGGAACAGCGTGCCTCCATCCCGAATCATGAGGTCGGCAGGGGCTCGGCCGGCAGCCAGATGGAGCAGCCGGATCCGGGCGCGGTCGGCAGACGACTCCCGCTCATCCTCGAACAGGAGAAGCTCCCCGTCACCGGCTGCAGCCGCCGTCATCCAAGCTCCGCTGCGCAAGTCGAGGTCTGCTGCGGCGACGGGGGATCGGGATTGCTCCTCCTGAATTCTAAGCAGGCAACGGCCTGGACGGACTTCAAGATAGGCGGATGCCCCAAGATAATCGAGTGGCTGAACGGTCGTTCCGAGGTGGAATTCAAGTTTCTCCTTGCCGGTCTGGACATGGAGAAGCCGGATATAAGCGGGCGGGAGCTCGGCTGAATCGGGCAGCTCGGGAGCGGGATGGAGCTCGCCGCCTCCTGTCTGCGGTTCTCTGGGAACAGGGCTTCCCGAATTCGACAAATAGGGGCTATCCGTCGAACTGCCATAAGAAGAGGCCGAAGAGAGCGGCAATCCGCCTGCAGCCGCTGCAGCGGACTTCTGCGGGGCTGCGCCGGCCGCCCAGTCGGGCATGATTGAAGCTGCGCCAGCTGGCCCAGGCCAGAAGCTTGGGGAGGGGTGGCCGTAGCTGCCCGGATAACCCGTCGATGCGGAGAGCCCTTGGAAACCGGAGGGAGCTGGAAAGCCTGGGAAAGAGGGAGGGAACCCCGCTTCCTCTGAACTCCAATGCGGTGCGGCCGCTTGGTAAGGCAGAACGGCATTTCCTGGCTGCCCATGCGGGGCGGGATAACCGTAGGGATTGGCGCCGGCGTATCCGGGCAAGCCAGGAGCGGCGTTGTAGTTCGCGGATCCGGGATAGGCCGCAGCCGGCTGCCAGGCTTGCGGGCCGTCGAGTCCGGGAAGTCCGGACACGGCGGCAGCCGGAGTTCCGTGAGCCGGAGCGGCGCCGAACGGAAGACCGTGCTGCCGCACAAGCGCGGCCAGCCGGGACAGCGCCTCGGAGTGAAGCTTGCGGTAATAACGGCCCCATTCGGGCTCGCTGTATTCGTAAAGTCCGGCCAGCATGCCGTAAAGGCTGGCCTTCTGCCATTCTTCCCATACGGGCTGATGGTTGGACATGGACAAGTCTCCTCCCTGTCTGGGTCATCGCTCTTCAACACCTGCTATTCGACTATATGCGCCAATGGTTATCCAACATACGGAGTTGGGCCCCCGTACTTTCGACAGCTAGTCGTCCTCTTCATCCCGTTCGGGCGAATAAGGTATAATGAGGCGACGAATTCGGTCGGGGAGACAAAGAGGATATGCCGAAGCAGAAGTGGGAGAAAGGCGCGTTAGGCGGTGCGGCGCTGCTTGCGGGAGCGGCTCTGCTGTCCAAGCTTATCGGGACGCTCCAGAAAATACCGCTGCAAAATATTGCAGGCGACCGGGTTTTCGGCATTTATAATGCCGTTTATCCGTTCTATCAGCTGATGCTGGTGCTGGCTACGGCCGGGCTGCCCGTGGCGGTCGCCATCCGTACCGCATCGCTGTTGGAAGAAGGGGACAAGCAGGGAGCGCGCCGCGCGGGAGCGGCCGGCGTCCTGCTGCTCTCGGTGCTTGGAGCGGCCGGGTTCGCCATTCTGTGGACCGGCGCTTCCGGTTTCGCAGACCTGATCGGCGATTCCTCGGCAGAAACATCGATCCGGGCGGTCGCGGCGGCGCTGTGGGTCGTGCCTGCGATGGCCGCTTTGCGTGGTTATACGCAGGGAACAGGGGATATGAGGCCGACCGCCTGGTCGCAGCTGATCGAGCAGCTCGTGCGCGTTGCGGTCATGCTGCTGCTGCTTGATCTGGGATGGTCCGCCGGCTGGGATGATTCCTCGTTGGCGGCCGGGGCGATGTCGGGCTCCTTCTTCGGCGGTTTTGCCGGCCTGCTGTTCATGATTCGGATGGTTGCGGGGAGAAGGGGAGCAGGGAATCTGGCAAAAGCTGCGGGGAGAAGAAGGGGCCAAGAGGATCTGGCAAAGGCTGCGGAGCGGCGGCTGCCGCTGCCGCTTGTGCTGAGACTGGCTGCAATGGGGATTGAAATTCGCCGTCTTGCAGTGCTGGCGCTGCCCGTCGCGCTCGGCGCGATCGTGGCGCCGGTGCTTGGGGCCGTCGATGCTTTCACGGTCCCGCGTCTTCTTTCAGCCGCGGGCAGCAGTCCGGCCGAAGCGATGAGCGCTTTCGGCCTTTACAGCCGGGGCCAGCCTCTCGTGCAGCTGGTCTCGATGGTCGCAGCCGCCGCCGCCGGAGCGCTCGTGCCGGCGCTGGTGCGCCAGCGGCGGAGCCGCCCGGAGGCGGCAGCGGCGCAAGCCCGGCTCGCCATGCGCGCAGCCTGGCTGATCGGCCTGGCCTCGGCGGCGGGGCTCGTTCTGCTGGCAGAGCCGCTGAACGTCATGTTCTACACCGATGCGGAGGCGACCGGGACGTTGGCGCTTGTATGCGGCACGGCGCTCTTCGCGGCGGTCACCGCGGTCAGCGCGCCGGTGCTGCAGGGGCTTGGCGCCGTGCGCGCGCCGGTGCTCCTGCTGCTGCTCGCCGCGCTGATCAAGACGGCGCTGAATGCCGCGCTCGTGCCGCCGCTCGGCATCGCCGGCGCCGCTTGGGCCGGCATCGCCGCCACCGGCGCCGCCGCGCTGCTCGGCGCGCTCGCGGCCTCGCGCTCGGCGGCT
>NZ_JBKFAO010000022.1:0-40670 GCF_053345695.1 Paenibacillus sp. D51F | reverse complement strand
TGATAGGTTCGGGGTGGAAGCGCAGCAATGCGTGCAGCTGACGAATACTAATCGGTCGAGGGCTTATCCTATGGATCAAGCATCACGGGAGGTCGTCGCAAGACGATGACCGTGAGCGAGACATGGCGAGAATGAATCCGAATACGATTCGCTAGCCATGTAAGAAAAGCAAATGGACTCAGCATCCATATTCGTTCGATCCAGTTTTCAAGGCGCAAGCTTGAAAGCCTGTTTATACCTGGTGTTCGATGATTCAATACATAGAACATGGGGCCATAGCTCAGCTGGGAGAGCGCCTGCCTTGCAAGCAGGAGGTCAGGAGTTCGATCCTCCTTGGCTCCACCAAGTATTTTCCCTGATAGCTCAGTTGGTAGAGCACTCGACTGTTAATCGAGTTGTCACAGGTTCGAGTCCTGTTCGGGGAGCCATATGGAGAAGTGTCCGAGTGGTCGAAGGAGCACGATTGGAAATCGTGTATACGTTAATCGCGTATCGAGGGTTCGAATCCCTCCTTCTCCGTAGCAAGACTTTTCGTTTGGAGAGATACCCAAGTGGCTCAAGGGGACCCTCTGCTAAGGGGTTAGACTGCGTAAGTGGTGCGAGGGTTCGAATCCCTCTCTCTCCGTTCTTTTCAATCAAGGCCCGTTGGTCAAGGGGTTAAGACACCTCCCTTTCACGGAGGTAACAGGGGTTCGAATCCCCTACGGGTCACCATCATGGAAGCTTAGCTCAGCTGGGAGAGCATCTGCCTTACAAGCAGAGGGTCGGGGGTTCGATCCCCTCAGCTTCCACCATTCAACTACCGCGGGGTGGAGCAGTCCGGTAGCTCGTCGGGCTCATAACCCGAAGGTCACAGGTTCAAATCCTGTCCCCGCAACCAATATGGAGCTGTGGTGTAGAGGCCTAACATGCCTGCCTGTCACGCAGGAGACCGCGGGTTCGAATCCCGTCAGCTCCGCCATTTTTTTCAATAAGCATTCAGGCTCGGTAGCTCAGTTGGTAGAGCAAAGGACTGAAAATCCTTGTGTCGGCGGTTCGATTCCGTCCCGAGCCACCATGTTTTTTGATAATTGAATATGCCGCTGTAGCTCAACTGGTAGAGCAACTGACTTGTAATCAGTAGGTTGGGGGTTCAAGTCCTCTCGGCGGCACCATTTTTTTGGAGGATTAGCGAAGTGGCCAAACGCAGCAGACTGTAAATCTGTTCTCTGACGAGTTCGGTGGTTCGAATCCATCATCCTCCACCAGTTTTTAGGGGCATAGTTTAAAGGTAGAACAGCGGTCTCCAAAACCGTTAGTGTGGGTTCAATTCCTGCTGCCCCTGCCAGTATGGCGATCGTGGCGAAGTGGTTAACGCACCGGATTGTGGTTCCGGCATTCGGGGGTTCAATTCCCCTCGATCGCCCCATGTTTTATTGGGGATTAGCCAAGCGGTAAGGCAACGGACTTTGACTCCGTCATTCTCAGGTTCGATCCCTGAATCCCCAGCCATTATTTGCGGAAGTGGCTCAGCGGTAGAGCATCGCCTTGCCAAGGCGAGGGTCGCGGGTTCGATTCCCGTCTTCCGCTCCATTGTTTTATGGCGCCATAGCCAAGTGGTAAGGCAGAGCTCTGCAAAAGCTCTACCCCCAGTTCGAGTCTGGGTGGCGCCTCCATCTTATCTAACGTGTGCCCTTAGCTCAGCTGGATAGAGCATTTGACTACGAATCAAAAGGTCAGGAGTTCGAATCTCTTAGGGCACGCCATTATCTCTCCATTTAAATGAAGTTTGATTCCTCTGCCTCTTGAACTAATAGAGTGAAGAGGAAATTTTATATGTGCTGGTGTGGCGGAATGGCAGACGCGGCGGACTCAAAATCCGCTTCCGGAGACGGAGTGGGGGTTCGAGTCCCTTCACCAGCATTCAAAAAGGCTTGTAGAATCGCTTATGCGGTTCTACAAGCCTTTTTCTTTTGCATCCACTAAAAAAATTAAAGTTTGGAAATCAGCCAAAGCTTGAGATCTTCCCGTATATCATTCCGATTCGATTCTTGAATAGCCTCATGACGGACATCTGGGTAAAGCTTCATCGTGACGTCGCTCATCCCGGCATCCAAAAAAGCTTGAAACGTACGTTCAACGCCTTTGCCATATTGGCCGACCGGATCATCGGTGCCGGAAAAGAAATATACGGGCATCGTTTTGTTCATTTTAGCTAGATGATTCCGATCCTGAATGTAAGGGATTCCGGTTGCAATCAAGCTGCTGAAAAAACCGACAGAAGGGATGAATCCGCAATTTGGATCCGCAATATAACGGTCCACATTGCCTTCATCTACCGTAAGCCAGTCGTAACGGGTTCGATTAGGCTTGAATTTCTTGTTGTAGGAACCGAAAATGATTTTGTTCAACAACTCGGAGCGGGCATGTTCACCTCTCAGCATCATCTCAAGCCGAATCAAGGTTTGGCCTGCGGCCAATGCAAGGGCAGGATTCCAGGCTGTCCCGCTCAAAATGCAAGCCTGCCATAAGTCCGGAGCATCGATCAGGCAGGTTCTCGCCAGAAAGGATCCCATGCTGTGCCCGAATAATAGGAGTGGCAAATTTGGAAACCGATCCTTCGCATGAAGCGCTATTCGCTGAAGGTCCATGGAAGCCTCCTGCCATCCTCCTGATGCTGGCATATGGCCTAAACCGCCTACTCCTGCAGATAGACCATGTCCGATGTGGTCATGGCCGATAAGGATATATCCGTCCTGGGCCATCTCCCTTGCAAAGGAGTCATACCTTGCGACGTGTTCGGCCATGCCATGGCTTAATTGAATGATGGCTCTAGCTGTTCCGGAAGGACGCCATTCCATCACATGAAGCCGTTTGGATTTTGTTGCGGTATCCATGAAATAGGAAGCATGGTCGACGGTGGACTCCATAGCTGCACCCCTTACGTAGATATAGCCCTTCTTCTTTACTAGTATAAACCTGTATCCATTAAATATGGACCTCTGATTTCAACGTTTCAGGCTTGTCATAAGCAGGTCGCAGCCCTTCCCAATTCCAGGACGGAGACGCTCCCCGACCTCAGTCCAGGTATAGAAACGTTCGCAAGTCCGTTTTGAACTTTGCTGGGATGGCCTAAAATAAGGACATAAGTAAGAGAGCATATATGCGAATCGAAAGGCGGTGGCAATCAGAGATGAAACGCAATTCAACGGTAGGCATCATTTTGGTTGTGGCAGGCGCATTGCTGGCCATGAAATTTCTCGGATTGGGTCATTTGATCAGTTGGGCCGTATCCTTGATCTTCCCTCTTATTGTTCTGGGACTTGGAGTCATCGGCTGGAGGAACGGCAACCGGATCGTAGGCGGAGTTCTTCTCTTCGTAGGAGCCATTTGGCTGCTTGGAAAATTAACGCCTCTGATCATGCTGCTGTTCGCAGTCGGACTGATTGTATGGGGAGTCTCCCTCTTTAAAGGAAAAAGGATTCATTAACGAAAAGAAAGAGAGCAACCGTTAGAGGAGGACAAATATGAGTATTATCCGCAGAGTCAGAGACATAACGATCGCAACACTGAACGAGCACCTAGAGAAAGCAGAAGATCCGGTACGGCTGATCGATCAGTTCCTGTGGTCGACACGGGAAGAGATCATTCAATCGGAGCGTCTGTACCAGCAGTATTCTTCCCATAACCAGCAATTGAAAATGCAATGGCTCACCGCTGAGCAGCAGAAGGAAAAGCGGGAGCAGCAAGCCGTCACCGCGCTTAAAGCCGGCGAAGAGCAGTTGGCCCGCATAGCCCTTCATGAGAAAGCATCGGCAGAGGAACGCGCCAAGCAGTATCGCGATCTGTACGAGCAAGGCCGCCAGAGCGTGGAAGACCTGGAAAGAAATCTTCAGGAGATGAGAAGCGAGTACCAGATCGTGTATGACAAGCGAGAGTACTATGCGGCTCGCATGGAATCCCTGAAGCTGCAGCAGCGAATGAACGCCCGTTACACAGGAGCCGTTTCCGGTCAGCCCGGCGGCAAGCCGGATGGCATGTTCCGCAGGCTCGACGATCGGATCACGGATATGGAGCACGAAGCGCGCAGCCTCAGGGATCTTCGCAGCGAAGGTACCGTAGGCCATGCCGGCAACTCTTCCTATCAAACGGCAGTAGAAATGGAATTGGAACAGCTGAAGAGAAAGCTGGGACAAGGAGGAACCTAACATCATGAAGCAATTATTTCGCTCCAGACGAAAAAAAGTTCTGTTCGGATTATGCGGCGGGCTGTCGGATTACTTCAATGTGGATGCCAATCTGCTTCGTATCCTGACAATCATCCTTGCCGTCTGCACAAGCGGCGCAGCCATTGCCATCTATATCCTGGCGGCGCTGGTAATTCCGAAGGAGCATGACTATAACCAGTTTCCTCCAGGAAACTTCGGGTCTTATCAGGATGGACGGAGCGGCGACTTCTATGGAGGACACAACGATCAAGGCCGCAGCCGCACAGGATTCGGCCAAGGCGCAGGAGGCGGCCAGCATGGCGGCCCTTACCGCAACCCTCCGCAATACCAGGAAGGTCCGACAACGGCAGGATGGCAGTCCGACAGCAACCGCCAGGCAGACTTGGACAAGATGATGGATGACCTGGAGAAGAAAGCTCTGCGCAACGAGCTGGAAGAACTGAAAGCCAAACTTTCGAAGTATGAGAAGGGAGAATAACAACATGGGTATTTTCAAACGCCTGAAAGATATTACAAAAGCTTCGATGCACGAGGCACTGGATAAAATGGAAGATCCGGTCGTTATGCTGAACCAATACCTCCGCGACATGGAGCAGGAAATCCACCAGGCCGAGGTTACGGTAGCGAAGCAAATGGCCAACGAGCGCCGCATGCAGCAGCGCTTCGACGAAGCGGCAAGAAGCGTCTCGGATCGTGACAGCAAAGCAGAAACGGCTCTTCGTTCCGGCCAAGAGGATCTCGCCCGCAAGCTTCTGGAAGAAAAGCTGTATTTCGAGGAGAAAGTGCAAGAATACAGCCAGCTTCATCTGGAAGCGAAGAGCCAAGCCGACGAGCTGAAGCAGCAGCTGTACGGCATGAAAGACGAGTACTACCAGCTTCGCAACAAACGCAACGAGCTGGCCGCTCGTGCCCAAATGGCAAAGGCGAAAAAGCAGATGTCGCAGGCATCGGCCAATGTCGGCTCCATCGATACCGGCACTGCATCCCGCGGATTCGGCCGCATGGAAGAAAAGATCATGCAGATGGAGGCCGAAGCCGATGTTCTCCGCAGACCTTACGGAAGCGGCTATAAAGCGGAGGGAGCTGCCTCCATCCGTCCAGAGAACCAGCTGAAGGTAGAAGAACAGCTGCAGCAGCTCAAAAACAAGCTGAATCCTCCTCAGGCAAGTGCTGCACAAGAAGACGCAGCGAATTAAGCTTTGCTATCGCAAGCCTCGGACACGGCGGCGCAGCCGCCTGGTTCCGAGGCTTGTTTGCTTGCAAAGGATGAATGCTTGAACCGTTGACGCCGGACAGGTAAAGTAGAGAGAGAAAGAAGGGGGAGTATCGTTGTGGCTGCCAAAAAGCCTCCAGGAAAGGGTCAGGGACCTACAAAGAAAAACGTTCTTGAAACGGTACTGTGGCTGCTTATCATCCTTGGATTGCTGCTCATCGTGCTGCAAGGAACCGGATATGTCGAAATCTTTGCCATACAAGGAAAAGGGGCGTTATACGGGCTGGCGGTAATCGCGGCGGCGCTCGCCGGTGCTGTGCTGAACAGCTATCTCCAGACGTCCAAGCTTAGAGAAGCTCTCCGCAAGCTGAACCAGCAGCAGAGCAGGCGCAAATCGATTACCATTCCCCATTCTCCCGAGGGAGAGGGATCCCGTCCGGAAGAAACCGAGGAGCAGGAAGAGTGGCGGGAGCAGGTCAAGTTCACCGCTGTCATCGAAGAGCGGCAGCGTTTGGCTCGCGAGCTGCATGACGCCGTAAGCCAGCAGCTGTTCGCCATTTCCATGACCGCAACAGCGGTAAGCCGGACGATCGAGAAGGATTGGGAGCGTGCACGCAGGCAGGTGCAGCTGATAGAGGAAATGGCGGCCGTGGCACAATCCGAAATGAGAGCGCTTCTGCTGCATTTGCGTCCTGTTCATTTGGATGGCAAAAACTTGGCCCAGGCGCTTGAACGGCTGGTCGGGGAGCTGAAAGCAAAGGTCCCGATGGACATTACGGTTGATGTTGATCCGACCGTTCTGTTCCGCCCCAGTGCCGAGGATCATTTGTTCCGGATTGCCCAAGAGGCGTTGTCCAACGCTCTGCGCCATGCCAAAGCCAGCAAGATGGTCATGAGGCTGGAGCGGGATGGAGCCAAAGCCAAGCTGAGCTTTGCCGATAATGGCGTCGGCTTCGATCTGGAAGAAAAGAAACAGGCCTCCTACGGCTTGCTGACGATGGAAGAGCGGATTCATGAGCTTGGCGGCAACATACAAATTCATACGGCTCCGGGCGAAGGAACGGCCATTGAAATGTGGCTTCCCCTGGAAGACGGAAAGGGCGGATTCTAACCATGAGCATGCCGGAACGAATGGAGCGGGACAGCGGAATGGCAAGGCCGATCAAGGTGCTGCTTGTAGACGACCATGAGATGGTTCGGATCGGTCTTGCAGCGGTGCTCGATACGGAAGAGGGCATCGAGGTTGTGGGAGAGGCCGGCAACGGAACCGAAGGAATCAGGTTGGCTACCGCTTACACCCCGGATGTCGTGCTGATGGATCTGGTCATGGAAGAGATGGACGGAGTCGAAACGACCCGGAGGCTGATGGAGATCATGCCGGATTGCAAGGTCATCGTGCTTACGAGCTATCTCGACGACAGCAAGATGTACCCGGTCATTGAAGCAGGAGCGTTCAGCTACCTGCTCAAAACTTCACGGGCAAGCGAAATAGCCGAAGCGATTCGGGCTGCGGCAAGAGGACAATCCGTGCTGGAATCCCAGGTGGCAGCCAAAATGATGAGCAGGCTCCGTCAACCCAAGCAGCCAGTCCAGAAACCGCCTCATGAAGATCTTACCGAGCGGGAAATGGATGTGCTCATGCTGGTCGCGCAGGGCTTGTCCAATCAGGATATCGCCGACAAGCTGTTCATCAGCATCAAGACCGTCAAATTCCATGTGACCAACGTGCTCAACAAGCTCGGCGTAGAGGATCGCACGCAGGCGGCTATATATGCGCACAAACATGATCTGGCCGTGGACTAAGAATTCAGCACGAGGCGCTTAAGAGGCCTAAGCTAAGAAGCTGAATGACGAGACCTGACGATGCGTCATCCCATCGAGAACCCCGTCCTCGTTATAGGTTCCCGCCGAAGGCAGATTGGAATGATCGATAAGGGATGCTGCAGGCTGTGCTTCGAATGAGGCGAGCAGCTGATCGGCGTAAGGAAGCAGTCCTTCCGACGAGAACAAGGCTCGAAGCACAGCATCGGGGCGGTTCTCGAGCTGCTGGTTGAGGGCGATGGGATTGACTCTCCATTCCCCTTGCCTGTTCATGTCCAATCCGGCATGACGAGCGGCAGGATGGGATCGCATGGAGCGCAGGTCGGTCTCAATGGAAGGATTGAGGCCAGGTCTGCAGCGGAAATAAAGCAGCTCCAGATCGTTCCATCGTTCCGCAAGCTCGTATACCGTCTCAGCGAGTCCCGAGAGATCAATTCCTGCCGCTCCGTCGCTCAGCAGCTGCAGGCGCCGGCGGCGCATGTTCTGGATGAGCGGACGCAGTCGGCTCGCAGCCTGGAGCCAGGATGCAGTCAGGCGAAAGTCGGAGACGAACCGGGTTGTCATGCCATCCATGCGATGGTCGGACAAGCCTGCATCTTCCCGCTCTCGAGCGACAGGGGCAACGGGGACTGTCGGCGTTACTTTTTCCACATGGAAGATGCGGTTCATTCGACGCAAAGGACCTATCATCAGGAAGCCTCCCTCAGGCTGGAATTGGAATTCATTACCCCTATAAGCTCCATAGAGAAACAGCCTGCCGAAGCTTCCTGTCCCGGAAACGTCAGCGGGCTGTTCGACTATCGCCGGTTTGTCAGATCAGCAGCAGGAATGCGAGGAGTGCGAGGTCGACGCCGACTGCAGCGCCGTATCCGTATCCGTATCCGTATCCGTACGGACCTCGGCCGCCATAGGGACCAGGGCCGTATGGATAAGCCTGAGTGTGGACTTCCTGCTCCAGAACTTGCTCCTTCTCGGGTTTGGAAGCTTTGGATTTTTTTGCTTTGCCTTTTGCCGGCTTCCCTAAAATCCCGATTCCTTGCTGCTGGCGCTTATGAAGCTCTTCGCCGCCGTTCAGATAGACCCGCCCGCCATGGCAAGCGGTGAGAATACCCATATGGCGGGTGCCGTCCTTGAGAATGGCGCATACCGGCATTCCGCAGAAACGCTTGACATGTTCTTCGTGCAAGGGCCGAATAGGTTCCATTTTCCGTTGCTCATCCTTTCTGGTTTTCCTTGATAGATGGAATGATGCATTATATTCAACTGATGGCTGATGCGTACGGTCAAATACCCCGTTAACGGACAATAAGAATGGAGGGGCTATGATGAGCAATATGCGAGCCAAACAAGGCGCAGGCGTTATGCTGGCCTTTCTTGCGCTAGCCGTTCTCGCTACGATCTATACAGCCGGCGGCAAAGGTTCGATCGGCTGGAGCGTGACGGCACCGAAAGAGCCGGACGTTCAGATGTCCTCCGCAACCGGCGAGGATATGGAGAAGCTGTGGAACTGGGCAGACGCCGAGCTGGGAGGCGGATCCAGAGCGGCCTCCTGGCATTTGCGCTGGAGCGTGGAGGGGATGACGGCGGATCAGGCGGCCAAGACGGCGGAAGCGCTCGGCATGACGGCGGACGTGAAAGACTTTGCCGGCGGGAAGGATGAAAACAAAACCAGCGGGGGCATCCTATGGGAAGCGGCGCGTTCATCGGCGGACGGCACGCTTAAATTGCAGCTGCTCGGCACGGATCCTGAGAACAGGGGAGCGGCGCGGCCAGCCGTCATGACCTACCACGCTCCGCCTGCAGCCGAGCTTCAAGCTATCTTGAATGAAATGATCGAGGTTAATGCGGCACTGACCGCGACCGGCACGGGCTCCGAGCCGATGATGAGCATCAAGCTGTACGGCAGGGCTATCCGGATCGGCGCTGCTGGCCGCATTGCGCAAAAGGCGGCAGGAGTCGCTCTGGATGAATATAAGGATTCCAGAACGATTGTCCGGACGTACAGCTCGACTGCATTGGCAGGAGCCATGCGGCTTGGAGAAGGCAAGGAAGGGAGCCCGTCAGCCGGCATCCAGCTGGCGGAGCATAGCGGAGGCGATGCGGGCTTCCCTGCAGAGATCACGGCCGGCATTCCGCTCATCACGGGAGACCTTTCGGAGAGCGGGACAGAGGGTACGTGAAGGCCCCATGAAGATTGGCCGCCATGAATGGCGATTCCCGCATCGTTATGATACACTACATACCATATCAAGCTGATGCATCCAAAAATTTATGACGAAAGAATGAGGGAACATGAACTACTCTAGCAAACAGGAATCATCGGCTGCTGAAGGCGCGGTCTATTATCTGTTCGGAGCCACGGGCGATCTGGCGCGGAGGAAGCTGTTCCCGGCGCTGTTCTCCTTATATAAAGAAGGCAAGCTGGCAGAGAATTTCGCAGTTGTCGGACTCGCCCGCCGTTCGCGGGACAATGAGCAGTTCCGCCAGGACGTATACGAGTCCATCATGGAATTTTGCCGGTACAAGCCGACCGATGCGGAGGTATGGCGGAAATTCGCCGACCACTTCGTCTACAAGCCGCTCGATATCCATAACGTCGACGGCTTCCGGGAGCTGAATCAGCTCTCCTCGGAGCTGGATGAGAAATTCGGCATCGAAGGCAACCGGCTGTTCTATCTTGCTCTCGCTCCGGAGCTTTTCGGTCCGGTGTCGTTCAATCTTCGCGACGGAGGCCTTCTGGAATCCAAGGGATGGCATAAGCTCGTCATCGAGAAGCCTTTCGGCTATGATCTGGAATCGGCCCGCGAGCTGAACGGACAGATCAGCCAAGTGTTCAAGGAAGAAGAGGTCTACCGGATCGACCACTACCTCGGCAAGGAAATGGTCCAGAATATCCAGGTCCTGCGTTTTGCCAACCAGCTGTTCGAACCTCTCTGGAACAAGGATCATATCGCCAATGTCCAGATTACGCTGTCCGAAACGGTCGGCGTAGAGGAGCGTGGCGGCTATTACGACAATTCCGGCGCGCTTCGGGACATGGGGCAGAACCATATTCTGCAGATGATCACGATGATTGCCATGGAACCTCCGGGACGGCTGCATCCGGAAAGTCTCCGCGACGAGAAGGTCAAGGTTCTGCGCTCCCTCCGCCAGTACGCGTCAAGCGAGGAAGTCCGCGATAATGTCGTGCGGGCGCAGTACTCCTCCGGCCAGTCCAAAGGCAAGGAGCTTCCGGGCTATCGCCAGGAAGACAGCGTGAATCCGGAATCCAAGACGGAGACTTATTTTGCCGCCAAAGTGCTTGTGGACAACTTCCGCTGGGCGGGGGTTCCGTTCTTCATCCGCACGGGCAAGCGGCTGCCGGTCAAAACGACCGAGATCGTCATCGAGTTCAAAAACGTTCCAGACAACGTCCTGTTCGCCAAGCGGCATAAGCTGGGTCCGAACCTGCTCGTCATCCGCGTCAATCCGATGGAAGGCATCTACCTGAAGATCAACGCCAAGAAGCCGGGAGCGGACAACGAGGTTCAGCCTGTCGCCATGGAATTCTGCCAGAGCTGCCAGGTCGGCATCAACACGCCGGAAGCTTATGAGCTGCTGATCTACGATGCGGCGCGCGGCGATTCGACATACTTCACCCGCTGGGACGAGGTTGCGGCAGCGTGGACGTTCGTCGACCGCATAGCGGCCGCCTGGAGAGAATCTGGGGAGGATCTGCTTTCCTATCCAGCCGGGTCCTGGGGACCGGAAGCTACGGATGAGCTTCTTCACAAAGAAGGCTTCTTCTGGTGGCCTGTCAACGGCCAAGCGGAAGACAACGTCATCTGGATCAGCGGCGGAGCGAAGTAAAGCGGCGGCTCCCAGAGGGTGATCGCGATCAAGCTTGCGTCACTTGGAGGCGTACCGCGGCAGGCGGCGTCTCTCATGCACCGACTCAATCACCGCAGCGAGGTGAGGAGTTCATAAGCTTCAACGTTCAATCCTGTCCGGCTACGGACAGGATTGAAGCGTTATTTGACGAAAGGAAGGAATGAAGCTTGTTCAAAATCTACGATATTTCCATGCCCATTCATTCTGATATGGCGGTATGGGCCAATCTCGAAGCCAAAAAGCCGGAGATCCGCAATGTTACGCCGTTCGCCCAGGGAGGCGTGTACGAATCGGAGCTGCGGATGAATCTGCACACCGGCACGCATGTGGATGCGCCGATGCATATGCTTGAGGATGGAGCCGGAATCGAGACGATCGGGCTGGAAGAGCTGGCGGGCACGGCCCGCGTCGTCGACCTTACTCATGTATCCGTATTCCATCACGAGGGCGGACTTGGAGCCTCTTGGTCTTGTACGAGGCGATTGGGTCCTTTTCAAGACGGCCAATTCATTCAGCAGCCGGTTCGAGGATGATTTTATTTACTTGCGCGAAGACGCCGCACGGTATTTAATTGATGTAGGGGTTCGCGGCATCGGTACGGACGGTCTCGGAATCGAGCGCTCGCAGCCCGACTATCCGACCCATCGCCCGCTCTTCCGCAATAATATCGTTATCGTGGAAGGACTGAGGCTGGCGGATGTGTCGGCCGGAACCTACTTCATGGTCGTTGCCCCGCTCAAGCTGAGCGGAGTCGAGGCAGCGCCCGCCAGGGCGATCCTCATCGGCAGGCCGTAGGAGCGACAGCATGCAACCGATTTGATTCTGCAGGCAGCGCATCAATGTGCGACTCACTAGCCTGTTCCATGACTAATAAAGCGCGATATAAGGGGAATACCATGACTAAACTGCTCGACGAA
Source organism: Paenibacillus sp. D51F (assembly GCF_053345695.1). Lineage (NCBI taxonomy): Bacteria > Bacillati > Bacillota > Bacilli > Caryophanales > Paenibacillaceae > Paenibacillus > Paenibacillus sp. D51F. The sequence continues at coordinate 28,641 of NZ_JBKFAO010000022.1, read as the reverse complement.
ATCAAGCAAGAAGTAGACAAACGGCGAACGTTCGCCATCATTTCCCACCCGGATGCCGGCAAAACGACGCTGACGGAGAAGCTGCTGCTGTTCGGCGGCGCCATCCGCGAGGCCGGCTCGGTCAAAGCCCGCAAAGCCAACAAGCACGCCACCTCCGACTGGATGGAGATCGAGAAGCAGCGCGGAATCTCGGTAACGTCCTCCGTCATGCAATTCGACTATAAGGGACATCGCGTCAACATCCTGGATACGCCTGGTCACCAGGACTTCAGCGAGGACACGTATCGGACCCTGACCGCTGCCGACAGCGCCGTCATGCTGATCGACGTAGCCAAAGGCGTCGAAGCCCAGACGATCAAGCTGTTCCAGGTGTGCCGCAGGCGCGGCATCCCGATCTTCACGTTCATCAACAAGCTGGACCGCGAAGGCCAAAGCCCGTTCGATCTGATGGAGGAGCTGGAGCGCGTGCTCGGCATCCGGTCCGTTCCGATGAACTGGCCGATCGGCATGGGCCGGGAGCTGTGCGGCGTCTACGATCGGATGAAGAGCCAGGTCGAGCTGTTCCAGGGCAATGACCACTCGACCATCGAGGTGCGCAAGGTCGGCGATTACAAGGACCCGGTCATTCGGGAAATGGCCGGCGATTACCTCGCGGATCAGCTGGAGCAGGATCTGGAGCTGCTGGATGTAGCGGGCGACCAGTTCGACTTCGAGAAGGTTCGCGCGGGCGAGCTGACTCCGGTGTTCTTCGGCAGCGCCGTCAACAACTTCGGCGTGCAGACTTTCCTCGAGAACTTCCTGCAGCTCGCTCCGAAGCCCGAGCCTCGCAACAGCACGGAAGGCCCTATCGAGCCGACGAGCGAGAAGTTCACCGGTTACGTGTTCAAGATCCAAGCCAACATGAATCCGGCTCACCGCGACCGCATCGCTTTTCTCCGTATTTGTTCCGGGCGGTTCGAGCGCGGCATGAGCGTCAAGCATGTACGGATCGGGAAGGACATCAAGCTGGCACAGCCGCAGCAGTTCCTCGCGCAGGACCGGGATATCGTCGAAGCGGCTTATCCGGGAGATATCATCGGATTGTTCGATCCGGGCATCTTCCGCATCGGCGATTCCCTCTCGCAGGGCAGCTCGGTCGTATTCGACGAGCTGCCGACGTTCTCGCCGGAAATTTTCGCCAAGGTCTCGATCAAGAACGCCTTGAAGAAAAAGCAATACGAGAAGGGCATCGACCAGTTGACGGAGGAAGGCACCATTCAGGTGTTCCAGTCCGCCAGCGGTTTCGAGGATACGATTCTAGGCGTCGTCGGCCAGCTGCAGTTCGAGGTTTTCGAGTATCGCATGAAGGCCGAATACGGCGTGGATGTCATCCTTCAAAGGATGCCTTTCCAGTTCGCGCGTTGGATCGTGGACGACAAGATCGATCCGTCCAAGTTCCGGATCAACTCGACGCTCGTCAAGGACAAAAAGGACAATTACGTCGCCTTGTTCGAGAACGAGTATGCGATGCGGACAGCTGTCGACAAGAACCCGACCTCCAAATTCCTGGAGACGGCTCCATAATCAACGGAATGAAAGCAGCCCCTGCCGCGAAAATGCGGCAGGGGCTGTTCAATTACGATGAATGGAGATGCCCGTACAGCTTGCCGATCAATTGCTGCTGTTCCTGGCCGCCGCTGTCTTTCCAGATCATCTCGAACAAGACGCCGAGACCGGGAAGAGCTTTCTCGTCGCCGTCGATGGATTCACGGATGATATCGCCAAGTTCATTCTCCGACTTGTCCTTGACGATCTGGGCGATGGCTTGGCGAAGGTCGAACTCATTCATGGACGCATTTCCCCCTTGAGTCATTTCCTCCATAGCATGCCCCCAGTCGAATCGTTCATGTAAAGAATGCGGTCCGGATGCGGGAAAGAAAAGAGCTGGATATGGTATACTGAACGGTATGCAGCCCTTAAGAAAGGCGGAGAACTATTTCATGCGCAAAAAGCAATATACCGTAATCGGAATGGGCCGTTTCGGCTCCAGCGTAGCTCAATCCCTGTCCGAGATGGGATTCGAAGTGCTTGCCATCGACAGCGACGAGCAGCGGATTCAGGAGATCTCTCCCCTCGTCACCCATGCGGTAATGGCGGACACGACGGATGAAGAGGCTCTGCGCGCTCTCGGCATCCGCAACTTCGACGTCGTCGTCGTCGCCATCGGAGAGGACATTCAGGCCAGCATCCTGACGACGCTGATCCTGAAGGATTTGGGAGTCCCCTATTTGATCGTCAAAGCCCAAAACGAGCTGCACGGCAAAGTACTCAGCAAAATCGGAGCGGACCGCGTCGTGTTCCCGGAGCGGGACATGGGCCTGCGCGTGGCCCATCACCTGATCTCGCCCAATGTGCTGGACTTCATCGAGCTGTCCCCGGACTACGGCATCATCGAGATCCAGGCTCCACCCGCCATGGTCGGGCGCACGCTCAAGCAGCTGGATATACGGGCCAGGCATCGCTGCAACATCATGGCTATCAAAACACATGGCAAGATGGATATATCCCCGATGCCGGATCATGTCATCGAAGCGGATGAAGTGCTTGTCGTCGTCGGGGCGAACCGCGATCTGACCGGCCTCGAGGTCGCCTATTCCATCGAGGAGGAATTGAACCGGAAGTGATCAGCGAACCGTTGACCTCAACCTCTAATCCCCGCGTAAAAGCTTGGACGGCCTTGCTGGATGCCAAGGGCCGCAAGCGCAGCGGCCAATTCCTGGCTGAAGGCGTCCATATGGTCAAGGAAGCGCTTATATGCGGAGCCGCCGTCGGCACGATCGTATACGATGCCGGGCGGGGCATGCCTGCCGAGCTGGAGCCTTTGCTTCGCGATTCGGCGGCGGAGCTCGTCCCTGCTTCGGCAGCGGTCTTGGCCAAATGCACCGGAACGGATTCGCCGCCGCCGGTGTTCGCCGTCGTGGACAAGCCTTCCTACGACGAAGCGGCACTGCACAAGCCGGATGCGCTTGTCGTCGTGCTCGATGCCGTCCGCGATCCCGGCAATGCCGGCACGATCATCCGCAGCGCGGATGCGGCCGGAGCGGATGCCGTCATTCTTGGCCGCGGCTGCGTCGATCTCTACAATCCAAAGACCGTCCGCTCGACGATGGGCAGCCTGTTCCATCTCCCGGTGCTGGAGATGGATCTCGCCGAGGCGCTGCCGAAGGCCCGGGAGCGGGGCATGCTGCTGGCAGGAACGAGCCTGCAGGCGGCGAGAAGCTGTTATGAATGCGACTTTACTGGGCCGGTATGGCTGTTATTCGGGAATGAAGCCGAAGGCCTGTCCGAGCAGACGTTGGAGCAGCTCGATCTCGGCATCATCATCCCGATGAAAGGCCGCAGCGAATCGCTGAATGTCGCGATGGCGGCGACCGTGGTGCTGTATGAGGCGCTGCGCCAGCGGGAGCATGCATTCAGCAAGTAGCCATCGTTGGTGTAAGTTGTAATTCAGTTTGACACCAGTTGCAACTTGTTGCGGCATAGATTTGTAATCTGATTTTGGCACCGTATTGTCAGTCCTGATGATCAAGAATCTCTTGATTGATCAGGACTTTTTCATCTTACATTATTCGAATGAACGATAGAGAATCGATGAGACGAAGAGGAGGGGACCGAAATGAAGACGATCAAGAGCATGATGGACCACATGTACTGGGCGGACGGACGAATCTTGGGCGCGCTCGAGGAGAGCAAGACGAAGAACAAGGACCTTCTGAAGCTGGTTCGGCACATCGCGGTCGCGGAACAAGTCTGGCTGTCCCGATTGCAGGGCAAGGGCAGCGCGCAATATTCGTTGTGGGAGGCAGCGGAAGACCTGTCGGCGATCCAGACGACGTTCGAAGAAAACGCCGAGCAATTTCGCGTCTATATCGAAGGGCTCGAGGAATCCGAGTTGGACGATATGATCGACTATGCGAACCAGAGCGGGGATCCGTTCCGAACGTCCGTCCGGGACATCCTGTTGCAGGTCCTCTTGCATGGTCAATATCACCGGGGACAGATCAACCGGGCACTTCGGATCGAATCGGCAGAGCCTGTCCAAGTCGATTACATTACATTCGCGAGGCTCTAACAGGGCCTATTAATCACGATTGCTCGGAATGGGATTGGCATTGAACGAACGAGACACGGTAGTCCGAATGAGGCAAAGCGAGGAATCCACGAATAAGTAAATTTCTTGGATTGGGTCCAGGTTGGAGTAAAGCGATTATGACGACGCTGTTTTCACACACGTGTAGTTTCACTCGAAAAGGAAAGCTGCAACCCGGCTATTGGCGGAATGCAGGCTTTCCTTTTCGTTAAAGAGTTTATTCATCCGCTTGGATAATCAGCGTATCTAACGCTCCAGGAGCGACGGCGATGACGCGGATGCCATGAGGGGCAAGCTCGAGGGCGGCTGATTTGCTCATCATGATGACGGCGCCTTCGTCGCGTGGTAAGCGAAGGTTCCGGGGGGGTAAGCGAGGGAGCCGAATAACGGATGCCGTATTGATGATGGCTCCTTTGACGCCCAGTTCCTTCACCTTTCGGCCGGCCTCGATGATGCCGTAGGCGACGCCGTGCTGGTTGACGGCAATCGTTTTATGAAAATCGCCGTCGGCCAGATGGCGCTTGGAGTCGGAAGGGAGCATCCCCTTGTGTCGCGTGCTTCCGTAACCATGAAGGACATGAAGCAATTGCCCCTGGTCATCTATCCGGACAAACATCTTGAAGCGATCGTTGCCGCATTGGGGCCGGCGGCCAAGGTGCTGTTCTGAACGAACAACCGCGATGGTCGATCCAGAAGGATTCTCATCTAAGCCTGTAGCTTGTCAGGCCGCGTGACCGCAAGCCGTCCCAAGCGGTCCGCCTGCTGGCGGGAAGGCTTCGCAGGCTGCTGAAGGAGCGCATGCAGGAATAGACGCCCCAACTAGCGTCCATAATGAAAATGAGGCTTTTTCCACTCTTTTAAATTATGCTATAATTGCTTTTATGCAAACGTTTGTACAAAGAAAATCCCGGTCTATAATAGAGGAGACAAGCACCATGCAAACCGCAACCATTAAATGGTGGAAAGAAGCTGTGGCCTATCAGATCTACCCGCGTTCCTTCATGGACAGCAACGGGGACGGAATCGGAGATCTGCAGGGCATCATCTCCAAGCTCGACTACCTCAAGGGGCTGGGCATCGGCATTATTTGGATCTGCCCCGTCTTCAAATCGCCGAATGACGACAACGGCTACGATATTTCCGATTATCAGGACATCATGGCGGAGTTCGGCACGATGAAGGATTTCGATCTCCTGCTGGAAGAAGTGCATGCCAGAGGGATGAAGCTTATTCTCGACCTGGTCATCAACCACACCTCCGACGAGCATCCATGGTTCATCGAGTCGCGCTCCGGCAAGGACAACGAGAAGCGGGATTACTACATTTGGCGCGATCCTGCGGCGGACGGCAGCGAGCCGAACAACTGGGAGAGCATATTCAGCGGCCCGGCCTGGGAATTCGATGAGAAGAGCGGACAGTATTTCATGCATATCTTCTCCCGCCGCCAGCCGGATCTGAACTGGGAAAATCCCGAGGTCCGCAAAGAGCTGTACGGGATGGTCAACTGGTGGCTGGACAAAGGCATCGACGGCTTCCGTGTTGACGCCATCTCGCATATCAAAAAGATTCCGGGACTTACGGATATGCCGAATCCCGACAATCTGAAGTACGTCCCTTCCTTCGACGGGCACATGAACCGCGAGGGAATCCATGAGTTCCTGGAAGAGCTGAAGCAAGAGACGTTCTCGAAATACGATATCGTAACCGTCGGCGAAGCCAACGGCGTCAAGGTCCAGGATGCCGAGGTATGGGTCGGCGAGGACAAAGGCGCGTTCAATATGATTTTCCAATTCGAGCATCTGGGCCTATGGAACAAGAGCGTCGCCGGCGGCATCGATCTGGCGCAGCTGAAGTCTACGCTTACCCGCTGGCAAAAAGGGCTTGAAGGAATGGGATGGAACGCACTGTTCCTGGAAAACCATGACCAGCCGCGCTCCGTGTCCACCTGGGGCGACGACAGCGTCTATTGGAAGGAATCATCCAAGTCGCTGGCTACGATGTATTTCCTGATGCAGGGAACGCCGTTCATCTATCAGGGCCAGGAGATCGGCATGACGAATGTCCAGTTCCCTTCCATCGATGATTACAATGACGTAGCCATCAAGAACCTGTACCGGTTCGAAACGGAAAACGGCATGAGCCATGACGAGATCATGCGGATCATCTGGAAAACCGGACGCGACAACTCCCGCACGCCGATGCAGTGGAGCCGGGAAGAGAACGGCGGCTTCACGTCCGGAACGCCTTGGCTCAAGGTCAATCCGAATTATTCGGAAATCAACGTCCAGCAGGCGATGGAAGATCCGGATTCCATCTACCATCATTACAAGCGCCTGATTCGGCTGCGCACGGAAAATCTCGCCGCCGTATACGGGACTTACGATCTGATTCTGGCCGACCATCCGCAGATATACGCCTATACGAGAACGTATGGAGACGAGAAGCTGCTCGTTCTCTGCAATCTGTTCCCTGTCGATGCGTCCGCGCAGCTTCCTGAGGAATATGCCTTCCGTCCTTCCGAGCTGCTGCTGGCCAACTACCTGACGGATGCCGAAGAAAATATCGCCGGAATCGCGCTGAAGCCTTACGAGTCCAGAGTATACAAGCTGGTCGGCGTGCAGGGGAGCGCGGGCCATACAGATGGAATGAAGCCTCCTGCGGCAGCGGATGGCCATTCGTCCATCATTGAAACCGTCTAGTCCCTAAGCAGTCGTCATGAGCGAAAGACCTTCAACGTCACTGATTGAATCGGAGGACGGCGAGGGTCTTTTTTTCGTTGATTTCATTCGATGTCCCGATAGGATGTGCTAGCAAAACCGGGAAACTGAATAAAATAATCTTCGTTTCAATAATTATCTGAAATTTTATTCCAAAAGATAGATGGTTGACTTTCTGTAACTAATCCTCTATTCCCTATTATGGGAATTATTTTTTTACAAACTGTAAAATGATAGGTTACACCGGATTGCTGAACCTCATCTTCGTAGGTATACTAACCTTGCGTTCGTTATATATATGTTAAGTAATATTACATGAAACGGGAGGACAATGAATGAATTCAAAGGGGATTGGAAAAGGAAAAGGACTTGCCGCGATTGTTCTGGTGATGGCATTGGCTGCAGGATGCGGCTCCGGAAACGGCAATTCGTCATCGAACCAAGAGGGCGGTGCCAAAAGCGGCGGACAGGTCATCAAGATCGCTTCGCAGTCTCCGCTGTCGGGCGGAAGCTCGATTCAGGGAGAGGCGATCAAGCTCGGAGCCCAGCTGTCGCTCGACGACCACAAGGACGAGTTCTCCAAGCTGGGCTTTACGCTAGAGCTGGTCCCGTACGATGACCAGAGCGATGCCAAAAAGGGTGTTGCCAACGCCGAGCAGATCGGCGCCGACCAGGCCGTCGTGGGCGTCATCGGCCATCTTAATTCCGGCGTTTCCATCCCCTCCTCCGTCGTCTATGAAAAATACAATCTGCCGATGATCTCCCCCGCCAGCACGGCGACGGAGTTCACCGACCGCAAGCTCAAGGTGGCCAACCGCGTCGTCGCGCGCGACGACTTCCAGGGCCCTGCCGGAGCCCAATATGCGGTGAAGACGCTGAATGCCAAAAACATCTTCGTCATACAAGACAAGACGGCTTACGGCCAAGGACTGGCCGAAGCTTTCCGGGATGCGGCCAAGGAAGCGGGAGCAACCATCGTCGGGTACGAGGGCATTACGGTCGGGGAGAAGGACTTCAACGGCGTGCTGACGACCGTCCAGAGCAAGAAGCCGGATCTCATCTTCTTCGGGGGGATGTATGCGGAAGGCGCCCTGCTTGTGAAACAGGCGAAGGACAAAGGGATCACAGCTCCGCTCATGGGCGGCGACGCGCTGGATTCCTCCGGCATGGCGGACATCGCGGGACAGGATGTCGCCGGCACTTTGTACAGTTCCGTCGCAGGGGACATCACGAAGTCCAACAAACAGTGGGCGGACAACTATCAGGCGAAATTCAGCAAAGGGCCGGAAGGCTACTCGGTCTATGCCTATGATTCGATGTCGGTCATGCTGGCCGCCGTCAAGAAGAGCATCGAGGACAACGGGGGCAAGCTGCCTGCCCGCGAGAAGATCCGCGACGCGGTGCGGGCGACGAAGGACTTTGAAGGCGTGGCGACCAAAGTGAGTTTTGACGACAAAGGCGACAATCTGTACGCCAAAGTGTTCATTTACAAATTCGAAGGAGCTTCCTATCCGGGCAGCATGATATCGGAGGTCAGCCAGTAACTGCCGGACATGCCGCGCAGGCGTGCGCGATTCCCGCAAGGGATCGTTCCGCGCCTGCTTTTTGAATCGGAGAGGAGCCCATAAGATGAACGACATCCTGCATACGCTTCCCCAGGTGCTGATCGACGGCATGGCGCTCGGAGCGATCTACGCGGTCGTAGCGCTGGGCTACACGATGGTATATGGAATTCTTGAACTCATCAATTTCGCGCACGGAGAAATTTTCATGACGGGCGCTTTCGTCGGCACGGCTGTGCTGCTCGCTGCCCAAGGAACGGGACTCGCCGCAAGCCTGCCGCCCTGGCTGTTCTATCTGCTCATCCTGCTGATCGCGATGATGTTCACCGGCGCGCTCGGGGTGGGCATCGAGCGGGTGGCTTACCGCCCGCTGCGCAAGGCTCCGAAGCTGATCTCGCTCATTGCCGCCTTCGGCGTCTCCTTCGTCCTCCAGGACGTCGTCCGCTTCATCGCAGAGCTGCGGACAGGCAATTATATCGTGAGCAGCAGCTCCATATACGGGGAGCGGATGAGCCTGCGCGCCTCCTCCATCAGCAGCATATTCGGCGATGCCACCGTCAAAACCAACACCCTCATCATTCTCGGCGCCGCCCTGCTGCTCATGGTCGCTCTGGACCGGTTCGTCAACCGGAGCAAATGGGGCGTTGCGATGCGAGCCGTCGCCCAAGACCGCGAGACGGCTTCCCTCATGTCCATCAATGTGAACAAGGTCATCGTCCTGACCTTCTTCATCGGATCGGCGCTCGGCGGAGCTACCGGCGTGCTGTTCGCCCAGCAGTACGGGACGATCGATCCCTATATCGGCTTCATTCTCGGCATGAAAGCGTTCACGGCAGCCGTTCTAGGCGGAATCGGCAACATCCGCGGCGCGATGTTCGGCGGCTTCGTCATCGGCATTCTGGAGATGTTCGCCTCCTCGAACCTCGGGACGCTGACCGGCGGCAGCTTTGGAGCCGAATACAAGGACGTCTTCGCCTTCTCCATTCTCATCATCGTCCTGATCTTCAAACCCGAGGGCCTGTTCGGCAGAGCCGTCAAAGAGAAAGTGTAGGTGGCGGATATGCAAATCAATCCAACCCGCGAGAGGCTTGCCGGCAGCAAGTCCGCGCAGGCAGGGCTTCTAGCTGCTTTTGTCGTCGCGACTTCCGCTGCAGTCTATCTGATGGACAAATCCGTTCTCGCCTTCCTGCTGCTGCTCGGCTCGCTGCTGCTGCTGTATTACACCGGCTTCGGAAACGGCATCAAGTGGGTATCTGCCGGCATCCTGCTGCTGCTGATCATCCCCTTCGCGGCCTCCGGAGGGCCGTCGCACGAGGCTTATATGGAAGTAGCGGCTCAATGCGGCATTTATGTCGCCATGGCGCTCGGCCTCAACATCGTCGTCGGCTTTGCCGGACTCCTGGATATGGGCTTCGTCGCTTTTTTCGCAGTCGGGGCGTACACTTACGGCATCTTTGCCACGGCGCAGGCGAACAACTTCATTTCCGGCAGCCTGTTCCCGCTGCCGGGCGGCAGCTTCTGGATCTTCATCCTGCTGGGCGGCTTCATGGCCGGCATCTTCGGCATTCTGCTCGGTCTGCCCGTGCTTCGCGTCAAAGGCGACTATCTGGCCATCGTCACGCTTGGATTCGGGGAAATCATCCGGATCATCTTCAACAATATGGAAAAGCCGGTCAATATAACCAACGGGGCCATGGGCCTGTCCTCCATCCAGCCGCCGGACTTGTTCGGCTTCAAGTTCACGTTTCCGCATCAATTTTACTTTATCGTGATCGGGATTCTTGCCCTTGTCATCTTCGCGGTCCGCAGGCTGGAGCATTCCCGGCTCGGGCGATCGTGGAAGGCGGTCCGCGAGAACGAGATCGCCGCGCAGTCGATGGGCATCCCCTTGATCCGGACCAAGCTGGCAGCCTTCGCGATCGGAGCTTCCTTCTCCGGAATGATGGGCGTCGTATTCGCAGCCAAGCAGACCTTCATCGATCCGACAAGCTTCACGCTCGTGGAATCCACGACGATTCTTGTCATGGTCGTGCTGGGCGGAATGGGCAGCGTGCCGGGAGTGATTTTGGGCGCGAGCCTCATTACGATCCTGAATCTGCAGGTGCTGACCGAGCTGACGAGCGCGCTGAACGCCCTATCCAACAACGGCTACATCGGGATCCCTACGGCGTTGTCTCCTTCCAAAATGCAGCGGCTTATTTTCGGGCTGATCTTGATCCTGTTCGCGATATTCCGGCCGAACGGCCTGATCCGGGCACGCAACCGCAAAGTCAGTCTGGAATCCGTCGCGGGAAGCGGCGTTTATCCGGCGTCTGCCGGCAGGACGGCAATCCGCAAGTAAATCGTTCGATGGGAGGTGCCTCATGGCGATATTGACGGTATCAAATCTCAAGAAGCGCTTCGGCGGCCTCGTTGCCGTGAATGGGGTTGATTACAGCTTTCCGAAAGGAGAAATATCGGCTGTCATCGGTCCCAACGGGGCAGGGAAAACGACCTTTTTCAATCTGATCACCGGCATCTATGTTCCGGACGGGGGCCGCATCGAGCTGGACGGGAAATCCTTGGTACGGGCAAAGCCGCATGTGATCGCAAAGCTTGGCATCGCGCGGACGTTCCAGAACATCCGTCTGTTCGGAAGCATGAGCGTCCTGGAAAACGTCATGGTCGGCATGCATATCCATCTCAAGTCGGGGATACCTGGCACTATTCTGGGATTGGGCAAAGTGCGGCATGAGGAGCAGGAGGCGAGGCGGGAGGCTTACCGGCTGCTCCAGTATGTAGGCCTTGAAAAGCACTTCAACGAGGAGGCGTCCAGCTTGCCTTACGGCGCGCAAAGGAGGCTGGAAGTCGCCCGGGCTCTTGCCGTCAAGCCGAAGGTGCTGCTCCTGGACGAGCCGGCGGCGGGCATGAATCCGCGCGAGACGACTGAGCTGACCGCGCTGATCCGCAGGATGCAGCGGGAGCTCGAGCTGACGGTCATCCTGATCGAGCACGACATGAAGCTGGTCATGCGCCTGGCCGAGCATATCCTCGTGCTCGACCATGGGGAGAAGATCGCGGAAGGAGGCCCGGCCGCCATCCGCGACAATCCGAAAGTCATCGAGGCTTATTTGGGCAAAAGCGCCGTGGAAGAGGGGATGATGGCATGAGCTTGCTGGAGCTGAACGGGGTGCAGGCCTATTACGGAGGAATCGAAGCGCTGAAGGGAATATCTCTGACCGTCGGCGAAGGAGAAATCGTCACCTTGATCGGATCCAACGGAGCCGGCAAGTCCACCACGCTCAAGTCGATTTGCGGACAGGTCAAAACCTCGGGAGAAATCCGCTTCAAAGGGGAGGGGGTCGCCTCCTGGCTGCCCCATCAGATCGCGGCTGCCGGCATCGCCCACGTCCCGGAAGGCAGACGGATTTTTCCGAAGCTTACGGTCAAGGAGAACCTGGAGATGGGAGCTTTTTCCGTCAAGGACAAAGCTGTCGTCAAGGAAAGGATCGAGCAGGCGTTTGCTTATTTCCCCAGGCTCAAGGAAAGATACCGGCAGGCGGGCGGCACGATGAGCGGAGGGGAGCAGCAGATGCTGGCGATCGCCCGCGGGCTGATGATGAAGCCGGATATCCTGCTGCTCGACGAGCCGTCGATGGGGCTTGCGCCCGTGCTTGTCGATCAGATTTTCGAAATCATCCAGGAGCTCAACGCGTCCGGCATGACGATCCTGCTCGTGGAGCAGAACGCCTACCATGCGCTGCAGATCGCGGATCGGGGCTATGTCATCCAGACCGGGGAAATTACGATGCAGGGCAAGGCGTCCGAGCTCATCGTCGATGAGCAGGTCAAAGAAAGCTACCTGGCATGATACTGATTTTTGGCTTGCAGAACAAATGGGTTTTCGTGTAGAATACGCCCAAACTGGTATCTTCAAGGATAGCGCAAAAAGGGCGTGCCATTATGACCTATCAAGTCCACATCATGTTCAAGCCGCTGCATGAAGCGATGAGCAGTCTGCACGCTTATATATGCCGCAAATCCCATAAAAAGCTGGATCTTCCGTCCTCATGGGCGGCGGAGGTCAGGGATCGGCTCACGCCGGATTTCGCCGCGCTGCTGGACGAGCTGGCGATCGACGCCAACTGGAAGTTCACCTTCTTGCTGATCCACCTGTGTCCGGCGGATGACGTCGCGGGCTTCGTCGCTTGGCTCCGCGGTCTGAGCGCAGGAGAGATGTACGAAATGATGGCGCCGTACAGCAGCCAGTTCCCGGAGGATATGGCGGCGTTCAGGGAGCTGACGGTTTCCGTCTTCTCCCGCTGGCAGGAGCAATATTTCCACTCGGCCGATCCGGCGATCCTGGAAAGGCTGAGGCAAGTAGAGGAGGAGCGGAAAGCCGTCCTGCCCGGGTCGGACAAGAAGGCTTTCGTCGATGAGACGACCAACGGTCTCGTGTTCGAGGCGATGCCGGGACTGGAGGATCTGGTGCTCATTCCCCAGATGCATTTCCAGCCGGTCAATATCATCAGCCATTTCCGCCGGCTTACGATCTGCTACTATTCCGCAAGAATCGATATGAGCGAGGACGACTTCCTCTCCGCCCATGATTTCCGTGTCATCCGAAGCCTCGGCGAGAAGAGCCGGCTCAAGATTCTCCGTTACCTGCATGGAGGGCCGCGCAGCTTCATCGAGATCGTCAGGCATCTGCAGCTGTCCAAGGGGATTACGCATGACCATGTCGGCAAGCTGCGGAGCGCCGGACTCATCCACGCCCATTTTGAAGGGGAGACGCTGACCGTGTACAGCCTGCGGAAAGGGACTCTGGAGAGGATGCAGGCGGCTTTGAAGGCCTATATCGAGGCTGAGCCGCACCCAGCCATTTTAGATTCGATGTGACGATCGACTGGAATGGTTCTTTTTATGGCTTATTTTTTCTTTGTAGGGAGAAAATATTTGAAGTTCTCTCTTTACAGAACCGGATGGGGCTCCTATAATGGGGATAATTCAGTAATTCATACTTAATCAATCGGAATTATACTCTGCTATTCGATTGAGCGGGAGGGTCTTATGAAAAAAAGAATGAAAGTCTCTGCATCCATCTCCGTTTTGCTGGCGGGAGCGCTGCTGCTGTCCGCATGCTCGGACAACAGCGGCAACGTAAACAACGCCGCCGATGGAGCATCGGGAACGACGAATACAGCCGTGAACGCTGGCGCGGACAATGCAGGCGGCGCTTCAACGGACGGCGCAGCGGGTGTCATCCAAGCAGCCGATCTATCCAAGCTGCCGGCGACAGCCAAGCAGCGCACCGACACGATCATCGTCGGCTTGACCGACCCGAGCGGCGCCTTCACGCCTTACTTCCAGCAAAGCGGTTACGACGGCAACGTGTCCTCGCTGCTGTACACCCCGCTCGTTCTCGTGAACGACAAGGCGGAGCCGGTTCCGGGCCTGGCCGAGAAATGGGAAGCCTCCGAGGACGGCCTGACGTATACGTTCCATCTTCGCCAAGGGCTGAAGTTCAGCGACGGCTCGCCGCTTGCGGCCGAAGACGTCGCCTTCACCTGGACGATCCTGAACGACAAGTCCTATGACGGCGATTCGCAGGTCAACACGCTCGGCATCAAAGGCGCAGAGGCCTACAAAGAAGGCAAGGCCGCTTCGATCGAAGGCATCAAGGTCGCGGATCCGCAGACGATCAGCGTCACGCTGGAGAAGGCCAATGCAGCCGCGCTGACGACGCTCGGCGGCGATGTGCTGTCCAAGGCGTACTACGGCAAGGACTACAAACAAGGCGACACCGGCTATATGAAGTCGTTGAGCGCCACTCCGGTCGGCACCGGGCCTTATAAGCTGGTCAAGTTCACGCCTGGGCAGGAAGTGCGCTTCGCAGCCAATGAGAACTACTACGGCGACAAGCCGAAAACGCCGAATTTCATCTACAAAACATCCGAAGGCGACACTTGGCAGTACCTGGAAACCGGAGAGGTCGACTATGCCTCCTTCAGCGCCACCCAGGAAAACATCGACAAGCTGAAGTCTCTCGGATTCGTGAATATCGTTCCGTATACGCCAAGCACCTACGGTTATCTGCAGGTGAATCTGGAGCATGAAGCTCTCAAGGACAAAAAGGTGCGCCAGGCGCTGACCTACGGCCTCGACCGTCAAAGCATCTACGTGGATGCGGCGCAGGGAGCGGGCAGCATCGCCAACATTCCTTCGTCCCCGATCTCGTGGGCGTACACGGAAGAAGGCATCAACCCGTACAAATACGACCTGGACAAAGCGAAATCGCTGCTGGATGAAGCCGGCTGGAAAGAAGGCGCCGGCGGCATCCGCGAGAAGGACGGCAAGAAGCTGACGATCCATTATCTCGGCTCCAAGAGCAAGAACACGGATATCTTCATCGCCGTAGCCAAAGAGAACTATCAGGCGCTCGGCGTGGAATTCCAGCCGGAAATCTTCGCCGACTTCAACTCTCTCGTCTCCAAGGTGGAAGGCGGGGATTACGATCTCGTCTCCTTCTCGACGCCGATGCTTACGGATCCTTCGGATGGCCTGATGCAGTTCGTGGACGGAGAGGTCAAAGGCTACAGCAACCCGAAATTCACCGAGCTGTACAAAAAAGGCCTGGAGACGACCGACATCGAGCAGCGCAAAGCGATCTACAAGGAAATCTACCAGCTGCTGAACGACGAGCTTCCGGTCATCTTCACAAGCTACAAGAAGAGCGTGTACGCATACAATGCCCGGATCGAGAATTTGGCTGTGAGTCCGTTCTACGGCCTGGCAACGAGTCTGCCGCAATGGTCGCTCAAGGACGTGCAGTAATCGTTATGCTCGGATAAAAGAATCCATCCCCTGCCGGACTGAACGCGGCAGGGGATGACCTGTTAAGGAGCCGATATGAGCACATATTTGATCCGCCGCCTGAGCTATATGATTCTGATCCTGCTGGCAGCCTCCTTCCTGATCTTCTCGCTGTATGCCCTGACGCCAGGCGACTTCATCAGCGGGAACATCAAGCTGACGCCGGAGCGGAAGGCAGAGCTGCGCGAGATTTACGGCCTCAGCAAACCGCTGATGGAGCGGTACTTCACCTGGATGGGCAACGCCCTGCACGGCGACTTCGGCTACTCGCTCGCGCAGCAGAAGCCGGTGCTGACGATATTCAACGAGTATATCTGGAATTCGTTCCTGCTCGCCGTCGTATCCACCTTCCTCACCTGGTTCATCGCCGTCGTCATCGGCGTCATCGCGGCGTACAAGCAGTATTCCTGGTTCGATACGCTGGTCATGCTGGTCATATTCGGAGCGATGTCGATTCCGTCTTTCTTCATCGGCCTGTTCCTGATCAAGATTTTCGCGGTCGATCTCCACTGGCTGCCGCCGGGAGGCATCACGACGACAGGCAGCAATGCGGCCGGATGGGATTATGCGCTTGAGGTGCTCCGCCATATGACGCTGCCGGTCGCCGTCATGACGCTGCTCGGCCTTGGCTCTCTGACGAGATACTTCCGCAGCAACATGATCGATGTCCTCAAGCAGGACTATATCCGTACCGCACGGGCCAAAGGGCTGACCGAGCGCAAGGTGCTGTTCACCCATGCGCTGCGCAACGCCCTGCTGCCGGCGATCACGCTCGTTGGCTTCGAGCTGCCGGCTCTGTTCGGAGGCTCGCTCATCATCGAGAGCATCTTCAACTGGCCGGGCATCGGCCAGCTGTACATGAAGTCGTTCGGCTTGCGCGATTATCCGCTGCTCATGGGCTTCACGATGTTCCTGGCCGTTCTGACCGTCATCGGAACGCTGCTGTCCGACATTCTGTACCGCGTGGCGGATCCGCGCGTCAAACTATAGGAAGGAGGCTGCCATCCATGTCACTTGCAAAAGGCGAGCTCGCCGGACCGGGCAAGGCGAAAGCGAAAGCGGCGGCGAAATCCTCGCTCTGGGGCGATTCGCTCCGCAGGCTTCTGAAGAACAAGCTGGCCGTATTCGGCTTCGCCGTCGTCGTCTTCATGTTTGCGGTCTGCTTCCTCGGCCCGATGTTCTCTCCGTACGCGGACAACAAGATCAATATGGCGCTGATGAACAAGGCTCCCAGCGCCAAGCATTGGCTCGGCACCGACGCGCTCGGCAGGGATGTGCTGACCCGCGTGCTCCAGGCGGGCCGCATCTCGCTCACGGTAGGACTGGCATCCATGGTGCTGTCCGTCTTGCTGGGCGGCTTGCTCGGCATCATCGCAGGTTATTACCGCGGCGTAGCCGATCAGATCATCATGCGGATCGCGGATCTGCTGCTGACGATTCCCAGCCTTCCCTTGCTCTTCATCGCAGGAGCGCTCCTCTCGGAATGGAAGGTTCCTCCCGACTACCGGATGTACATCGTCATGATCATGCTGGCGATCGTCGGCTGGCCGGGCCTGGCCCGCATGGTCCGGGGCCAGATCCTCAGCCTCCGGGAACGCGAGTTCATGCAGGCGACGACGGTGCTCGGCCTGCGCAGCCGCCGCAAGCTGTTCAACCATCTGTTTCCCAATCTGGTGCCGCTTCTGATCGTCATCGCCACGCTGAATATCGGCGGCGCGATTCTCAGCGAATCCGTACTCAGCTTCTTCGGCCTCGGCGTCACGCCGCCGACTCCGACCTGGGGCAACATGATCGACGCGGCCAACAACATGATCGATTTCGAGAAGCGTCCTTGGCTGTGGATTCCGCCGGGTCTCTCCATCTTCGTGACGGTAGTCGCCATCAATATTTTCGGTGACGGACTGAGGGACGTTCTGGACCCGAAAAAGGGAAGGTAGGTGCGGGTCGTGAAAGACTTGCTGCATATCGAGCAACTGAAAACGCATTTCAGCACGGAAGCCGGCACGGTGCGGGCCGTCGACGGAGTCAGCCTGCATGTGCGGGCCGGCGAAACGGTCTGCATCGTCGGCGAGTCCGGCTGCGGCAAAAGCATTACGGCGATGTCGGTCATGGGATTGGTGGAAGGCCCGTCCGGCAAAGTCGTCGGAGGCGCCATCGAATTCGACGGGCGCGATCTGCTTGCCATGAAGGCGAGCGAACTGCGCACCGTGCGCGGCAACGATATCGCCATGATCTTCCAGGAGCCGATGTCTTCGCTCAATCCGGTGCTCAAGATCGGCGAGCAGATCGTCGAGCCGCTGATGGAGCATCGCAAGCTGAGCCGGAAGGAGGCGCGGGCGCGGGCGATCGAGCTTATTGCTCTCGTCGGAATCTCGCGGCCGGAGCAGATCATGGAATCGTATCCGCATGAGCTGAGCGGCGGCATGCTGCAGCGCGTCATGATCGCGATCGCGGTGTCCTGCGAACCGAAGCTGCTGATCGCCGACGAGCCGACGACCGCTCTTGACGTAACGATCCAGGCTCAGATCCTGGACCTGCTGCGCAGCCTCAAGGATGAAGGCGGGATGTCGATCCTGCTCATCACGCATGATCTCGGCGTCGTCGCGGAGATGGCCGACTACGTCGTGGTCATGTATTCCGGCAAGGTCGTCGAGGAAGGCGAGGTCGTCGAGCTGTTCAACCATCCGAAGCATCCGTATACGCAAGGACTGCTGAAGTCCAAGCCGATCATCAACCAGCGCAAGGACACGCTTTATTCCATTCCCGGACAAGTTCCGAATCCGCTCGAGCTGACGGAATCCTGCTACTTCCACGATCGCTGCGAGCATTGCATGGCGATCTGCGTGACCCAGGAGCCGAAGCTGAAGGATGTCGGGCAAGGCCAGAAAACGGCTTGCTGGCTGTATGAAGAGGGGGCGCTGGCCCATGTCTGAGGCTTTGCTGGAAGTGCGGAACTTGAAGAAATACTTTCCGATCAAGGCCGGGGTGCTGAACCGCACCGTCGGACATGTCAAGGCGGTGGACGACATCAGCCTGACGATCTCTCCGGGCGAAACGTTCGGGCTTGTCGGCGAGTCCGGCAGCGGCAAAAGCACGGTCGGCAAAACGATCGTGCGGCTGACGGAAAAAACGGATGGCGAAGTCCGCTTCAAGGGGCAGAATCTGTATGATCTTCCGTCCGAGAAGCTCCGCAGGCTGCGCCCCGAGCTGCAGCTGATCTTCCAGGATCCGTACAGCTCGCTCAATCCCCGCGTGCGGATCGGCGATGCCATCGGCGAGGCGCTGCTGGACCACGGCCTGGTGCCGAGGGAGGAAATCCGCGATCGGGTGCAGGAGGTTCTGGCGTCCTGCGGGCTGTCGGCGTACCATATCGACAGGCTGCCGCATGAATTCAGCGGCGGGCAGCGCCAGCGGATCGGCATCGCCCGCGCGCTCGCGCTGAATCCGGATCTCATCATCGCGGACGAGCCGGTGTCGGCGCTCGACGTCTCCATCCAGGCGCAGATCATCAACCTGTTCCGCCATCTGCAGGAGACGAGGAACCTTTCCTATCTGTTCATCTCCCACGATCTCAGCGTGGTGGAGCATTTGTGCAACCGGATCGGGGTCATGTACCTCGGCTCGATGATGGAGACGGGCACGCGGGACGAGCTGTTCCTCACGCCGCTCCACCCGTATACGAAGGCTCTGCTGTCCGCGGTTCCGGTGCCGATTCCGAAGCTGAAGCGGGAGCGGATCGTGCTGCGGGGGGATATTCCGAATCCCGCCAACCCGCCGTCCGGCTGCAAATTCCATACGCGCTGTCCGCTGGCCGTCGAGCGCTGCAAGCTTGAGGTGCCGGAGTTCCGCCATATGGGCGGAGAGCATTACGTGGCCTGCCATTTGGCCTGACGGGGCGCTCCATGATCAGAATCGCCTTTCCCCTCGAGATGAGGTTGGAGGGGCGATTTTTTTGTCGATCCCGCAACGCTCCATGCGGCTGAAGCTGCTGCCAAGGAGGACTCGCGGCGCAGGAGTCGAATGTTGAAAGCGACGATGGTTATCGATTGCGAAGGGAGCATCAAGTCAGTATGGGTTATATCGAAAAAGCAACCAAGGAGCTCTACGGCTATTTGCCCGAGCTGACCAAAAAAGAAGATTTCGACGCCTTCTGGTATCAGACTCTGAATCAGGCCAAGGCGGTGCCGCTGCAGCCGCAGCGGACGCAGATCGACTATCCGAGCCGGCATGTCGGCGTCTACGATATTTCTTACAACGGAATGGACGAGACCTCCATCCGGGGATGGCTGATCGTTCCGCATTTTCTGAAGAAGGAAAGCTATCCCTGCCTCATCCATTATCATGGCTTCTCGGGAAGCAGAGGCGAGCCGTCGGATCATATGCATTGGGCGATGATGGGCCTTGCCGTGCTCTCCGTCGATTGCCGCGACCAGGGCGGACCGACCGGGAACAGCGCCTCCTATACGCATGGCTTTGTCGGGAACGTCGCCGTCAAAGGCGTCCATGACAAGATGGAATACTACTATCGGCATGCCTATATGGACTGCCTCAAGGCGATCGACTTCGCCTGCGCCCAGGCGGAGATCGATCCCGCCCGCATCGTCATCGAAGGCGTCAGCCAGGGCGGGGCGCTCGGGATGGCGGTGTCGGCTCTGGACGACCGGCCAGCGGCAGTCCTGGTCGACGTTCCGAGCAACAGCAATCTAGAGGCCCGCGTCGAGGGCTGCCATGGCGCCTTCGGCGGCGTCACGGAATATTTGAAGCGGCATCCGGAGCAGACGGATCTCGTCCTGGACAATCTGAGCTACTTCGACACGATGAACATGGCCGACCGCATCCATTGTCCGGTGCTCGCTTCGGTCGCCCTCAAGGACGAGGTCTGTCCGCCGCAGATGTATTTCGCAACCTATAACCGGATTCGGACGGAGAAGGAAATGAACATCTATCCGTTCAATGGCCACGAGGGCGGCGGGTCGAGGCAGACGGAGGCCAAGCTGGCCTATTTGCAGCGGAAGTTTCCGGATTGGTTTCAATAGACCAGGTTGGGAAAGACTCGCGGGGAAACAGCTTCATGCAAGAACGAATTTCAATTGTCTCTACTTAAGTAGAACCATGATATTGCAGGAGAAAAAAGGAGAGATGGCTTGTGAGGAGCGACAATCGCCAGATGATTGAATTATGGCCGTCCGGAGCGCCGCTGGCGGCTGGCGACGGCGAGGAAGACCGTCCGGCGCTGGCGCCTTACCTGGTTGAGGGAGCTGGAAGCGCCGTCGTTGTATGCCCTGGCGGCGGTTATGGGATGCGGGCGGAGCATGAAGGCGAACCGATCGCTCTATGGTTGAACACTCTTGGCATCTCTGCTTTTGTGCTTCGTTATAGAGTCGCGCCTTATACCTATCCGTCCCCGCAGGACGATGTGCAGCGGGCTATTCGCCATGTACGTCATCATGCGCCGGAATGGGGCCTCGAGCCGGATCGAATCGGCGTGCTCGGCTTCTCCGCGGGCGGGCATCTCGCCGCGACCGCGGCGACTCTGTACGATGACGGACAGCCGGATGCTCAGGATCCGGAGGACCGGATATCGAGCCGGCCGAACGCAGCCATCCTTTGCTATCCGGTCATCTCGATGGACCTCGCCTATACCCACGAAGGGTCTCGCATCAATCTGCTCGGCCTTGATCCCGATCCGGCGCTGGTGGAACGGCTCAGTCCGAATCTTCAAGTAAACGCAGACACTCCGCCAGTGTTTCTTTGGCATACATCCGACGATGGCGCCGTCCCGGTAGAGAACAGCCTGCTGTTTGCTGCCGCTCTCAGCCGCGCCGGCGTGCCGTTCGACCTGCATGTCTATGAAAAGGGACGGCACGGAATGGGCCTCGCGGATGAAGATCCACATGTGGCGAGCTGGCATGCAGTTTGCGGACTTTGGCTCCAGCGGCAAGGCTTTGGGCAGTCGGGCAGTGCTTTGTAGCTTCGGTTTCTTGCGCGAAAATGAAGTCCAAGCCGAACAGGCCCGCATGCGCGGGCCTGAAGGCAAGGAGAAAGTTTGTGTCCGGACGTTTTACGTCCATTCAATTGCTGGAGAGGCGATGCGCATGATTACTTCCAGCCCGGCATCTCATCGAGCGTCAGCACGTTGGCGGCAGCGTAAATGCCCGGGAGCGTGCTTCGATTGTCCTCGATGAAGTCCGGCCAGAGCATGGCGTAAATCCATTTGTTCTGGCTGGCGAGCAGCGAAGCGGAAGGCATGAACTGGCATTCTCCGATCGCGATCGGCTTCCCTCCCGACACTCGCAGCATCGTATTGTAATTCGTCGTGGTATACCCCGTATTGTAGACGTCCAGAGAAGCGATATCGAAATAGGAAGTACCCGGATTGTAGGCGTCGATTTCCGTGCTGAGATTGGAGAAGTCCTGGATATTCCAAACCCAGATGATGTTCTCCAGTCCTTTCGTATTCGTCAAATAATCATGGGTGATCTGGTACAGCTTGGCGGTTCCGTTCGACCCCTTGTGGCAGGACCACCAGAAGACGCATTGGTTCATCTCGTGGAAGGGACGGAACAGAACGACGACATTGTTGTTCTCCAGGTCCTGCAAATACGTCGACAACGTGTCGAGGCGGCCGATCCACGCATTGTACAGGCTCGTTCCCGGCGTCGTGAGCTGGGTGAATTGGGCGTCGGTCAGCTTGGCCGGGTTCGCTCCGCCGATGTCGTCCCAGCTGCAATATTCGTCGCGGGTCGGCGCGCAGGCATGATACATCAGGGTGACGAGCGCGCCTTTGTTGAACTGGTTTTTGGCTTCGTTGATCATCGTCTGGCGCTTGTCGACGGCTCCGCTGCCGAAGCCGAAGTCGCCGCCCCACAAGGATGGCGTGCGTCCGGCGATGGACGCGACGGTGTTGCTGTCGCTTGTCGGCGTGCCGGCGTTTTTGTTCTCGATGCCGACGATCGTATGGTTGCCGGAGATTCCGTTCAGGTAATCCAGAACGCGCTGCTTGACGGCCGCGACGCCGGTGCCGCCGCCTCCCCCTGCGCTGCTGTAGACTTCGAATTCATAGAGGGAGAAGCCGTAGGTCGTAGCGCGCTGGATCAGATATACCTTGACGTAGCGGGCTGTCGTGGGAGAGAAGGTGATCGTATTGGTGCCGCCTGTGCCGCTGTAATTGGAGTAAACGGTCGTCCAGGAGCTGTTGTCGGTCGAGGTCTGGACCTGGAACTGCTTGGCATAAGCCGCTTCCCATTTCAGCACGACTTTGGCGATGCTTTGCTGGGAGCCGAGATCGACATAGATGTACTGTTGGTCGGCATAGGAAGAGCTCCAGCGTGTGGAAGCGTTGCCGTCGACCGCATAGGAGGCCGGAGTGGTGGAATCCTCAGTCGAGGAGACAGAGACCGGCTTGCCGAGGGCGAGATTTCCTGCAGAAGAGCTGCCGCCATCGTCGCCGTAAATTTCAAATTCATAAAGGGAGTAGCCGTAGGCGGTCGCGCGGGTGAAGGCGTACATTTTCACATAGCGGGCGTTGGCGGAGAAGGTGATCGTGCTGTTGCCGCCTGTGCCGCTGTAATTGGAGTAGACGGTCGTCCAGGTCGCATTGTCGTTCGAGGTTTGAATCTGGAAGCCTTTGGCGTAAGCGGCTTCCCAGCGCAGCACGACGCTGGAGATGGAGCGGGCCGCGCCGAGATCGACGATGATATACTGCTGATCGTTCGTATTGGACGACCAGCGGGTGGATGTATTGCCGTCGACGGCGTTGGAGCCGCCGTATTCGGAGCTTTGGACCGAGGAGACCGTAACCGGCTTGCCAAGCGCCAGATTGACCGTTGCGGCTTTGGCGGAAGGGGAGTTGACGGCTCCGAGCGCGATAGAGATCAGAATGAGCGCAATAGCGCACAGCCAGGCGGAGCGGGAAATGGACACGTTACAAAACCTCCTGAAGATTGATTGGCCATGCCTTGGCTTAAATGCCGAATCATGCTGCTGACTTTAAATCGGCAGCGGCTGCTTTCGATGAGAAGCCGGCGGCTGCGCCTCAAGGCGATTCGATAAGCGGAGTCACCTCCTTTCAGATTTTCTGAATACGCTTCCATATTTCAACAATAGTATAGAATTCAATTAAAATTTCTGCAACAATTTAATTTTGTATAATTCCAATTCGAATTATGCTCGCAGCGTCAATAAAACGAATGCTTGGCATCCAAACTTCTTCAATTACCGCCGGCTGGGTGTTGGACGAGATTCGGCTTGAACGCTCCTGTGAGCGACAGCAGCTGCGCATAGGCCATTGAATCGGCTTTGCTGATTCAGTTGACTTCGACAACTGTTACCTGTAGAATAACAGTAAGCTTGCAGAGGGGAGAGGATATGGATGAACAGTGAATTCACGATTGCCGTGCATAGCCTCGTCTATCTGGCATACCGTCCTGACCGGATGGCGACGAGCGAAGCGATTGCGAACAACGTGAATACGCATCCCTCCCGAGTCCGCAAGGTGATGAGCTGCTTGAAAAAGCGGAATTACGTCGTGACCAAGGAAGGGCTGGGCGGCGGCTATATCCTTCATTGCAGCCCGGAGAGCGTAACGCTTGCCGAAATTTATCGGGCGACCTCCATCGGAACGATGAAGCCTTCGTGGTGCTCCGGTACCGTAGAAGGAGACTGCCTTGTCGCCTGCAATATGGCGAGCGTCATGGACGTCATCTTCATGGAGACCGAGGAGAAGCTGCTTCAGCATCTGGAAAGCATGACGATCCGCGACGTGCTGGACCGCATCAAGTCCGCCCAGACCGCAGCGCTAGGCTAGGCTGCCAGGCGCTGATGCGGAGCTGTTTTACGAGCTAACTGTCACTTTTTTGAATATAGATTCTGGGGAGGCATGGGAAAATGAGTTCAGTAGATTACCTTATCGGCATGGGGGATTGGGTCAGCGGGACCACAGTCATGGATGAACGCTTCATCGGTTATATCGATTCGGTCGACTCCGACACCTGCCGGATCCACGTTACCCAGAGCGACCGCGAACGCATCATCGGCAAAAAGGTCGGGGCGAGGACATCGAAGGTGCGTAAGCTGGATGTCCATGAGCCTGCAACCGAAGCGGAACTGAGGAGCTTGATCGAGCTGGCGCTGATGACCAAGGACGAGGGCTGGTTCAAGGATCTTGCCTCCCGTCTGTCCGGCGACGATGAAAATGCGGCATCTAGCCCGGCTTTCGGAAATCCCGTACATCGCTTCGCTGTCTATGAATGAGGGCGGCAGCCGTTAAAAATGGACTGCCAGTTGTTCAGGCTGGCGGCGATGATCCCGGGCAAGCCCCTGTCTGCAGCTTGCAGGCAGGGGCTTTTCGTCTCTAACTAGGCCAGCCGGCTTGCAGGCAGGGACTTTTCGTCTCTGACCAGGCCAGCCGGTCGGCTGGCCTTTTTTCTTTTGGCGAGGGCTGGATTGAATTTTCTCTCCTCGATGGCTGAGCGATCTTCATGCTGAAATCCCTGCATTGTCCTTCTGATTGCGGCCTTGTACGCATAGGCTGTAGCAAAAGCGAACGAAGCCGGGAGGGATGGCCAGTGGCCCGATGGGGAAGGCGAGTCAGATGGAAAATGCCGGTTGCTCCGGCCAAACGAATGCGCATGGCCAAGCCGCGTGCTTCTGGAGGCTGGAGGCCGGGAGCTTCCAAGCCGTCCGCGCAGTGGAGGCCGTCGGCCCGGACGACCTCACGGAGAATAAGCATTGCCCGAGTTCAAGGGTGGACTCCTCCATCCGTTCCCCATCCGCGCAGAATCCGCAAACGGTGGTGGCTGCTGTTCCTGGCCCTTCTCGTTCTGGCCGGCACGGTGAACGCTTACGTGTTCGTCGAAAGGAAGCTTCAGCCCCCTCTGATGAGAGTGGCGCAGATCAAGGTGAAGCAGATCATGACCGAAGCGATCAACAAGGCGATTACGGAGCAGGTGGCTTCCGGAACGGATCTGCAGAACCTGATCGATTGGAAGACAGGCGACAACGGCAAGATAGCCGCTTTCATGATGAATTACAACGAGCATATGAAAATAACCGCGCAAACGGTCCAGACGGTGCAGAGCACGCTGAAGGGCAGCGACAAATTCAAGGAAGGCATTCCGATCGGCCAGGCTTTCGGAAGCGCGCTGCTTGCTTCCTTCGGTCCGCGCATTCCGATCCGCTTCGAGCCGCTCGGAGACGCTCAGGTAGAGCTGGGCACTCGCAAAAGCGATGCCGGCATCAATATGGTTCTGGTTGAAGTCTATATCCGGATCAAAACCGAGCTGTCCGTCATCATTCCGTTCGATTCCAGCTCCCAGTCTCTGGAGACGGAAATCCCGGTCTCTTATCTGATGGTAGTCGGCGATGTTCCAAGCTATTATTACGATGGCAAAGGCAATCCGGTCGGCGACGCCAAAGCTTCCGCGCCTGCTCTCGCCCTGCCTCCCATCCCGACGGACCCGGACACGGGCGGCGGCTCCGGGCAGCATTGAGCGAGTGGGGGACATAACCATCCAAGGAGAAGCTCCGGATTCGCTGACTCCAGATTCAGCCAACGGCATTAGCGAGCCGTAACTATTGGCGGACCAACAAAACAAAGCAGGCAAAGGCTAAAGAGCCTTCCGCCTGCTTTGTTTGCTGGATCATTTCCCTTTCGCCTTCTTGGCTTTTAACTCCTGCCGTTCCCACTGCTTCAGCAGCGGATATGGGTCGAATGCCCATTCCACCATGCCTCGGTCACGATAAATGCCGTAATGCAAATGCGGCGGGAATTTTCCCGATGTGCCGGGCTTGCCGTATCCGGAGCTGCCGACCCAGCCGAGCGTCTGGCCGGGCGTCACGGCTTGTCCGGTTTTCAGCGATTTGTCGAAGCCGGACAGGTGGGCGTAATAGTGGTAGCGGTTCTCGGCGTCGCGGATTCCGATTCTCCACCCTCCGTAATTGTTCCAGCCCATGTTCTCCACGATGCCGTAGCAGGTGCTTCGTACAGGAAGGCCGTAGTCGGCGAAAATATCCGTTCCTTCGTGAATCCGATGGCCTCCCCAGCCGCGCGCGGTGCCCCAGGTGCTGCGATAGGAATAATTGGTTCCAACGGGAACGGGAAACGCGCTTCCGGACAGATCAACCCTGCCGTATGTCTTGTATAGCTGGGCGAACTGGCTCACCCGCTGGACGGCCCGGATATTGTGGTAGTATTCCCACACGCCGATGACGAAATCGTCCGGTGCTGTTCCATATTTGGCGATCGCGGCCGATTGGGAGTACAGCAGATCGAGGTCGCTGGCCGGATCGGCCTTCCCGTCTCCGTCCCCGTCCTTGCCTATTCCGCCAAAGACGAGGATGGAATCGGGATTGCGGTCGTCGACATCGGGGTTGAGAGCGCCCGTCCACTGCTCCGGGGTTACATATACGCCAGCCCATTTCCCTAATTTTGGCCTTGATTTGGGACGGGCTTTGCCGAGTGTCCGCTCGTATTGGTCGAGGGCGGCGACTTGCTCCCATGCCAGTCCGGTAAGGAGAGCCATCCGGGCGTA
Source organism: Paenibacillus sp. D51F (assembly GCF_053345695.1). Lineage (NCBI taxonomy): Bacteria > Bacillati > Bacillota > Bacilli > Caryophanales > Paenibacillaceae > Paenibacillus > Paenibacillus sp. D51F. The sequence continues at coordinate 1,850 of NZ_JBKFAO010000022.1, read as the reverse complement.
TACCGGCTTGCGCTCTTCATTGTAGGACGCTTCCACAGCCTGATCCTGCCCGGCGGATTCCGGCACGGCTGCGGCGGATACGGCTCCGGCGCCTGCGGACAGCAGCAAAATAGAGGCCGCCGCGAACATCATTATTTTCAACACGGTATTCCTCCTCCACGGCAAAATGAAGCTTTGCCCTAGGTTCTGCACGGCGATTGGTTTTTATCCGAAACATGTTATAATAGATGACAGTTTGACGGTATCGTACCTTATACGCGATTTATGAGCTATTTACAGGAAAGCAGGGGATTTCATGAGTACGAGAGCTCCCAAGCCGAAGCTCCCGAAGCCGGAATGGCTGAAGATCAAGCTGTCGACGGACGGCAACTATGCTGAGCTTAAAGATATGATGCGTTCCAAGACGCTGCATACGGTATGCGAGGAAGCTCGCTGCCCCAATATTTACGAATGCTGGGCCAACCGCACGGCTACCTTCATGATTCTGGGCGATATCTGCACGCGCGCCTGCCGCTTCTGCGCGGTCAAGACGGGCCTGCCGACGGAGCTCGATCTCCAGGAGCCCGAGCGCGTGGCGGAAGCTGCGGAGCAGATGGGACTGCGCCACTGCGTCGTCACCTCCGTTGCACGCGATGACCTCTCCGATGGCGGCGCGATGATTTTCGCCGAGACGATCAAAGCCATCCGCAAGCGGCTCCCTCTCTGCAGCGTCGAAGTCCTCATCCCCGATTTTCTCGGGAAGCGGGAATCGCTGCAGACGGTCATGGACGCCAAGCCGGACATCCTCAACCACAACATCGAAACGGTCGAGCGCATGTCTGACCGCGTCCGGGCTCGCGCCAAATATGCCCGTTCGCTGGAGCTTCTGAAGCGCGCCAAGGAAATGAATCCCGACATTCCGACCAAGTCCAGCATCATGCTGGGCGTCGGAGAAAAATACGAAGAAATACTGGCTTCAATGGACGATCTGCGCGCCGTGGACTGCAATATCCTGACACTTGGCCAGTATCTGCAGCCGTCCTCGAATCATTTGGCTGTCGAACGCTACGTGCATCCGGACGAGTTCAAGCAGCTCAAGGAAGAAGGAATGGCGCGCGGCTTCAGCCACGTGGAATCCGGTCCTATGGTGCGCAGCTCCTACCATGCGCATGAACAGGTGAAATCCGCAACTGGAGCGGCTGCAGGCGTCTAAGCAGCAGCCGCCTGCCCGCGAGGAGGGTACGGACTTGATATTCGTCGGCACGAGAAAGTACGAGCTTATCCATGAGCACAAAACCGCCTGGAATGCGGAGGTGTTCCGCGATCGCTACAGCGACATCCTGGAGCGCTACGATTATATTCTCGGCGACTGGGGCTACAGCCAGCTGAGGCTCAAGGGCTTCTATCGGGACGATAGCCCCAAAGCGAACCGGGATACCGCATTTTCCGCCATCATGGAATATGTCAATGAATATTGCAATTTCGGGTGCGCTTACTTCATCTTGGAGCTGAAGGAGCCGCTCAGCGCCGATCCGGACGCTCCTCCCGAGGAGCCGGGTCCGGACGACATCGTGATCGTGCCTGGCGTGCGCCGATTCGAAGAGGACAGCTACAGCCGTCCGCCGGCAGCTGATCGGCGCGGCCGCGGCGACCGCTCTTCCGGCAAGCGCGGCAACGATCAAGCCGACGGATCCGATGCGAAGCAAGGCGAAGCCGCTGCGGAAGCCGGCGGGGCCGGGGAAGCCGCAGCCGCCACCGAGCGGCGCGGCTCGCGCCAGAGCCCGCAGGGCGGACGCCAGGGCGGCGGCAAGCGCCAAGGCTCCGGCGGCGAGCGCCGCGGACCGCGCCGCGATGCCGCCGCGCCGGCTGCG